>NZ_VUNR01000005.1 GCF_009695585.1 Anaerovibrio slackiae
CTTCAAAGCATAAAAATACCGTAGGAATTACGGAAATTAACGCCCACGGAGAGTGTGTAAGTCCTTTTGCCAAGGCAGAAGGCTGTTCTCGTAGAAGTGGGAATCTCCCTCCTCAAACGCCTAGGCGGTAGGAGGGAGTAATTCAAGCTATAATTAGCGTAAAGGTGCATTTTGTTATTTATTTATTTATTGACAAATGATGAAAAATCTGTTATTCTTTGGTTAGAATTAAATAATAATTATTATTTATAAATAACAGATGTCTATATAGCCAGGTTTTGTTTTATTGTGGGGGAAGCTGGCCAGGGAGAGTGTGTATCTGTTATGAGTATGAGTATGAGTGTGTATTATGTTTAAGGGGGGCATTGTGTATGGAGCATTTGGCGTTAAGTATCAGGGTTCCGATTGAACAGGATAATCCCAGCATTGTCCGGGACAATGCAAAGTGCATCAAATGCGGCATGTGCAAGGAGATTTGTACCAATCAGATTGGTGTGCACGGTACATATACCTTTGAGGAGACTGACGGGCTGGCAGTCTGCATCAACTGCGGCCAGTGTGCCAATGTATGCCCGGTGGACAGCATTACTGAGCGCTATGAGTATCCAGATGTGAGGGCTGCCGTGCAGGATAAGGACAAGGTAGTGATTGTCAGCACCTCGCCGTCTGTCAGGGCTGCTCTGGGCGAGGAGTTCGGCATGGCTGACGGCAGCTTCGTGCAGGGGAAGATGGTAGCACTCCTGAGAAAGCTGGGTGCCGACTACGTGCTGGACACCAATTTTGCCGCTGACCTGACTATCGTAGAGGAAGCTAGCGAGCTGATTGAGCGTGTCACCAAGGGGACAGCACCGCTGCCTCAGTTTACCAGCTGCTGCCCGGCATGGATAAAGTACGCTGAAATATATCATCCCGAAATCCTGCCGCATATTTCCACAGCCAAGAGCCCTATAGGCATGCAGGGGCCTACCATCAAGACCTATTTCGCCAAAAAGATGGGCATTGACCCGGCAAAGATTGTCAACGTGGCACTGACACCATGTGTCGCCAAGAAATTTGAAATCCGCCGGGAGGAAATGAAGGCTGCGGCAGATTATTTGCAGGCTGAAGGCATGCGTGACATGGATTTTGTGATTACCACCCGGGAGCTGGCCAGATGGGGCAGGGAAGAAGGCATTGACTTTGCTTCCCTGGAGGACAGTGACTTCGACAAGTTCATGGGAGAGGCATCCGGTGCGGCTGTCATCTTCGGCAATACCGGCGGCGTAATGGAGGCTGCCCTGCGGACGGCCTATGAATATATCACCGGGGAAACTGCTCCTGATGTACTTTTCCAGCTGGAGCCTGTCCGTGGCTACGATGGCATCAGGGAAGCGGAGCTGAAGGTAGGTAACCTGGATGTGCGGGTGGCTATTGTATATGGTACTGCCAATGCGGAAAAGCTGCTGGCAGACATCAGGAACGGCACGAAGCAGTACCACTTTGTGGAGGTCATGACCTGCCCGGGAGGCTGCATCGGTGGCGGCGGCCAGCCGAAGGATCTTGACAAGGACAGGGATGAGGTGCGGAAGTCCCGCATCGCCAGCCTGTATGCCCAGGATGCTGCCATGAGCCTGCGCAAGAGCCATGAAAATCCTGACATCAAGGCGATTTATGAGGAATTTTACGGCAAGCCGCTCAGTGAGCTGGCGGAGAAAATGCTTCATACATCTTATGAAGACAGGAGCAGTATTATCAATAGGAAAAATACCCCTGCTGCTCAGGCAGGGACTCAGGAGAAAACAGTAAAAGGAGAGAATAATATGAAGACATGGAAGTGCAAGATTTGTGGTTATGTTTATGAGGGTGACAGCCTGCCGGCAGATTTCAAGTGCCCTATCTGCAAGCAGCCGGCAACTTCTTTTGAGGAGGTTAGTGCTCCAAAGGCAGACGCTGCCCAGGGCAACAAGTATGCCGGTACTCAGACGGAAAAGAATCTGCACACTGCCTTTGCCGGTGAGTCTCAGGCGAGAAACAAGTACACTTATTTTGCCTCTGTGGCACAGGGAGAGGGCTTTGAGCAGATTGCTGCACTGTTCCTGAAGACTGCCGAGAATGAAAAGGCTCACGCCAAGATGTGGTTCCAGGAGCTGGGCGAGCTGGGAGATACCAAGGCAAATCTTGCAGCAGCTGCCGAGGGCGAGAACTATGAGTGGACTGATATGTACGATGGCTTTGCCAAGACTGCCGATGAAGAAGGCTTCCCTGAGCTGGCAGCCAAGTTCCGCGCTGTAGGAGCAATTGAGAAGCACCATGAGGAACGTTATCGTGCCCTGCTGAAGAACATTGAGCTTTCCCAGGTGTTTGAAAAGAGCAAGGTGCAGGTATGGGAGTGCCGCAACTGCGGGCATATTGTAGTGGGCACCAAAGCACCTGATTCCTGCGAGGTCTGCGGCTATGCCCAGAGTTACTTTGAGCTGAATACAGAGAATTATTAATTCATTAATGACGAATTGGTCTGCTGTGCTGGTAGCTGAATCATATCACCTGCCAGTCAGGCTGTTCGGTGTCATATCATCTGCCGGTATCGCTATTCAAATGATACTGGCAGATTTTATAGCATAAAAATACCGTAGGAATTACGGAAATTAACGCCCACGGAGAGTGTGTAAGTCCTTTTGCCAAGGCAGAAGGCTGTTCTCGTAGAAGTGGGAATCTCCCTCCTCAAACGCCTAGGCGTTAGGAGGGAGTAATTCAATTTACATCATGGCTGAATTTTCTTGCTGGAAAATGCCGGATAATTTGCAGAAAGGGCAGAAGCCGGTTGCCGTGGCTTGACAAGCCAATGCCAGGTAGGGTAGAATAGAACGAGTAAGCGAGTTAAGTTTTATTGTTTTAGAATGCGAGGTGCTATGATGGCTGATAAGATGATTGATGAGATGGACGAGAATATCGTAGTTGAGTTTAATGATGATAATGGCAATTCCCTGTACTATCAGCAGGAGATGATTATTCCTGTGGATGGGCAGGATTTTGCCCTGCTGGTTGGCCTGAATGTGGAGAATGACGAGAGCTTCGATGAGGAGGAGAATGTCATCATTGCCAAGATTGTCAAGGACGAGAATGGCGAGGATGAGTATGTGGACCCTACTGATGAGGAGTTCGAGGCTGTACAGAAGGCTTATAATGAGCTTTGCGATGCTGAAGAAGCAGAGTAAGCTGAATAAGCTGAAGTGAACCGATGCCCCGGCGAGGCAGGGAGCAGGTTGCAGAAGCGGCATGGCATGTGCTGGCATATTTGTCGGCAGTGCCGTGCCGTTTTTTGCTGGGGATTTTTGTCAAGCTTTACAATTTGTGCACTGATATGATATAATCTATTGTAATGAGCAGAACGGTCGATTTTTATGAAGATTTTTTTATGCTCAGTGTGCCGGGACGATTGTCACACTGGGTTTTGTTGCGTGTTTTTTTTAAGCATTTTGAGCATAAAGTATAATTAATTGAACGGTTCGACTTAGATTATTTTGTGTTAAATTAAAAATAAAATATATGGAGGTGTGATTTTTGGCAAAAGAAAAGCAAAAATTACAGATTATTCCTCTGGGTGGATTAGGCGAAATCGGTAAGAACATGACCGTAGTACGGTATGGTGACGAAATTTTACTTATCGATGCCGGCCTGATGTTCCCGGACGAGGAAATGCTCGGCATTGACCTGGTTATTCCTGATATTTCGTATCTGGTGGAGAACAAGGACAAGGTGAAGGCTATTGTGCTGACTCATGGTCATGAGGACCATATCGGTGCGCTGCCTTATGTGCTGAAGCAGATTAATGTTCCCGTTTATGGCACGCGGCTGACCTTGGGCATCCTGGAGGGCAGGCTGCAGGAGAATGGCGTGGATTCCAGCAATCTCCGTGCTGTCATGCAGGGTGATACCATCAAGGCGGGCTGTTTTCATGTGAATTTTATCCGGGTGAATCACAGCATCCCTGATGCAGTGGGGCTGGCGGTTACTACGCCTATGGGGACGATTATCCATACCGGCGACTTTAAGCTGGATTATACCCCGATTGATGGCAAGATGACAGATTTCCGCCGTTTCTCGGATTTGGGCAACAAGGGCGTGCTGCTGATGATGGCGGATAGCACCAACGCGGAGCGTGCGGGGCACACTCCTAGCGAGAGCACCGTGGGTGCATCCTTTGACAAGGCCTTCCACAATGCCCGTTCCCGTATTATTATTGCTACCTTCTCGTCTAATGTGCATCGCATCCAGCAGATTATCAACACCGCGGTACGTTACAAGCGCAAGGTGGCGGTGCTGGGACGCAGCATGGTAAATGTGGTCAATATTTCCCTGGAGCTGGGATATATCAAGGCACCTGAGGGAACTATGGTAGATATTGACAATATCGGCAATTATCCCATGGAGCAGATGGTCATTATCACTACCGGCAGCCAGGGCGAGCCTATGTCTGCCTTGACGAGAATGTCCCAGTCGGACCATCGCAAGGTGGGGATTGTGCCGGGAGATACCATCATTATTTCTGCAACGCCTATTCCTGGCAATGAAAAGCTGGTATCCCGTACCATTGACAACCTGCTGAAGCTGGGTGCCAATGTAGTGTACGGCAGGGAAAACGGCATTCATGTATCCGGCCATGCCAGCCAGGAGGAACTGAAGCTGATGCACAATCTGGTGCGCCCGAAGTTCTTTATTCCTGTTCATGGCGAATACCGCCACCTGGTGAAGCACGCCAAGCTGGCTGCGGAGCTGGGCATGCCGAAGGAGAATATCTTCATCGGGGAAAACGGTCAGATTCTTGAGTTTACCCGTGACAAAGGCTATGTGGCAGGCCGTGTGACCTCAGGCCGCGTGCTGATTGACGGCCTTGGCGTAGGCGATGTGGGCAATATTGTGCTGCGTGACCGCCGCCAGCTGTCCCAGGACGGCATCATCATCATCGTTGTTACCATGGACAAGACCAGCGGCACTGTGGTGGCAGGCCCTGATATTGTTTCCCGTGGCTTTGTATATGTCCGTGAATCGGAGGAGCTGATGGAAGACGTGAAGACCAGGGTAGAGGATGCCCTGGTGCACTGCGAGGAGGAAGGGATTACCGAATGGGCAGCCCTGAAGTCTGCCATGCGTGATGCCCTGGGACGCTTTATCTTTGAGCGCACCCGCCGCCGTCCAATGATTCTGCCGATTATCATGGAAGTATAATATTCAGATGTTCTATAGGGCGTATTTGTTCTGAAAGGGAGGCGTTCACCATGAAAATATCCTTAAATCCCGATGAGAAGGTTGTCAAGATGATTAAGGATGGCTTGGAGAAAAAAGGCGGCTATTGTCCTTGCCGGCTGGAAATAATAGAAGATAACAAATGCATGTGCAAGGAATTCCGTGACCAGATTGCAGACCCTGAGTATGAGGGGTTCTGCCACTGCATGCTGTATTACAAATCCTTGAAGGACTAGAGATGTAACGAGATGTAAAAAACTGCTGGCTTGTCGTAGCGATGGGTCAGCAGTTTTTTTATTTCTATAAAGTTGTGTTTTTCTATAGGTTATTCCTGCAAGAGCTCTGCCTTGAGGCGCCGGTAGGCACGGGTATAGTAAATGCCGTTCTGGGATTCCCGGTGGTCAAAGCCGTAGGCGCGGCGGCTGATGGCAATAATCGGCGGCGCCTGGATGCGCTTTGCCACTGCCATGCCGGTAAACTGGCGCCACCAGCGTTCCAAATCCGCAATAAATTCTGCCGGGGAAGGGAAATACTCAGCCACCAGCCCCGGCTGGCAGCCGATTTTTTCTTCCAGCACCCCGTCCTTGTACCATTGCAGGATGTCGGCAGGGGTTGCCTTCTGCCAGTATTCCACAAAGCTGCGGAAAAGGTAATCGTGATACGGATACTTGATCGGATCTCCCTTGCCTTCATCAACATTCTGGGCACTGGAAAGCTCGGCGCTTGGCACGATATCAATAGTCGCCTGGGGCACAACCTCCCTGCCGTAGACTTTTTCGTTCAGGTAGCGTGCCAGGTCATAAACCTGATACTTCCACAGGTCAGCCAGGGCACAGAGGAAGCCGGATTGGTCACCATAGAGGGTGGAGTAGCCTACGGTGGTCTCCGCCTTGTTGGCGTTGCAGGTAAAGCCGCCGCCAAAGGCCGCTGCAATGCCTGCCAGCACCCGGGCACTGCGGTCCCTTGCCTGAATGTTTTCCGCCACAAAGGAGGAAACTTTCAGGTTGAAGCTGCTGCCATCCTTCAGGAAGGTCACAGGAATGGTTTCCAGCTGGCTGATAGTGTGGTCAACTGACTCCTGAATAGGCATGATGGCGTAGTTGCAGCCCAGGTTTTCCGCCAGCTTCTGAGCCAGTCCCTTGGTGGTAGCGGAGTTATACACGCTTGGCATGTTGACCAGCAGGACATTTTCCGCTCCCAGGATATGGGTGTAGAGGGCAGCTGCTACAGCTGAGTCGATGCCGCCGGAAATGCCGATGACCACCTTTTCCATGTGGATATCTGATAAAAAGCTACGGACGCCATAGGAAACAGCAGCAAAGATATGCCCGATGGCATCTGCCTTTTCCCGTTTGTACTTCGGCATGGCATCAATGTTTTCCAAATCGTAATAGCCCAGCTGCTGCATATATTTCGGCAGGCAGTCTGCCATAATGCCCTGGCTATTGTAGAGGGTAGAGGAGCCGTCAAAGGTATAGACGGTCTTGCCGTTGTTCTGGATGCCCACATTGTTTACATAGAAAAGGGGCACCCCTGCCTCCTTGGCCAGCCTGCCGAAAACCCTGTGGCGCTTGCCGTTCTTGCCAAGGGTATAAGGAGAGGAGGAAATATCCACCAGCATATCCACGCCCTTGCTGCGCAAAATCTCCACCGGGGCCAGGTTGTAGTCATCGCTCCAGCCGTCCTCGCAGAGAAAGGCGCCGATGGAATAGCTGCGCCCCTTGAGGGTGAGCTTCAGCGGGCTCAGCAGCTTTTCAGCCGTGGTATGAAGCTCCTCTGCCAGCTGCCTGAGGCTGAAAAAATGACGGGTGTCGTTAAACTCCCGGTAGTTGGGCATCAGTGCCTTGATGACGAACGGATAAGGCATGTTCTCAGGCTGCACCAGCCTGCCCTGATGGGCAAGGAACAGGGCGTTGTACTTGCGCACCCTGCCGTCATTGTTCTTTTTGTTCCAGTCCGCGGCTACGTTGCCGAAGATAATGGCAATATCTTGAGAAGCGGCAATAATGTCCTGGCCGCATTCCTCGCAGTCCCGGATAAAAGCAGTCTGCTCCCAGGTATCCCCCAGCAGGTAGCCCGGCACGGCCATTTCCGGGAAAATGATGATATCTGCCTGATGTTTCTTTGCTTCCTCAACCATGGACAGCATATTGGCGGTATTTTCATCGGGATGCCCTGGAATGACCTTCATCTGGGCAACGGCAATTTTTAGCATATTCAGCACCTCGCACATCATAAAAGCAGCCAGAAAACTGCAAGCAATAAATCTCTAAATAAAACATATCAAAATATATTATAGCAGAAATTTTTCATTTCACAAATATTGTATACTTGCCATATTTTATTGAAATTGCCGGGATAAAGTTTTATAATGCAGGATGGTTATGATTCTATTATCATACTTAATTACCATTGTGTATTTTGTAGATTGGCAGATTAGGAAGAAGGCAAGGTTATGGAGTTGAGTTCAGCGCATCTGGTGATTATTGCCCTGACATTGTTTTTCGTCATCGGAGGCGGTATTTATGCAGCAAGGTCAGTAAAGTCGGCGGAGGGCTACAGCCTGGGTGGCAGAAGTGCCGGTGTACCGCTGGTGGCTGGAAGCATAGCAGGCACGGTAGTGGGAGGCGGCGCTACGGTGGGAACCGCCCAGCTTGCCTATAGCATGGGGCTGTCTGCCTGGTGGTTCACCTTGGGCTCCGGCATCGCCTTTATCCTGATGGGGTTCTTTTATGCCAGCAGATTGCGTGCTACGGGGCTTGAGACTATTCCCCAGTATTTGCAGCGCAACTACGGCAGCAGGGCGGCAGAAGCGGCAGGGCTGATTTCCTCTGTCGGCATCCTTTTTAGCGTGGTGGCGAGCTGCCTGCCGGGCATACAGATTATTTCCGCCATACTGCACACCTCCACATGGGTCTCGGCAGGCATCCTCATTGCCCTGGTGGCGGCCTATGTCTTTTTCGGCGGCATGAAAAGCGCCGGTGTGGGCGGCATGCTGAAAATGCTGGTCATCTGGCTGAGCCTGTTCGTGGCAGGTGTCAGTGCCTTCCGGGAGCTTTCTGCCATGCCTGGGCTGCAGCAGGCAATGCCTCCTGAATACTGGTGGAATATGTTTAATATCGGTGTAGGCGGCGGTTTTTCCAAGCTGTTTTCCATGATTGTGGGGGTTGTCTGCACCCAGACCTATATCCAGTGCTTCTTTTCTGCATCCAGCCCCAGGACGGCTGCTGCGGGGGCTTTTGCTGCCGCGGCCATCGTTATTCCTGTGGGGCTGCCATCCATCGCTATCGGCATGTACATGCATGTGATGAACCCTGATGTTATCCCTGTGCTGGTGCTGCCGGTGTACCTTTTGCAGCATCAGCCTGTGTGGCTGGCAGGCATTGCCCTGGGGGGCATCATGCTGAGCCTGGTGGGCTCTATCGGCGGTCTCGCCCTGGGCATCGGAACTATGCTCACCCGTGATATCATCAGCCGTGTGGCGAATCTGGGGAACGGCAGGAAGCTCCTCTATACATTGCGCTTTGTGGTGCTGCTGGTGATGGCTGCGGCATGCCTGATAGCTATCGTCAATCTGGATTCCCAGGTATTGTTCTGGAACTTCCTGTCCATGTCCATGCGGGGCTGCGGCGTATTCCTGCCACTGACCTTGGCGATTTTTTCGCCTAGGAGCGTTGCCAAGAAATGGGCATTTGCCTCCATTGTGGTCAGCACGGTGGTGCCTGTTGCCTTGGGGCTGGCTGTGCCCCTGCCGGTTGATCCCCTTTACATCGGCCTTGCCATCAGCGGCATGATGATGATGGCCGGTTATGCAAGGCGCTGGCGCCCGGTACAAGCCCCGGCACATAGGCATAGTGTATAAGAATATTTGCAATATCGTAGCGCAGAAAGAAAAATATGCTGCCGCACTGAGAAATCAGCTGCGGCAGCATATTTTTTTTCATATCATATTTACCTGCAATTTACCTGCAAACAGGTATGTAGCAGTATCAGAAGCTGGATACCATACCCCTGATATTAGAGACGGCCATTCTTCTCGAAGAAGTCCAGGGCAACCTGTGGGAACAGGGCATAGGAGAGTACATCCTCCTCAGGGATTTCATCGATCATCTTGGCAATCTGGGTATCGCGAACCTGCTCGTAGATACCTGCGTCTACGCTGGCAAGGTTTGCCTTGATAGGGGCGAGCTTCTTGTCAACCTTCTTGGCAGCCAGCTCCTTGCGGAAGTCAGCCATCTTAGGCTCCTTGGCATCGGCAATAGCGCAGTCGGTGATCATTTCCTCAGGCTTAATCTTCATAGCAGCCAGAACCTCAGGCTTAACAGGCTTCGGAGTCTTGCCGAACTTGCCGCGGGCCAGGTCGCGAACCTCGTTCGGAACCATGCTGTAGCGAGGCTGGCCGTTAGCCTGCATGATTACGTTCATGGTAGCCATGGTACCAACAATCTGGGAAGAAGGAGTTACCAGTGGAGGGAAGCCCAGGTCCTCACGCACGCGAGGCATCTCATCCAGGAGCTCCTGATACTTGTCAGCAGCTCCCATTTCCTTCAGCTGGTTCACCATGTTGGAGAGCATGCCGCCAGGAATCTGGAAGTCCAGAACCTTCGGATTTACATCGAAGTAGCCAGGCAGGTTGAACTCCTTCATGATTTCCTTCTTTACCTTCAGGAAGTGCTTGGCGATAGGGTCCATAGCCTGACGGTCAAGGCCGGTGTCGCGAGGCATGCCTTCCAGGGTAGCAACGATGGTCTCGGTACATGGCTGGGAAGTGTCGTTTGCCAGAGGGGACAGTGCGCAGTCGATGATGTCAACACCTGCCTCGATAGCCTTCAGATAGGTCATGGAGCCGAAGCCGGAGGTGTAGTGGGTATGCAGCTCGATTGGCAGGCCAACCTGCTCCTTCAGCTTCTTTACCAGGTCCTCAGCTACATAAGGCTTCAGCAGGCCGGACATATCCTTGATGCAGATGGAATGCACGCCCATTTCCTTCAGCTTGATAGCCAGATCAACGAAGGTCTGGTTGGTGTGGAACGGGCTGATGGTGTAAACGAGGCAGCCCTGTACATGCGGCTTTTCCTTTGCTTCCAAAGCAGCGGAAATAGCAGTCTTCAGGTTGGTAACGTCGTTCAGTGCATCGAAGATACGGAACACGCCTACGCCGTGCTCGGAAGCCTTTCTTACGAAAGCACGGACAACATCGTCGGAATAATGGTTGTAGCCCAGCAGATTCTGGCCGCGGAGCAGCATCTGGATAGGGGTGTTCAGGTTTGCCTTGAGGGTATCAAGACGCTCCCATGGATCCTCGTTCAGGAAACGAAGGCAGGAATCATAGGTAGCACCGCCCCATGCCTCCAATGCGTTGTAACCGATCTTGTCCAAAGCAGACAGCATAGGAAGCATCTGCTCTGTACGCATGCGAGTTGCCAGCAGGGACTGATGAGCATCACGCAGTACGGTTTCGGTAATTTTTACAGGACCAAAATTTGTTGCACTAGTGGACATATAAAACATCTCCTTAATATAAAAATTTACTTTAGTTAATAACCCCGAAAAAACTCCTATATTACCCCTAACATTCTCTACAAATAGTATAAAGTTTTTGTTTTTTCTTGTCAATAAAAACTATAAATAACGCTTATTTTTTCATAATTTGTATAACAAATCCATAAAGCGCGAGAACAAAATTTCAATTGTGGCAAAATTTGTATGCTTTATCGCTTCTTATTGATAGAAAATAAGTTGGTATTAGTTAGTTAAGTTTACTATCGGGTATTTCGTCGACAATTTCTATCCTGTCTAGTATATTCTTCATATTTTTCCGAAATCCTGCTAAATATTTTTTTCTTAGCTGATTTTGACGGATTTTTTCTTCGTCAGTGAGCCCCGTTGACCTTTGTTTTCTTGCAAGGGCATTAATTTCGTCCAGAAGTTCTTTTGTAATCATGCGTGTCTCCTTTTGGTACCAGGGAAGCTGCCCTGGTATAATATTTTGTCATAAATGATAATTATATTATAGCCTAAATATCACCAGGATACAAATTATAGTTGAATTTACTAGGGAATGATGGTAGAATGTGTGCTGTGGGAGCTTGCGGCAGCAGGCTGAGAGTAGGTTTAGCACCTAGACCGGGAACCTGATGTGGGTAATGCCAACGTAGGGAATGTGATGTACTGGGGTGGTATGCCTGCAGCTTGTGATGGTGAGCTACGGCGTACCATTTTTGTTTGCGGCTGAACGGCATGGGAGCTGATGATATGGTGCCTGATGAATGGCATTGAATCTGATTGCATTGCGTCTGAACAGCGGAGCAGGCAGTATAGTAAGGAAAGGAAGTAAAGTGATGGCAAGAGAGTACAAGACTCAGATGGAGGCGGCCCGCAAGGGGATTGTCACGCCGGAGATAGAGAAGGTGGCAGCCAAGGAGCGCATGACCGTGGAGGAGCTGATGCCCCTGGTGGCATGCGGCAAGGTGGCGATTCCTGCCAACGTAAATCACAAGTGCCTGGAGCCGGAGGGTGTAGGTTCCATGCTGAGGACGAAAATCAATGTGAACCTGGGGGTTTCCCGGGACTGCAAGGATTATGACGTGGAAATGCAGAAGGTTATGTCTGCCGTTGACCTGGGGGCAGAGGCGATTATGGATTTGTCCAGCCATGGCAATACCCAGCCTTTCCGCCGGAAGCTTACCAGCGAGTGCCCTGCCATGATTGGCACGGTGCCGGTGTATGACAGCGTTATCCACTATCAGCGGGATCTGGATACCCTGACCGCCAAGGATTTTATTGATGTGGTGCGGCTCCATGCCCAGGATGGCGTGGACTTCGTTACCCTCCACTGCGGCATCACCAGAAAGACCATTGAGCAGATCAAGAAGCACAAGCGGAAGATGAATATCGTTTCCCGGGGGGGCTCTTTGGTTTTTGCCTGGATGTCCATGACCGGCAATGAGAATCCTTTCTATGAATATTATGACGAAATCCTGGATATCTGCCGTGAGTACGATGTGACCGTATCTCTCGGCGATGCCTGCCGTCCGGGCTGCCTGGCGGATGCCACCGATGTGTGCCAGATTGAGGAGCTGGTGCGCCTTGGGGAGCTGACCAAGCGTGCCTGGGCCAAGGATGTGCAGGTGATGGTGGAGGGGCCTGGACATGTGCCGATGGATCAGATTGCTGCCAATATGAAGGTGCAGGAGACCATCTGCCAGGGAGCGCCTTTCTATGTGCTTGGACCTCTGGTAACAGATATTGCCCCTGGCTATGACCACATCACTGCTGCCATCGGCGGTGCCATGGCTGCCATGAGCGGTGCGGCATTTTTGTGCTATGTGACTCCTGCCGAGCACCTGGCACTGCCGAATGTGGATGATGTGAAGCAGGGCATCATCGCCAGCAAGATTGCGGCCCATGCGGCTGATATTGCCAAGGGAGTCCGGGGCGCCAGGGAAATCGATGACCGGATGGGGGATGCCCGCCGCAAGCTGGACTGGGATGCCCAGTGGGAGTGCGCCCTGGATCCTGAGACTGCCAAGGCTATCCGTGCTGACCGTTCTCCGGAGCATGATGATACCTGCTCCATGTGCGGCAAGTTCTGCGCTGTCCGCAGCATGAACAAGGCATTGGCCGGGGAGCATATCGATATTCTTTAAGCAGCTTCTTGTTAGCTCATAAGGCAATCTGGTTGCTTATATATTTATGAAGCAAATGGAAAAAGCGGTGTGCGGATGAATTGCTGCTGCCGCTTTTTTTGTGCCATGCAGGGGAGCTTTTCTGTCATGTGCATAATAAAATTTGCATTTATTAATTTTATATATTGTTAATTTGTGGTGGTTTGTGCTAAAATGTAGGTTGGAATTTTTGAGTAAATGATGATATGCAAGTGAGTATGTGTGAACATACGCCGGTATATGTGAGTGTGTGGGAGGTAGATGGATGCCATTGAAGCAGGTGGAAATTCTTGGCGTTAATGTAAATTCCTTGACGATGGCTCAGGCTGTTGAGGCGGTTCAGCAGTTTATTGCGGAGAAGAAGGTTGCCCTGGTAGCTACGGCAAATGCGGAAATGCTGATGCGTTCTACCCAGGATGAGGAATTGAAGGATATATTGAACCAGGCGGATCTGGTGGTGCCGGACGGTGCCGGTACTGTCTGGGCGGCAGGCCATCTGGGGGAACCTATGCCGGAGAGGGTGGCAGGCTTTGACCTGGCACAGGAGCTGATGCGTGAGGCACCTGCCCGGGGTGACAGGATTTATTTCTTTGGCTCTGCGCCGGGGGTGGCCGACAAGGCAAAGGCCAAGGCGGAGGAGCTTTATCCCGGCATTCAGGTGGTAGGCACCCGCAACGGCTTTTTTACTGAGGCGGACGAGCCGGGGATTATTGCTGAAATCAAGGCTGCCAGGCCGGATATCCTGCTGGCAGCTCTCGGTGTGCCGAAGCAGGAGAAATGGCTGAAAAAGCATATGCAGGAGCTGCAGGTGCCGGTGTCCATCGGCGTAGGCGGCACCCTGGATGTGATGGCAGGCGTCATGGAGAGGGCACCGCTCTGGATGCAGAAGGCAAAGCTGGAGTGGCTCTTTAGGGGCTTGAAGCAGCCGAGCCGTGCCGGAAGGCTGCTGGCCCTGCCGAAATTCGTCCTGAAGGTCGTAGCAAGTAAGAAGTGATGTGTGCCCGGAGGTGCGTAAGAATGAATAGAGGCCCTGTAGTCAGGGAAGGATATATTTATATTGCCGCTGCCCTGTTTTTGGCGGTGGTGCTGTATTTTGGCTTTGGAGCCTATGGCGCTGTCATACCGCTGGTTTTGGCATGCTATTTTACTTATTTTTTCAGGAATCCCAGCCGGGATATTCCTATGGATGAAAAGCTGATTGTCTCCCCGGCGGATGGCACGGTGCAGGATGTGGTGGAGCTGGCTGAGGACGAGTTTGTCAAGGGACCTTGCAAGAAAATCATCATTTTCCTGTCAGTGTTCAACGTGCATGTGAACCGCAGCCCTATTGCCGGTGAAATCAAGTGCCAGAAGTATGTGTGCGGCAGGTTCCGCCCTGCCTACAAGGACGAGGTGGGCTTTGAGAACGAGCGCCACATGCTGGGCATCGAGAATGAAAAGGGCTTCCGGGTTACCGTTACCCAGATTGCCGGTATTCTGGCCCGGCGCATCGTGTCCTGGGTAACCCTGGATGACAACATGGAGAAGGGGCAGGTCTACGGGCTCATCAAGTTCGGCTCCTGTACCGAGCTGGTGGTGCCGGATAGCGTAGAGGTGCTGGTGAAGAAAGGCGACAAGGTTCGCGGCGGAGAAAGTGTTTTGGGGAGGATTAAATAATGTTTAGTAAATCATGGGTACCAAATGGACTTACTTCCATGAATCTTGTTTTTGGCATGTGCTCCATCCTGTCCACCTTCAACGGTGAGCTGAGCACGGCTGCCGTCTGCATTTTGCTGGCACTGGTGGCTGATGGATTGGACGGCCGTTCCGCCCGGGCCCTGAAGGTCAGCAGCGAAATCGGCAAGGAGATGGACTCCCTGTGCGACCTGGTTTCTTTTGGTGCGGCACCTGCTGTCCTGGCCTATAGCCTGCAGCTTCATGAGTTTGGGGCGTTTGGCTGGGTGGCAGCTATTTTCTTTGCTGTCTGCGGCATGGGCAGGCTGGCACGCTTCAACGTGAATACTACTGTGGTGCATGGCTATTTTATGGGGCTGGCGATTCCTGCCGGCGGCTGCCTGATTGCTACCTCCACCCTGCTGTTTCGTGCTATCGGCTTTGACCTGGGGCAGCTGTCCTACGCCTACCCGGTTATCGTCATGGTGGTCGGCTACCTGATGATAAGCACGGTGCATTACCCTGACTTCAAGGGTGACGGGGAGAAGATGAACCTGGTGGCAAAGCTGGTGGCTGCTGCTGTCTTCGGGGCTATTCTCGTGCTGGGCATGGATGCTATCGGCTATGCGGTATTGTTTGCCATTTTTGCTGCTTATGCAGTTTTTGGCATCATCAACCACGCTATTAATCTGGCCGGCAAATAAATAACAGGGCTGATAAGGCTGGAAAAGATGGCAAATAAAGGAGAAGTTAGTAAATGAATTTTCCATTTGACGTAGTAATGGTACCGCTGCAGATAATTATTTTCCTGTTTACGGTGTATTTTTTCTTCATCGGCTTCTTCGGGCTGTGGAGGTTCAAGGAAGAAAAGATTACCACGCCGGAAAAGAAGATGGCTGTGATTGTGGCAGCCCACAATGAGCAGGCGGTTATCGGCCAGCTGGTGGAGAATCTGCAGCAGCTGGACTATCCAAAGGAACTGTATGATATCTATGTGATTGCTGATAATTGCTCGGATGATACGGCAAAGGTGGCAGGCGAGGCCGGTGCCATTGTCTGCGAGCGCACCCATCCTACCAAAAAGAGCAAGGGCTATGCCCTGGAGTGGATGTTTGAGAAGCTTTTTGCCATGGACAAGAAGTATGATGCCGTGTGCATCTTTGATGCGGACAACCTGGTGCATCCGAATTTCCTCATGGAGATGAACCATCATCTCTGCAAGGGCGCCAAGATTATCCAGGGCTATCTGGACGCCAAGAATCCTTATGATACCTGGATTGCCGGTACTTTTGCCATCGCCTTCTGGGTTATTGACCACATCTCCCATCTGGCCAAGACCAACCTGGGGCTGTCGGCGGTGCTGGGCGGCACAGGCATGTGCATTACTACCGAGGTGCTGCAGCGTCACGGCTGGCGTGCCACCTGCCTGGTTGAGGACATGGAGTTTACCATGAAGTCCCTGGCGGAGGGCATCAAGACCACCTGGGCCCATGATGCTATTGTGTATGATGAGAAGCCGCTGACCTTTATGCAGTCCTGGAACCAGCGTAAGCGCTGGGCACAGGGGCAGTTTGATGTGGCGCATCGCTTTATTCCGGTAATGCTCCGGGAGGGCATCAAGAGGCGGGATATCAGGATTCTTGACGGATGTATCTACCTTTTGCAGCCTCATTTCCTGATGATTTCCACTTTCTTTATTATTGCCAGCTATTGCCAGCTGTGGTTCGGCCAGTTCTATACCAGCATTTACACCTTTATGCCGTCGGAGCTGATGACTGCCATCATGATGGGGCAGTATATCCTGCCGATGATTATCCTGCTGAAAATCAGGGCGAAGCTGAAGGCATGGTTTTACCTGCTTCTGTATCCTGTGTTTATCTATTCATGGATTCCCATTGTGTTCATCGGCTTCTTTAAGCGCAATGACCACGAGTGGAGCCATACCAAGCATACCCGTGCCATCAGCTATGACCAGCTGATGAAGGGCAAGAAGTAATTATAGTGGCGATTCCTGTTAAGAGGCTTCTGCGGGGGAAGCCTCTTTATTGTATATATGTTATATTGAAATACTGAAATACTGCATGCACATTCTGATTGCATGCATATCAAGCTGAATTTATGTTGAATTTAAGCTGAAATTATGTCGAAATTATGTTGAAATTATGTTGAAGGGGGCAACGAAATGTTTGAGATACATGTCAGTGCGGAATTTGAGGCAGCCCACAGGGTGGCAGGCTATCCTGGCAAGTGTGACAGGCTGCATGGCCATAGCTGGACTGTGGAGGCTGTAGTGGCTGGTGATAAGCTGGATGAGCTGGGGATGCTGGTGGACTTCAAGCTGGTGAAGGGAAAGCTCCGGGAGCTTTTGGAATCCCTTGACCACAGGCTGCTGAACGAGCTGCCGGCTTTTGCTGATGGCAAGAATCCTACCGCGGAAAATATCGCTCAGTATGTGTATGAGGAAATGGCCAAGGCAGAGTTCTTCCGGGAGCTTTCCCATGTGAAGCTGAAGCAGATACAGGTCTGGGAGTCCCCTAAGTCCTCGGTTATCTATTCTGAATGAGGTGGCAGGATGCAGGCAAATATGATTGAAATTTTTTCCTCCGTGCAGGGGGAGGGGCGGTATGTGGGCTGCCGTCAGCTGTTCGTCCGCTTTGAGGGCTGCAACCTGCAGTGCCGTTACTGCGATACGGAAAATGCCCCGGGCACCCATCTCATGTGCAATGTGGAAATTACCCCAGGTGCCAGGCGGTTCCGGGAAATCATGAACCCGGTGGAGGGGCATGAGCTGGCGGCGTATATCAACGAGTTTTTGCAGGCGGTGCCTCATCAGGCGGTGAGCTTTACCGGTGGAGAGCCACTTTTGCATACGGGGCTTCTCAGGGAGCTTTTGCCGCTGATTGGCTGCAAGCGTTTCTTGGAGACTAACGGCACGCTTCCTGATAAGCTGGCAGAGGTTCTGCCCTGGATTGATATTATCAGCATGGATATCAAGCTGCCCCAGGCCACAGGCAGGGAAATGTGGCCTGAGCATGAGCGTTTCCTCAGGCTGGCTGTGGAGGCAGAGAAGGATGTGTATGCCAAGCTGGTGGTGCCGGGGGATTTGGTTGAGGCGGATTTTGACAGGGCGGTGGAGGTGATTGCCTCCGTGGAGCCGTCAGTGCTGCTGATACTACAGCCGGTAACGCCTATGAACGGGGTGCCAGGGGCAGAGCCCTGGTATATGCTGGAGCTGCAGCAGAGGGCACTGGCGAAGCTGCCTGATGTGAGGGTGATTCCTCAGACTCACAGGATGATGAATCAGCTGTAGGGTAGTGGATCAAGCCATAGAATAATGGCTTGGCTATGGAATGCTGGATCAGTTATAGAAGAAGGAGCAATAGTAAAGTGAAACAGCTTTTGGACAAATTCATCATGGGTACCTGCCGCCTGCTGGAGCGGCAGGGGGGATTTTATCTGGCTTTTTTTGTGTTCAACTGCCTGCCCATGTGCTGCTACATGGTTATGAAGAAAAATGGCGAGGCGATGTTTTCCTTTGCCTGCTTCATGCTGCTGATAAATCTCGTCATCTGCTTTCTCATTGACAAGCTGCCGCTGCTGGCCCGGAGGATACTGAAAATTCTCCTGCTGGCAGCTTTCTTCGTGCCCTTCGTGATTGAGGGAGTGGTGGTGTACAACTACACTGCCTTGATTGGCGTAGGGGTGGTGGCATCCCTTCTGGAAACCAACATGAAGGAGGCAGGGGAGTTCGTCACCATGTACATGGGGGCCCAGGAATGGATACTGGTGGCGCTGCTGGCATCGGGGGGAGCCTGGCTTTTTCTCAACAAGCCTTGGCGGAAATTGCATTTTGACCAGACAGGCAAGAGGGTGCTGACCAGCTGCCTGCTGGTGGTCACCATTACCTATACGGTGATTCTTTTCAGCCTCCACATCGAGGTGCTGTGGGATACTATGTTCCCTATGCAGAGGCTGGTGCTGTCCTCATCGACTGCCATTGACAATATCAGGGCGTATCGGGAGCTGTCCAGCCATCTGGATGCCGATGTGGAGCTGACCAGGAATGACAGCAAAATCAAGAATGTGGTGTTCATCCTGGGTGAGTCCACCAACAGGAACCATATGCACCTCTACGGCTACTACCTGCCCAACACGCCAAATCTTGATGATATGGCAGCCAGGGGGGAAATCAGCGTTTTCCGGGATGTGGTGAGCCCCCATTCCACTACCATCGCGGTGCTTAGCAAGCTCTTTACATTCTGCAACCACGAATCGGACAAGCCATGGTACGAGTATAGCAATTTGATTGACATCATGAACAGTGCCGGGTACAAGACCTATTGGCTGTCCAATCAGGAAAGCTCCGGCATCTGGGGCAATGTGGCGCAGATTTATGCCGCCCACAGCAATGTGAGCCATTTTACCAGGATTCGTGACTCCCGGGAGGATGACGGCCTGGAGGATGGAGCTTTGTTCCCTCTGGTGGACGAGGCCATTGCCCAGCGGGCGGAGGATAAGAATTTTTATGTGGTGCACCTGATGGGGGGGCACGGGCTTTACTACAACCGCTTCCCGTATATCTTTACCAAGTTTACCAAGGATGATATCCAGCTGGAGGTGAACGAGGCTCAGAAGACGGTGATTGCCCAGTACGATGATGCCCTTTACTACAACGACTACATCGTCAGCGGCATCATCGACAAGTTCCGCTGCACCGGGGAGGACTCCATCGTGGTGTATGTGCCTGACCATGGGGAGGCTGTCTATGACGAGGGGGGCTTCACGGGGCATATCGAGGAAAACCCAAGCCGCCACATGATCGAGATTCCTGTGATTATCTGGGCATCGGACAAGTTCAAGGAGCTGCATCCTGAGAAATGGGCGGCTATTCAGGCGGCGGTGAACAACCCTTACATGACGGATGATATGATTCATACCATGCTGGATATCGTGGATGTGCAGACTGCCGGCTACGATCCGGCCCGGAGCATCATCAACCGGCAGTTTGATGTCTCCCGTCCGAGATTTTTTGATGACAAGAACTACGACACGGAAATCAAGAACGGTGTCGTGCAGTAGTCCTGGCGAAATATTTTGGGGCGATATGCCGGTAATGGGAAGATTTTTTCCGGGAACTATTTACAAATGGTATTTTAAATGCTACAATAGTCGTAGCAATTGATTTAAGTCTTTTCGAGAGTGGGTGCATTCACCCACTCTTTTCTTTGAAGTAATAAAGTCATAAATTTCGGCTTTGTGCCGCCTGGAAGGGAGGAATTTTGTTGGCCAGCAGAATTGAGAACGAGGTAGAGAGGATTGTGGAGGAGCTGATTGCAGGCTCGCCCCTGGAGCTGGTGGCAGTGGATTATGTCCGGGAGCGGGACTGGTATCTCAGGGTTTTTATTGACAAGGAGGGCGGCATCGAGATTGATGACTGCCAGGAGCTGAGCGGCCGCCTGGAGGAGATTCTCGATGCGGAGGATTTGATCAAGACCAGCTATATCCTGGAGGTGTCTTCCCCGGGGCTGGACAGGGAGCTGAAGAAGCCAAAGGATTTCCAGCGGGAGCAGGGAAAGATGGTGGATGTGAGCCTGTTTGCGCCCCTGGATGGAGCCAAGGTGATTACAGGTGAGCTGAAAGGCTACGATGGCGAGAATGTTACCGTAGATGAACAGGTGATTCCGATGGAGAAGGTCGCCAAGGTAAACCTGCATATAGATTTTTAAGAAGCAAGGCAAAGTTACATGATGATTGGTAACCAGTCAGAGAGTTTAGGAGGTAAAATAGTAGTGGCTACCAGAACTACAAGAAGCAAGAAGGTAAAACCAGCAGAGGATCAGGATCGCGGCTTTATGGCTGCCTTCAGGGAACTGGGGATGGAGAAAGGAATCAATCCGGAAATCCTCTTTGATGCAATAGAGGCTGCCCTTGTGGCTGCCTATAAGCGCAACTTTAACGCTGCCCAGAATGTGCGTGTCACCCTGGACCGCACCAGCGGCCAGTACCATGTGTATGCCATCAAGACCGTGGTAGAGGAAGTAGTGGACAATGTGCAGGAAATCTCCCTGGCTATGGCACAGCAGATTTCCCCGAACTATCAGCTGGATGATACCCTGGAGGTAGAGGTGACTCCGGCAAACTTCGGCCGCATTGCCGCCCAGACTGCCAAGCAGGTAGTGGTGCAGCGTATCCGTGAGGCGGAGCGGGGCATCATCTATGAGGAATTCTCCAGCCGTGAGGGTGATATCGTTACCGGCCTGGTGCAGCGGGTAGAGAACAGGAATGTGTATGTTGACCTGGGCAAGACCGAGGCGATTATGCCTCAGGCGGAGCAGATTGCCAACGAGGAATATGCTGTCAATGACCGCATCAAGGCGATTATCATCGAGGTAAAGAACAGCACCAAGGGGCCTCAGGTGCTGCTGTCCAGAACCCATCCTGACCTTTTGAAGCGGCTCTTTGAGCTGGAGGTGCCGGAGATTCATGATGGCGTGGTGGAAATCAAGTCAGTGGCCAGGGAGGCCGGCATGCGCTCCAAGATTGCTGTCTATGCCAAGGATGAAAGCGTAGATCCTATCGGCTCCTGCGTAGGCCACAGGGGCTTCCGGGTTCAGGCCATTGTGGATGAGCTTAGGAATGAGAAGATTGACATTGTCAAGTGGAGCGAGGATCCGGCGGTGTACATCGCCAACGCCCTCAGCCCTGCCAAGGTAGTCAGCGTGGATGTGGCAGAGAGTGAGAAGATGTCCAGGGTTGTGGTGCCTGATTATCAGCTGTCCCTGGCTATCGGCAAGGAAGGCCAGAATGCCCGCCTGGCAGCCAAGCTGACCGGCTGGAAGATTGATATCAAGAGCGAAACCCAGGCTGAGGAGGAAGGCGAGTTCCAGCCGCCTGTAGCGGATGAGCCGCTTACTGATGCCGTGGATGATATGGGCGGCGATGACTTTTTGGCTGAGTTCGAGAAGGATACCTTTGAGGCGGATGAGGCGTCTGAAGCAGGTGAGGCTGCTGACAGTGCAGGGGAAGCTGCTGATACGGATATAGCTTCTGATGCAGATGTAGCTGATGGTGAGGCAGATGGCACTGAGATAGAAGATGCTGCTGATGATGAGGCTGCCCCGCAGGCTGAGGACAAGATTGAGGTATAACTATGGCAGTGGTAAAAAAGATTCCTGCCAGGCTGTGCCTGGGATGCCAGGAGCAAAAGCCCAAGAAGGAGCTGGTGCGCATTGTACGCAGCCCGGAAGGGGAGTTTTCTGTGGATATGACCGGCAAGAAATCCGGCCGGGGTGCTTATATCTGCAACAGCAAGGAGTGCTTCGAGAAGGCTGTCAAGGAGCATCGCTTTGAGCGTTCCTTCAAGGGAGCTATTGACAGGGCTGTTTATGATGAGCTGAGAGAGCAGCTTTTTTCATGAATTGTGAAATATAATTGTTTACTGTGAATTGTATTTATTTACTATGAACGAACAGAAGATTTTTAATCTGCTGGGGATGGCACAGCGGGCAGGGCGGATAGCCTCCGGTGATTTTGCCGTTACCAAGGCAGTGGAAGGAAAGAAGGCCAGACTGCTGCTGGTGGCGAAGGATGCTTCCGAGGAGACGAGGAAGCGTTACCGGCAGCTGGCGGCGAAGGCAAAAATAGAATTATTCTATCTGGGAGACAGGGAGCTGCTTGGTCATTGTATTGGCAAGGATTTCAGGGCTGTAGCTGCGGTATTGGACGCAGGCTTTGCCAATGCAATAGCCAAGCACTGCCGGTCAGATAGTGATACGGGGGTGGATTAATGTCAAAACACAGAGTTTATGATATTGCCAAGGAACTGAATACTGATAACAAGACAATATTGGATATATTGCGCAAGAATAACATAGAGGTAAAATCCCATTCAAGCACTGTTGATGATGCAGCCAGGCAGCTGGTGGTGAAGGCGGTGAAGGGAAACAGCCAGCCGGGTGCAAAGCCTCAGCCGCAGGTTGCAGCAAAGCAGCAGGTGGCAGCAAAGGTGCAGCAGGCGGTACAGCCTATGAACAGGCAGAAGCAGGTTCAGCCACAGGCGCAGCCGCAGCAGAAAAAGCAGGAGCAAAAGTCCGGACAGCAGCCAAAGGCGCAGGCCCAGCAGGCTAAGCAGCAGGGCCAGCAGCCACAGAAGAATGGCGCCCAGCAGAAGCAGGGGCAGGCAAAGCATGGCGGCAGCCAGCCTGATGACAGGCGGCAGAAGCATGATGGGCAGAAACAGGCTCATCAGGGCGGACAGAATAGCGGCGGCCGTCATGACAGAAATGACAGAAATGACAGGAACGACGGCAGGAATGGCGGCGGCAAGCCGGGACAGCGCAACGGCCGCAACGAAAGCCAGCGTGGCGGGCAGAACAGCGGCAACCGCAATGACAAGGGTGACCGCAACGACAAAAACGATAAGAGAAATAATCGCGATAATCGGATGGAGCGTGCTGACCGAATGGAGAGAAATGACCGTAACCGCCAGAATGGTGGCGGGCGCAACGAGCGCAATGACCGCAATGGCAAGAATGGCCGCAACAGCTTTAACAACAATAATAACAACAATAATAATGGCAGAAATAACCGGGGCAAGAATAACCGCGGTGGCAGAAATCAGCAGCCTGCACCAAAGATGGAGATTGCCCGTCCGAAGAACATCAAGGTAGGGGAGACCATTATTGTCAAGGATCTGGCCAGCAAGATGAGCTGCACGGCAGCAGAAATCATCAAGAAGCTGATGCTCATGGGCGTCCTGGCCAGCATCAATCAGGAGATTGATTTTGATACGGCTGCCCTGGTGGCCAGCGAGTTCGGTGTCAATGTAGAGGAGCTGCCGCCGGAGGTGGACCCTACCCTTATCCCTGAGATTGTGGATGATCCGAAGTCACTGGTGCTCCGTCCGCCGGTTGTTACCGTTATGGGACACGTTGACCACGGCAAGACCTCTCTGCTGGACGTTATCCGCAAGACCTCTGTAACCAGCCATGAGGCAGGCGGCATCACCCAGCATATCGGTGCATATCAGGTAAAGTGCCAGGGCAAGAAGATTGTCTTCCTGGATACTCCTGGCCATGAGGCGTTTACTGCCATGCGTGCCCGCGGTGCCCAGGTAACAGATATTGCCATCCTGGTAGTAGCTGCTGATGATGGCGTTATGCCGCAGACCATCGAGGCAATTCACCATGCCAAGGATGCAGATGTGCCGATTATTGTAGCTGTCAACAAGATTGATAAGCCGGGCGCCAACCCTGCCAACGTGAAGAACGAGCTGATGGAGCATGGCCTGGTGCCGGAGGAATACGGCGGCGATACTATCATGGTGGAGGTCTCTGCCAAGAAGAATATCGGCATCAATGACCTTTTGGAAATGGTGCTGCTGGTGGCTGAGATGAAGGAGCTGAAGGCAAATCCGAAGCGTGAGGCCCGGGGCGTCATCATCGAGGCGCAGCTGGACAAGGGCAGGGGCCCTGTGGCTACGGTGCTGGTACAGTCAGGTACGTTGCGCATCGGTGACTCCATCGTGGCCGGCACTACCTACGGCAAGGTGCGTGCTATGCTCAACGACCGGGGCGAGAACGTGAAGAAGGCAGGCCCTTCCGTGCCTGTAGAGGTGCTGGGCCTGAATGATGTGCCTGCTGCCGGTGACGAGCTGGCTGCCCTGGAGGAGAAGCAGGCGCGTACTATCGCTGAAAAGCGCATGGAGAAGCAGCGCAACGAGATGATTCATGCCAAGAAGGTTTCTTTGGATGACCTGTTCAACCAGATTCAGGAAGGCCAGCTGAAGGACCTGAATATCGTGGTGAAGGCTGACGTGCAGGGGTCCGTGGAGGCTCTGAACAGCTCCCTGCTGGGGCTCAACAAGAACGACGAGGTGCGCGTGCGCATTGTCCATTCCGGCGTTGGTGCCGTTACCGAGTCCGATGTTATGCTGGCATCTGCCTCTAACGCGCTGGTGATTGCCTTTAACGTGCGTCCTGATGCCAACGCACGCCGGGTAGCGGATGCGGAGGCTATTGATATCCGCACCTATCGTGTTATCTACGATGCCCTGAACGATGTGAAGGATGCCATGAGCGGCATGCTGGCACCTAAGTACAAGGAGGTCATCCAGGGCAAGGTGGAGATTCGTCAGGTGATGAAGTTCTCCAAGGCTCTGGTGGCAGGCTCCTATGTGCTGGAAGGCAAGATTACCAACCAGTCCAAAATCCGTATCGTCCGTGACAACATCGAGGTATTTGATGGGGAGCTGGACGGCCTGCGCCGCTTCAAGGATGATGTAAAGGAAGTAGCTGCCGGTTATGAGTGCGGTATTACCATTAAGGACTACAAGGATTTCCGCGAAGGTGATATAATAGAAGCATACATCATGGAGGAAGTGAAGACTTCCATCAATGATGTAAATAAGGACTAAGCCCCGGGCTTTTTGGCTTGGGGAATGGCCTTGAGCATTTTGCTTGAGATAAGATGTTTTAGGTGTTTATTTAAGAACGGAGGGCGTTTTTTATGGGCCAGCTTCGTATCGAAAAAATTCAGGAGCTTATGAAGCAGGAAATCAGCCAGATTATCCTGCAGGAGCTGAAGGACCCGAGAATCGGCTTTGTGACGGTTACCCAGGTGGAGGTCACCAGGGATCTGAGCATTGCCAAGGTCTATGTCAGCATCATGGGCAATGAGGAGCAGATTGCCAAAAGCTGGAAGGGGCTGAACAGCTCCCTGGGCTTTATCCGCCGTGAGGTGGGGCATCGCATCCGCCTCCGGGTAACTCCTGAGCTGAAATTTGTGCTGGATAAGTCCCTGGACTACAGCGACCATATCCAGAAGCTTCTGCTGCAGATTGAGAGAGATGAGCAGAATAAGGAGCAATAAGCTGCAAAGCATGATTTGTATGCATAGTTTGTTGTAATAGCTGCATAGTTTGTGACATAACTTAATTGCAGAGTTTTGCATAGTTGCTGTATATGATTTAAGTGAGCCGGTGGCTGATGCCACCGGCTCTTGTAAGATGGAGGTGTATCTATATGCGTATTTCCTTGCAGGAGGCTGCTGACAAGCTGAGGGAGGCAGGGCGTATCGTGGTGACAGCCCATGTCAATCCTGACGGTGATGCTTTGGGCTCCAGCCTTGCCCTTTATCATCTTTTGCAGAAGCTTGGCAAGACGGTGCAGGTTCTGATAGATGATGATATTCCTGATGCCTTTGGCTTTTTGCCGGGGATAGAGGTTATTGCGAAGCCGGATGAGGAAAAATATCAGGCAGATCTATTGGTGCTGCTGGATGTAAGCATGGACAGGGTTGGCAGGGTGATTGAGAGGTGCCCGGCACCGATCCTGAATATTGACCATCATATTACCAACGATGAAAAGGCGGATTATCTCTATCTGGATGCAGACAGGGCCGCTACGGCAGAGATTGTCTATCAGCTGGCAGGGGCGTTGCAGGTGGTGCCTGACAAGGCTGCTGCTACCTGCATTTATACGGGCATGTCCACTGATACCGGCAATTTCAGGTATTCCAATACCACGCCTTTTACCATGCGGGCAGCTGCCGATATGATTGAGGCAGGAGCGGAGCCCCATGTGGTGTCAGAAGCCCTGGAAAAGCGCAGCTTCAAGGAGGTGCAGGACAGGGCAAGGGCCATGCAGACTATTGAGGTTTGCGCTGATGGGAAAATTGCCGGACTGTATATCGGCAATGACCTCTATGAAACCCTGGATACTACCGAGGGCTTTATTGACGGGGTGAGGATTATCGATACCGTCAGGGTGGCGATTCTCATGAAGGAGGTAGAGCCGGGAAAGTGCCGTGTCAGCATGCGCTCCAAGGGCGTGGATGTGAGCAGCATTGCCGCTTCCTTCGGGGGCGGAGGCCATATCCGGGCCGCAGGCTGTACCATCGAGGAGCCGCTGGCAGCTGCCAAGGCGAAGCTTCTGGCAGCGGTGGAAAAGGCAGTGTAAAGCGGTGCACGGTATATTACAAGCTAGTGCACGATAGTGCAGTGTTTTCTGCTATGCAGCCTTAGGCGAAAAAGATAATATAAAGCAAAATAAAAAACGTAGCTAAGCATTTTATGAGCTTGGCTGCGTTTTTTATTTTGCCTGAATTTATGCAGGATTTTTTCTTAGATAACGAAATGTGTTAGCAGAAAAATAGGTCACCCGCAAGATGCAGAAATTTTCTATTTAAACATACGGAAATGTCTTGCGGGGGGGGGAGTCTTGTGCTATTATAATAGACATGTGAATAACTTACCTTTTAAGAGAAAGGAATTACTTTTTAAGTTGTGTTATGTGGTGGAGAAAATACATGGGCTATACCCGCAGGATAATGATGCTGCTGCACATTGTGACAGATTATCTGGCGATTGTGCTGGCAGAGCATACGGCACTGTGGCTGCAAGGGCTATTTCGCGTTGAGGCAAGCAGCCTGATGGCGCTGCCCTGGGATTATCAGTACATATATATTCCGGGGATGCTCCTGCTGATTATGCTGCAGGCGGACTGCTACCGGTTCAACCGCCCGTCTCTGGATGTGGCGAGGGATGTGTTCAAGGGCAGCTGCTTTGGTTTTCTGATGTACATTCTGGTGATTTTCCTGATGCGTAACAGCATGCAGGTGTCCAGATACTACGCAGGCTGCTTTTTGGTATTTATGCTGCTGTATATGGCACTGGGGCGGTATCTGCTGGGAAGGCTTATTTTGCGTGCCGGATACCTGAAGGAACGGGTGCTGCTGATAGGTGCAGGAAAGACAGCGGAGCGGCTGTTGTCAGCTTTTAACGATGATTTTTGTTACTGCTACAAGGTCATAGGCGTGCTGGATGACCATCCTGTATCGGAGAAGCTGCCTAGGCAGTATCCGCTGCTGGGAGGCTTTGAGGATGCGGCGAGGATTATCCGTCAGCAGGATGTGCGGACGGTGATTATTGCGGCTCCGGGGCTTTCCGAGGACAGGCTGCGAAGCCTGCTGATGAGCATCCAGCATCTTACGGATACTGTGCTTTTTACGCCTAGCCTGGTGGGTTCCCCTCTTGGCAGTGTGGAAATCAGCACCCTCTTTGTGGAGCAGCTGACGATTATCAAGAGCAAGAACAATCTGTCCAGGCGAGTCAACAGGTGGACAAAGTTTGTCTTTGATATGGTGGTGACTTTGCTTGGGATTATTGTTATTTCGCCGTTGTTGCTTTTGCTGGCAGTGCTGGTTGGCATTGACAATAAGGGCAGTGTGTTTTTTGCCCACAGGCGTGTTGGCAGAAACGGCAGGGAGTTTTTCTGCTACAAGTTTCAGACTATGGTGTCAAACGCTGATGAGGTACTGGTCAGGCACCTGTCAGAAAATGCAGCCGCCAGAAAAGAGTGGGAAAGCAGCTTTAAGCTGACTGATGATCCCAGGGTGACAAGGCTGGGGGCATTCCTCAGAAAAACCAGCCTTGACGAGCTGCCGCAGGTGTTCAACGTGCTGAAGGGGGAGATGAGCCTGGTGGGGCCTCGTCCCATCGTCCGTGCCGAGGTGGAGAAGTATGGTGAAAATATCCGTGAATACTACATGGTGCGGCCCGGCATCACCGGCATGTGGCAGACCAGCGGCAGGAGCGATACAACCTATGAGGAACGGGTGGCGATGGACACATGGTATGTGCGGAACTGGTCAGTGTGGATAGATATGAAATATCTGGTGAAGACATTTGGTGCTGTGCTGGGGAAAAAAGGCGCGTACTAGGTCATTAATAAGCCATAGTTGATGTGTTTTGTAAGGGTTGAGGTGTTACTGATTGGAGATTATGTATAAGGTTGCAATAGTAATACCCACCTGCAATGCTGGCAGGGAGTTTGCCAATCTGCTGGCAGAGATTGCCCGGCAGAGCCTGCCCATTGCTTGCAAGCTGGTGATAGATTCTGCATCAACGGATGGGACAGCAGATGCGGCAAGAAGACATGGCTGGCAGGTACGCAGTATTTCCATGGCTGAGTTCAGCCATGGGGGCACACGGCAGATGGCAGTTGAGCTTCTGCCTGATGATATAGAGATAGTCGTTTTTCTCACTCAGGATGTGAGGCTGCCGGGTAGATACAGTCTTGAGAAATTGGTTGGAGCATTTGTCGATAACCAGGACAATGATCAGGAAGCTCATGTGGCAGCCGCTTATGGCAGGCAGGTTCCCAATGAAGGAGCAAGCATCTATGCCGCAGTGGACAGGGAGTTTAACTATCCGGCTGTCAGCAGGATAAAAAGCATGGCAGACAGCAGGGAGCTGGGCATCAAGACAACATTCCTGTCTGACTCCTTTGCGGCATACAGGGTGCAGGATTTGCTGAAGATTGGTGGCTTTCCCCACATCAATATCTGCGAGGATATGTATGTGGCAGGAAGGCTTTTGCTGGCAGGGAAGCGGATTGCCTATGTGGCAGAGGCTGCGGCAAGGCATTCCCATGAACCAAAGCTGAAGGATATGTGGCAACGCTATCGGGACATGGGGAGGTTCCAAAAGGACAATCCGTGGATAAGGGAAAGCTTTGGCAGTGCCGGAGGCGAGGGCATGAAGCTGTTCAGGTATCAGGTTGGTCGCATTTACAAAGAAAAAGGTATTGCCGGTGTGCTGAAGCTACTGGCATTTGACATAGTAAAATTTGCAGCATATAAGCTTGGCTGAAATGAGGTATAGGTGTTTTGCATTATTTAAGGAATTTTTATGAGTTTGTTGCTTCCCTGTGGCATAACAAGGGATTGCTGTGGAATCTGACAAAGAAAGATTTGAAGCAGAGGTATGTGGGCTCTTATCTTGGCATACTGTGGGCTTTTATTCAGCCGGCGATTACCATCTGCATTTTCTGGTTTGTTTTTCAGGTAGGGTTCAAATCCATGCCGGTGGATAATTTTCCTTTTATCCTGTGGCTGATATGCGGCATGTTCCCTTGGTTCTTTTTCAGTGATGCCTTGCAGGCAGCTACCAGCTCCATCTACAACAACAGCTTTCTGGTGAAGAAGGTTGTGTTCCGGGTAAGCCTGCTGCCGATGATACAGATTTTGTCGGCACTGATGGTAAACATGTTTTTTGTGGCGGTGCTGTTTCTGATGTTTGCCCTGTATGGCTATATGCCAAGCATTTATAATTTACAGGTATTTTACTACCTGTTTGGCAGTATCTGCCTGGTATTTGGGCTTTCGCTGGTAACAAGTTCGCTGGTGGTATTCATGAAGGATGTAGGGCAGCTGGTTGCCATGCTGATTCAGTTCGGTTTCTGGGGAACGCCTATCTTTTGGAGCTTGAAGCTGATACCGGAAAGCTATCAGTGGGTGTTTAAGCTGAATCCTATGTACTATATCATCGAGGGTTACAGGAACAGCTTCATCTACCACAAGTGGTTTTGGGAGCTGGGATATACCAATATCAGCTTTTGGCTGTTTACTGTGGCAGCTATGCTTTTCGGGGCATTTATCTTTAAGACGCTGAGACCGCATTTTGCAGATGTGCTGTGATGCAATGTGCTTTAAAGTGCTGTGATGAAATGAGCTTTAATGTGCTTTAACGTGATGTGATGTTTGATGGTTTATGGCAATGATGTGAATTTATGTAGTGTTTTGGATAATGTTGCGAGGAAAAGTGGATTATGAGCGAAGATTGGGCAATTAAGATAGAGCATCTGAGCAAGGTGTATAAAATATTTGACAAGCCAACGGACAGGGTGAAGGAAGCCCTGAACCCATTCCGTAAAAGGTATAGCAGGGATTTCTATGCACTGAATGATGTTTCCCTGACAATAAAAAAGGGTGAAACTGTGGGTATTATTGGCAAAAATGGTGCTGGTAAGTCCACTATCCTAAAGATAATAACTGGTGTGCTGACACCTACCAGCGGCAGTGTTCAAGTCAATGGCCGTATTGCATCCCTTTTGGAGCTGGGGGCTGGTTTTGATCCTGAGATGACAGGCATAGAAAATATCTACATGAATGGCACTATCATGGGCTATAACAAGGAAGAAATGGATGACAGGCTACAGGATATTATAGACTTTGCTGATATTGGGGAGTTTATTCATCAGCCGGTGAAGATGTACTCCAGCGGTATGTTTGCCAGGCTGGCATTTGCTGTGAATGCCTTTGTGGAGCCGGATATTTTGATTGTAGATGAGGCTCTTAGTGTAGGAGATATGAAATTCCAAAAGAAATGTACTGATAAGATTGAAGCTTTAAGAGAAAATGGGACGACAATACTTTTTTGTTCGCATGATATGCATGCTGTGAATGAACTATGTAATTGTGTTTACTGGTTTAGAGATGGAAAAATAGCCAAAAGCGGAGAGCCTAGTAGTGTTATTTCAGAATATATGGTTGAATTTGCAGCTGGTTTTAGTATTAGGGGGAATGGTAGTAATCCTAATTATTATGTTAGAAATTCAGATTTATTATCTATAGATTCTGTGCATTTGTTCGATAAAAATAGAAATTCCAGAGAGCTGTTTGTTCAAGGAGATGATATATATTGTGATATTAATTTTACCACATATGTTGACATATGCAGTCCAATAATATCAATCATAATTTTTAGGAAGGACAAACTGCCTGTTGCAATAAATAAATCTAGTTTTCAAAAATATGATTTTGGAATGTTAAAAAAAGGACAAAACACAATAAGGTGTATTTTAAAAAATATTCCCTTGAATCTTGGAGAGTATACGGTTGGTGTTTCTGTGTGGAATAAGGAATCTACTATAAGCTACGCAAATAATACATCCGCTGTGTTTAGAGTTAAAACTCTCAATATTTTGTATGGACCAACGGAAGAACGAAGTGTGTTTTTCTTATGTACTGATTGGAATTAAATGATGTAGTAACAAGAGAATTTTTCTTTAAAGTGTTTATTTTAAATATATAACATTGGTAAATGTCATATATTGCTAGAATGTTTTTATATGTGGAGTGTATGATATGTTTTCGTTATTAAAAAGAATATGGATTAAAAAAAAGACTATATGTCATGTGGGAGCTTGGGGTGGCAATTTTGGTGATAGTATATTACAGAATTCTATTAGAAGACAATTGTGTGAATTGGATGATCGTATAGAATTTGTTTACTATAATTGTCAAAAGACTGAGTTTACATTAGAGCTAATACATCAAATAAATAAGTCATGTGATGTAATGATAGTAGGTGGAGGAGGATTAATATTTAATAGACCTCAAGATAATTCAAAATCTGGTTGGCAATGGAATATTGATATTAATTACATAGATCATATAAAGATACCAATAGTAGTTTATGGTATTGGATACAATAAATTCGAGTATGATAAAAATGATTTTCAATCTGTAACTAGGGAACATTTATTAAAAACCATAGACAAAAGTGCGTTGTTTTCAGTACGGAATACTGGAACAAAAGAATATTTAGTTAAATTAGGTGGCGATGCATCTAAGATTGATGTAATACCTGATCCAGGAATGTTTGCACAACCTAGCTTTATAAAAATTCCAGGAATAGCAACTAATAAAGTCAAAATTGGAATAAACTGGACCACTGACAGAGAGAATCAGACTTTTCCAGAACCGTGGAATGTTACAAAGGAACGGTTTTTGTGTGAATTGGTAAAAGCGATAAATAAAATATCAGGAAAATACGATATTCAGGTTTTTTACATAGGTCATATGGGGTATGAATTTGACAAAGCTATAATAGAGTATTTTAAGTCCTATTTGGATATAAAACCGATTATTATTGACGAATGTTTATGTGAGATATACCCACCAGGGGATGGGGAAAAAGTAGGTTATTTAGTTGATATATATAGACAAATGGATCTTGTTTTGGGAATGAGAGGACATTCTAACATTGTGTCTTTTGGTCAGAATACTCCTTGTATTGCTATAGGGAGTCACAGAAAATTGAGGTATTTTAAAAAAGATATTCATGATGAAGAAAATATTATTGATATCCGAGAGATGAATAATATTAATGACAAATATATCTACGGAAAAATTGAATATAACTTAGCACACTTATCTGCTCAAAAAATGCGTTTAATAGGGGAATTTGCAAGGCAAAGACATATAGAAGATGAGTTTAATAAAAAAGTAATTAGTTTACTACATTGAGGAGGATTATCGTGCGTAATAATTATGTAATTGCTGAAATAGGTTGCAATCATAAAGGTGATATGAATATTGCAAAGGAAATGATAAAGGTTGCAGCTGAGTATTGCAAAGTAGATGCAGTTAAGTTTCAAAAACGAAACAATCGTGAATTACTTACGCCGGAAGAATACAATGCACCACATCCTGTTCCATATAATTCATATGGTAAAACATATGGGTTACATCGTGAAGCTTTGGAGTTTACGCTGGAACAGCATGCTGAATTAAAAAAAGTTTGCGAAGACTGGGGAATAATCTACAGTACATCGGTGTGGGATGTGACTTCGGCTAGAGAAATAATAACATTGAATCCACAATTTATAAAAGTTCCATCTGCATGTAATCTTAATTTTAAGTTGCTTGAGGTATTGGCAAATGAATATATGGGGGAAATACATCTATCATTAGGAATGACAAGCAAAGCGGAAGAAGATGAGATCGTAGATTTTTTTGAAAGGCATAAACGTAACAAGGATTTGATTCTTTATTCATGTGTATCAGGATATCCGGTCGCATTTGAAGATTTATCTTTGTTGGAAATATCACGATTAAAGGAAAAATTTTCAGGCCGGGTAAAAGCCATAGGTTTTTCAGGGCATCATCTTGGAATTGCTGCGGATATTGCAGCATTGACATTAGGGGCAGAATATTTTGAAAGGCATTTTACTTTGGATAGGACCTGGAAAGGAACAGATCATGCAGCAAGCTTGGAACCTGATGGAATGCGGAAACTTGCAAGAAATATAAGAAATGTATCTAAAAGTTTGACATACAAGCGAGAAGAAATCTTAGATGTTGAGAAAGTGCAAAGAAAGAAGTTAAAACATGAATATAAGTAAATTTTATGATACAGTGGCTTTTATTCCAGTCAGGGGTGGAAGTAAGAGCATACCTTTAAAAAACATCAAGAATTTTTGTGGAAGACCATTAGTGTACTGGACGATTGAAGCAGCTGTAAATTGTGAGTGTATAGATAAAGTTTTTGTTTCTACTGATAGCAATCAAATTCGTGATGTTGTTTTGAGTTTTGGCTTTAGTAAAGTAGAAGTTGTGGAACGTGGAACAGATACAGCTACAGATACAGCTACTACAGAATCCGCTATGTTGGATTTTTCAGCTAGAGTTAGATTTAAAAATATTGTCTTAATCCAAGCTACAAGTCCGCTACTGACATCTGAAGATTTAACAAATGGGTTAAGTATATATCATTTACCTGATGTTGATAGTGTTTTGTCAGCTGTTCCACAAAAGCGTTTTATATGGCAGAAAATTTCAGATGATATTGCGAAACCTCAAAATTATATTCCTATACAAAGACCAAGGCGGCAGGAATTTTCTGCTTATTATGTAGAAAATGGAGCATTTTATATAACCAGCAGAGAATTGTTATTGTCATCTCAATGCCGTATTTCGGGGAATATAGCAATTTCGCCTATGCCCGAAAAGACATATTTTGAAATAGATGAGCCATCTGATTGGGATATTTTAGAAACACTCAAGATATATAATAGCAGAGCTAAAGTAAAGGACTTCAGCAAAGTTAATTTGTTTATCACTGATATTGATGGTGTTCTTACTGATGGTGGAATGTACTATTCTAGCGATGGAATTGAGTGTAAAAAGTTCAATACTCGTGATGGAATGGGGTTGGCTGAACTAAAAAAAGCCGGCATAAAAATTATGTTTTTAACTGGCGAGAAAAATCTAATAATAGATAAAAGAGCAAATAAATTAAATGTAGATTATGTTTTTCAAGGAATCAAAGATAAGAAAAAATGCTTGGATGAATTTTTCTGCAAACATACTAACTTTGATTATTTGAATTCTGTCTATATAGGCGATGATATAAATGATATTGCCGTTTTGCAAAGTGTGTATATTTCAGCTGCTCCGGTAGATGCGCATCAAAAAGTGAAAGAAATAGCTGATTATGTATGTGCTAAGTCGGGAGGTCATGGATGTGTTAGGGAGTTTTGTGACATTATCCTGTCCGCTCGCAAGTAAAGATTAGGGGGATGAACTTTGCGGAAAGTGCTATGTTTTTCTTACTTGGAACGGCATCTAAAAAAATTATTGCCAGTTATAAAAAGACTGGAATATGATGGGAAAGTTTCTGTGGTTACTGTGATTATCAATGGTGCAGAAAAAGAAATAGCAATCAAACATAATATAAATTATATGATGCTAGATGAATTTAGTGATGATAATAGAAATGTATCTTATGATACAAAGTTTGAAGATTTGCAATGGGGATTGCTTCCCTTGATTAATTGTCTCAGAACTTTAAAACCAGATTTATTTTTAGCTATGGAAGTAAATTATATACTTCGTAATGCTATACATTATTGCAAAGTAAATCATATTTCCAATATTATTGTGCAGCATGGGGTGCCAAATAAATTATCGTTGCATGCATTTGCGCCTTTTGAGGGAGATGTATTTCTTAGCTGGGGTGATTTTAGTAAGGATTTTTTGATAAACAATCATGTGGATCCAGCCAAAATAGTTTTGACAGGCGGTTGTAATTTTGATCATCTTGCAGATATTAAACCGGATAGAAATAAATATGCTGAATTAATTGGCTGTAATCCATCTAAAAAGTGGATAGTATTTACAACACAAGGTTTGGGGGTGGGAGATCGTCCAACAGCGCAGGAATTACATGATGCATTTTTAGAAACTGCTAAAGCTGCTACTGAGTCATCAGAATATGAATTGATATATCAGGCACATCCTTCACAGGATATTGATTACATATATGATGTGATTAATGAAATAGAACATAAAAATTGTTATGTAGGACGTTGGGGTAATACAGAGGAGCTTATAGCATGTGCTGATGGTATGATCACTTTTTTTTCAACAACAGCTATTGATTGTGTGTTATTAGGAGTACCCTTGATGCTTGTCAACTTAGAAGATGAGCATAATTTTTTACCATTTGCAGATATGGGAGCAGCAATATCCGCAACATGCAAGGAGGATATACAGTCTTGTATATATAATTTATTGTATCCTTCAAAAAAAATTCAATTGAAACAAAAAGAGGTTTCGGAATATTTCAATTATAAAAACGATCATTATGCATTAGATAGGATTATTGAGTATATTTATTCTTTGTTTGGTAGGTAAAATTTATGACTGATACTAAAATTACTGTAGTAGTAATAAATAAGGCATTATCTGAATATGCTGACAGATTATTTGACAATAGGTCATGGGATGTAACGGGTATAGATTTAATATTTGTAAGCCACAAAGATTATCCAGTTAATTTGTATGTACCCATGAACTATGATGAATATTTTATTAAGAGTGATAATTTGGTGGATTATTATAACTTTGCTATACCATATATAAAAACAGAGTATGTTTTATTTTTACAAATAGACAGTCTGCTTTGTGATAACTTTTTTACTCCTATTTTTAAAAAGATAGAGGAAAAAAAGCTGGATTTTGCGTATGTCAAGCAAGGATATGTAGATGGCAACATGAATTGCAATAATGTCCTATATCAATGTAATGATGGTAGAATTCATTTTTCTTCTATATGGAGAAGAGAGCAGTTAGAAATAATAGATGTATTGGGTAATTTTTCAGAAGCCTGCATTTTATTAAGGAGTTCAATTATAAAAAGACGTTTTTTTGATGAAACTTATCCTAATGTTTTTTTTGTGGCAAAGTATGTTTTACTAGATATGCCAGGAAATGCTGTATTTGAAGAATTACCTGATTCCTGGATTCAGTATTTTTTTGCATTAGCACATGAGCAAGGTGAGACTTATGAATACGAGTCAGTGCGATTTTCTTTAGCATATGGGCTAGATTTCAAAAGGAAATATTTTGAGGTACAAAGACAACTTCATGTTATAACGACATCAAGAGGATACAGATTGTTGGAACGTTTTAGATCGATAAAAAAGCGATGTCAAAATAATATTGATAGCTTAAAACGTTGTTTTGAAAGAAGATGATGTAGATGAAGATATTTAAACTAACCATGGAAGGCTATAGAAAGCATAAAAAGACGGAAGTATATTTTTCTGATGCAACATTTTTGATTGGTGAAAATAATTCTGGTAAGAGTTCTGTATTGAAAGCTCTGGAATTATTGTTAAGCGTTAAGGCAAAAGCACAAGATGAAGATTTTTATAAAAATAGCGTAGATGAAAAGCAGGATAAGGAGATAGTTATTACAGGCTGGTTTAATGAGATTGAAGATGAGGTTAAAAAAAGCAAAGGTATAAAAAATAGAATCTTTTATCATAAAGGTTATGGTGATACTTTTGTTTATAGAAAGAAATATACACTAGGTGATAGTAAGAAAGCACATATCGAAGCAAGGGAACATCCTGTAGAAATCAAAGCAGAGTATAAAGATTGCAAAACTATCGAAGACATGATTAGTTTGGGTGCTGATGAAACGTGGTTTGAAAATATAGGTATTTCCTTAACCAAAAAGCTTACTGAGACTGATAGAAAAAAATTACTGGATATAGAAGAGTTAGTGAATATAGATTTAGAAAATGAGAGATGGGCAGATAATCCTGGTGGTTTTGAAAATATAGTGCAAGAAAAACTACCTAAATTTTTGATGATTCCTGCCATGGATAAATTTGGTGATAATGTATCGGGAAATAAAAATGGTGCGTTAAATGAGTTATTAAATATATTTTTTGATGAAATAAAAGAGCAATCAGAAACATATCAATTGATAAAGGACAATTTGAAGAAGTTATCTGGTGAATTGGATGCAACAAATGAGAATACTGAAATTTATAAGCTAGTTAATGATTTAAATAATGTGGCATCAGAAGTTTTTTCTGCTGCTAATGTAAATGTTAAATCTAACTTGAGTGATGCAAATGATGTTATTAAGCCTACTTTTAACATAGATATTTCTACGAATGTAAAAACTCCAGTAGAGTATCAGGGGGCTGGAACTATTAGGTCTATAGTGTTTGCATTATTAAGATACAGAGCTAAGCGTGACATTACTATGAGCGGAAAACAACAATCACTGATAATAGGTTTTGAAGAACCAGAGATATATCTTCATCCTAATGCAATTAGCAAAATGCGTGATGTTATATATGCTTTGGCAAGTCAAGGCAATAATCAGATAATATGTACAACGCATTCTCCGTATATGATTAATTTGGATTATGAACATAAGCAGGTTGTTAATCATTTGTCAGATAGTGAGAATTGTGGCAATGGTTGCCAGGTAGCATGTACGCCAATCAATCTAACAGAATCATTTGAGCGTTTGCATGATGATAACAAAAAATATCTCAAAATGTTGATTAGGTTGGAGGATTCCTTGGCAAGATGCTTTTTTGTTAAGAATGTTTTAGTAGTTGAAGGTGATACAGAATATGTTGCAATCAATGAGACTTTAAAATTTGTATCGGAAGAAACACGCTCTAGAATATTGTCGGATTGGTTTATTTTAAGGGCACATGGCAAACCTATCATTATTTCGATAGTTAAATATTTAAAGGCTTTGGGGATAAATCCATATGTTATGCATGACAAAGATACAGGGATAAACGGGGCAGAAAAATTCAACAGCTATATCAGTAAAGCGGTAGACGATCAGACTCATTTGTATGTATTGGAGGATTGCATAGAAGATGTTTTAGGGTATAAACCAGGTACAGAAAAACCGTTTCGGGCATATCAGTATTTCAGTAATATTACTAAACCAGATGACATTTCAGCAGATTGGCGAAGTGTTTTTGAGAGTATATTTAAAGATGTTTCTTGGGAATGATAATCTGGATTATGTAATCATCTAATTTTTTAGGCATATAGCAGTTTTTGCCAGCAAAAAGCTGCTGCCTAAGAATTAGTGCAGCAGAGTGAGACATTTGAAATCGCAAAAATGAATTAGATCTGCAACAAAGAGATATATTGATTGTACTGAGATTTGGCAATTCCCATAAACTCTAAAGCTCTTTCAGCAGGCCAGTTGTTCTTAGCCATGATGTTTTTCAAAATTTCCAGTTTGCCTTTGGTTTTACCAGCTTCGAGCAGAGCTTCACGTTCTTCTTTTTCATCCCATTCAAAAACAAACATATCAATGACCTCACTTTCGTTATTTGATAAATAATCCGACATGATGTGTTTTATCGGTAGCAATTGATGAGGAATACAGTGGGGTGTTTAATGGTAAAATTCTGCTTTTATATGATGTCCTTATTATAGCAAATATTTTGTTGTAAAGAAATAAAAACGTAGTTGTTTAGAGAAATGAGGTGCTTAATCGTGAAGGATGAGGAATATCGTACACCATCAATGAATATGAGAGATAGAGTATTGTATAGCAGAGGATTTTTGAGATTGGCAGGTAAAACGCAGGTTTATGGTACAAATTTCGGAGACCATACACGCAATAGGATGACACATTCATTGGAAGTAGCCCAAGTAGCTAGGACTATAGCGAGGGGCGTGAATCAGTCATTGGAAAATGATGATGATAAAATTGATGAGGACTTGGTGGAGGCAATTGCCCTCGCTCATGATTTAGGACATACTCCCTTTGGGCATGCTGGAGAAAGGCAACTGCATAAAATATTGAACTATAGTAATAAACGTGTAAATGATATTTTATTTGATGAAAAAGCATTTGAATCTACAGAGAAAGAAAATGATGTGCAGTTGAGGCAATATTTTGCGTCAAATTGTGGTTTTAAACATAATTGGCAAAGTGTTCGTATGCTGAAGCTGTTGTGCAATGAGTATCAAGGCGGTGATATGTTGCCTGCTTCCAAGTTTCCAGATAGTAGCTATATGGTTAATGCTGTGTTGGAGCATAGTAGTAGGAGTTACAAAGAGGAAAACCAAGCGAATTTGAATTATTATAATAATCATCTGGATAAAAGTTATTTCAGTGTAAAAGATGTACATAAAAGCGATTTCATCAGCAATCTTATTTCTAATGCTGATGAAATCGCTCAAAGACATCATGATATAGAAGATGCTATTGCTTTTAGATTTTTTTCATTAACTAAAGCTACAGAGGTTATTTTTGATGTGGACAATGAAAAAGGATTACCATTAGATTTTACATCTAAAAGAGGTTCAATACAGCTAGATGAACAGAGAAAATGTGTGTGCGATAGTGATGAGTTTTTTATGAAGAAAATTTCACATATTATTGTTGGATATTTGGTGGAGAAATATACGAAAATTTTAGTTAATAATTTGCAAAATTGTGAAGATAAGAAAATAGAAGATGATTATTATAAAGTTATGGAGCATTTGGGTTCTGAAATAAAGAAAATGGTTTTAACATCACAAAATGTGAAACGTATGGATAGCAGAGGAGAATTTATTATTCGAAGATTGTTTGAAGCTTATGCCATGAATCCAGTACAAATGCCAAATTCTACCTTGAATGCTGTTTTTAGAGAGTATATGCGTCAATGTATAAAGAGCACTGACGATAATGTATTAAAAGGCAATATTCAAAAACATTTAAATAAGGAAAATGGTGTATATCTGTTTGAACATGCCTTTGAATGCAGGCTGGCTTTTGCTGCTTGTTATGAATTACCAGAAAAAGAAAAAATATATTTGTCGTTTTCGGATAATTGGATGGTTATGTCAGAGCAGGTAGAAGCTAAAGGTGTACTTGTTATTTATAAAAATTTGTTCAGAATATGTTTAATGCGTGTTATTGCAGATTATATAGCAGGCATGACAGATTCATATGCAGAGAAGGAATATCAAAAACTTTATGGTGTCGTACATGAAATAGTGCAATAGATTTGGAGTGAATTAGTTATTACTATCAAGGTAATTGTCAATTTTATGTAAATAGTTTTGAAGTATAATTAGCTAAATAATATTATATGATAATTTTAAGAAAGGAATTAACTTGGCATTGCTACAATATGCATTAAATTTAATGCATTTATGCCGGTAATTAACATGAAAATAAAAACATTAATTAACGAAATTTTACCCTATGGCAGTCGTAGGCGTACTGCAACGAAAAAAACATTACTGAAAATATTTTCTGTTTTGAATATTAATTGTGATTTTTTAGAAAAAATAGGTAATGGAAAGGTGTCGTTGTCTAGTGGGGGAAGACCATGTGATTTTACAATAGATCAGAAACTTGTCATTTTAACGACTAGACATTGTATGATAATTGCTGATTTGATTGGAGATTGCTGTAAAAAAGTTGGTATTGAGTACGAAATTATCATAGAAAAACCTAAATGTGGTTTCTCTGATCAGCAGCATATTGTGATTTGTCCTCAAATGTTTACAATGTTGCCTGAAAAATATGTGGCTTTTCAGATGGAACAGTCTGTAAGTTCAAGATGGTTTACTGATGAATATTTTGAACAATTGAAAAAGGCAGAAGCTGTTTTGGATTATTCTCTTGTTAATATAAAATTCTTAGAGGAACATGGCATAGAACTTAGCAAGATATTTTATTTACCTATAGATTTTCGTTATAATTTTAATCGTAAATATCGTGATATAAAAAAGGAATACGATGTAGTTTTTTATGGCGATAACGAATGTGAGCGTAGACAAAAAATATTAAAACGACTTAGTGACAAGTTCAATGTCAGAGTTGTTAATAACTTATTCGGTGAAGAATTGTATAAGGAGCTTGCAAAAGCTAGAGTTATTGTCAATATACATTATTATGAGGGAGCTTTGCTTGAAACAACCAGATTGTATGAATGTATTTCTTTAGGGACCAGTGCCATAGTTTCAGAGAAAAGTGTAGATTTTGACGAACATGATGAATTGAGGCATTTTGTAGAATTTGTAGATATTGACGATGTCGATGCTCTTGAACGAACTGTTAGTAAGTATATTGAACAGCCATCATTGTTAACAGAAACTTTGAGTAATATGGATATTCAACGTAGCGAAAAAAAGCATACAGCATTTGATTATTATTTTTTACGGTTTCTTTTAGCAACTGACAATATTAATTTTGATAATTTTTATGACAATGCTGCTGATTATATTCGTTTTGATAATGATTTTTGGTGCTTGGGATTGCCGGAATACATGGAAAGAAAGCAGTCATTTGTGAGTATCAATAAATATGGCATAAATTATTTTCCGGGCTTGAGGCATTTTTTGGGTTGGGTTGGATGTGGCATGAGTTATAAATTCATGCTCCGAAAAGCAAAAGAAATGGATTTGGAATCAGTGACAATTTGTGAAGATGATGTACTTTTTTGTGATGATTTTTTGCAAAAAATGGCTACCATCCGAAAATATCTACATAAAACGTCTAATTGGGATTTATTTTCTGGTTTAATAGCTGATGTTAATCCTAATACAGTAATAAGTAAAGTCGATGATTATGATGGGATTCGTTTTATCACTTTGGATAAAATGACAAGTACGGTTTTCAATGTTTACAATAAGCAGTTTCTTGAAAAGCTGGAGGAATGGGATTCTGATAATAGAGATGCTAGTATAAACACTATAGACAGATTTATTGAAAATTTGGGGAATACTATCATCATAACGACTAATCCTTTTCTTGTTTTGTGCAAGGATGAGCTGACTTCTACATTGTGGGGATTTACCAATGACACATATAATAGTATGATTTGCCAAAGTAATAGAAAAATTTCGAACAAAATTGATGAATTTTTACAACAAAGGGATGATTTAAAATAATATAATGTAAGTATTTGGAGATAATACAAGATTGTACAAGGAGGGTATTGTAAAATGTGTCTATGTTTCTGTAAAAGGTTATTTACATGCTTATTGCTATCTATTTGCGTTGGTGCAGTTAGTATTGTAGCGGTATATAAAATTTCCTCTGAAACAGTTTTTTTTAATATCAAACCGGCTGAGGTGATATATGAAAAAAGTGGTGATTATCCACAATGGCTACCTGGTAATTTAACAACCCAGTTGGATAATTTTACAGATACTTTAATGTTGCAGAATTGTATATACTCCGAAAATAATGCGTTTGAGGCTTCTTTTTTAAATCCTAGACGCATCTATACTAAAGATGGACAGGTTAAAAATTTGTTGTTACAGCTTCAGGATGCTACTGGATATGTGTATACGGATTACCCTATTTATTGGCATGGTTATATAGTAGTGTTAAAACCCTTACTATATTTTATTGATGTGTCAGATTTATGCTTATTCAATGCTGCTTTGCAGTTGGTTTTAGCTATATATTTTTTACATTGCCTTAATAGAAAAATCGGTGTATTTTTTGCTTTGTCTTATTTGTTGGTATATTTACTATTAAATCCTATTTCATTAGCTATGTCTTTTCAATTTTCAATTATGTATTATATCATGACAATATCATCTATATTCATGATAAAAAATTTTAAAAGACTTCTGGAGAGAGAGTTATATATTACTTTTTTTATGGTAGTTGGTATTATAACGGCATATTTTGATTTTTTAACATATCCATTAGTTTCTTTAAGTATACCTTTAGTAATTTTTTTGGTTATGTTGGCAAACATACCTAATAATTTATTTTTTAGTAGTTATAGTAAAGTCTTGTTATATACAAGTTATATCTCATTGTCATGGGTGTGTGGATATTTTTGTATGTTTTTAGGAAAGTGGGTGTTAGCCTGGATAATAACTGGTAATAATATAGTTAATAATGGCTTTGCACGTGTCCTTTATAGAACTTCTTCAGGTGGTGATATTACCGCTGTGAGTGCTATAAGTAATAATCTTAATGTATTTATGACTAGCCCTCTTTTCGATGTATTAGTGATATGCTTGTTGTTTTTGTTATGTAGAGTGTTTGTGTCCATGCGGAGATATCATATTAATAAAAATATTCTTCATTTATCATTTGGGGTTCTTATAATATCAGTGTATCCTTTTATCTGGTATATGATATTGAGTAATCATTCTTTTATTCACGCATTTTTTACATATAGAGAATTATCAATATTTATCTTTGCGTTTTGTTGCTTTGTAGCACTGATAGAAAAAAATAAATGTAAATGATATGCACGATAGGAGATTGTGGGAAGTTCTCTCTATTTTGAAGCAAGAAAAATATATTTTTAATGTAGTCTCGGAGTTTAATCCGGATTGAGGCAAAAAATGTGAAAACGTGATGTACTGGATTTTTGGTGATATAAGATGTTATAAGACTTTTATTGGCTTCGATGGTTATATATGGACATGCACCATGTTTTATTGATGCTACGGGGCGTAGCGATTTTATAGCTAGAATATTACATTTTACATATTCAGGTAACTTGGCAGTAATAACATTTTTTCTGATAAGTGGACTTTTGGTATCTAATAGTCTGTTCAGCAAAAAGAATTGGAAAGTATACTTAGTGTCACGTTTATTTAGATTGCTACCTGGTTTGATTTTTTTGTCAATATGCACTTTTTTTATATGTATGTATTTTACAGGAAATAGTTTTGCAGATTATATTCAAAATAGTGCATCATATGTATTTAATAATGCGAAACTAGATATACAGTATGAAATACATAATGTGTCTTTTTTAAGAGAAAATCATCCGTTGGATGGTAAGTATGCAAATAGTATTAATGGTTCTCTTTGGACTATACCTTTGGAATTTAAAATGTATTTGCTGATATTGGGCATATGGTTTATTTCGCGAAATATAAAAAATGCTGTAATTATACCTGTATGTTTATGTGTTGGAATTTTTTATCCTTTAGTAAGTCAAAGTGTATTAGGTGGTAATGAAACGTTATATATGATTCCTGCGTTCTTTTTAGGAAGTTTGTTGTCATACTATAAGGAACGGATTTGTCTAAATATATTTTTTCCAGTTTCCCTTATTATGATAGCTAAGTCTATACAATATGAAGGTATTAGCAATTTATGCATGATGCTGGGTGTAGCATTATTATTTGTCTGGTTAGCAGGATGCGGCATTGTAAGAAAATACAGGCTTCCTCATGATATAAGTTATGGCGTATATTTATGGGGCTGGTTAGTAGAGCAGTTGGTGGGATATTTCATGCCTTGGTTACACTATTGGGGGTTCATAGCTGTTAGTTTGTTATGTACCTTCTTTATAGCATATATTTCATGCGTTTTTGTGGAAGAACCAAGCCAGAAATTATGCAAAAAAATTTGTAGTTATATGGGCAAGTATTATTAATTTATTACGTTTTAGCTAATGTGATAATTGGTAAATGAAAAATACTAATTCCCCAGCTATACTGGGGCGAATATAAAAAGCCGTAGCGGTTATGATGAAATATAAAGCCTCCTATGTTATGCTTGAGATGGTGTCGCAAGCCAAACTCAACAACATAGGAGGCGCGATCCAAATGGACAATAAAAGTTTATCACATACGCGATGGAAGTGCCAGTATCATATTGTGTTTATTCCTAAGTATCGTAAAAAGGTTTTGTATAGCAGATTGAAAGTGTATGTAAAAGAAATAATATGCACTTTGTGATTCATGTTTTTGGGGATATATGCTGAACTTGCCAAAACAAATTGATAATAAATTTGCTAAGCGAGGAGGTAACGGAATCTTCTTAGCTGTATAGTGAGTTGAATTTTGCGAAAGTATTATTTTATGTATGAGAGGTATTGAAGTATGTTAAGTCTTGTCGGTAGTACCGGGTTTGTTGGTTCAAATATTTTACAAAATGGCTCGTTTGATAGAGTATATCATTCTTCTGATATCAATACTGCATATGGCACAAATCCTGATTTATTAGTTTATGCAGGAGTGAAAGCAGAAAAGTTTTTAGCAAATCAAAATCCTCAAAAAGATTTTGAAGGTATCAAAACGGCTATTTTCAATATAACAAAAATTAACCCGAAAAAATTGGTACTGATTTCAACTATTGATGTTTATGCTGTTCCAAATGATGTTGATGAAAGCGTAATTCCGCAAAAAGATGATTTGTTGCCTTATGGTAGGAATAGGCTTTATTTGGAAGAATGGGTTCAGGGGAATTTTCAAGATTATTTGATAATTCGTCTTCCAGGATTATTTGGAAGGAATATCAAGAAAAATTTTATTTATGATTTAATACACTATATTCCAGCGTTGTTAAAACAAGAAAAATATTTCGAATTGGCAGCGGTATCTAATATCATAAAGGAAAGTTATAAGTTGCAAGAAAATGGTTTTTTTCAATATGTACATGCTGAAAAAGAGGAAACCCTGTTGTGCAAAGAATTTAAACGGCTTGGTTTCAGTGCATTGAATTTTACTGATAGTAGAGGTGTTTTTCAGTTTTACAATCTTAATAATCTTTGGAAGGATATCAAGATAGCGTTGGATAATAAAATTTCTGTATTGAATGTTGCAACAGAGCCGGTTTCAATTGGTGAAATTTACAAATATCTTACGGATAGGGAATTTTGCAATGAGCTGTCAGGGAAAGCTCCGATGTACAATTTTAAATCATTGTATTGCAATCTCTATCACGGCTATGATGGATATTTATATGATAAAAATGATGTTTTAAATGACATTAAATTATTTGTGGAGGAACAGAAGAAATGATTCACCAAGGGATTTCGGGGGTTCCTGAGTTTGAGAGCAGGGAGTTTTTAGAGAAAAAGAATAAGTATTGTATTTGCATTCCAATAATTAATGAAGGAAAGCGTATACATGATGAATTGCGCAGGGCAGCTAGTGCAAGTATAAATAAATATGCAGATATTGTAATATGTGATGGAGGCAGCAATGATGGATCCACAGATGATGAGATATTAAAGGATTTAGGAGTTAATACATTATTGATAAAAAAGGGGAATGGTAAGCAAGGTGCTCAGCTGAGAATGGGTTTTTATTGGTCTTTGCTCAGAGGATATGAGGGCATTATTACGATAGATGGGAATAATAAAGACAGTATAGAGTCAATACCTTTATTTGTTGAAAAACTTGATGAAGGGTATGATTTTGTACAGGGCTCAAGATTTATTAAAGGGGGAAAAGCTGTTAATACGCCACTGCTTAGATATCTTGCTGTTCGTTTGTTGCATGCGCCTGTTATCTCATTAACAGCGGGAAAATGGTATACGGATACCACGAATGCCTATAGGGCACATTCAAGGAAATATTTGAAAGATAAACGTGTTGATGTTTTCAGAGATATTTTTATAGCTTACGAATTGTTAGCGTATTTGTCAGTTCGTGCAGATCAGCTTGGTATGAAGACATGCGAAGTGCCAGTTAAAAGGGAATATCCTGAGAGTGGGAAAATTCCTACTAAAATTAGTGTTTTTAGAGGAAATTGGATTTTGTTAAAGACTTTGTTTAGTAATTTGTTTGGTTTATATAAGCCGGGACGGTGATATTATGTTTTATGACAAGATTATAATCGGTGCCGGGCTGTATGGCTTGTATGCAGCTAGATTTTGCGGCTTGCGTGGGGAGAAGGTACTGGTGCTGGAATATGATCCAGAGCCTTTTATGAGAGCTACATATATCAATCAAGCACGTGTGCATATGGGATATCATTACCCCAGGTCATTTTCTACTGCGATAAAATCTGCACACTATTTTGATAGATTTAATGAAGACTTTGGCTTTTGTATTCATTCTTCTTTTGATCAGGTTTACGCTACATCGGAAGCTTTTTCATGGACAGATGCGGCACAGTTCAAGTGTTTTTGCCAAAATGCAAACATCAGGTGCGACGAGGTGCCGGTTAATTGGTACTTTAATGATGGTGTTTGCGATGGAGCATTTTTAACAGAAGAATATACTTATGATGCCCAGGTTTTAAAGCAATTCTTTTTGGATGAGCTAGACAAGCTGAGAAATGTTGAAATCCATTATGGTGTTCGTATAGACAGAATTGTACAGGATGCATCTTCATTTTCAATATATGCCGATAGGGATAGTGTATGGAGAACGGATTTTTTACTTAATGCTACCTATGCGTCTACCAATCAAATTTTGTCCAAGATAGAAGGCGTAGAAGCATATACGCCATTAAAGATTAAATATGAGCTATGTGAAATAATTTTGTGCGAGGTAAATGATAAGTTGAGAGGAACAGGAATAACAGTTATGGATGGACCGTTTTTTTCGATTATGCCTTTTGGCAAGACAGGCCTTCATTCGCTTACATCGGTTACATTTACACCACATGTGACTAGTTATAAGGAATTGCCTGATTTTAGCTGTCAGCAAAATGAAAATGTTGAATGTTCAAAATATCAACTTGGTAATTGTAATCAATGCATGTATCATCCAGAGTCTGCATGGCCTTATATGTCACAGATGGCACATAAATATTTGAGGAGTGAATTTTGTTTTCAATACAGGGAATCCTTATTTTCCATGAAGCCTATTTTGCAGGCTTCGGAGATTGATGATTCGAGACCAACAGTAATCAGGAAACTTTCTGATGAACCTGTATTAATTAGTGTTTTGTCGGGAAAAATTAATACTGTATATGATTTGGATGAGGTGCTGTCATAATGGGCTTTACAAATAAGGAAGATAATTTTATGTCTGTAGTGGCATATGTTCATAATGATGGACAGGATGCTCTAACGTTTGTAAAAAATGTATCTGAAGTATTAGATGAAAATTTCAAAAAATATGAGATTATTTTGGTAGATGATGCTTCTGAAGATAATGGAATGGACTTGGTAAGGCAACATGCTGAAGGGTGTGGATGCATGGTGCAGATTGTGCATATGAGTTATTTTCAAGGTGTTGAGCTTGCAATGAATGCGGGAGTTTCGTTGGCAATTGGTGATTTTGTATTGGAATTTGATTCCGTGCAGATGGATTATGAACCTGGGCTGATTATGGAGGTGTATAATCGCTCATTGCAAGGGTATGATATTGTCAGTGCAGCTCCTGAGGGAGGAGGGGCGGTTTCTTCCAGGCTGTTTTATAGTTTGTTCAATCATTTTTCTAAGGTAAAGCATAAATTGCGTACTGAGCGCTTTAGGGTTTTGTCGCGGCGTGTTCTCAACAGGATACATTCTATGAGCAAAACGGTTCCATATCGTAAAGCATTATATATGAATAGTGGTTTGGCGTGCGATACATTATTATACAGCCCGAATGAGAAGCAAAAATGTACACTAGGGGGGGATATAGCGCAAAATGTCTTTCGTAGACGTATGGCTATTGATTCATTAATATTGTTTACGGATTTTGGCTATAAAACAGCATTTGGTTTGAGTTGCTTTATGCTAATATTAACAGCTTTATTAGCAGTATATACGTTGTGTGTATACAGTATGAGTATCCCAGTTGAAGGCTGGACTAGCACGGTTTTGATTTTGTGTTTTGGTTTTTGTGGTATATTTTCTGTTGCTACCATTATCATTAAATATTTGGATGTGTTAATGGGGCTTGTATTCAAGAAACGAACATATACTGTTGAATCTATTGAGAAATTAAAGGCATAAGCAAGTTTTATCAGTGAGGTAGTTATGAAATTATCTGTATCCAATATTGCCTGGTCTGCTGAAGATGATGTACAAATGTATGAATTTTTAGCGGGACAGGGGATTTCAGGGGTGGAGATTGCGCCAACGAGAATTTTCCCAGAAAATCCATATGAGAAAATATCAGAAGTATCTTTATTTCAACGTGAATTGTTGGAGAAATATAATTTGGCCATTTCTTCAATACAGTCTATTTGGTATGGAATATCAGAGAATATGTTTGCTGCAAAAGAAAGCCGCCTATTTTTATTAGACTATACGAAGCGAACAATAGAGTTTGCTTCAGCAGCGATGTGTAACAACATTGTTTTTGGCTGTCCAAAAAACAGGAAGTGCAATGGTGATGTTGATGCTGCATATAGTACAGCGGTTGATTTTTTTCATATACTGGGGGAATATGCAGCAGAACACGGTACAGTGATAGCTATGGAGGCTAATCCAGATATATACGGTACTGATTTTATTACGACCACTCCAATGGCTATTCAGCTGGCAAAGGATGTTAATTCGCGTGGCTTTAAAGTGAATTTAGATGTTGGCACTATGATATGTAATGATGAAGATTGTACATGTTTGGAACAGGATTATCATTTGATAAATCATGTTCATATAAGTGAGCCGTATCTTATGCCAATAGAAAAAAGAATTTTGCATGAAGATTTGTGCAGGATGGCAGTTGGCTGTGGATATGAAGGGTATATTTCATTGGAAACAAAAAATAGTAATGATATTAATTTATTGAAAAGTCAGATATTGTATATGAAAACTATATTTGGTGGTGATTGATATTGGGATGGAGGAGACACTGGTCTTCGGATGTGGGGGAAGTTTTTAGATTTTGCTTGGCTGGGGCGTCTACATTTATTCTAGATTATGGACTCTTGTATGTTTTAGCTGAGTGGGGAAGGGTTAATTATTTATATGCTGCAGGAATTTCATTTATATTAGCTGTGCTTGTTAACTATTGGCTTTGTATAGTATTTGTTTTTAAAGATGCGCAGGTACAGCATTTACAGCAAAAGGTTTTATTTATCGGTTCAAGTGTGGTAGGTCTTGGCATCAATCAGTTTTGCATGTGGTTTTTGGTTGAGTTTATGATGCTTCATTACATGGTGGCAAAGATTTTTTCTACCATTGCAGTTACTTTGTGGAATTATGTTATGAAAAGAAAAGCTGTGATGGGAAAATAAAGACCAGCTGTAAAGCTTACGGCTGGTCGATAAAAATAGTTATATTATGTTGTAATCATAATTTGGAAATGGCATCCAATTCTTCAGGAGAATAGCGACCTGTCGCTTTCAAGGCATCCAAAGTTATTAGACCATCGGCGAGCAGGTCGCGAAGGGTTGAGATTTTTCCGTGCGCTTCACCACGAGCCTCACTGATTTCAATAAGAGCCTGTCGTTCTTCTTCTTTGTTCCATTCAAAGCCAAACATAGTAATAATCTCGCTTTCATTTTGTGATAAGTTGTGTTTCCTGATGATTGTTACTTGGAAATTGCAGCTAGTTCTTCTTGGGAATAATACCCTGATGACTTTAGAGCCTGCAAGGTTACAATGCCTTTAGTGAGCAGAGTGCGTGCAGAATCAATTTTCTCACGGTTTTTGCCCCGAGCCTCACTAAGTTCAATAAGAGCCTGGCGTTCTTCTTTTTCGTCCCATTCAAAGCCAAACATATCAATTACCTCACTTTCGTTATGCCGAAGATAATCTTTCATAATATTGTTTTCAATGCAATATCTGATGGTTGCGCTGACAGCTTCATCAATAGGCAGCCGCTGTTTGCGAAGCTGCTTGTAGTGATTTGAGAAAATGCTGTATTCATTGAGAGGCCTGCACCGATCCTTTAAGTCTTCGTTCATGCCATCGGCAAGATTGTAAACGTTCACGATGAGCTCCAGCTTGTCTGATGGTGCCATGAATGCGTCGCTCAGCCTGAGAGTCTGGTGCTCGAAGCTGGTGTCATCGCCATCGTAAAACACATAGAACTCCGGGGCAGGGAGTTTTATCAGCTCAGAGCCATATACTTTGCGCTTTTCAGGTTCCATATACCGGCGGAACAGTTCTGCAACATACTCCAGCATCCTGATGGGCATGTTGGGGTTGATGGTGGTCTGGTGCTCAATTAGCATCATGATGAGCGTATCAAGCATGAAGGAAATATCATTTTTTATGTTGCTGTAGAAGCTTCCGCTGAGCGTATTGATTGTTATGTCGGAAGGATCAGTATAACTGGTGCCTTTGATGGCATTCAGAAGGGCCAGCAAATGGTCTCCTGTGCTCATGTACTTGCAAAATACAGTATCGCGTACTTTAGGGTTGGTCATACGGCTTTCTCCTTTCATTATAGCAGAATTATTTGTTTTTGGAAAATGGATTTACAGATGGGATGCAAAAATTTATTCTACAAACATTATATCACTTTTTAGTGAAAAGGAAAATATACTTTCGTGAAAAATATGATTTATTTTACATAATGCAGAAGACATGGAGGATGTATCTGCAAGTATCTGAAATAGGAGGAAAATTATGACGCGGTTTAGGGCGTTGCGGCTCAAAAGCGGCTTGAGCCAGACGGAATTCAGGCGGCAATATAATGAAAGATACAATCGCTCCTATACTGCGGCGGCGATTTCCCAGATAGAGCATGGCAAAAGAATGCCGGAGCTGGGAGCTTTGCGGGATTTTGCTGATTTTTATGGTGTGAGCGTGGATTATCTGCTGGGGCAGAAGGGTGATGAGCAGGATGAGCAGGCTGAGGAAGCAGCAGGCCGGCAGATTTCTGCCAAGCTGAAAAATCTTGTTGAACAGCTGCCGAAGGAAAATCAGGCAGGGATGGATGATGAGGTGAAAGAAAACATTGGCATATTGCGCAATCTGCTCCACCAGTCGTTGATTTTGGCACGGCGTGTGGAAAGGGATGAAAAGTCATGGTTTAGATATTGATTGTCTTGCCAAGGTTTACATTATAATGTACAATAGAAGAAAATTGTTGCAACACAAGGAGAGCCATCTCTTTGTGTTTATTTTTGTGAGAAGGTAGTAGTGTAAGGCGGTATTATAAAGGCGAGAGTGCAGTTGTGAAGATTAAGTGAGCGAGGTGTGGTTTGGCGTATGGATGGGTTTGTTAATTTTTTAAAGCCTCCCGGCATGACTTCTCATGATGCAGTGGGGTATGTGCGGCGGCAGCTGGGGGAAAAGAAGGTGGGCCACGCAGGTACCCTGGACCCGGGGGCGGCAGGGGTGCTGCCTGTTGCTGTTGGCAGGGCTACCCGGCTGATTGAATACCTGGACAGCGTGGAGAAGGCATACAGGGCGGAGCTGGTTTTTGGCTTTTCCACGGACAGCGGTGATGACAGCGGCAGCGTGGTGGAGCGTGCCGATGTTTTTGCCATTCCTGCGAGGGAAAGGCTGCTGGAGGCCTTTGCTGCCTTTACCGGCACCATTACCCAGGTGCCGCCTGCCCATTCTGCCATCAAGATAAATGGCAGGCGTGCCTGTGATTTGCTGCGGGAGGGGAAGCAGGTGGAGATTCCTTCCCGGCAGGTGGAGATTCATTCCCTGAAGCTTTTGCAGGCGGGGAAAAATCATATCGCTTTTGATGTGGTGTGCTCCAAGGGGACGTATATCAGGAGCCTGTGCACGGATTTGGGGGCGCACTTGGGAATACCTGCCACCATGTCCTTTTTGGTGCGGCGGGCAGTAGGAAGCTTTGCCCTTGCGGATGCGGTGACGGCAGAGCAGCTGGCAGAGCTGAAGGAGAGGGCTCTTTTGCCTATGGATGGCTGCCTGGGGCACCTGACCCGCTATGATTTGCGGCCTGACCGGCTGAAGGCATTTTCCAACGGCCTTCTGACTCATGACAGGTATTTTCAGGAACGGCATCAGCCGGAGGGGGATGTCATCCTCCGGGTGTACTGCGAGGGTGAGTTTATCGGCATCGGGCATTTTGATGTGGAAAAGATGGCGATTCTGCCGGACAAGGTAATTGCCAGATGAGACAATTGCCGGATAGGATAATGCTATATAGGATAATGCTAGAATAAGGTAATTGCCAGATCATATGCAGGTAAAATATATTTTACAGTGCCATGTAAATTGCTACTTTTTTTTTGTACAAATTCCATGTATAATATAGCTTAGAGTGAATTTTGCGAAATGGTGTAAGGAAGATGCTGTGATGAGGGATGAGAGTACGCAGAGCCTTTATGAATTTAACAAGGATTTAAGCACCGTGTCGGATGAAAGCCTTCGCCTGGAGCTGGAGCAGAGCTATCGCATTATTAATGCCCTCAGTTCCAGCTACCATGATGTTTATTATGCCAACCTTGAGACGGGCAATATGAGAAGCTATCGCTATAGCCGCATTACCCAGGAGATGTTTGGCAGGCAGTTTGAGAATGGCGATTTTGAGACAAATTTGTATACCTATGTGCGCAAGGCGGTGCATCCTGACGACCAGGAGCTTTTTGAGCCGGTGCTGACCAGGGCCAGCATCAAGAAGGTGTTTGAGCGGCAGGACAGCTATTCCCTGAAATACCGGGTGGTGCAGGATGGGGAGATTCATTATTGCCGCTGCCTGGTGGTGAAGATTCTGGGGCGGCCGGAGGAGTTTGTTTTTGCTTTCCAGAACCGGGACCGGGAAATGATGATGGAGAGCGAGAAGAAGAACGACATGAAGCGGCGCATGGATATTGTCATGTCCATGGTGAAGATGTATGACAATTCACTGTATGTGAATGTGTCCAGCAACCGTTTTTTGGAGCTGAAAATTTCTCCTGCGATCAGGGATATGATTGACAAAACCAAGACCTATGATTCACAGCTGGCGAATGTGATAGAGAATGCGGTCACCCGGGATTATCAGGAGGCCATGCGTGAGTTCCTGGATATAAATACCATTAATGAACGGATGGGCTTCAAGAATGTCATGTCCATGGAGTTCAAGGGGCGTACCACCGGCTGGTCCGAGGCGTATCTGATTGTGGGCAACCGGGATGCTGACGGCCTGGTGGAGGATGTTTTTGTGGCTACCCGGGGCATCAATGAGGAAAAGCTGCAGAAGCTTTTGCAGCAGGAGCAGGAGCGCAAGCAGAACAACCAGCTGACTGAGGCACTGCGGCTGGTGAATAGCGCCAATGAGGCGAAAAAGCTGTTTTTGCAGGATATGAGCCAGGATATCAGGTTTTCCTTGAATGATATCAGGCGGCTGGCTGATATTTCCTGGCTGGATTTGGAGCATCCTGAGAGGATGTCCGGGGAGCGCATGCAGCAGATTGTGGCAAGCATGCGGCAGATTGGGGAAATCAGCGATGTGCTGCAAAAAATGGTGGACAGTGCTTTGAAAAAAGCGTTGGAGGAGTAATATATTCAAATGGATATGGAAGTTTATATATTTGTAGCTGTGGCAGGTTTTGTGGCTTCGTTTATTGATGCGGCGGCAGGGGGTGGCGGCATGATTTCCTTGCCGGCACTGCTTTTGACGGGGATTTCGCCCCTGCATGCCCTGGGAACCAACAAGATGGCGGCTGTCATGGGGGCGTGTACCAGCTTTATCACCTTTGTCCGTTCCGGCAAGATGGATGTGCAGCTGATAAAGAAGCTGTTTCCCTTGTCCCTGATCGGCTCAGCTCTGGGGGTGCTGGCCGTGCAGCAGGTTCCTTCGGAGTTTTTGCGGCCTTTGATTGTGGTGCTGCTGGTGGCAGTGGTGCTGTACAGCCTTTTGAAAAAGGACTGGGACAGGGATACGGAGCCTAGGAAGCTGACGGGCAGGATGCTGGCTCTCAGCATGCTGGTGGCACTGGTGATGGGCTTTTATGATGGCTTCTTCGGGCCGGGCACCGGCTCCTTCCTGCTGTTTGCCTTTTTGATGCTGGGCTTTGATTTTATCGGTGCTACGGCCAATACCAAGGCACTGAATTTTGCCAGCAACCTGGCAGCTACGGTGTTTTTTGCGGCTTCCGGCATGATTGATTACCAGATGGGCATCTTTATGGGCATCTCCATGATTTTTGGTGCTTACTGCGGGGCGCGGTTTGCTATTACCAAGGGCGTGGCTTATGTGCGGCCTATGTTTATTGTCGTGACAACCATGCTGATTGGCAAGCAGCTGATGGATTTGCTGTGAGGCGTTGCCGGGCGGTGCATTTGCTTTTTATGTTATGTTTTTCAGGGATAGATTATTTTTTAGGGGCGTGAGATCAGATTGGAAGAAAAATTGAAATTGTATGGGTTTAACAACCTGACCAAATCCCTTAGCTTTAATATCTACGATATTTGTTATGCTAAGACACCTCGTGAGCAGCAGGACTACATCAAGTATATTGATGCCCAGTATAATTCGGAGCGTCTGACGAAGATACTGTACCGGGTGACGGAGATGATTGGTGCCAAGGTGCTGAGTGTGTCCAAGCAGGATTATGAACCTCAGGGTGCCAGCGTGACTTTTTTGATTGCCGAGGAGGCAGCCGTTGCTTCCGGCAAGAAAAAGCCGCTGAATTGTGCCGAGGTTTTGCAGGATATCCATGAGTCGGAGGCCGGCAGCGTGCTGCAAGGGGAAACGGTGGTGGCTCACCTGGACAAGAGCCATGTTACGGTGCATACCTATCCTGAGTTCCACCCTGAGACCAGCATTGCTACCTTCCGGGTGGATATAGATGTGGCTACCTGCGGCGAGATTACGCCTTTGAAAACCCTGGATTATCTTATTGGCATGTTTGATTCGGATATTATCACCATGGATTACAGGGTGAGGGGCTTTACACGCAATATGGCAGGCCGCAAGCTGTTCATGGATCATCACATGACCTCTATCCAGAATTTCATCAACAAGGATACCCTGGACAAATATGATGCAGTGGACATCAATATCTACCAGGCAAATCTTTTCCATACAAAGATGCTCATTAAGGAGCTTGATTTGAAGAATTATCTTTTCAATACGGATATCTATGAAATTCCCCCAAAGACCAGGCTGGATATTCATAACAGCCTGCGCCGGGAAATGATTGAAATTTACAGCGGTACTAACGTTTTTGGCTGAGCCGGGGGAGGCCTGCCGTTACGGCAGGCTGACGGTCAGTCAGGGCAGGTCTTTGGGAGGGGAGGCTAAGGATGAAATATATTTCGCAGGAAAACGCGCCAATTCTGGAAGCTTTGGAAAAGATGAAAAGTGCCAGGCTGGTGCCTTTTGATGTGCCTGGGCACAAGAGGGGCAGGGGCAACAAGGAACTGACAGATTTTTTGGGGGAGCGTTGCCTGTCGGTAGATGTGAACTCCATGAAAATGCTGGATAACCTCTGCCATCCCGTGTCTGTTATCAGGGATGCGGAGGAGCTGGCGGCGGAGGCCTTCGGGGCGAAGCACGCCTTCTTTATGGTGGGGGGCACCACCTCGGCAGTGCAGGCTATGGTGATGACGGCATGCAAGCGGGGGGACAAGATTATCATGCCCCGTAACGTGCATCGGAGCGCCATCAACGCCCTGATTCTCTGCGGGGCTGTACCTGTGTATGTGAACCCCAGGATGGACCCGGTGCTGGGCATTTCCCTGGGGATGAGCGTGGCAGATGTGGAGCAGGCCATCAGAGAAAATTCAGATGCCAAGGCTATACTTGTAAACAATCCTACGTACTATGGAATTTGTTCCAATATAAAGCGGATTGCGGAGCTGGCTCATGAGCATGGCATGCTGCTGCTGGCTGATGAGGCTCATGGCTCCCATCTGTATTTCAGTGACAAGCTGCCGGTGGCTGCCATGCATGCCGGTGCGGATATGGCTGCTATTTCCATGCACAAGTCCGGGGGCTCCCTTACTCAGAGCTCCCTGCTGCTGGTGGGGGACAGGGTGTCTCATGGCTATGTGCATCAGATTATCAACCTTACCCAGACCACCAGCGCATCTTATCTTTTGCTGGTGAGCCTGGATATTTCCCGGCGCAACATGGCGCTCCATGGGGAGAAGCTGGTGGACAGGATTATTGCCCAGGTGCAGTATGCCAGGGATGAGATAAATGCCATCGGAGATTATTATGCCTATTCAAAGGAATTGGTCAACGGTGACTCCATATATGATTTTGATATCACCAAGCTGGCGGTATATACCAGGTCTATAGGCCTGGCTGGCATCGAGGTGTATGACCTTTTGCGGGATGAGTATGATATTCAGACGGAGTTTGGCGATATTGCCAACCTGCTGGCGTATGTTTCCGTAGGTGACAGGGAGAAGGATATAGAGCGGCTGGTGTCCGCTCTGGCAGAGATACGCCGCAACTACCGTCAGACCGGCAGGGAGATGCTGAAGGCTGAGTATATCAGCCCGAAGGTGGTCTGCGGTCCTCAGGAGTCCTTTTATGGTGACAAGGAGTCCCTGCCTATCGGGGATTCTGTGGGCAGGGTGTGCAGCGAGTTCGTCATGTGCTATCCGCCGGGGATTCCGATTTTGGCACCTGGTGAGATGGTGACGGAGGAAATCTTGCGCTATATACGCTATGCCAAGAAGAAGGGCTGCCAGATGACAGGCCCTGAGGATATGAATCTGCAGCGCTTGAATGTCTTGAAGCTATAATTAGTCAAGTTATTAAGGTTGTAATGCCATTGAATTTATAATATTTTCAGTTCGGATGTTTTGAAGGGAGAGTGACTGGCATGCTCTGGTTTACAGAACAGCATACTCCTAATGTGAGGTTTTCCATTAAGATTGACAAGCAGCTCTTTAGCGAGCAGAGTGAGTTTCAGCGGATTGATGTTTTTGAGTCCGAGGAGTTTGGCAGGGTGCTGGCTCTTGATGGCTATCTGATGCTGACGGAGAAAGATGAGTTTATCTACCATGAGATGATAACCCATGTACCTATGTGCGTGCATCCCAGCGCCAAAAGGGTGCTGGTCATCGGTGGCGGTGATGGGGGTACTGTCAGGGAGCTGACCAAGTATCAGAATATCGAAAAGATTGACCTGGTGGAGATTGACCAGCGGGTGGTGGAGGTCAGCAAGATGTTCCTGCCCAAGACGGCGGCAGCTCTGGAAGACCCTAGGGTGACCTGCTATTATGAGGACGGCTTGAAGTTCATCCGCCATGTGGAGGATGAGTATGACCTGATTCTGGTGGATTCCACTGACCCTTTTGGTCCCGGTGAAGGCCTCTTTACCAAGGAGTTTTATGGCAACTGCTTCAAGGCGCTCCATGAGGACGGCATCATGGTGAACCAGCATGAGAGCCCTTTTTACAAGGAGGATGCCTATGCCATGCAGCGTGCCCATAAAAGGATATGCCATTCCTTCCCGATCAGCAGGGTATATCAGGTGCATATTCCTACCTATCCTTCCGGCCACTGGCTGTTCGGTTTTGCTTCCAAGAAGTACCATCCTGTGAAGGATGTGAACTGGCAGGCCTGGAAGGAACTGCGGATACGCTGCCATTATTATAACTGTCCGTTGCATGCAGGCTCTTTTGCCCTGCCGAACTATGTAGAGGAGCTTTTGCGAGATGTTGAAGACTAATGTAGAAACCTTTTTGGGCTGTGAGGCGGAGCTGGCGGATGCCAGGATTGTCATCTTCGGTGCGCCTTTTGATTCTACCACTTCCTTCCGTCCGGGAACCCGTTTTGCCAGCAAGGTGATGCGGGGGGAGTCCTACGGACTGGAAACCTACAGCCCATATCAGGATCTTGATATGGAGGATGCTGCTGTCTTTGATAGCGGTGATTTGGAGCTGTGCTTCGGCGATACGGAGACGGCACTGAAGGATATTGAGGAAAGGACGGCGGAAATCCTGGCTGCCGGGAAGCTGCCCTTTATGATTGGCGGTGAGCATCTGGTAACGCTGGGAGCCATCAGGGCTGCTGTGAAAAAGTATCCTGACCTGCACATCCTGCATTTTGATGCCCATACGGATCTGCGGGAGGAATACCTGGGGGCAAAGTTGTCTCATGCTTCTGTCCTGCGCCGTGCCTGGGAGCTCACCGGGGATGGCAGAATCTGGCAGCTGGGCATCAGGAGCGGCCTGCGGGAGGAATTCCGCTGGGCGAAGGAGCATACCAATCTGAGGCCTTTTAACCTCAAGGCAATGCCAGAGGCACTGGCAGCCTTGCAGGGAAAGCCGGTGTACTTCACTATTGACCTGGATGTGATGGACCCGTCGGTTTTTCCGGGAACCGGGACGCCTGAGTATGGCGGCGTGACCTTTGGGGAGCTGATGGAAGCGGCAGTGGCCGGCTGCGGCCTGAACGTAGTGGGCTGCGACCTGGTGGAGCTGTCGCCTGCCTATGACCAGAGCGGCGCCTCTACGGCGGCGGCCCTGAAGATTATGCGGGAAATGCTTCTGAAGCTGGAGGAACCTTTTATCAAGGGGCCTGTGCAGGTGTGAGGCAAATTCTGCCGATGTGTTGATTTATTGATGTATAAAATAAATTCTGTTTATGTATAAACCTTTTAATCTTAGTGCTTAGTGAAATCTGGAGGTAGAAGAATGGGAAAAGCGTTAATTATCGGCTGCGGCGGCGTGGCCAGCGTGGCAATTCACAAGTGCGTGCAGAACAGCGATGCCTTTGAGGAAATCTGCATCGCCAGCCGTACTGTCAGCAAGTGCGATGCCCTGAAGGAAAAGCTGCAGGGGGGCAAGTGCAAAATCACCACGGCTCAGGTGGATGCCAACAGCGTGGAGCAGCTGGTAGCCCTCATCAAAAGGGTGCAGCCGGATGTGGTGCTGAATCTGGCACTGCCTTATCAGGACCTGACCATCATGGATGCCTGCCTGGAGTGCAAGGTAAGCTATGTGGACACTGCCAACTATGAGCCGGAGGATACGGCAAAGTTTGAGTACAAGTGGCAGTGGGCTTATCGGGAGAAGTTTGAAAAGGCAGGCATTACGGCGCTGCTGGGCTCCGGCTTTGACCCGGGGGTAACAGGCGTGTTCAGTGCCTATGCCTTGAAGCATCACTTTGACGAGATTAACTACATCGATATCCTTGACTGCAATGCCGGTGACCACGGCTATCCATTTGCTACCAATTTCAACCCGGAAATCAACATCCGCGAGGTTTCTGCCAAGGGCAGCTACTGGGAGGATGGCAAGTGGGTTGAGACCGAGCCTATGGAAATCAAGCGGGTGTACAATTTCCCTGAGGTGGGGCCGAAGGACATGTATCTCCTGCATCATGAGGAGCTGGAATCCCTGGGCATCAACATCCCTGGCATCAAGCGCATCCGCTTCTTCATGACCTTCGGTGAGAGCTACCTGCGCCATCTGAAGTGCCTGGAGAATGTGGGCATGACCTCCATTGAGCCGATAGAGTTCGAAGGCAAGAAAATCATTCCGCTGCAGTTCCTGAAGGCGGTGCTGCCGGACCCTGCCAGCCTGGGTCCCCGCACTGTGGGCAAGACCAATATCGGCTGCATTTTCCGGGGCAAGAAGGATGGCAAGGACAAGACCTACTATCTGTACAATGTCTGCGACCATCAGGAGTGCTACAAGGAAGTTGGCTCCCAGGCCGTATCCTATACCACGGGTGTACCTGCCATGATTGGCGCCATGCTGGTGATGAATGGCACCTGGAAGAAGCCTGGCGTGTACAACATTGAGGAATTTGATCCGGACCCGTTCATGGAAGCCCTGAACAAATGGGGGCTGCCATGGCAGGAAAGCTTCAATCCGGAGCTGGTTGACTGATGGGGGCGTTCAGCTACCGGCCTGACTGGCTGGCTGAAGTAACCACACCTGCCTATGTGGTGGAGGAAAAGCGGCTGGTACACAATCTGGAAATCCTCAGGGGGCTGCAGGAGAGGACGGGCTGCTATGTGCTTTTGGCGCAGAAGGCATTTTCCATGTACTCCTGCTATCCTCTTATCGGTCGCTATCTGAAGGGGGCTGCCGCCAGCGGCCTCTTTGAGGCACGGCTTGCCTACGAGGAATTTCCCGGGGAGAACCACGTCTTTAATCCTGCCTTTCAGGAAAAGGAATTTGCGGAGCTCCTTAAATACTGTGACCATTTTGTGTTCAACTCCATGTCCCAGTGGAAAAGGTTTGGTGCCCGGGCACTGGCTGCCGGCAAGGAGTGCGGCCTGCGCATCAACCCGGAGCATTCCACCCAGGACCATGCTATCTATGATCCCTGCTCCCCTCTGTCCAGGCTGGGGGCAAGGCTCAGCGAGCTGGATGAGGACAGCCTGGAGGGACTGTCAGGCTTTCATTTCCATACCCTCTGCGAGCAGGGGGCGGAGCCTCTGGCAGAAACCCTGGAAGCAGTGGAGGAAAAGTTTGGCAGGTTCCTGCCACGGCTGAAATGGATTAATTTCGGCGGCGGCCATCATATTACCAGGGAGGGCTATAATATGCCCCTTTTGGAGCGGTGCATTCGCAGGATGCAGGACAGGTACGGCCTGAAGGTATATCTTGAGCCGGGAGAGGCGATTGCCCTGGATGCAGGCTTTCTGGCGGCTACGGTGCTGGAGGTCATCGAGGGGCCTGAGCGGGAGCTGCCTGTGGCGGTTCTGGATGTGTCGGCTGCCTGCCACATGCCTGATGTGCTGGAGATGCCCTACAGGCCGCCTCTGTCTGACAGTGGTGAGGCCGGCGAGCGGAAGCATTCCTACATGCTGGCAGGTGCTACCTGCCTGGCAGGGGACAATATCGGCGTCTTTTCCTTTGATGAACCGCTGAAGCCGGGACAGAAGCTGCTGTTTGGCGATATGGCCATCTACACCATGGTAAAGAATAATACCTTTAACGGCATGCCGTTGCCGGATATTGTGTATGTGGATGCCGGGGGCAGCTGGAAGACAATCAGAACCTTTGGTTATGATGACTTTAAGCAGCGGTTATGAAAACAATGTGTTATGGTATATGAAAATTTTTGTTTTTCGCAAAAAAATTGCACATTTGATATTTACGAAACTCGCAAAATTTTATATAATGTATATGAATGGTACTTATTATCAAGGGATTGAAGTTTAGGAAAGAAGAGGGGCGTATATATGGAAAATAGAAAAATACGGGATGAATTGGAGAGCCTGGTGTCGTTCATTCGTCAGAAGCACAAGGAGTTCATGGTGAGCAGGCTGCAGCCGCTGGGCATCAAGACCAGCTCAAGGGGTGCTGTGCTGTATGCTGTCTTCGAGAATGAAGGCCTCGTGCAGGAGGATATCAGCAGCAGGCTGAGCATGGACAAGGCTTTTGTCACCAGGGAGCTGAATGCTTTGGGGGATATGGGGCTGATTAAGCGTCTCAAGGACCCGCAGGATCATCGCAGAAATCATATTTTCCTGACTGATGACGGCCGGGAGCTGGGCGAGTCCATCGTGAAAATCGAGGAAGAATGGGTAAAGATGGCCTATGCCGGTTTTTCAGCCAAGGAGTTCTCAGCTATGAAGAATTTTTCCGAGCGTATCAGCAACAATATAAGGAATAATTAAGTTTCATAGGAGTGCGGCGGCACTCCTTTTCTTTTTGCTTTTTTGATTTGCAATCTGTGGCAAATCGTGGTAGAATGTTTGGTACAGCGAAGAAGGAGAGAGTAGCCTGCAAGGTGTCTTTCAGGGAGTCCTGGCAAGTGGGAACAGGGCAGATGGCGGCAGGTGAAGTTCACTCCGGAGCTGTCCTGGTGAAGAGATGTAGTCAGGACGTTTTCCGCGTTAAGGAGCAATTAAGTGAGAAAATAGGGTGGTACCGCGAAATGGTGGTGCATCTTTGATGCGATGCCTTCGCCCCTAGCTGTTGGGGTGGAGGCTTTTTTGTGCACAGAAACCGCCCATAGAAAATATTTTTAGGAGGATATTATGGAAGAAAAGATTGAACAGCTCAGGCAGGAAGCCGCCAAGGCTGTAAAGCAGGCAGTAGGCAGCCTGGGGGACCTGAATGATATCAGGGTAAAGTACCTGGGCAAGAAGGGTGAGCTGACCACTATCCTGAGGGGCCTGGGGCAGCTTTCCAAGGAGGACAGGCCACGCATCGGCCAGATTGTGAATGATGCCCGTCAGCAGCTGGAGCAGCTGATTGCGGAGAAGAACGAGGAGCTCCGTGAAGCGGAGCTGAAGAAGCGCCTGGCCAGCGAAAAGATTGATGTTACCCTGCCGGGGCGCCGTGCCCCTCGCGGTCATCTGCATCCCCTGACCATGACGCTGATGGAAATCAAGAGCATCTTCATGAAGATGGGATTCACGGTGGAGGTGGGCCCGGAGATAGAGAAGGATTATTATAACTTTGAGGCATTGAACCTGCCAAAGGACCATCCGGCAAGGGATATGCAGGATTCCTTTTATATCACCGAGGATATCCTCATGCGTTCCCAGACTTCCCCGGTACAGGCAAGGACTATGGAGTCCCATGAGCCCAACAGCCCTATCCGCATGATTGCGCCGGGCAGGGTGTATCGCCGTGATGACTACGATGCCACCCATTCCCCGATGTTTACCCAGGTAGAGGGCATGGTGATTGACAAGGGCATCAGCCTGGCTGACCTGAAAGGCACTCTGGAGAGCTTCCTGAAGCAGATTTTTGATGAAAAAGTCAAGGTGCGTTTCCGCCCTAGCTTCTTCCCATTCACCGAACCTAGTGCCGAGGTGGATATTTCCTGCGTGATGTGCAAGGGCAAGGGCTGCCGTGTCTGCAAGGGCACCGGCTGGCTGGAAATCCTCGGCTCCGGCATGATTCATCCGAATGTGCTCAGGATGAGCGGCTATGACCCTGAGAAGGTTAGCGGCTTTGCATTTGGCATGGGTGTAGAGCGTATTGCCATGCTGCGTTACGGGATTGACGATTTGCGTCTTTTCTATGACAATGACTTGAGATTTTTAAAGCAGTTCTGGTGATAGGGAGGAATTGGAAAAATGCAGGTATCTGTAAAATGGCTTCATGATTATATAGATTTCACGGAAACTGCCGAGGAGCTGGCTGACAAGCTGACCATGGCAGGTATTCCTGTCGAGAATGTTATCCGTGCCGATGAGGGACTGGACAAGGTTGTCACCGGCAGGATTGAGAAGATAGAGGTGCACCCGGACTCCGATCACATGGTGATTACCTCCATGAACGTGGGGGCGGCTGAGCCTGTCCAGATTGTCACCGGTGCCCAGAATGTACGGGAAGGGCAGATTGTGCCGGTGGCCATGATCGGTGCCAAGCTGCCCAATGGACAGAAGATTTCCAAGGGCAAGCTGCGGGGCGTGCAGTCCAACGGCATGCTGTGCTCTGCCGAGGAGCTGAAAATGGATGTGACTGCCCTGCCAAAGGAGCAGACCGAGGGCATCTATATCCTGCCGGAGGATACTCCTGTCGGCATTCCTGCCAGCTCCGTGCTGGGACTGGATGATGTGGTGCTGGAATTCGAGCTGACTGCCAACCGTGGCGACTGCTTCAGCGTGCTGGGGCTGGTGCGTGAGGTGGCTATCCTCACCGGCAATGAGCCAAAGTGGCCGGTGATAAAGGTCAATGAGGATGATGCAGCCAAGGCTTCTGACATGATCAGGATTGGCATCCAGGCGGAGGACCTCTGCAGCCGTTTTTCTGCCCGTGTGCTGAAAAATGTCAAGATTGGCCCATCTCCGAAGTGGATGCAGCAGCGCCTGGAGGGAGCCGGTATCCGTGCCATCAACAACGTGGTGGATGTGACCAACTTCGTCATGGTGGAGCTGGGGCAGCCTATGCACGCCTATGACTATGACCAGATTGCAGGCCACAGCCTGACTGCCCGGCGTGCCGTGGAGGGTGAGAACCTTCATACCCTTGATGACTCCGAGCGCCTTGCCAGGGGCAACGAGCTGGTGATTGCTGACAGCGAGAAGCCTGCCGGCCTGGCCGGTGTCATGGGCGGCCAGGAGTCAGAGGTAACGGATAGTACGACTGCTATTGTGCTGGAGGCAGCCTGCTTTAACGGTGCCAGCATCCGTCGCACCTCTCGTGCCTGCGGTCTTCACTCCGAGGCTTCCGGCCGCTTTGAGCGCGGTACGGATGTGACGGCTACCATCAGGGCTATTGACAGGGCGGCACAGCTCTTGCAGGAGATGGGGGCATGCACTGTCACTCAGGGCGTAGTTGATGTTTATCCTGTAGCTAAGGAGCCTGTCCATGTTACCTTTACGGCAGAGCAGATTAACAGCCGCCTGGGCACGGAGATACCGGCTGAGCGGATGATTGAGATTTTGGAGAAGCTTTATTTCAAGGTAAGCCCTCAGGAGGGCGGCGTATATAGCGTAGAGGTTCCATCCTGGCGAAACGATGTTACCTTTATGGAGGACCTGTCCGAGGAAATCGCCCGTATCCACGGCTTTGACAATATCGCCTCCACCACCCCTAGGGGCAATGTTACCCAGGGGGGGCAGAAGCCGTTGCAGGCCTTTGCTGACCGGGTGAAGCTGGCACTGTCCCACATGGGCATGTGCGAGGAGGTTTCCTTCAGCTTTACCAGCCCTGAGATTTTTGATAAAATGGAACTGCCGGAGGACAGCAGCCTGAGAAAGGCTATCCCTATCATGAATCCTCTGACGGATGAATTCCCGCTGGTGCGTACTACCCTTCTGGGCAGCGTGCTGGAGAATGCCGTCCGCAACCTGTCCAGGAAGAATGAGGACATCAAGATTTATGATGTGGCACCTGTCTTCTATCCTAAGGCACTGCCTTTGACGGAGCTGCCGAGGGAGGTTGTGAAGGTAGCAGGCTTTATGACCGGCCGCCGCAACCCTGTGGGCTGGAGCAATGACAGTGCTCCGATTGATTTCTACGATGCCAAGGGCATTGTGGAGGATTTGCTGGAAATGCTGGAAATCAGCCGCTATCAGGTGGAGGCTGGCGAGTATACCGCCATGCATCCGGGCAAGACTGCTCTCTTTAAGAAGGGCAAGGAGGTTATTGCCGCTGTAGGCGAGCTGCATCCGAAGGTGGCTGAGAATTTCGGCATCACCAAAAAGGCATATGTCTTTGAAATGGATCTTTTGACACTGCTGAAGTACACCGTAGCCAAGAGCAGCTGCACATCCCTGCCGCGTTATCCTGGTATCAGCCGTGACCTGGCCATGCTGGTGGATGAAAACGTCAGCGCAGCGGAGATTGAGCGCACTATTTCCAGAAATGGCGGCAAGTTCTTCGCCGGTGTCACCCTGTTTGATGTATATCAGGGCAAGCAGATCGCTGCTGGCAAGAAGTCCATGGCATTCAGCATCCAGTTCCAGTCCAATGACAAGACCTTGACTGATGCCGAGGCCGATGAGGGCTTCCAGGGGATTCTGGAGGCTGTGCAGAAGGAGTTTGACGCAGAACTTAGAGGGTGATGCTTATGGCAACAATAGTGGATGTAACTATTCTGGGAAACCGTTATAAGCTGAAAAGCAGTGACAATGAAGCCGGGCAGCTGGAGGAGCTGGCCGCCCGGCTGGATGCCAGAATGCAGGAAACAGCCAGTCATCTCAAAAGGGTTAATCCGCTGAATGTAAGTATACTGACAGCCCTGCAGCTGGCGGAGGAGCTGGCGAAAAGCCATGGGGAGGCCAGAGCTGCCTATGCAAAGCTGCAGAAGCAGTACAATGACGAGCTGGCGAGGCTGGGCAGGCAGCATGCTGCCGAGCTGGCACAGTGCAAAAAGGATGCTGCTGAGCTGGAAAAAAAGCACTCAGAGGAGCTGGCACAGTGCAAAAAGGATACTGCTGAGCTGGAAAAAAATCACTTAGAGGAGATGGCAAAGCTCAGGCAGGATATGGACAGGCTGGAAAAGAAGCAGGCTGATGAGCTGGCACAATGCAGAGCGGAGCAGGCAGCTCAGGGCAGAAAACATGCTGATGAGCTGGCAAAGCTGACTGACGGGCAGAAGGAGTCCTTGTCGCAGCTGACCAGGCAGCATGAGGCGCTGGTGGCTGAGCTGCGGCAGGCGCACAGCCAGGAAATGGCAAAGGTGCAGCAGGCGCACAGCCAGGAAATGGCAAAGGTGCAGCAGGAGCAGTCACGCCGCTACGAGGCGTTGCAGGCGGAGCATGCCAGCCTGAAAAAGGACTATGACGAGCTGATGGAGCTGCTGGAAGAAACCTGAGTTAATGAAAAAATGACCACCTGGATAAAAGCTGGCTTTATGGATTTTGTGAGCGAGCGATTCCGGTGGTCATTTTTATTTTATTGATGGTGTTGCTGATATTGGTACTGATATCGATGCTGTTACTGTTGTTTGATTGTTGATATTGCGCAGAGTTTTATTTTTGGGCGATGGCGCGGGAGGCGGCACCGCCATCAGCATTGGCACGGACAGGGATTTGCAGCTGCCGTCCTGCTTTCAGGGGAGTATCGGCATGTACGCCATTGATTTCACAGATGGCCTCTATCAGCTGTGCTTTGTCGGCTTCGTTAATGGTATACCTGCCGGCTACATCGTGTAGGCTTTCGCCGGGCTGTATGGTAACGGCTGCAAAGGTATCAGTGCGCAGGTAGTCATTATCCAGGTGCATAGGGGCTAGGGCGGCAAAGGCGATGAGGATGGTTACGATAAGCTTTTTCATTTTTTACATCTCCTGACTGTAGTATTTTGGTATTGCATTGCTTGAAGTATCCGGGGTGCGGAAACCTTTCTTCGTGAAAGGAAGGTTCGCAACATGTTTGTTTGTATATATATTAGCACGAAAAATCGTTCTTGGCAAGCACTTTCGGAACGAATTTACCAAAACTTTTTACCGAAACTTTTTTTAGCGGTATAGTTCCTGTAAAAATGAATGGTCAATAACTATAAAAACTTGCAATAAATTTGTGTAAATACTATAATGGAAGCTGGTATTTTAAAAGAAATGACAAATTTCTTTGACTATATAGGAGGGTTAAGATGATTAAATTGACTATGCCGGATGGTTCCATTCGGGAGGCAGAGGCCGGTATCAGTGCGCTGGAGCTGGTAAAATCCATCAGCAACAGCTTGGCAAAGAAGGTGCTGGCTGTCAGCATTGATGATAAAACCATGGATTTAACGACAATTCTTGACAGGGATTGCAAGGTGCAGTTCCTGACCTTTGAGGATGAGGGAGGCCGCCATGCACTGCGCCATACCGCATCACATATCCTGGCACAGGCAATTAAGCGTCTGTACAAGGATGAGAACGTGCAGCTGGCCATCGGCCCTGCCATTGAGAACGGCTTTTACTATGATATTGATATGGAGAAGCGCCTCACCGAGGATGACCTGAAGGACATCGAGAAGGAAATGAACAAGATTGTCAAGGAGAACCTGAAGCTGGAGCGCAAGCTGGTCAGCCGTCAGGAGGCTTTGGACATGTTCGGGGCAGCCGGTGAGAATTACAAGGTAGAGCTTATAAATGACCTGCCTGAGGATGCGGAGATTTCCCTCTATACCCAGGGGGAGTTTACGGATTTGTGCGCAGGCCCTCATGTGGTGTCCACCGGCAAGGTAAAGGCACTGAAGCTGCAGAGCGTGGCAGGTGCTTACTGGCGTGGCAGCGAGAAGAACAAGATGCTGCAGCGTGTATACGGCACTGCTTTTGAGAAGAAGGATGAGCTGGATGCTTATCTGAAGATGCTGGAGGAGGCTGCCAAGCGCGACCATCGCAAGCTGGGCAAGGAGCTTGATTTGTTCAGCATCCATGAGGAAGGCCCTGGCTTCCCGTTCTTCCATCCAAACGGCATGGTTATCCGCAACGAGCTGATTAACTATTGGCGTGAGGTACATCGCCGCTATGGCTATCAGGAAATTAGGACGCCGATGATTTTGAACCGCCAGCTGTGGGAACAGTCCGGCCATTGGGCTCATTACAAGGAAAATATGTATTTCACCGAGATTGACGGTGAGGACTACGCTATCAAGCCTATGAACTGCCCGGGCGGCATGCTGGTGTACAAGACTCAGCAGCACAGCTATCGCGACCTGCCGTTGCGTGCCGGTGAGCTGGGCCTGGTGCATCGCCATGAGCTTTCCGGCGCCCTCCACGGCCTGTTCCGGGTGCGCAACTTCACCCAGGATGATGCCCATATCTTCATGACGCCGGAGCAGATTGAGGGAGAAATCCAGAACGTTATCAACCTTTTTGATGAGGTGTACAGCACCTTTGGCCTGAAATATCATGCAGAGCTTTCCACCCGTCCTGAGGATTCCATGGGCTCCGATGAGATGTGGGAGCTGGCTACTAACGGCTTGCGGAACGCCCTTGAGCATCGCGGTCTGGATTATATTGTCAACGAAGGTGACGGTGCTTTCTACGGCCCGAAGATTGACTTCCACCTGAAGGATTCCATCGGCCGTACCTGGCAGTGCGGCACTATCCAGCTGGATATGCAGCTGCCGGAGAAGTTCGACCTGACCTATGTGGGCGAGGATGGGCAGAAGCATCGCCCTGTCATGATTCACCGCGTGGTATATGGCTCCATTGAGCGCTTCATCGGTATCCTGATTGAAAACTATGCCGGTGCTTTCCCGACCTGGCTGGCACCTGTGCAGGTAAAAATCCTGCCTATCACTGACAGGCACATGGATTATGCCTTTGAGCTGAAAAAGAAGATGTTTGACCTGGGGCTCCGTGTAGAGGTAGATGACCGCAACGAGAAGGTTGGCTACAAGATGCGTGAGGCACAGGTGAAGAAGATTCCTTATATGCTGGTAGTGGGCGATCAGGAGATGGAAAGTGGCACTGTCAACATGCGCAAGCATGGGGAGAAGGATACTTCCACCATGCCGGTGGATGAGTTTATTGCTTATATTCAGAAGAATATTGCGGACAAGTCCGAGGCTTATTGATTATACAAAATGGTTTGTGGGATCTGCTCAGATTAAAATTGATTATTGATTAAATAAAATATTTGTGGACTCTGTTCAGATTAAAATGGGATGAGCAGTGACAGTTTTCATCTTGGATCGTCACCGCTTATCCCTTTCTTTTTCTGAATAGATACAACAGAATGATATAATGATATTTCTTGTACGTTGCTTTTATGCTTATTGATTGAAAATATGTACAGAATATTGTACAATGTTATTAGAGGGGGTGGCGGCGATGCTGGCTGTTAATTATTCATCTGTAAGAAATAATTTTAAGGAATATTGCGATAGGGCAGTGTATGACGTTGAGCCAATAATTATTACTCGTAAAAATGAGGAAAATGTTGTCATGCTTAGCCTTGATGTCTACAATAATATGCTGGAAAATTTATTTATTAGAAGCAATGATAATAACTATCAGCATATTCTCAAGGGAATCAAACAGCTTGAAGCAGGCCAGGTAGTAACTTCATCTCTGGATGAAATGGAGAAGCTGATGCATGAACAATAAAATTGTGTTTTCTGCTAGTGCATGGCAGGACATTAATAACTGGGTGCAGGAGGATAGAAAGGTATTTAAGAAAATTAATGCTTTAATCCAGGATATTGCCAGGAATGGTAACGAAGGAATAGGGAAGCCTGAACCTCTTATCAATATGAATGGATATTGGAGCAGGCGTATAACAGATAAAGATCGCCTTATCTACAAGGTGCAGGAGGCTGCAATACTGATTGCAGCCTGCAAGGGACATTATGGAGATAAATAAACCATTTGAAATTAAGGAGAAACTTTATATGAAAGCGACTGTATTTTATTTTTCAGTGTCGGGAACTACAAAGCGTTTTGCGGAGATTATTGCTGATGCCATGAGTGCAGAAGGGGTAGAGGCTCGTGCCATGTCCATTGAGGCAGTGGATGAGCAGTGGGTAAAGGAAAGCCGCTGCGTAATCCTGGGTACGCCTACCTACTTTGCTGACATGGCAGGCACGGTAAAGTGTTTTTTGGAGAAGTGCGGTAGCTATGAGATGAGTGGCAAGCTGGCAGGTGCTTTTGCCACGGCTCGTTATGTGCATGGGGGCGGTGAGGCGGCCATCCAGATGATTCAGACTCATTTCATGTGCTATGGCATGCTGGTGTATTCCGGCGGCAGCCAGGATGGGCTGACTATCCATCTTGGGCCGGTGGCTATCCGGGAGCAGGCGGATGATTATGTGGAGACCTTCCGTATCTACGGCAGCCGTATGGCGAAGAAGGCACTGGAATTGTGGGGCTAAAAGGTTCTTTATTGTAATAAGATCTATAGATAGGGCTAGGGGATAATACAGCAATATAGATATGGAGCAGGTTTGAAGCCTGCTCTTTTTTTGTGCAAATTTTTATGAAAATGCTTTCAGAGGCTGAAAACATACTGTGCAGAGAGTGTCCTATAATGTAACCATAGCAAGGGAAACACCGGCAAGCCGGAATGAAGGCAGGCAAATAGCGGTGTAGAGAAATAAATTATGCAAAGGAGATTTGGACATGAAGGTTGCAATTTCTGCTAATGAGGTTGGTGCCCGCTTGAAGGATGTTATCAAGGCGCATCTGAGCGGTGCAGGTTATGAGGTTGTGGATGTTTCTGACAAGGACATCTTCACTGCTACCATGAACGTGGTGGAGCTGGTGAACAAGGGTGAGATTACCAGGGGCATCGTGGTGGACGATTATGGCGTGATTCCTTTCAACATCGCTGCCAAGAACCACGGCATTGTATGCGCTCCTGTTTATGAGGATTATACTTCCAGCATGACGCGCCGTCACAACAGCACCCAGATTATCACCATGGGCTGCAATGTTACCGCTGACGTGCTGTCCTGCCAGCTGGCTGAGAATTTTGTCAAGACCGAGTATGATGGGGGACGCCATCAGATTCGCATCGATATGCTGAACCGTGAGCTTTGATAAGCAGGATAACGTGAGACAGGAGGAAAGGTAATTATGAAAATCGCTATTGGCTGTGACCATATTGTTACTGATATTAAGATTAAGGCAGCTGAGTTTCTGAAGAATCAGGGCCATGAGGTTATTGATGTAGGCACTTATGATTTTATCCGCACCCATTATCCTATTTTTGGCCGCAAGGTGGCAAAGGCTGTTGTTACCGGCCAGGCTGACCTGGGGGTATGCATCTGCGGCACCGGCATCGGCATCAACAACTCCGCTGTGAAGGTAAAGGGCATCCGCGGTGCCTGCGTGGCTGATGTGCAGACTGCTGTTGCTGCCAAGGAGAACCTGAATGCCAATGTCATCGGCTGCGGCGGCCGTGTGCTGGGTGTAGGCACTATCGAGTACATCCTGGAGGCTTTCTTGAAGGCTGAGTACAAGCCGACTCCTGAGAAGGAGGCACTGATTGCGAAAATTGATGCCATGGTGCCTGAGAATGACTGCATTGAGAACGATGCTCTCTTTGATGAGTTTGAGCAGAAGTGGGCAGAGGGCTATTATCACGACTGATAATGTGATATGATGTAAGGGCTTATCTTTTGCGGGATACGGCATTGCATCATTTAAAAGTTGTGAGTGTTAATTTCAGATGTTTAGATGTTTAGATGTTTTAAGGGGGATATTGAAAATGACTAAGGAAGATATGGAAATGGTGGCTATGGAAATCGTAGCCTATGCAGGTGAGGCCCGTACCCAGTTCCTGAAGGCTATGGACGCCATGGCTGACAAGGACTGGGAGGCAGCTGAGAAGCTGATCAGCGAGGGGTATGAGACCGTGCTGAGCGCCCATGATTCCCAGACTGATATGATTGCCAGGGAGGCCGGCGGCGAGGACATGGAGCTGTGCTTCCTGATGGTGCATGCACAGGACCATCTGATGAACGCTATGCTGCTGGGTGATATGTGCAAGCGTTTCATGAAGATGATGAAGTAATTCGGGCTGTCAGGCAGGAGGAAATTAAAAATGTTAGTTACCGCAAAAGAGATGCTGCTGGAGGCAAAGCAGGGCAAGTATGCCATCGGTGCCTTCAATGTTGAGAATATGGAAATGGTTATGGCTGTGCTGGCTGCTGCCGAGGCGAAGAATTCCCCGGTTATCATGCAGACTACTCCGGGCACTATCAAGTATGCAGGCGTGGATTATTATTATGCTAACGTGGCTGCTGCCGCTGCACGGAGCAAGGTGCCTGTCGTTATGCACTTGGACCATGGTGACAGCTTTGACCGTGCCATGGCTGCTTATCGCGCCGGTTATACATCCATCATGATTGACGGCTCCAAGCTGTCCCTGGAGGAGAATATTGCCCTGACCAAGCGTGTTGTGGATGCCTGCCATCCGGGCGGCGTGTCCGTTGAGGGCGAGCTGGGCAAGGTCGGCGGCAAGGAGGATGACCTGGACGGCGGCGATGACAATCCATACACCAATCCTGACGAGGCAAAGATTTTCGTTGAGCAGACCGGCGTGGATTATCTGGCTATCGGCGTAGGCACGGCACACGGCGTGTACAAGGGGATTCCTCATGTAAATACCGACCTGATTGCCACTATCCGTGACCTGGTGGACATTCCGCTGGTGCTCCATGGTACTTCCGGCGTGCCTGATGACCAGGTTACTACTTCCGTGAAGAACGGTATCTGCAAGGTAAACTATGCTACTGACCTGCGCATTGCCTTTACCAAGGGCGTGAAGGAGTTCATGGCTGCTAATCCTGAGGCTTTTGACCCGAAGAAGTATTGCAAGCAGGGCATGGCTGAGGTGCAGAAGTATGTGGAGCAGAAGATTGAGGTCTGCGGCTCCGCGAACAAGGCATAAATTTTTCGCTATAAAAATAATAAAACTTAAAACACGTCGGCAGTACCCACGAAAACCCGCTTGCGCTCAATGGATAAAAAAGGTTTTCGTCTGGTACATACCGGCGTGTTTTTGGTTTACAAAAGGCGCATATCACACATGATAATTGCGATTGCTCTTTGCCCGTTCCCGTGCCATTTTCCTGGCTTCCTCCTGCTGATGCTGTATTATCAGGTAGTCAATGAGGATACGGCTGATGACATAGAGGGGCAGCCGGGAGGTCACATCCACCCGGGTAAAGGAGCGGTTCCTGTGGCTGTAGCCCTGGATTTTGATATGGGCGATTTTGTTCAGGGGCAGCTCCGGCGGGGCGCAGGTAATGGAAATAATCCTGGCACCCATCATGGAGGCCCGCTCGGCAGCAGAGATCAGCTCCGGCGTGCTGCCTGACATGGAAAAGAGGATAACCACGGATGTGCTGTCTGAATGGCCGCTCAGCTCCTGCATGATGTTGGAGTCGGTGTTGAGGATGACGCATTTGCCCAGCACCTGCAGCTTCAAGGTCATTTCCGATGCTACCTGGTTGGAAAGCCCCTTGGAGAAAACGAAAATCTTCTCCGCCTTTTGGATTTCCTCTACCGCCTTGAGGATAGTATCGATGGAGAGCTGGTCGATGGTGTTGCTGATTTCCGTCAGTGACTTGTTGAAAATCTCGTTGATGTCCGTGGTATCCTGCTTGACCTCCGTATGCTGGGTAAGCATGTAGCGAAGCTCCGCAAAGCCGGAGATGCCGCATTTCTTGATGGTGCGGGAGACGGTGGCAGGGGATGAGTAGGTAGCCTCTGCCACATCGCTGATGGACATGTTGGAGATTTTTTCTGCATTGGAGTTGATGAAGCTGATGACATTCTTCTCCGTGTCGGTCAGTTTGTTCAAAAAGTCATGGTCAATTTTTATGAGCATAATAGGCACCTCGCACATCATTTTCTGTATTGCTTGCATTGGCAGCTGGCAGCCGGGCCTGCATACCACGCCTCTAATAATACCATAAAAGAAGAAATTGTGCCAAATATATGGGTAATCAGCACTATCTTTCAGAAAATTCCTCCGGTGAGGAATGAAAGTTCTAAGAAATATTGGACAAACGTCAAAAGATGTGGTATCATAGCTTCCGTATTAAAAACCGAAAGGGGATTAGTAAAATGACAAAAGCAGAATTGATTGCAAATGTTGCAAAAAAGGCCGAGCTGACTCAGAAGGACACTGAGGCAGCAGTAAACGCATTCTTCAGCACTGTACAGGAGTCCCTGGCTGCTGGCGAGAATGTTCAGGTTATTGGTTTCGGTACCTTCGAGGTTAGGGAGCGTGCTGCCCGTGTTGGCCGCAATCCGCAGACTGGCGAGGAGATTCAGATTGCCGCTGCCAAGGTTCCTGCTTTCAAGCCTGGCAAGGCATTGAAGGATGCTGTGAACAAGTAATTTTAAAAAAATTACTCATAAAAAGAGCTGTCGATTTTTTCGATGGCTTTTTTTTGGTATTTTTCCCATAATAACAAAATAATTATAAAAAAAAGAAGGATTTTTCAATTAAACGGCGAATACTAAAAGATGTACAGGATAATATAATAATCATGGAAATTCCACATTTATTTGCGGAATAAGGGGTGTGAGCCGTGCATGTATAAATGTGACCTGAATATCTATCTGGTGGGGGTAGAGACCGAGGCTGCCGAGGCAATGCGGTCGGTAGAGCCTTTGGAGTGGTTTTCCCACAACTTCATTGCGGCTGACGGCTTTGCTGGGATTGATGTGCAGGAGGCAGATGTTCTTGTTTTCAAAGCTTCTGCCGGTGCAGGAGCGGAGCGTGTCAGGGAAATGGCTGGTGATAAGGCTGTGTGCGTTATTTGCAGTGATGATGCTTCCGGCATGTCGTGCCGTGAGCTGTCCGCTGTGGATGATGTGTGGCCCGGCAGGCTGGCCTTTGACACGGCAAAGCTGCTCTTTGCCCGGCTGATGAAGGATATAAAGCTGAAGAAGGATGCCTGGCTGTGGGAGCTGGAGCTGCAGTCGGTGATTGACACCAGCATGGACCTCATCTGGTTCAAGGGGCGCTACGGGGAGCATTGGCGCGTCAATGACGCCTTCTGCAAGATAGTGAACAAGACCAAGGAGGACATCCGTGGCAAGCAGCATTACTATATCTGGGGGCTCAGCGAGGAGGAATACAAGGCTGGCAAGTTTGTCTGCCTGGAGACCGAGCAGGATGTGAAGGAGGCCGGCAAGACCTGCCGCTTCCGGGAGCATGTCATGGGGCAGGACGGCCTCAGGGAAATGATTACCCTGAAGACACCCCTCTATGACGAAAAGGGCGAGTTCCTGGGGACTGTAGGCGTTGCCAAGGACATAACCAAGGAGGAGGCGTATCGCAAAAAGCTTTTGCATCAGGCTCAGACTGATGAGCTGACAGGACTGCTGAACCGGCGGTACTGCTTCTTCAAGCTGGAAAAGCTGGCCAGATGCGAGCGGCTGGCTATCTGCTACATGGATCTTGATTTCTTCAAGGAGCTCAATGACAGGTACGGCCATCAGGCCGGGGATGATGCCCTGGTGGGCTTTGCCGGGCTGCTGCGGCAGAATTTCCCGGAGGCGATGAATGTCCGCATGGGTGGCGACGAGTTCGTAGTTGTCATGTGTGGTGAGCATAGCAGGGAGGGCATCCAGTCCCAGCTGGACAATTTTATGGATAATGTGCACGAGTTTTTTGCCAGGACGGAGGAATTCCGAGAGCTATCCGTCAGCATAGGCGTTACCATAGGGGAGGAGGCAGGCATTCCGCTGGAAGTCCTGCTCCGCCAGGGGGACGTCGCCATGTATGAGGCAAAGAACGGCGGCAAGAACAGATATTGCTTCTACAGTGATGAAATGTATGGAGCAAATAGATAAGTGTAATTATTTTAGGGGGTATGTGCTATGACAGATTTTAGGGAAATGGGAAATTTCAGGTCTATCAAGATGCAGCTGATTGGTGTTATTGCAGGTGTATCGGTGGCAACAGGGCTATTGCTTGGCGGTTTCTTTATTTTTTCGCAGATTCAGAACAATCACGCCCAGCTGGATCATTATCGGGCAAACCTGGAGGCAAATGTTGAAGCAAGCCTGAAGGGCGAAACCCAGGTGGCATTCAGCATCCTTGAGCAGATGCACAAGAAGGAGCAGGCAGGTGAGCTGACCCGGGAGCAGGCTCAGAAGCAGGCAGCCGACCTGGTGCGTGACCTGCGCTATGACAATGGCAAGGGCTACTTCTGGATTGATACCAAGGAAGGCGTGAACGTGGTGCTTTTGGGGCGTCCTTCCGAGGGCAAGTCCCGTATTGACCTGGTGGACCCGAATGGCACTTATTTCATCAAGGAAATGCTTGCCAACGGCCTCAAGGAGGGCGGCGGTTTCACTGATTTGATGTTTGCCAAGCCGAATGAGACCACTCCGCTGCCGAAGCGCAACTATACTGTCTGCTTCCAGCCATGGGGCTGGGTAATCGGTACCGGTGTCTGGATTGACCAGATTGATGCCCAGGTTGCCGAGGAGCAGGCACTTTTGCAGAGTGAGCTGCAGAGCGACATCCTGATCGCTGTACTTGTTATCATCATTCTGCTGGTGCTGTTTGTAGCTTTTGCTATTTATATGGGCAACCGCATTGCTACGCCGATTCAGCTGGTTACCAAGCATATTCAGTGGATGGGTGATGGCGACTTCCGTGCCCATCAGGAGGATGCGGCAGAGATGCAGGCGCTGGCTGCCAGGCCGGATGAGCTGGGCGTTATGACTCACGCCATGGACGATATGCAGGGCAAGCTTCTGAAGCTGATGCAGCAGATTGTGGAGACTGCCGAGTATCTGGCAGCGGCTTCCGAGGAGCTGACCTCCACCTCCGAGCAGGCGGCTACTGTCAGCAAGTCTATTGCCGAGTCCGTGATGAATGTGGCAGGCTCCTGCAGTGAGCAGTTTACTGAGGTGGAAACTGCTTCCGGCAATGTCAGCAACCTGACTGCACACATGCAGGAATTTTCCGCTACGATTCGTGAAAGCAGCCACAAGATTCAGGAGACTGACGAAGTGGCAGAGCAGGGACGTGCCAATGTAGGTACTGCGGTGAACAACATGGAAACTATTGATGCTACTGTTACCCATATTGCAGAGGTTATTGAGCGCCTTGGCGAGCAGAGCCAGCAGATCGGCGTTATCATTGACACCATTTCCTCTATTGCCGAGCAGACCAACCTGCTGGCACTGAATGCGGCTATTGAGGCTGCCCGCGCTGGTGAGCACGGCAGGGGATTTGCCGTTGTGGCCGAGGAAGTAAGAAAGCTGGCAGAGCAGTCCCAGGCTTCTGCCGGTGAGATTGCCGCCGTGGTAGTTGGCATCCAGAAGGATACCGAGAATGCTGTAAAGGCTATGAAGGCCGGCGTTGAGCAGGTAAAGAGCGGTACCGGTGCCGTAAAGGATGCCGGTGGCTCCTTCGCCCATATTGCCGAGATGGTATCCGTGGTGGCTGATAACTCCAACACCATGGAGAATGCGGTGACTGTCCTGGCTGACAGCACCATGAAGATTAACGAGGCCATTGAGAAGATTAACTCCATGAGCCGTGCTGTAGCCAGCGAGGCGGAGACTGTATCTGCCGCTACCGAGGAGGAGACTGCTTCCATGCTGGAGATTGCAGATGCCAGCCGCAAGCTGGCTGAGCAGGCACAGGATTTGCAGAACTCCCTGGCTCAGTTCAAGCTGTAAGTTGTAAGTTATAAGTGATAAAGGATGGTAATTGATGCTGGAGAAAATGATTGGCGGCAGGCTGAACCGAAAGAAGTATATCATGTATTATCTGGCTACCATAGTTGCAGCTGTGGTGGTGATGATGCTGTTCAGCGCCGCAATGATGGCAACCGGCCAGCTGGAGACTATGGAGACTGGCGGCACCATGTATATTGGGGGAGTGCTGATTGGGCTTTTTTCCAACCTGGTTGCGGTGTGCCTGGGCATCAGGCGGCTGCACGACCTGGGCAAGGGCGGCAAATGGCTGCTGGCAGTTATAGTGCCAGCCGTGCTCAGCTTCGGCGTGTATTTTTTGGACAGCAGCCTGGTGGCGAACCTGGTCAGTGCACTGGATATTGCCGTTGTCATAGCTTTGGCTGTGATGAAGGGCAACGAGGGTGCCAATGAGTTCGGTCCTGCCAGCTGAAATCCTGTTGCAGCCGGGCTTTTAAGTTAAAGCCTTCGATATATCCGCATCAGCTTTTGATGCGGATATATTTTTTTGCAGGATTTTTGTTTTTCATGTAGAATATATAATATATGTGGCGATTATCCAAACCGCCGTAAAACCCCTAGCTTCAGCTATAGGGATACAATTCAACGTAGATAGTCTTGTATTAGTTTACTTAAAGTGATATAATACAAACATGAGCGAAATAAAATACCACTCAAGCCACAATATCGTATATTCGTGTAAGTATCATATTGTATTCTGCCCCAAGTACCGCAGAAAAGTGTTGGTCAATGGCGTTGATACCAGACTAAAGGAGCTGGTCAAGTCAATCTGTGAAGAAATCCAAGTCGATGTAATCGAAATGGAAATCATGCCAGACCATGTGCATCTTCTACTGGAGGTTCATCCGCAGTTCGGTATTCACAAAGCCGTAAAAACTATCAAGGGTAAGACCTCTCGTATCTTGAGGCAGGAATTTCCATGGCTGACAACTAAACTGCCTAGCCTATGGACAAACAGCTATTTCTGCTCCACTGTCGGCGGTGCTCCGCTTAACATCGTGAAGCAGTATATCGAGAGCCAAAAAACATCGCAAAGGAAGTGAGAAAATGGACAAGTACACAATGGGCTTCAAATTCAGAATATATCCGAACCATGCCCAGCAAGAACTAATTAATCGCACTCTGGGCTGTTGCCGATTTGTGTTCAATCATTTTCTCGCCATCCGTAGAGATGAATGGACTGCAAACCATAAGTCTGTAACCTACAATCAGACTAGTGCCATGCTGACGGACTTGAAAAGGTATGAAGAGTATAGCTGGCTGAAAGAGGTAGACAGCATGGCATTACAAGAGTCCCTAAAGAATCTCGACACAGCGTATCAGAATTTCTTCAAGCACCAGTCAAGATACCCCCGCTTCAAATCCAAGCATAACCATAGCCAATCCTACCGCACAAGAAACCAAGGCAATGGCGTCCGTATCATAGGAAATCGAATCAAGCTGCCAAAAATCGGAGCTGTGAAAATCAAGCAGAGCCGAAAATTTGAAGGGCGAATCCTTAATTCTACGGTCAGCCGTAATGCTTCTGGTAAATACTTCGTATCTCTGTGCGTAGAATTGGACAAGGAGACTTTACTCAAGACTAATGACGGCGGCGAAATAGGCATTGACGTAGGCGTAAAGGAATTCTATTCGGACAGTAATGGAAATACTGTTGCCAATCCCAGAATCCTGCGGCGTTTGACAAGAAAGCTCGTGCGAGAACAAAGACGGCTTTCCCGGAAAATGCCAAGGTCTATGAATCGCGACAAGGCTAGAATCCGTGTTGCCAGAGTACATGAGCGTATATCCAATATCCGCAGGGACTTCCTGCACAAAACATCTACGGCATTGGTTAGACAGAACAAGACTATAGCCATAGAACACCTAAAAATAAAGAACATGATGAGAAACCACAAGTTAGCTCGTGCCATATCGGACGTAAGCTGGTCTGAGTTCTTCCGTCAGCTTGAATACAAGGCAGAATTGCATGGCTCTGAAGTTCTGAAAGTAGATACATTCTATCCATCTAGCCAAACCTGTTCTGAATGCGGCTATCAGAACACGGAAACTAAAAATCTTGGTATTAGGAAGTGGACTTGCCCTAAATGTGGCTCACACCATGACCGAGACACCAATGCCGCAATAAACATACTGCGCAAGGCAATAGAACAAAAACAGGTTTCCTAGCATAAATCAGTACCGTGGGACACACGGGAATTCACGCTTGGGGAGAACGTGTAAGTCGGAATAACTACGGTTAGTCCGCAGTGTTCAGCGAACCAAGAATCCCCTGCCTTTAGGCATGGGGAGTGTCAACCTGATAAAATTTTTTTGAATGGGGAGATTGCTGCATGATGCAGGCAAATATGATGTGAGTATGCGGGCAGATATTATGATATGATATGAGAGGATGTGGGAGAATGGGAGATAAGGATATATCTGGCGGGGCTGCAAGTTATTTCAGCGATTCCATGACCTTTGAGGAAATGGAGAAGATTCTGAGCCTGCTGCCGGCCAATATCTACCTGAAGGATGCAGAGGGGAGATATGTTTTTTGTACCCAGTACTGGCATCATCTGAGGGATAAGGATGAGCCGGGGTGGACTATCCGGGGCAAGACCGATGTGGAAATCCGGGAGGACAAGGAGAATGCCCTGCTTGCCATGGAGAAGGACCGGGAGGTCATGCGCTCCGGCAAGGGCTGCCGCTATGTGATTGAGATTTTCCAGAACGGTGTGCAGGAGTTTCTGGAGATTGTCAAGGAGCCTATCAGGGATGGCAAGGGCAATATTGTGGGCATCGTAGGGCTGATTAACGACGTGTCGGAAAGCGAGAAGCTGAAGCGGAAGCTGAACCGGATGGCCATGACGGACAGCCTGACGGGGCTGGGGAATCGCAACAGCCTGATGCGTGATTTGGAGAAGCTGACGGCAGATTCGCTGCCTATCAGCATTGTCAGTGCAGACTGCGACGGCTTGCAGATGGTAAATGACACCTATGGCAAGGCCACAGGGGACGAGTATATCCGCATGACTGCCATGGTCATGGAGCTGGCGCTGCCTGAGGATGCCATGGTCTACCGGGTAGGCGGTGATGAGTTTACCATTGTGCTGGTGAATACGGATGAGAACGAGGCCAAGGGGATTATGCGCATGTTCAAGGAGCAGTATGACCAGTATCGGATTCAGAACCAGCCCCTGAGCATTTCCTACGGCATTTCCACGGCGGAATCCGTGCGGGATGATTTGCGCCGGGTGCTGGAAAAGGCGGATCTGGATATGTGCCAGAGAAAGCAGCGCAGGCGCCGGGTGCTGTAAATTTGGAGTAAATGAGTAAATGAGGAAATTTTTTGTGCCATTTTGCCCGATGTGTGATATACTAGTAAAGTTAGTGTGCGGTTGTTGTGCATTAAGGCATAGTATAACATAGCATAATGCGTAAGAAATTCCTTATTTGGGGGTAGATTATTTTGAAGAAAATGTCAGGTAATGAATTGCGGGAGGCTTATCTCCAGTTTTTTGCTGAGAAGAAAGGTCATCTGAGGCTGCCAAGTGCCTCCTTGATTCCGGAGAATGATCCGACTCTCCTGATGGTGGGTGCAGGCATGGCGCCTTTCAAGGCGTATTTCACCGGCAAGGTAAAGCCGCCTCGCGGACGTATTACCACCAGCCAGCGCTGCGTGCGTACCGGCGATATTGAGAATGTAGGCCGTACTGCCCGTCATCAGACTTATTTTGAGATGCTGGGCAACTTCTCCTTTGGTGATTATTTCAAGAAGGAAGCTATTCCTTGGTCCTGGGAGTTCCTGACCGAGGTATTGGAGCTGCCAAAAGACAAGCTGTGGGCATCCATTTATCCGAAGGATACCGAGGCAGAGGAGCTGTGGAAGGCACAGCCTGGCTTTGATCCGACTCATATCGTGAAGCTGGAGGACAACTTCTGGGAAATCGGCCCCGGCCCTTGCGGACCTGATACGGAGATTTTCATTGACCTGGGGGAGGAGCGTGGCTGCGGCAGCCCTACCTGCGGCGTAGGCTGTGACTGTGACCGCTATCTGGAAATCTGGAACAACGTGTTCACCCAGTTCGACAGGACCGAGGAAGGCACCTACAACGATTTGGAGCACAAGAACATCGATACCGGCATGGGCCTGGAGCGTATTGCTTCCGTTATGCAGGGGGTAAAGAACAACTTTGAGACTGACCTCCTGTTCCCGATTATTGAGTATGCCTCCAAGGTGTCCGGCGTTCAGTACGGTGCTGATGCCGAGACTGATATTTCCCTGAAGGTTATTGCTGATCATGCCCGTTCTATGACCATCATGATTATGGACGGCATCCTGCCATCCAACGAGGGCAGGGGCTATGTGCTGCGCCGCATCCTGCGCCGGGCTGTCCGCCATGGCCGCATGCTGGGCATCAAGGACAAGTTCCTGGAGGGTGCCGTGGATGCAGTCTGCGATATTTATGCAGATGCCAGCGACTTTGAGGCTCTCGGCCAGAAGAAGGAGTACATCAAGAAGGTTATCGCCCTGGAAGAAGACCGCTTCTCTGCAACCCTGGAGCAGGGCATTGAGCTTTTGGACGGCTATATGGCTGAGACCAAGGCAGCTGGTTCCAAGGTATTGTCCGGGGAGCTGGGCTTCAAGCTGTACGATACATTTGGCTTCCCTTGGGAGCTGACGGAGGAAATCCTCCATGAGAACGATATGGAGCTGGACAAGGAAGCCTTTGACAAGGAAATGCAGGCACAGCGTGACCGCGCCCGTGCGGCCCGTGCGGAGAATGAGCGTTATGCTATCCCTGATTTGCAGGGCATCGATACTGCAGCCCTGAAGGTTGACCTGTCTGCCCGTGAGGGCAAGGTGGTGGCTATCTGGAAGGATGGCGCCCTGGTGGATGAGCTGCAGGATGGCGATGAGGCAGGCATTATCCTGGATGTTACCCCGTTCTATGCAGAGGGCGGCGGCCAGGTAGGTGACAAGGGCGTGCTGGTTACCGAGTTTGGCAGGATTCAGGCTGTCAATGCCAAGAAGCTGCCGGATGGCACCGTATACCATGAGTGCTATGTGGAGGAAGGCCAGCTGAAGGTTGGCGACAAGGTGGAAATCAAGGTTGACCAGAATGTGAAGCTGGCTTCCGCCCGCAACCATACTGCAACCCATCTCCTGCAGGCTGCCCTGAAGCGCGTGGTAGGACAGCAGGTAAATCAGGCTGGTTCCTCCGTGAATGCAGACCGCCTGCGCTTCGACTTCACCAACTTCGAGCCTGTTTCCGCCCAGCAGCTGGCTGATGTGGAGGAGCTGGTGAACCGGGAAATCCTCAAGGGCACCGATGTAGTCATCGAGCACATGTCCAAGGACGAGGCCACCGGCAAGGGTGCTATGGCACTCTTTGGTGAGAAGTATGGTGATGTAGTACGGGTTGTCAGCGTACCTGGCTTCTCCATGGAGCTGTGCGGCGGCTCCCATGTGACCAATGTAGGTCAGATTGGCCTGTTCAAGATCATCAGCGAGACCGGCGTGGCTGCCGGGGTGCGCCGTATCGAGGCTATTACCGGCCAGGCTGCCCTTGACTACGCCTTTGGCAAGATGAAGGTGGTTGCCGAGGCAGCTGCCAAGCTGAAGTGCCATGAGGAAGATGTCATTGCCCGTGTGGATGATGTGCTGGCTCAGTCCAAGGACATGCAGCAGCAGCTTGCTGCCATTCATGCCGAGCAGGCCAAGGCTGATGCAGCGGCATTGGGTGACCGGGTGCAGTCCGTGGGTGCTTTCAGCGTGATTGCCGCCCGGGTGGCTGCCAATGACATGGATGACCTGCGCAGCATGGCCGATATGACCTGTGACAAGCTGGATACCGGCGTAGTTGTGCTGGCTGCTGTCAACGAGGCAGAGGGCAAGGTAAGCCTGGTGGTGAAGGCTTCCAAGGCGGCTGTGGCTGCCGGTGCCCATGCAGGCAAGGTCATCAAGGAAGCTGCCAAGCTGGTGGGCGGCGGCGGCGGCGGACGCCCTGATATGGCTCAGGCCGGCGGCAAGAACCCTGCCGGTGCAGAGGATGCTCTCGCCAAGGCTGTGGAGATTCTGGCTTCCCAGAGCAAATAAGGCAAAGTCGCATATCATGCAGATGATATGCATGTAAATGCCGTAAATGCTGTAGATAATGCAGATGATAATGCAGGTCATGCAGATAATGTGATGCTGTAATTCGTTTTATTTGCAGCAGGCTATAGAAAATCACTCCCCGATGGTGTACAATATATATGTACTGAAAGGGAGTGATTTTTTTGCGCGAAGATAATAATCGGGCTGCAGATAATAATGAGCCTACAGGAAATGCCGGAGCCGGTGAGGCGGTTTTGGAGCCCGGGACTGCCAGGCATCTTTTTCTGGCGGTTATAATTACTTCATTCATCGGGCCCTTTGCCGGTTCCGGCATCAATGTGGCAGTACCGGCTATCGGCCAGGAATTTGGTGCCAGCGCCAATGACCTCAGCTGGGTGGTGTTCGGTTATTTGCTGGGAGCTGCCATGTTTACGCTGCCTACAGGCAAGCTGGCGGATATTTTGGGCAGGCGCAGGGTGTATCATATGGGGCAATGGCTGTTTTCATTGACCTTTCTGGCAGGTGCTTTTGCCACTTCCATAGAAATGCTGAATGTTATCCGCTTCATCGAGGGCAGCGTCATGTCCCTGATTTTCGGGCCGGGCATGGCTCTCCTGGTTTCCTCCCATCCACCTACGGAGCGGGGCAGGGTTATCGGCTATTCCGCTGCCTCCACCTATAGCGGATTGTCCCTGGGGCCCGTTATCAGCGGCTTTCTCTGCGAGCTGACGGGCTGGCGCAGCATCTTTGTGGCAACGGCGGCAGTGGTGCTCATCAGTATCTGGATGCTCCGCGGCATCTCTCAGGAATGGTACGGGGACAAGGGAGCGCGGCTTGATGTGAAGGGAAGCCTGTGCTACATGCTGGCGGCGCCAACGCTGCTATACGGCCTGGCGGAGATTAACAGCAGTGAGCTGGGCAAGGTGGTGCTGGCCCTGGGAGTTCTTGGGATGCTGGCCTTTGCCTTTATTGAATACAGGGTGGCGAATCCCTGCCTGGATATCAGGATTTTTAAGGGCAACAGGGTGTTCACCTTCAGCAATCTGGCAGCCATGCTCCATTATAGTGCCACCTTTGCCATCAGCTTTTTGATGTCTCTGTATTTGCAGATTATTTTGGGCTTTTCCGCCTCCATGGCAGGGGGGATTATCCTTTTGCAGCCTGTGGTGATGGCACTGCTTTCCCCAAAGGCAGGGGCGCTTTCCGACAGGATTCATCCCGGCAAGGTGGCCTCCGTGGGCATGGGGATTACCTGCCTGGGGCTTTTGCTGATGTCATTTCTGAATGGAGGGACGCCTATTTGGCAGACGGGGCTGATTCTGATGCTGGTGGGGCTGGGCTTTGCCCTGTTTTCCTCACCTAACAACAATGCCATCATGGGGGCTGTGCCGCCCAAATACTACGGCACTACCTCGTCCCTGGTATCTACTATGCGGCTTTTCGGCCAGTCCATTTCCATGGCACTGGTGACAATGCTTCTGGCATGGTGCGGCGTGCAGTCCCTGACCGGCAGTGACAATGTGCACCTGCTGCCAGCAATTCAGGCGATTTTCCGGGTGTTCTGCGCCCTGAGCTTCATCGGCATAGGTTTTTCTTTGGCGAGAAATAAGTGAGAAAACTACTGAAAGTATTTCATTTCTAAGGGGAAGCAGCTGAAATAAGGAATAGAAGGAATAGGAGGAGATTTTATGGTAAAGATAGCGGTTATTGGCGGTTCCGGGGTATATGACCCTGATATGCTGGAGAATGTACGGCAGGAGAAGGTGGAGACTCCTTATGGGGAAGTGGAGCTGCAGGTGGGCACTTATGCAGGCAAGGAAGTGGCATTTCTGGCCCGGCACGGCAGCAAGCATTCTATTGCACCTCACAAGATTAATTACCGGGCCAACATCTATGCCCTGAAAAAGCTGGGGGTGCGGAAGATTATTTCCACCACGGCAGTTGGCTCTCTGAACAAGGCCATGCAGCTGGGGGATTTCGTGCTGCCGAACCAGTTCCTGGATTTTACCAAGAACCGGGTGTGCACCTTTTATGAGGGGGGAGAGCGTGGCGTAGTCCATGTGGATGTGACGGACCCGTACTGCCCTGACCTGAGGCGGAAAATCCAGGAGATTGGCAGCCGCCTGGGGATTCATGTGATAAACGGCGGCACCTATGTCTGCACTGACGGCCCCCGCTATGAGACTCCGGCGGAAATCAGGATGTTCTCCATGCTGGGAGGCGACCTGGTGGGTATGACCAACGTGCCGGAGGTTACTCTTGCCCAGGAGGCGGAGATGTGCTATGCAACTATCTCCATGGTGACTAACATGGCGGCAGGCATTTCCGAGACCAAGCTTACCCATCAGGAGGTCATGGATGCCATGGCGGCCAACAGCGGCAATTTCCGCAGGCTGATTATGACCTTGCTGGCAGAGCTTGATGCGGACGAGGACAACTGCGACTGCGCCCATGTGCTGGCCGGGGTAGGCGGCTTCAAGTTATGATGAAGTTTCAGCTGCCCCAGCTTTACTTTAGCAAGCTTATGCGGGCGATTACGGAGTTTGAATTGATTGAGGACGGGGACAGGATTCTGATTGGGGTGTCCGGGGGCAAGGACAGCATTTTCCTTGCCTACGCCATGGCCATGATGCGAAAGCGGCTGAAGAAGGACTTTGAGCTGATGGCGCTGACCATCAATCCCATGTTTTCCCAGGATTTTGATACGAAGCGGATCGGGGAGTTTATGGCGGAGCTGGAGATTCCCTTTGCCAGCTTCGAGGTGGATATTGCAGGCACCATTGAGGCTCAGCAGGGCAAGGACCCCTGCTATACCTGCGCCTTTTTCCGCCGGGGGGCGGTGAACCGCTATGCGGTGGAGCAGGGCTGCAACAAGGTGGCCTACGCCCATCACCATGATGATGCGGTGGAGACCTTCTTCATGAGCCTTCTGTATTCCGGGCAGCTGCATACCTTTACCCCGAAGACCTATCTGGACAAGACTGATCTGACGGTTATCCGTCCCCTGGTGTATTTCCGGGAGCAGGAAATCAGGGAGGCAATCCAGTATCACGGCTTTGCGCCGGTGCCTTCTCCCTGCCCTCATGACGGCCATACGGTGCGACAGAAGGTCAAGGAGCTGATACGGGACATGAGCAAGGACAATCCCCAGCTGTATCCCCATCTGGCGGCTGCCATGCGGGAGGATGCCCTGGGGGAGCTGTGGCCGCCGGTGAAGACCAGGAAGGAAATGAAGAAGCAGTATTATGAGTACATGTATGGCAAGCAGGAGATGAAGGATTAGCAGCTTTGCAGCCTGCCTGCCGGCCGGCTGAGTATCCGGAAGGATGAAAAACAGGCTCAGGCTATAATTTTAGCAGTGTTTCCATATATGGCAGGATTTTTTGTAACATAGTAACAAAGACGTCCTGGCACCCTGTATAAAAGCTTCCCTTTTGTTAGAATAATAATCAGATGAAGCAAGAGATTTTGATTGTTGATTGTTTTGTGATTTTGATTTACCATTTGCAGAGAGGGGAGAGAATTGTTGTGAGCAATTCCAAGGGTGTCAAGGGCGATTTTGTTATTTTGGACGGGGAAAAGTTCTACAAGCTGGAGAACTATGACCGCATGGATGATTTTTTCATGACTATCACCAGTTCCGGCGATGTGTGGAATTTTCTGTGGGCGAAGGGCGGCATCACTGCCGGCAGGAAGAATGCCGACCACGCTATTTTCCAGTACGGCACGGCAGACAGGATTGCCGACTACAAGTACACCACCGGCTCCTATACGGCGATTCAGGTGGAAAGGGCTGATGGCGTAACGCTGTGGGAGCCTTTTGGCAGGTTTTTGCAGGGAACAGGGGCGGCAGGCATCCCGGAGGATGGCGTGCAGTACAATCTGTACAAGAATATCAACGGCTCCAAGGTGATTTTTGAGGCACGTAATGAGGCTTTGCAGCTGGTTTTCCGCTATGGCTGGACCTCCAGCAGGCGTTTTGGCCTGGTCAAGCTGGCAAAGCTCATCAATATGGCTGACAAGCCTCAGAGGGTGCGCGTTTTGGATGGTGCCAGGAATATCATGCCTGCCATTGTGGATGCCTCCCTGCAGAACAATATGTCCGTGCTGGTGGATGCCTACAAGAGCACGGAGCTGGATACAGAGTCGGGACTTGCCATGTTTGCCCTGTCTTCGGCCCTGACGGACAGGGCCGAGCCAAATGAGGCGCTGCTGGCCAATACCTGCTGGTTTACCACAGAGGATGAGGTGTATATTTCTGATGGGGTGATACAGGACTTTGCTGCTGGCAGGAAGCTTACGGAAACAGATATAATTAAAGGCGGCAGGGGCAGCTGCTTTATCCTGCATGAGGCGGAGCTGGCAGCTGGCTCCGAGGACAGCTGGGCAAGTGCCTTTGACCACTCCCTGAATGCAGCTGATGTGGTGAAGCTGAAAAAGGTGCTGGCTGACAGGAAAGAGGCGGCAAGGCTTCTGGCAGAGGATATCGGGGCTACGGATGCTGAGCTGGACAGGTTTATCGGTGAGGCTGACGGCATTCAGTCTACGGCTGATGAGATGGCATGTGTCCACCATCGTACCAACGTGATTTTCAATATCATGCGGGGCGGCTTCTTTGCCAATGATGGCAGGATTGATGTGGCAGATTTTCTTGCCTTTGTCAAGCAGAGAAGCGCAGCTGAATATGATAAGGCGGCAAGGCTGCTGGCTGATATGGAGGAATCTTCTGAGGCGGCAGGGGAGAAGTCTGTGGCCAAGAAGACCTTGGAGGGAAAGATTTTTGCAGCGGCTGACAGCCAGCTGACCAGGCTGTATATGGAATACCTGCCGGTGATTTTCTCCCGCAGGCATGGTGACCCTTCCCGTCCGTGGAATAAGTTCAACATCGCCCTGACTGATGGGGACGGCAACCAGGTGCTGAACTACGAGGGCAACTGGCGTGATATTTTCCAGAACTGGGAAGCCCTGCTGATATCTTACCCTGAGTACATTTCCAATGTGGTGGCGAAGTTTGTCAATGCCATGACCATTGACGGCTTTAACCCGTACCGCATTTCCCGGGAGGGGATTGACTGGGAGTGTCCGGACCCTTCGGACCCTTGGGCGCAGTTCGGCTACTGGGGCGACCATCAGGTGATTTATCTCCAGAAGCTGTTGGAGCTTTTGGCAGGCTATGATGCTGCTTTGCTGGATGATTATCTGTCTGCCAAGCTGTTTTCTACTGCCAATGTGCCATACAGGCTGAAAAGCTATGAGGATATCTGCCGTGACCCGAGAAATTCCCTGATTTTTGACAAGGCTCTCAGCGACGAGCTCTTGAAAAAGGCAAAGTCCCTGGGGACTGACCAGAAGCTGGTGCAGGACAAGGAAGGCAGGGTGGCACTGGTGAACCTGACTGCCAAGCTTCTGCAGCTGGTGATTGCCAAGGCTGCCAATCTTGTGCCGGGAGGCGGCGTGTGGATGAATACCCAGCGGCCTGAGTGGAACGATGCCAACAATGCCCTGGCTGGCTGGGGTCTGTCCATGGTAACCGTCTGCTACATGGAGCGGATGCTGAAGTTCCTGACGGAGCTCTATGGGCATCATGGTGAAGCTGTCTATGAGATACCTGCCACGATTGCAGCATGTATGCAGGATTTGAAAAAGCTTTATGCAGGTGCAGGCATGAAGGCAGGCAATGCAGTCTTTGCGGATGGAGTCTTTGCGGATGCAGGCAGCCGCAAGGCGTTTACTGATGCGGCAGGCTTGATTTTCCAGCAGGAAAGGGACAGCCTGTACAGGGAGTATTATGGGGCTGAGTCTGCCCAGGTGTCCGGCAATGAGCTGAAGGAGTTCTACGGACTGGTGGAACGCCTGGTAGCCGGGACTATTGCCTGCAACAAGCGGGCAGATGGCCTGTATCACACCTACAACACCCTGAAGCTGGCTGCTGACGGCATGGAGATAGAGCACTTGCAGGAGATGCTGGAGGGGCAGGTGGCTGTGCTGTCCAGCGGGCTTCTGACCTCCGGGGAGGCAGTGGAAATCTGTACTGCCCTCAGGCATAGTGGCATGTACGAGGAGCGGCAGAATTCCTATATGCTCTATCCAAACAAGAATTTGCATTGCTTTTTGGCAAAGAACCGCGTTTGCGCTGACAGGGCAAAGGGGCTGGAAGCTTATCTTGAGCAGGATTTGGATGGCTTCTATCATTTCAATGCCTGCTGCCAGAATGAGGAAAAGCTCACCGGCTGGCTGGAGACTCAGCCTGCTATGGCTGCTGCTGACAGGGAGAAGCTTTTTGCCCTGTATGAGGAAGTATTTAACCATCATGCCTTTACGGGCAGGTCCGGCACCTTCTATGCCTATGAGGGGCTGGGCAGCATCTACTGGCACATGGTGGCCAAGCTTCTGGTGGCAGTGCAGGAAAATGCCCTGCGCTCCCTGGCTGCTGATGATGGCTATGGGGAGAAGCTGAAGGCGTTGTATCAGGAAATCAAGGCTGGGCTGGGCGGTTCTGCCAAGTCCCCTGAGGTATACGGGGCGTTCCCGTTTGATGCGTATTCCCATACCCCTTACCATAAGGGTGCCTGCCAGCCGGGCATGACCGGACAGGTAAAGGAGGAAATCCTTACCCGCTGGGGCGAGCTGGGCATCAGCATTGAGGCAGGCTGTGCCGTATTTAAGCCGCAGCTTCTGCCAGAGGCTGAGATGGGGGATGCCAGTCTGGGCTTTACCTGGTGCGGTGTGCCTGTCAGCTACCGCCGGGGGGCAAAGAAGCTGGCTGTCAGCATGGCAGATGGCACTGTGCAGGAATTTGACGGCGGCGTGCTGCCACAGGAGTACAGTGAGCTGCTGTTCAGCCGCAGCCATGCCATCAGCAGGATAGAGTTCAGCTTTTGATGCTAGCAGTTAAGGAAAATTTTGTCCGTAAATTGCAAAAAATAAAATAAAAGTAAACTAAAAAGATGGTTTTGATGTGCATTCTATACATGTTAGACATGCTATGCGTCAAAACCATCTTTTTTATTTAAGCATTTGTTTTTTATTTTTTGCTATTTGTTTATGCGGCGTTATTGGGATTATGGGGATTCATATAATAGTAGCCGTTCCGCAGCTCCAGTATCAGCTCGTCCACTTTGTTGGAAAACCTGTCCAGCGTGGCTTGGAATTTTACCAGCAGGTAGCAGGAGACAACGATGGGGAAGCCGACCGTGGAAATGGCGGATAAAAGCTTTTCTTCCATGAATGTGCTCGCTCCTTTCGATATTAAAATTGCCCCGCCGGGGAAGCGGGGCAACGTAGGGAAATAATAGGTGGTAAACAAAGTTCATGCCTTGAACCTTCAGGCGTTCAAGCTGGCCTTATGCCTCCGGCAGCTCCGTGATGATAGTCTCACGGATATAGGCGCGTTTGATGCCGTCAATAGGGGAGCCGGTCTCAAACTGGAACACATCCTTGTCGATGATGTTCTGCATTACGCCCTTTACCTGGCTGGCAGTAATGCCATCCTTCGGGTCCGCCAGGGAAATAGTCTTGGTGCCGTCCTCGCCACGGGTAAAGACCATATTAAGCTTCTTTGCCATATATATTCTCCTTTCCATTAAAGTTAGTAGCTAAAGGGGTTAAAGGCTCTTAATGCTCAAGAGCCACTTGAAGCAGTGCCGCCCTATGTCATGGGTTATGCGGCCTTCTTCAAAACGTGGGTGTCAATACGGAGCACATCCTCATTGGGATAATTGTACAGACCGGCCAGCTTGTCCCCGATGCTTTTCATGTCAGCATCAGAGATAGCGGTATCAAAGCCGTTGATGGTCTTGTACAAAAGGATGTGGTCACCCTCGTTATCGGTGCCGGTAATCAGTGCCAGCTTCAAGGCAGAAGACTTGGTTTCACGAATTGCCATAGATAGTTCCTCCTTTCATGTCTCAACAAACTCAAAAGTTAATAAGCCTCTGTATGTGGTCAGGCTGCGGCATCTTCCAGCTCAGTCACGATGACATCGCTGTAATACGCCTTCTTGATACCATCCACAGGCACGTCCTTGACCAGGACAGCCTTCTTGTCCACAATCGCCTGCATTGCCTCATAGGCCTGAGCCTTGGTGAGGTTCGGATTTGGATCGCTGATGGTAATAGTCTTGGAACCGGTGCCCTTGCTGAACACCAGATGCAGTGTTGCTGCCATAAAAATCACTCCTTTCGTCAGTCACGCAATCGATACATAGTTTTGCCCCTTCGCAGGTTATGCGGAGAGGACAGAGGTGTCAACCCGGTCTACCTCTGCCAGGGCATGGCTCTGCAGTCCTGCCAGACCGTCGGCAATGCCCAGAAGCTCATCATCGGTGAGCCCGGGATTGATGCCGCCAAAGCTCTTGGTAGAGCAGGTGGCATCCCCCTTGGCATTAGTGCCGGTCTCCAGCTTCAGCTTGAGGGTGGAATGGTTGTCCATCAGTGTGCTCATGAAAACATCTCCTTTCACGAAAAATAATTTTTTCAGGGAACAGGTGCATATGACAAATGATTATAAAATCAACAAGCAATATACATGGAAAAGTTAGGGGGTATGGGAAATATATTGCTTTTATCAGGTGCCGTTGTTCCCTGCACCCATATAGTACGTCCATGACATGTCACCGTCAAGTCTTTTTTTAAAAAATTTTTTTTACGCCATATTCCAGCCCTGCCAATCGCTGTGGGGACGGGGAGCAGGCCGCCTGGTGGCAGCCTTGTCCAGCTGCCACTGCATGCGCCGCAACACCCCTTCGCAATAATTCAATGACTCGGCCTTGTTCCGCATCATGACATCCATGGCCTTCAAGGTGCTATCCGTGCCGTATTCAGCCAGGAAGCGGAGCAGCTTCACCTTGTCCGCAGAAGGGGGCTCTCGTTTGAAGTAGTCCATGTAGGCATCCTGGCAGAGCTGGTAATCCCCGCTGTTCTGACAGAATTCATTGACTGTCATAGGCACTTTAGGGTTAGCAGTATTATTGCCAATGCTATGGCAATTGCTATTACTGCTGCCGTTGTTTATATTTTTCTTTTCTGCCTGATCTGTCACTGTAGTAACGTGGGTAGTATATCTTTTCTTTTCTTCTTCTTCTCCTATAGGGGAGTTTTCAGTTTTGTTTTCACTCAGTATATAGAATAAACCCTTGATACATCTATAGAGTCCAGATGTATCAAGGGTTTTAGATTGGATAAGATTAGGTAAAATTTGGTTCGTTGCTAACTTACTACTAGCATACTACTAACACTATTTGTAGGTCGGTAGCACATTAATAGCTTCAATAAGTTGCTCTTTGGTCTTATGCGTGTATACTGAATCATCTACGTCACTCCCTGCATGACCGATTATTCTTTGAATGATAACCTTGTTCACGTTAGCGTTGTTCAGCATGGTCTCGCATGTATGTCTTCCGTCATGCGGTGTATGCTTTTGGAGACATGGTATTCCGCTATTCTTCCAGCGGTGCTCCCTAAAATTTGACGTTGACATACTAACGAAAAGTTCCTTATCGCTCTGGTATCTCTGGATTATTGGCTTTATGGCATCATGAATAGGGATAACCCTGTCCTTCCCAGCTTTCGTTTTAATACCACCAATCATATAGTCCTCATGTATGTTAGAGTTTTTAAGGGTAAGCAATTCGCCAATTCTCATTCCGGTGAATATCAGTATCAGAGCCATGTCAGCTGTAAAGCCTCCTTCGTGTTGCCATAGTTCATGTATTTCTTCTGGAGAGAACGGGTAATGCAATGTTGACTTGTCTACAGCCTGGGGAGTTAAGGCATCCGCAAGGTTTGTTGAGGTATAGCTATTCATCATGGCAAACTTGTATAGCCCTTTGATTGCTGCCTTTAAAACCTGGGATACCGATGGAGTAGTGCTATCCATTATCAATTGCAAATCATGTGCTGTCACATGTTTAAACTTGTGCCTGTGTAATGGAGTTAGTTTTCTGAGCGATGCCTTATATGATGCTGAGATATCCTTTGAAGATGCCTTGTAATCCAGGAACTCCTGAACTACTTCGCCGAATGTCTTCTTGTTGCCAGCAAGATACTGTGGTTCACGGTGGTATATAGCGAGGGCATCCAATCCTTCCTGGCGTGTCCTATAGTAGCCTATAGGTTCCCTGTCCACCTTGCCTTCTGCGTTGATGCCATGCGATACCACAACTATCCACGGCTTCCTGCGCTTGCCTGAGAGCTTATAGACACTTCCGTATCCATTAGGTAATCTCATGATTAATCGCCTCCCAAAAAATCTAAAAATTTTTCATGGTTATCCTTGACCATACATGTAATATAATGTATCATGTATATAGTCAACAGGGCGAAAGGAGGTGTAAATATGAAGATTTCAATAGACTATGCCGCTCACCAAATGGGAGTGAGTCCATCGTTTCTCCGGGCAGGATTGCAACGAGGGGCTTTCCCATTTGGCACAGCGTACAAGAATGATAACCGGTGGAGCTACTATATTTTCCCAGCTAAGTTCCAGGAGTATATAGGCTCCGCATGTCCTCAAGGAATTTGACCATGAGGTCAAGCTCTTCTTTGGAGAAACGTTTCGCTAAATGCAGGGACTCAACATTTCTTCCCATCATATGGTCAACGGAAACCTTGAGTTCATTTGCAGTCTTCTCGATAGTAGACCACTTTGGGTCACCTTCTCCATTTTCCAACCTCTGGATGGCTGGGAGAGACACGCCAACCCTGTAAGCAAGGTCTCTCTGGGACAGTCCCTGGGCTTCACGAAGTTCTCTAATTTTTCTCATAAAAATTTCACTCCTTTCCTTGACTACACTTATGACATGTTGTATCATATATGTAGTCACTGAGGTAAACTTCTATAGATACATTATAGCACAGTTTGTCAAGGGTGAAAAGCAGTTTTTTAAAAATTTTTTAGGAGGTCATATCATGGCAAAGATTATCAAGAAGTCGTTTGACAACAAGGTTACTCCGAAGGGATTAGCCAAGTGGGTAAAAGTAAACTCCAGGTACGATGAATACGAGGGTAAGAAGAAGTACACTGTAACCCTGCGGTTCCCGAACAAGGACGATGAGGCTCGCATGAAGAAGTTCTGTGATGATACCTTGGCAGAAGCAAAGAAACTGTCTGAGTTCGAGGGGCGTACATGGAGAAGCGGTGATGACCTGCGCAATGGCTATACCGTAAACGAGGATGGCTCTCTGGACTTCAAGTTCCAGACCGCAGCATTCTATACCGACAAGGATACCGGTGAGCTGGTTCAGAAGTTCATCCCTGTATTCAATGTAGCAACCCAGTCAAAACTGCCACACGATGTAAGCATTGGTGATAACTCTGAATTGCGCATTGCATTCATGCCGATGGCATATTGGATGACCAAAGACTCAAACGGTGTGAATCTGTACATTAACAAGATTGTCGTTGATAAACTGATTGAGTTCGGCGGTAGTGATGATTTCAGTGAGTTCGGTATTGAGATGCCGGTGAGAGAGCCTGGCCTCGATGAGGAGGACGTTCCAATCTGATGAAAAGCTGGGATGACTGCAATAAGCCTCACAGGCTGGCAAAGAAGTTCCTTGGAATAACAGGTGACTTCTCCAAGAAGAACTTCTTTGCTGTCTACAGCTTCTTTAAGAAGCAACAGGAGACCACTCTGAATCTGCTATATGAGTACCTTTGCTCCCTTGACGGGAAGCGAAAGATTACTATGGCAGACCTGTTTAAACAGGCGGATGAGTGGAACACGAGAAGCAAAGTAAAACACATAACTCATAGTAATGTTACTGATTATCTTGAGTTATTAGGAGGTACACGATGAAAGATTTCATAGGGGTTCCAAGGGTGAAGTTGAAAGACTTCTATAAGATGGTGAAGGCTAAGGCACAGGCTGAGGCTGAGGAGCACAGGAAAGCGAGGAAGGCAAGGCATGAAGCTCAGAACGCTGATGATGACGATGGTTCTGGTTCTGAGCCAAAGCGTGAACGCATCCGCACCAGGGCACGTTTACAGTGACCTTTCTTTTTGTCGCCCCAAAGACATTATAGAAGATGTAAAACCAACTGTAAGATACATAGCAAATGTATCATGGTATACAGCTTCTGACGATGAATGTGGAAAGTCAGATGGAATCACTGCGAGCGGTGAGCAAGCGGTTGCCGGAATTACGGTGGCCGCTGATGACCTTCCGCTGGGTACAAGAGTCCGCATTAACGGTCATGAATACATCGTTCATGACAGGTTTGGCGGTGGGTATAAAGGGCGCATAGATATTTATTGTGAAAGTAAAGAGGAGGCATTTGCTAACGGTAGGCAAATGCTAGAAGTGGAGGTACTGGAATAATGGACAATATAAGAGCAAAGATATTTATTGAAGCAGATGAAGCAGGTACAAAGGTTGAAGTTAATGGTGCCCCATCTATTATCATGTTCTTCCTTGGTCAGGTCATAGTTGACATATCGAAAACATCTGATGTACCACTGGAGGACATACGTGAGATGCTTGCAAAGTCTATTCAAGTATGGTCTGAGGATTAATTGTGAGAGGACATGACACATGAATGTTAATAGCTTACTAAGGAAAAGCCTGGTGGAATATATTCCGGAGGCGCAATTGCATAGCGATGGGACATATCGGTGCGCATGTCCTATTCATAACGGTGATAACCCAACGTCATTCACTATCTTTCCACAGGAGAATACATTCCATTGCTTCTCCTGTGGAGCCCATGGCAACATCATTAACTTTGTCATGGAGCGTGACAGCGTATGCTTCGACACCGCAGTCAAAACCCTCTGTGATGATTTCGGTGTTGAGATTGATGATCCGAAGTACAAGGAGCAGCTTGATATTACCCAGCGTAATGCAAGGTGGGCAGTGGGTATGCAGAGACAGCTCCCACGCATCATTGATTACCTGCACAAGCGCGGGCTGACCGATGAATCCATCAAGACATTTGGTCTTGGGTACAGCGAAAAGCTACAGGCTCTTTCGATTCCCATGTACGACACCTGGGGCCGGTGTGTGGCATTTCTCTATAGATACTTTGACCAGATGCCTAAGTACAAGAACAGCAAGAATATAGATGGACTCTTTGTTAAGGGTAAGTTCTTGTATGGCCTTCCACAGGCACAGCGGTTCCTGCGCAAGACGAAGACTCTCATGCTTTGCGAGGGAGCCATGGATGCCATCAGTGCAATCCAGCAGGAGAACTGCTGTGTAGCCTACTGTGGTATCAGTGTTGGCAAGGCTCACATCGAGCAGATAAAGGAAGTCATTAAGCCAATTGGTGCCAAGGTTGTCCTGTGTCCTGACAATGATGGCAAGGCTGGCAAGTTTGTTCTGAGAGCCCGTGACTTATTCATGAAGCAAGCACCGGACACGGTTGTCAAAGTAGCCGTGATACCTGATGGGGCAAAGGACTTCAACGACATGCTTGTCCAGGGCATGGATATAGCCAACGATTGCAAGTATGAATCCGTGGACTTGTACTGTGTAAAGCAGATTGTAGCCAATGAGCCCGACAGGGATATGCAGGAAAAGCAAGTGGTCGCTTTCATGTGTACCGTGAGGAACCCTTTGACTCGTGCTGATATAGCTGAATATCTTGCTGACGTATGGGAGCGCGATGTAGCTCTGGTTCGTGAGTTATTCAATATCAAGCAGGATACAGCCGAGGAACAAATCAAGGACATCATGACAGTGGACGTTGGGTATCAGAGGCTGGAACATAAGAAGGTCGAGGAAACCTTCGGAGTTGGCTTTGATAACATCGACAATACCATTCAGTTCACAAGGAAGAATGTGGTTATCCTTGGAGCGTACAGTGGTTCTGGCAAGACTACCATGTTAGCCGAGTGGATATTGCACTGGTGCATCAAGTGCCACAAGAAAGTCCTGTTCTTCTCACTGGAGATGCCAGTGGAAGACATAATGAAAATCCTCATATCCAAGATTGTGCAGATACAGCAGTTCAAGGTATACGAGTATATCAAGGAGCGTCCTGATACCTATGAGCTAATCATGGATGCCCTGAAGAAATACCTGTTCATCGTGGACAAGAACTACTTATCCTTTGATGATATGGGAAACTACATCAAGCTCCTGGCCTCACGCGATATTATGGTTGACATAGTAGCCGTGGATTACTTCCAGTACATGCAGGGCACTGACACGCTGGAAGGGCAGGAGAATACAGCGAAGAACATGAAAGCCTTCGCAAAAGAGAATAACGTGACATTGTTCATGCTTTCACAGCTCAATAAGGGAAGTCAAAAGGATGGCAGCGGAAAATTCAGAGAGCCGGTGCAGACTGACCTCATGGGCTCAGGTGCTATAGGCAATTCAGGTGATTACGTGGTTGCTATATGGAGACCAGCGCAGGTTCCTGGCTTATCACCGATTGACCGTGAGCATGTGAAGTACGACACGATGTTCAAGATAATCAAGGCTCGCGAGGTAAGAAGTGGTGACATCATATTTAATCTGGTGTACAACCCTGATACCTCACGATTAATGGAAAAGATTGGAGAGACAGTATAATGCCAGCGATAGGTTTTAAATGTCCTAATGGGGACAAGGTTACATTCGAGCAGTGCTTTGCAGGGTGTGACCATCAGTGCATGAGCTTACCTGCACTCAAGGCTACATCGCAACCACATTGGTTCGGTAAGCCAAGTGTTACCCAGCTCTTAGCACCGACACGCATCATGTACCTACAGATTATGAATGACTTCTACCTGAATCCGCACGGTAGCATAGCAGCCATGATTGGCACATCAATGCACGCCATCATGGAAGACAATTGTCCCGATGGATGGATAATGGAGAAGCGTTTGGAAGATGACATTACATCGGGAGCCTTCGATGCCTACGATGCGACAACGAAAACCCTGTATGACTTCAAGAACTATGGAGCCTACAAGGTATCGCAGGTACTTGGCTACAAGGCTCGCTGGGTAAAGCGTACAGTTACCAGGGGAAAGCACGCTGGCGAAGAACGCTGGGAGCAGAAGTTTGAACCTGGTGGCGTGAGGCATGTGCATGACGTAGCATTACAGATGAATTACTACCGCATCCTCATGGGGAAGCATGGGTATCCGGTGGAGAAAATGATGGTTCAGGTGTTTGTCCGCGGTGGTCTGGATAAGACAGCGAAAAGCTATGGAGTTACCCAGCCGACATACCTTGTGCCCATCAATCCAATATCAGACCGATGGGTGCGGAGGTACTTCGAGATGAAGTATAAGAAGCTCATGGATGCCGTGGAGAGCGGTGTCGTGCCGGAGGTATGCAAGCCGGTGGAGCGATGGAATGACCGCAGATGCAAGGACTTCTGCGAGGTTAATGAGTTGTGTCCATATTACCAGAAGAACTACATGGTGTAAGGAGGAAGAACAAATGACTAACGAGGAATTTCTGAGAAGATTTGATGCGCATGAAAAGTTCACCAAGAGAGAAATCAGGGAAATGTGCTGGGGGGAAGTCGGCGAGTTTATTGATGAGCGTGTAGTTGATGAATTACGTTGGTTTTTATCAAAGGAGACAATATTTCAGGTAGAAGATAGGTTCTTTAGTATAAGTTGGTTTCAGGGAGCCACTGAATGCCAGGAAAATGAATATGATGATAGTTATCCAGTGGAAGTACGCAGGGTTGAAAAGGTTGCATACGATTATGTGCCAATCGAGGAGGACAACTGATGAACAAGATGTGTGAGGTGGCGCACTTGCTTGGCCTGGAGCTGGGGCAATTCTTCATGATAGATGTGTTCGAGGGTGTATTTTGTATCACGGAGCATGGCCTCGTAAACGTAATCCTTAAAGGGAATGTAATTAACAATGAGCAGGGTGAGATATTACAACGCTTGCTCTTGGGTGACTTCGAGATTACTCATGTTGCCAAGTGGACAAAGATTAAGGAGGGATATCATGGCTGATTTGTTTGATAATGTATATACGCACTGTAAGTCATTCAATAGTTCTGAATGTATAAACAATGGCGAAAGGTGTAAGTTCAGAGAAGGTGATGATGGTTGTAAAATAGAGAACATCACTGGTGAGGTACCGATACTCTGGGATGATGAAGATAGAGAGAGTATCAATAAGGTTCTCGCGGAGCACCATATCAGCATCGAAAATGACAATGGTATTGAGAACGACAACAATGGCTACAGTACATCTCAGAAGCACTATATAGCCAAGTCTCCTATTGAGTTCATGCAGACTCTCATGAGCAAGGAGATGTTTGTTGGCTTCTGTATTGGTAATACCGTCAAGTACCTGATGCGTGCGCCGTTCAAGGGACAGCTCAGGAGTGACCTTGATAAGGCTAGGCAGTATTCGTGGTGGGCATCGCTTGCCAGGAAAGGTAAAGTGGTTGACCCATCGGAGCCTGTACCCAAGGATTTCAAGACGAGGGTGTTTATATGTTAAGAAGTTTTATCATATTTGCAGTAATGGTTATCGCTGGTACATTTGTTTACCTGGTTGTAAATTACGCCAAGGGGTTTGGCAGATGTATCATGGATATAAAGAAGCGTTTTATGGATTCCATCTCTGATGATGGAGTGCCGGAGAACATCAAGGTGACAAAGTTAAGGAGGACGAGAACATGAGTAACAATGGAAAAATTGGAATGACAGGTATTGCAGTGGCGATGATGTTAGCCATCGGTCTTGGGGCAACGGCTTCATATAAGGTGGATCCTGGGTACGCCGGTGTTGTCTACAATATGGATGGTGGCCTTGAGGAGGAAACCTTGGGGCAGGGCTTTCACATGGTATTGCCATGGAAGAAGGTTATTGAGTATCCTGTAAGCACCGAGACTGTGTACTATACTAAGTCTAACGATGACGGTGAGCAGGTTGACAACAGCATTAATGTGAATACCAAGGATGGCAAGCAGGTAAATGTATCCGTGACCTACGCTTATCACATGGATGAAGCAATGCTTCCTTCGGTATTCGAGAAGTTCAGAGGTCAGAAGGCTTCCGCGATTGAGGCTGGCTACATGAAGAACGAGATGTATCAGGCGATTAACGAGGTTACCTCTCAGTATTCTCTGATGGAGCTGGTTGGCAATAAGCGGCCTCAGATTAACGAGGAGATTCTCAGGAAGTTCCGTAGTTCCCTTGAGCAGTACGGCATTATCATTGAGACCTTCAATTTGTCCGATGTAGTTCCTGATGAGCAGACCAAGACTGCAATTCAGGCTGTGGTAGATGCGCAGAACGCACTGGAAAAGGCAAAGGTTGAAAAGGAACAGGCTGAGGTTGAAGCTGAGAAGGCAAGGGTGGCAGCTAAGGGCAAGGCTGATGCTGAAATCATTGAAGCCGAAGGTACAGCCAATGCAAATGCAAAGCTCCAGCAGAGCCTGACACCGCTTATCGTTGAACAGCGTAAGCTCGAAAAGTGGGACGGTAAACTCCCTGGTATCGTTGCCGGTAATTCAAATCTTTTGATTCAGCCATAAGGAGGAATGTACATGAGTAAGATTATTATCAGTGTTGACGATGATGAAAAAGTCTCGGTTGAGTACGATGGTTGCGAGGATAACCTGCGTACCCTGGGAACGTTGCACTTTGCGCTTGTCAAAGAGATTGCTAAGTTCTACAACGTTGACCTGGGCGAGGCAACGTTTATCATTGGCAAGATGTCATTCAATATTATCCGTAGCTTAATTGAGGAGGAAAACGTATGAAGGCAACAACAAAGGCAGAGATTCACATGATAGTTGAACCGCTGGAGGCACTTGTAATCTACAAGGCGTTGTCCGGCAAGAAGATGGATTCCGAGGAAGATGGTGTCCGCAAGGAGCTCTTGGAGCAGCTGAATTCAACCGTATGCTTCGGCGTTGCAGAGGAAATCCTTGGCTGACAGGCTTCATCTTGTCTTACCGCTGGTTCCAAGTGTGAACAGTATGTACATGACCACCAAGTACGGTGGTCGTGTGCGTACTAAGAAGGCAAGGGACTGGTTCGATGAGGCAGAGAGGATTACCAAGCTGGCAATAGTTGAGCAGGGATGGCAGCCTACTATTGGTGAAAAGGTTGTTCTTGAAATCATGACATACTTTCCTGACCGCAGGAAGCGTGATGTGAACAATAGCTCCAAGGCCCTCTGTGATATGCTTGAGCACGCGAGGGTGTATGACAATGATAGGTATGCGCTCCCACGGTATATTGATTATGCAATTGACCGCGAGCATCCGAGGACAGAAGTGGTTGTGCGTAGGTTCGGGGAGGGAGACGAATGGAAGACGATGATTCCCCATGCGTGAACTGTATCAATAAGTGTGATGCGTGGGAGGCAGAGTATTGTTGCTTGTTATGTGAGTATCTTGGTGGTGGCAATTGTGATGATTGTGACCCGATGGAAATCTGAGGAGGAATTGTATGTTCTATGAAAGCATGATAAAACTGAAAAAGAAGAACATCGAGGCCGTAATTAAAATCCCGTTTGATACCAGGGATGAAGCGTTGGTTGGGTTCAATAGGTTACTTGATATGCTTGATGAAAGCCACGATGATACCTTGAAGGTATTGAATAGCTTTGCTGGCAATGGTGTTAAGGAGGAGTCGCATGTTTTATGACAATGAAATCTCCATGGGTATAATGGAGAAGAAGTATTTACAGCCAGGGGAAACCCCAGAGCAGTGGCTGGACAGGGTGGTGTCCATATTCTCCCCTGATTTGCAGGATGATATAAGGTATGCCATTAGTCAGGCTGACTTCTTGCCAGCAGGGAGAACCTTGGCTGGCGCAGGACTCAAGGGAAAGCGTAAGATGAGTACGTCTAACTGCTATATTTGTCCTTCACCAAAGGATAACATCGAATCCATATTTGATACAGCGAAAATGGTTGCTCGCATCAGTAGCTATGGTGGTGGCTGTGGGATAGCATTGGATAACTTGAGACCGAAGGATGCACTGGTAAACAATAGTGCAAGAACATCAACGGGTGCCGTGAGCTTCCTGAATCTCTTTGATACGACAGGCTCAATTATTGGCCAGGCTGGAAGACGTGCAGCTTTGATGGTTGGTTTACGCTGTGACCATCCTGACATTTATGAGTTCCTTCGTGTCAAGGAGAATAACGAAAAACTTGCTTCCATGAACATCAGTATTAAATTCACTAATGAATTTATGGAGGCGGTGCGTGACCATAAGAAATTCCATCTTCACTTTGAATCCGTGCATGAAAACATTGAGCGTGACATTGATGCCGCTGAATTTTTTGAGGAATTCTGCAAGGTCAATGCTGACTGGGGAGACCCAGGGTGCATCTTCATCGACAGGGTAAGGAGCTACCACTTGCTCAGTGGTTATCCTGAGTATCAGATTGATATATCCAATCCGTAAAGTGTATGCGGCGTTGCATGGTAACATGCAAATGAAAATCCCCTCTGAATAACTTGGAAGCCCTAACGTAAAGCCGAGGGTGACAGGGAGCAAGGGTAATGCCAGCTTGAGAGAAGTAAGCGAGGGGACATCCCATGTGGATGGTGCGGTACTCCAGACGACAAACACTGTTATACCAGGTGTGCTATGGAAACATAGTGTCGTAGGGTGCAGAATATTATGGTATAGGTGGTAACAGCTGCAACCTTGGTTCCATCAATCTTTATAACATGATTGATGACAAGTTCACTCGCGAAGCGCATGTGAACTATGAACGCTTGGGAACTGTCGTAAACATTGCTGTTCAGGCACTCGATGAAATCCTTACTTATGGCTATGGTATGCAGCCATTAGATCTGAATCGCAAGGTCATTGATGACTGGCGCAGCATAGGACTTGGTATCTTCGGTCTTGCGGATGCACTGGTTGCTATGGGTATACGTTATGGCAGCAAGGAGTCAATTGAATTTGTCTCTGATGTCATGGAACACATCATGCTCTATGCCTTGGAAACATCATCAGACCTGGCTCATCACTATGGCTCATTCAGAAAGTATGATTTCGAGAAGATTTGCGAGTCTCAGATAATCAAAGCTTTCCCTTACATGAGGGATAAAATAGAAATGGATGGGCTCCGTAATGGCTCACTGATTTCCATCGCTCCAACAGGCACTATTTCCCTGTTTGCCGGGCGGTTCACTGGTGGTGTGGAGCCTATGTATCAGGTGGCATACGAGAGAACCTCCCATTCCACTGAGGACGAAGGAAAGACCTTCTTTGTCTATGCTCGTGGCGTGGAAGACCTCCTGAAATTCCATGGGATTGACCCTCAGAAAATCACGGTGGACGAGATTAAGGCACGGTTCCCATTTGTTATTGAGTCTCATGAGGTGCCATGGAAAGAGCGTGTGGCTCTCCAGGGTGTAATGCAGGATTACGTTGACAACTCCATCAGCTCCACGGTAAACCTGCCTAACAGTGCAACATGGGAAGATATTCGTGACATCTACATGTTTGCATGGGAGCAGGGGCTCAAGGGAATAACCGTGTTCCGTGATGGGTGCAAGCGTGGCAATATCCTTGGCGTATCTAAGGATGAGCCAGTTGAGTCAATGTATAACATGGTTGAACCGCTGAAGCGTGGCAGTACCTATCGCGTTGATGGCTCCACATTCAAACAGCGGACAGCCTGTGTTCCTTCCATGTATGTCACGGTGAACAAGTCAGACACAGGCGACCTCATGGAGGTATTCACTAATGCCAGCGGTGGTTGTCAGGCCAACATTAATACCATTACTCGCCTGGTTTCCCTTTTACTACGCGCTGGTGTCAAGCGTGACATTGTAATCGAGGAGCTTCGTGAGAATCAGTGTCCTGCATGTCAGGCTCTTAGAAGGCAGGGAAAATCCCTTTCCCTGAGCTGCGGTAATGCCATTGCAGATGCCATGACAGCCATGCTGGACGATGAATCTACCGTGGAGCATGATGGCTACCTGGTATGCCCTGAGTGTGGCAAGCATACCCTTAGACCAGAGGGTAAATGCTTTACATGCAGTAACTGTGGCTACAGCAAATGTGATTGAGGTGATTTGATGGGACATGTTTATAACCTAGGATTAAATGTAGCATGTGACGTTTCCGTGTATGCGGAGAACGCCAGTGAAGCCAAGGAGCAGGCAGTGAGCCAGGTTGAAAGTGGCTTGGTAGACCTTGGGTTCGATAATCCCGATGCTGATGTGGTGAGCATTGAAGCAGACGATTGAAGAACGCATCAAAGCACTGCGACTACAAATCATGATTCATAGCATTATCTATTATGAAATGGATAACAATATAATCAGTGATGCTGAGTGGTCAAAGCGTGCTATGGAACTCGTGGAATTGCAGAGGAAATACCCCTCTGTATCCACGGTGTTCGATGAAGCGTTCAAAGATTTTGATGGTAGCACTGGTTTCCATTTGCTGCGCTATGCAGACGATAGAGCCAGGGGCAAAGCGAAATATTTGTTAAGAATAGAAGGGAAGTTAAGAGAATGATTAAGACATTAGGCGTATATAATCTTGAGGAAGCACTCGCATCCGCTGGACTTCCGATGTGCTTGCATATTGATGCGTTAAAAGCATCGGAGGGCAGGGGAAAGAAGCTTGGTCATGCCCCTGTCGGCAGTGGTCACGATAAGTTCCTTCGCGGTATCATGGTGAGCTTCAGGATACAGGCTCCACGGTATTTCTACCAGCAGCTTGATACCTACCATTTTGTTGAGAGCGTAAGCAGTCAGTCCACCATGCATTGCGTTGATGAGTTCAATCTGAATACAATGCTTGCCCCGGCTACTGACCAGATAATTGCAACGAGATTCAAGCAGCTGGTTCAGATGTACAAGGATGGCAGGATTCCATTGTCCGTGGTAAAGGCATCGCTTCCGGAGGGGCTCATGCTTTACCGTGACTGCGTGACCAATTATCAGCAGTTGAAAACCATTTACAAGCAGCGCAGGAATCACAGGCTCACTGAGTGGCAGGAGTTCTGTGATTGGATTGAGACTTTACCTATGTTTAAGGAGTTGGTATTAGATGAAATTGGGTGATTATGTAGAGGTTACTAATGGAGATTTCGCAGGGAAGCAGGGGTGTGTTACTGCTATCGAAAGCAATAACATGGTCCGCATTGATGACAAGTATTGGTTCGTTGCTGAAGATGTGAAGCCAATTGCTCCCATTGTTGAAGTGAAATACTTCGATAAGCGTTGCAAGCTTGAGCAAAATGGTGATTGGATTGACCTCAAGGCAGCAAAGGATTTCCATTATCATGCAGGGGATGCCCTCATGATACCGCTGGGAGTGGCAATGAAACTTCCAAAGGGGTACGAAGCTCACATGCTTCCGCGTTCCAGCACATTCAAGAGATATGGTATTATCATGACCAACTCCATGGGTATTATTGATGAAGCATACTGTGGCGATGATGACCAGTGGCATTTCCCTGCGTGGGCATTGCGTGAAGGTCGCATCAAAGCCGGTTCCAGGATTGCACAGTTCCGCGTGGTAAAGCACCAGCCAGCATTGCATTTTGCTGAGACTTCAAGGCTTGGGTATAAGAACCGCGGTGGCTTTGGGAGCACTGGCAAATGATTGTCCGTGTTCTCGTGGATTTGAATGATGAGGGGTGGCTATACCTCCTCACCATTCAAACAGAGGATAAAGACAGGCTCTTTGAGTTATTGAAAGAGCATAGCCATGATGTAAGATTCATCGAAGAAAAAGAGGAGCCTTCCAAGAGGGACACAGGTGACCGCAAACTAGACGATGGAAGCATTGTCCTGCGTTGCCAGTCCTTTGGAGACAAGGTTGGTGCAATGTACGCCTTTGGCAAGAGCCAGGGCAAAATGTGCACCATAGAAAAGGCGGTGGCAGTATGAAAGATACCATTGCCCAGTTCATGGATGACTATAATACCGGCAAGATTTCCTTGGTAGACCTGCAACGCAGATTGGCATTTGACCAGTGGAAGCAAGACAGTAAATATACTAGACTAATAGAGTACGTTCCTAACATGAGATGCCCGGAAGACATCGTACTCGCCAAGTATGATTACTTGGAACTCTATAGCTGTCTTATGAAGCTAAGGCACCGCGTATCCAGTACCACTTGGAAAATCCTGTGCATGGTTGCATACGGATATACCCAGGAACATATCGGTCAACGGTTGAACTTAGGTCAGCCAGCGATAAGCAAACGAATAAGCAGGGTTCTTCCCATAGCTGAAAGGTTAAACTTGAAAGCACTGCTTCACGCGGTAATTGCATGGAAGCAATAAAAAAGGGGGAGCATTAAAACACTTGCTTTTAGTATAACTGTGTGATATTATATAGGCAAAGATAAGGTAAGAAATGTCGTAGAGCCACGACGTTATAAAGAAAGCTCACTGAGAAGATGGGTCGTAGAGCCACGACCGGCACAAAAGAAAGCTCACTGAGAAGAACCCTCTTTTGAGGGCTTTTCTTGTTTTTGGGAGTAATTATGCATTAATCAACCCTCTCTAATCTCTGCAAAAGAGAAAAGGGAGGGTTGTTTTTTATTATTGCATGTTGTCTATAACTCTGTCCCATCTAAACATACTTGCGGTTCGTTTTTGTAAGAACCGTCTATTCTTTTTCTGATAATTCTTGCACTTCGTTCTTCGCCCGCTTCCTCATATGCCTCTGCTATGAAATTAGCATAGGATAAGAATTTAACTTCATCCCCTTCCATGTGAGCAGAGATAAGAATACCTATTGTTGTTGCATTTATTACCTTCATTTTGTCATATCCCCCCTTTTTTTATCTGCCTTCCATGAAATCCTCCATTTTCTGAAGGTCTCGCTCAAGCATACGCCTGTAATTCAAAAGCTCTTTCATTTCAAGTGCAGTAAAGCAATCTTCGTTATCTTTATATGGTTTTGTTGCGGCATCCTTTATGCCAACGAGCACATCGTACAGCAATTCTTCTTCACTGAGATACACTTGCCAGGCGCGATATATAGTAGCATTGGTTGAATCGAATGAGTCATAAACAATTCCATCAATACAGCACACTGTATGGTCAGTTATTTTGAGTTTATCATTATCTACTTTTACACCCAGCAAAAACCTTCCTTTAGGATGGTTTAATGCAAACTCCTTAACTGTTTCCTGTACATCAATCATTAATCTCACAGCCTTGTTGCTCAGATATACACCAATACATCTGGATTCATTAAACATTCTTGACATTTTTATACCAAATTCACATAAGTTACGATATGCTTTATCATAAGATATATCAAATGCTAATGCTGTAGCGCGGATAGAACAATCCAGGGAAATGTTTTTCTTTGGATTAACATTGAACTCGCAAAACACCTCGCCATCTTTTGGTTTCGGTAAATCATATAGCATAACAATCACTCCATTGTATCGTATTTCCAGTTTTCATTTTGTCATATTTACCATTTTATCACATTAGAAAAGCGTGGGGAATACCCACGCTTAAACAACTTTCAATGTACGGAATATCACGGAAGAATCATCGAACCTAATTGTGTCATCGAAGCTATCAGTAACCTTGTAGCACGTCATGATAAACATAATGTTGTCAACCATATCATTGTCATCAACGTCTTTGCTGACTCCATCTTTAACAAAGCTAAGTAAGGTTTGCAGGTACACTCTTATAGCCTCTATATACTCATCTTTAACTTGCATACAAATAGATAAATCATCGCTATTATCAATTGTTGTTATTGCATACAACGTCTTGCACTCTTTATCCTCGCATGGAAGGTTGTACAGTCTAACACTCTTGTTTCCAAGCCTTGCCATTTTACCATCTGGAAAAACATGCATATTCCATTTCTCAGCCCATTCGGTAAAAAGTTTCCTTGCAGTTTCCAGGCTGCACGTGACAGCCTGGTCTTCCATGTACAATCCATCTAAAGCAGTGACAATATACATGATTACTCAGCCCCCTTCATGAAATCTGCGATAACCTTAATTTCCTCTGGCATCCGCTCATACGGTGGTAACTTTCCAGTCTCAGCACAGTTGTCATACAGACTGATGATTTCTTTGACTGTCTTTTTGATGAGTGCATGGTACTTATTCGTGCCGAGCAAATCCAGGAGCTTGTCGCCATACTCAACGATACCATCATGCACCCAGTAGAAATCCGTGAAATTATCCAATGGCTTACTATTGGAACCCATCTGCAGGATTTCCAGGGCTGACAGGTTATCAACCGCACTATCGAAATGCTTGGCGGTGCAAATGAATCCATCGAACCCATGCCTATCAAGGTCAACCACTTCCAAGTCCAGGTACTTATCGATGACATCGAACTGAGCACTTGGTTTTGAGAACTCAATGCAAGTACACAGGATGTCAAACAGCTTATCCTGCTTATCGCCGGCCAGCTCAAATACAAGCGTGTGTCTCTCGAATACGCATTTATATTCATGGAAGCCATCGAACCTCATGACCTTAGTAATGTCATATTCACCGAATGTTCTGTGATTCAGTGTATCATCATAATAATCATGAGAAAAATCATTGAGGCTAATGCCTATCTGCCTATCACAGGACACAACAGTATCACTTGCAACCACACAGGTGTCTCCATTTTTCAGCGTAATAATATCAGCATTCTTGAATTCCATAGCTTATTCCTCCCCACCAAGCAATTCCATTTTCCCATCAATGAGCCTATAGTGCTCACATATATCCAGGTCTTCATCCCATGTGTTCATGTACCCCTCATACTCAGTGAGCTCAATCCACTGGCAGTCCTTGGGAAATATAATGCGATTACCGGCAATTACACCCCTGTCACCATCTTTGAGTACAACAATGTCACCGCACTCAAGGGGCTCACCACGCTTGAACACAGTGGTGTAGCACTGCTCATAGCTTTCCTTTCTCTTGATTTCCATGATGTCCCACTCGATGCAAATCTTGCATGTGCCATTATCCCTGAAATCCTCCAGGGAAATCCAGTCCCAGTCACCGCGCTCATCGATTCTTACGATGGCATCATCAGATACCACGCCCTCAGTCTTGTCCCTGAATACAACTATGTCTTTCTGTAAGAATTCCATGATTTTTACCTCCTAAAACTATAGATTAATCCCCATTTTTGAGGGGTATTAATTGCCTGTCCATATAATTATATAGGCAAGCAATTTTACCCCTCGAAAAACAGGCTTTAAACGGCTTCTATGATGCGAATATCCACGTCAATGAGACCAATGCTCTTCTGACAGACAATGTTATCATCTATATCCACGCTGATATAGTCGCCAAATGCTTTCTCACAAAATTCCCTGAGAATTTCACGGGCACCGCTGAGGCAATACTCCCATGTCATAATCAGGTAAAAATTATGCTTATACAGTTTGGTCTTGGTGTGTGCAGAACTCATGAACTGTATGAATTTTTCATCGCGCTCATGTAACTTCATGAGCTGGGCATAGTCCTCCACAAGTAACGCAGCTTTTATCATCATATTAATCGCGCCTCCATATTTCCCTGCCATCCCTTATGATAACCATTACATCAATGTCGGAGTTTCTCTCACCGTGCTGAAGGTCATCTGTGAAATAATCCCAGTAAACAACTTCGTATGTAGCCCTGTGAACAAAGTATGGACCGGACACAATGTAATCTTTTTCATTCCTCAGCGTTACAATGTCGCCATTTTTCAACATGTAGCGTGGATCAACACGTCTCCAGATGCGCTCATATTCCCTGCTGCCCTCATGTTCATCGTCGCCCCAGTCGATACGATACACTTCCATGATGTCCAGCCCGTCATCCTGTATGTGCCTATAGTCATCAGTGTAATCTTCAAAGAGCACATAGTCATATGCATCATCATCTATATCGCTGGGAACAAATGCAATAATGTCACCAGCAATTGTGCCACGCCTGTAATCCCTCAGCACAACGACATCTCCGTTAAACAGTTTCATGATTACATACCTCCATTTCATTTTTCGTATGCTTAACCCTCGGAATACTTGGAATTTCCGTGTATTCCTTTATCCTGAGCTGCTCACATGAATTAAATTCATACAAGAGCCTGTAGAATTTCCCTTTTTTAGCATCGTTAGCCTGCCCATCCTTGGCAACGAGGATATTTCCCACGCAATGGCCAAGAGCCTCGAAGGTTACCGAGCGTTTTTCCTTGTGTACGCATTGGACATAGTCTATGTACATTGGTTCACTCCCTTATCTTATAGAATTTCACTCGCTTAAATATCTTTCCCACATGATGCTCGCATGTGAACACGAGATACCGTTCCCTCAATTGCTCAGTGGAAAAAATAGGGGAGACGGTGATACCAATCTCCCTCAAGCCCTCAATAATGTCCTTCCGCTTCCATTTCTTCCATGGCTTTTCGCCTCTAGCATAGGCTGATATAGCATTGTTGCTCATCATCTTGTCTTTAGAGTACCCAGCCATGACAATCACTCCTTTGTTTCACAATTATACGCTTTGAATTTACGTTTGTCAAGCTAATGTACGCTTGATATTGCAAAGACTTCTTCCATAGAAGCACCCTGCGGAGCCATGCAGGTCGCAGTCAGGACAACGCCATTCACCTGCACGCTTGATTACTCCTTTCTGTATCGTCTTTTTTCCTGAGTCAATAGGGCACATGTATTTCTCAGCCCACGCTGGGACAACTGGAATCTCCTTGCTCCCCTTGATGGGCAATACTACACCACCATACTCAAGGAACCTATCCTTAAGCTTGTCCAGCATTGGATAATCCTTGTTCTTGTATACGAAAGCCAATGGAAGGGTAGGGTAGATGTGGAGATTTTTTGCTGATGCATCGACAGACCACATGATTACATTCATATCCCTGTCCAGCTTCTGGATAAGCTCAGGATACTTGGAAAATATCTGTGTTCTTATACCCCTTTCATTGAGGAGCTCAATTACCTTCAGCCAATCATCGTTGATGTCACCTTTATCAAACATACGCAACGCTTCTCCGTGGCGGTGCGTTGGAGCGACATTGTACTCACAGCTAATCATGTGAGCAACCCTGTAGGGGTCAAGGTGTGCAGCGAGAGCAATTAATTCACCCTTGATAGCCACTTTTCTCATGATGTAATGCCCAAAGCAGGCATAACAATACTTAGCACATGCTTCCGTGGGATTGCAGTCAAGATAGCTGCCGTTCACGCAAAGCCCTGGCTTGCTTGCGTGACCGCAAATGCCCACGGAATACAGCCAATCAAAAAGCCCATCAACTCCACGCTCTTTCATGGGCTGATAGGCCGAATGTGTTTCATCGAATACGCTTTTATGCACATTTTCTTTTCCTTGCAGCAAATCGTTGGCTGTATGCCTTATTTCTGAGGCATATCCTGCCATGCGATGCCACGCTGTTCCCTTCAGGCTCATTTATTTCACTCCTTTTCTTGGTAAATCGTGTAATCCTACGGCATTATTGATGGATTCCACTTCTTCATCCGTGAGAATACGCTTTATCTTAATAGCTCCGCAGATATACCACTGAACCACCGCCTGAGCATTGGTTTTGTATCTGTAGAAGCCATTTTTTGGCACGTATCTCAGCATTTTATCCCGAGCACACTTCCCAGCAAGCTCAGCCTGTACCTGGTAGTCAATTTCATCACTGAATTCTATCAGTGCCCACACCTGGTTGTCCGGGCGGTAGCTTGGGCGTGCATCCGTGGGATTTTCCTTGCTTCCAATGTGTGTAGCCACGGGATACTCGCATACATGCCATCCAGGACGGAAGCAAAGTTCTCCAGAGGATGCCTTGACTCTCCCTGATGGCATACGCTTTCCTTCGGATGCCTCCAGCCATACCCCGATGGGGCGTGGTTCCTTTGCATCCACATAGAGGGTAAAGAGCTCTCCATGCTTTACATTGAATAACTTGTAGCCTTCCATAATACCCTCCCTTACACTGCAATATTGTTGTCAACAAGGTAATGGGCCAGCTTATTGGCAGCCTGGTATCTTGCTTCCGTGTTCCAATCATATGCTGGCATACCGTGGATTAATACGTTCCTTCCAGTGCGACTGGTGTTAGTTACATAGAACACAGTACAGTATTTTGGCGTGCTCCATGCAATAGAGCGCATTACATCGGTTACGCTTAACCCCTTGAACACCTCATTCAACGTCCTGTCATTAAAGAACACAGGTACATCAAGGTCAATCTTCCTGTTATATACGTCCCTCAACAGGTCAAAGAAAATCTCCTGATTTTCCATGAGCTTGTGCAACATGAACTCATACTGTCTCTCGCTTGCTTCACGCTCTGCAATCATATCCATGAGCTCATCGTACTCACGCTTCATAATGTCTGCCCGTGCCTTCATGTCTTCAATGTTGTTCATCATTTTACTTTTCCTCCTTGTAAATCCTTTTCATGATTGCTGCTACGTCATCCTGGTCAATATTAAGATACCTCATTGTAGTTCCAGGATTTTTATGTCTCATTGCAGTCTGAATGTACTGCAATTCAACGCCATGTTTTGACAGTGTGTTCGCAAAGTATCTGCGGAAAGAATGTGGGTGATAGGGGAGACCACATTCCCTGCAAACCTTACTGACCATGAATTTCATACCCTCCAAGGTCATCGCTGCCTTCTGCTGGGTAACAAATAATTCATCCAGGTCATACTTGCGTGTGTCCAGGTATTCATCAAGTGACTCACGCACCCTATTATGGATAATGGGAACCACGGCATCCCGTTTCCCTTTTGTATTCCTGAGCAGGATTTTATTCCCAGATAAAATATCTCCGAGATGCAAGTTAGCAACCTCGGAGATACGGAGACCATTATATGCCATGAGGGCAAAGATTAATTTGTCTCTTGGGCGTTTCAATACACCCCATATTTTCTCAACCTCCTCATCGGTGGGGCAGGGCTCAATAGGATTATTACAACGATAACCCTTGATTATCCTTGCCTTGTCCTTGGATAATTCACCGTAATAATCAAGCGCACTTTTGAGTACCGTGAGGTACATCTTTTTCGATGTGCCCTTGATGCTGTCGTCTGCAATGAACTCAATAATTTCCTCTTTGCTGCCTGTCTTGAATTTCTTCAAGGCATTACAGTAGTTCTCGTAAGTGTTCGGTGAACGTGTCCTCCGGATTTCCTCAAGATATTCTTTAAACATGCTTACATCTCCTCCCAGAGCATTTTCAAGGCGGTATCAAGGAGCTTGTTGCCTTCCAGGGCATCTACCATAGGGCGTTCTGCAGAAGACTTCGTTCTCCTTACCGGTTCAGTATGATAAGCAAAGTCACTCGCTGCTGAAATAAATCCCCAGCCATCAACGAGGTTACCATTCCAATGGTCAGCAAGGTCAGGAGCCTTGAGGCACCTCATGAACCTCACCCTATTTTCTGAGGCTCTCTGCGTTGCAATATCTCCCATGTCAGCATTGATAGGGAAGAGCCTATTGACCATCTGACATCCACGCTCAGTACCAATCTTTACATGGGCAAGAGCCTCGGCTGTATCGTTGAGAGCCTTGTTGTATTTGGTCTGCATGGCAAGAATGTTCTGACATTCTCTTACCTTGCTGGCAATGTCTCCCTTGTGAGCAAAACTCCACTTGCGAGCAGCCTTTTTCAGTGCCAGGTTCATGGTATTCTGGCAAAATACACGGACATTCGTGAAGCATACGCTCACCGCACGGGTTCCGTCGAAGCTATTGGCGAACAAGAGATAATTCTCGAACTCATCTCCGAGAACCATGCTGTCGGGCGTTCTTGCGAGCATCCATATCACCTTGGAACCCTTGACATGACCAGCAGTTTCCAGTTGTATATCATGTTCAAGAAGCTCGTCAATAAAATCAAATGCTTCCCAGTTCTGGACAATGCGATACTTCTTTCCCACAGTTCCGAGGATTTCTCCATTGTCAGTACGATAGTTTGCCACTGCACCCGTAGGGACCTGCACCCCATCGATGTAGCAGAACTGGTCTGCCTGGGACACGGTAAAGTCCAAGTCTGCAAGATGCAATGCATCCCGCATTTTCGTGGAGCCAGGGAAGGTGATACTTCCAAGGCTATCCCACGGATTCTTACGGGTATCATACATGCTCTTTGGTACGATATTCCTCTGATTGATTACGGTATTCCTCTGATTCACTACTGCTAACATTTTTATTACCTCCAATTCTCTAACGTGTCCCTAAGCTGTTTTGCAAGGTTATCATAGAGCTCACCCTTGATGTGCACTCTACTGTCACCTGTGTACTCGTCAAGGAAATCCTCGATGATGTCGATGAGGCATCCAATCAGCTCTTCATCCATGCGTGTCACTCCTTCCATCCATACACTTTCTTCACTGCATCCGCGAGGCTCTCCGTGTACTTGCTAACAAACTCATCCAGCGGCATCTCATGGAGCCTATCCATATCCTTTACCTTCCTGTACACGATGTTGTGGTGTCCGTCATGGTGATACAGGGTAGACCTCAGCTCGCCATCCTCAATAAAAAAGGTTGCATCATCGCAACCATGGAAATTGAATATGTCACTCAGTATTCCAGATGTGATTAAGTGATACCCCTGCGTTCTCCCATTCCAGAACCCAAGGTCTGCCACCTCAATAATTGGAGAACCAACGTCAATCCTGAGATTCATCCTCTCGTCATCAAGGTATTCTTTATTCAGCTCGCTGACGATATTGTACTTCTCATCATCATCGGTAACACCTGGAAAACATTCCTCCAAATAGTCCTTGTAATCATCAATGTCGACTTCGCTGCTCCAAATTTTAATCATGTGTATTACCTCCTTTTAACATTGGTACTGGCTGGGCATTATCAATTGCTATCATGATTTCGGTATTGGCTTCACCGAAGCCTTCACCGAATTCCCTGTCAACAATTTCCCAATCACGGATAATATATGTACCATTGTCTCCGTTATCCGTATCCAGCCTGTCATACCGGTCAATACCGATAGACAGTGCACCGCCAAAATAGTTTGCTGCCACTTGACACAAGCGTGCCCACCCATAGCAATCACTTTCTGGCCTCCTGAAGCCAGCACGCTTACAATACTTAAGCAGGGAAGCTACGAAATCAGGATTTCCATTCCAGTGCATGTATACACCGACTTCCCTTGTCTCGGTCGTTATTACACACCTGTTTCCCATGATTCTTCCTCCTTTACCTCTTCGTACAATTCCTGTATAATCTCACGCCCATAGTAGGCTACGTACTCCATCAGTATATCTTTACCCATGTAGACGGAGAGCTCATCCAGCATTTCCTGTTCTTCCTGTGTGGGGATAAAGCAATCCTGCGTTTCATCGAGCCTCCAATCTTCTTTATAGGGAAAACTGGGAAGCTCATCTGATTCATTTACAATCTCAGTCACCACCTTTATCGTGTGCTCTAATTCAGGTAACACGATGTACTCATGTTCCGTGTGAGCATTGTAGTATCCACAGGACAGGTTCACAGCGGCAATTCCAAGGACAGGGGCGATGTCCACAATATCACTGTACGAACCTATGTCCGTATGGAACCCCTTGGAAGTAATGTAATCCTCCAGTTCGGGGCAATAGCAATCGTAATACACGGCATCATTCTTGCCCTTACGGTCAAGCTCAATAATGAACTTTATGGAACTCATTCTTTTCCTGAGCCCCTCGTTCTTGAGATATTCATTAACAAACCTGCTTGCCCCGATTCCACCGCTTTCCTCACCGCATGTAAAGAGGAGCCACGGCTTTTTCTTTGCCTTTTCACGGATGCTCACGAGAGCATACACACCACAACGGTCATCACCTCCGATACCCTGCGGAGACATCCAGATTTTACTGGACCGACAAATGGTTTCCACTTTTTCCTTGTGAACCGTGTCCAGGTGGGCAACGAGAAGCACAGGAGCTTCACCTGGAACCAGGATATACTTGATGGCTTCGTGGATTGCATTTTCATACCTGCGAGTGAGCCGGTTGAACAACTGCAATTCGGTTTTCCTTATGATTTTACTCAGCATACTTATGCCCTCCCTAAAGTTTCACGGCTTACCCGTGGGAAACACTCAGGACAAAGACCATCCCTAAGAGTGCTCAACGGATAGGCATCGTCACATTCTTTGCATTCCGAGAATCTGCTGTTATAACAGTATTCACATACTGTTATACTGCTACCATCATGGTCGATTGCATCATGTGTCTCTTCCTTGTTACCATAGTTACTGCACCAGTCGCATTTTTCATAGTTCTCGGCGCACTCATCGCATACCCTGCCAATTCCGGATAGGCATTGCGTCTGAGAACTGAATACATCTCTTTCACAGCAATTACATTCGACAACCTCTGAATCATAGCAAGCATCGCAAACTACCACCGATTCACCTGTTTCCAGGTCGTGGACTTCATTTCCATTTCCATGGTGGACAGCATCGCCACAGCAAAAGCAAATGTCATAACCCATATCTTCCAGGCAATCGTTGCAGTAGAGGTACTTATCGATTTCCTCGCCACACTTGAGACAAAGCCCTGCCTCGCCAGCAATGAAAGGACTTGCTGTTTCCATGTGAGATTTGAGTACAGATACTGTTGCTAAATTACTGAAATGCCACCAGTCAGCATATCCGCCGAATAATCCGTGCTCATGTACCCAAGTTCTCCCCCATTGGCTTACTGTTTTCTTGGTCCAGAGATTTACCTCGCCCTCAAGGAGAGCAATTTCCCTCTGGACAAGGTCACGGTAAAGCCTGTACTCTTCCACCTCTGTATCAGTGCCTCCGTTGGTGGTATAGAGGCGAGACTGACACAAAACGCCATTCCCAGGCTCATACATGAAGAGCTGTCTTGTTGTCTTGCGGTTATTCAGCGTTTCCTTGTCGCTAGGGTCCGCCACGGTAAATGCGATGAATGTCACCGGGTCACGGGCATACCCAGTACATCCGTTGTTATACTGATATTCAGTGCATGTCAGGGAGTGGCATGAGGTGAGCATCTGTCCACGGTCATCTCCATGGGGGTTGCTCATAGTAAGAAAATGGGCTGGGTTCAAGCTGAGGAACAGCTTGTAGCTCAGCTTTCTGCTATTCATTTCATCTGCCACTTCTGCGAACTTCTTCTGGAACCATGAGCCTTTAGACTCATTGACGATTCCAAGGCTCTTACATACTCCATGGAGTACGCGGGATAATTTCTTTCCTGGCCTCCATGCGTTTGGAGCGACCCTCTGTAATACTGGCAAGTGCTCGTTTTCATGACATGCAAAGAATCTTGCAATTTCAGCTATCTCACTAAGGCGAATGTCTTCTCCCACCTTTGCCTTCACAAGAAGGTCAACGACTCCCGAATATACCATCCCAACAACTGGCTCATGGGTACGATTGCCATTCAATACAATCGCATCGAGTTCCTCGTCCCACGATGGGGACTTACGGAAGAGCTCACGGAGTCCCTGCTTTGCCATGGTACTGTCCTCCGCGAGCCGTTCGTAAAAAGGCTCGTCTGTGAGAATATGGTCATCAACATCGATATGTTCGTTGTAATCTATCATGGCAAGGCGAATGTTCTGCTCTGCCATAGCAATTTTCTCTTCCATGCTAATCATTTTATTGCTCCTTTCTCCTTCATGGAGACAAAGCTGTCTCCACCGATGATAATGTGGTCGAGCACGGAAATATTCATGATTTTTCCTACCTGAACCATGCGAGCGGTAACCTCAAGGTCCTCTTTGCTAGGCGTTGGGTCACCACTTGGGTGATTGTGAACCAGGATAATCGAGGCTGCTCCTTTGATTATCGCTGGCCTAAAGACTTCCCGTGGGTGTACCACGGAAGCATCCAGGGAACCTATTGAGATAGTTTCCCATGACAAGATATGATTCTTTACATTGAGCAGGATGATACAAAAATGCTCCCTGTTTTCATATTTCAGCCGTGAAGCTGCGTAATCCGCAGCATCCTCTGGACAGGTGATAATTTTGATATTCCTATTTTGTTGCCCCAGTCTCTTGGCGAGCTCCAGGAGAGCAAGTAGCTCCAGTGATTTCCCTTTCCCTATGCCAGGAAAGGATTCAAGATTAATATCCCTGAGCCCTGCGAGCCCATTTGCTTCCCTGAGTAATTCCTGAGCTACCTCGTAACCTGAAGTGGTGCTGGTATCTTTGATAAGCAGAGACAGGAGCTCTGCATTACTCAGAAACCCTGCCCCCAAATGCTTGAGCCTTGTGGATGGGCGTTCATCCACAGGCATTTCACGAACAAATATAGTCGCCATTTTTCTCTCTCCTTTACCAAATTTTTCCTTTTTCCTAAGTAAAAACCAATAAAACTTTGAAACTCCAAAAATTTTCCTTTTTTTGTACAGGCTTTTAACCCAGGAAAGTCTTAGAATACGTCAACGATTAATACCGCTGACATAAACAAGAGCCCCATGATAAGCAACGCACTCGTTGCTATCCCAGTGTGTAACCCTAGAAGGATAACGCACCCCATGACCCCTAGAGCTATGTACTCCGCGAAATCATCGGGGTACTCTTCATATGCTGCACAGTAGGCAGCATAGAACGCAAGGGCAAGAATTGATATTATGAGAGTCCAGTCAATAAACATTAGAAATCCTCCTTTACAATGTCAACGCGGAGCACACGCTCCCATTTCTCAAACGGCATTTCCACAGAGCCATCGGGGAGAATAGTTCTCCCCATTTTCGCGGTAATCACAGGCTTATCCCCAGCAATCCGAAGGATGCCTGCAAGCAAATTCGGGGGAGCCACCACGGCAATAATGTCATGCGCCTCAATTTCCTGGGCTATATCCTGGGCGGACTGGATAGACTTGTTCACCTGGGTAATATCAACGTCACCCAGCTTATCCATGAGAGCCTGCATCTGTGCCACCTGCATGAGGTGGCGCGAAAACCATAATACTTTTGTCATAATGAACCTCAACTTTCTCCCCGTAACAAGTCGTACAAGTGTACTAAATCGAGCACACCGACATACCTTAAGCCGATAGGACAGCACAAAACTTATACTTGCTCATGCCAATTCATGGGCAAAATAAAAGAGCCATACAAGTAAATCGCATGACTCCTCTGTTTGCCCATGACATACTATAACCCCATCGCAAACTCTGTCAGCATGGCAATAATGGTAGCCTTGCTTGCACGGAATGGCAGGTGATACACAGGGAGCTGCCCTGCAACCGTGCCTCTACGATAGAATACATAGGTGGCTTGTGCCCCGCAACCGCGAAGCTCCACCTGATACCTCTTTATCTTAAGTATACTAGGCATAACTATTCCACTCCTTTGCAATATTAATTACCATACCTGGCTTCAAGCTGAAGACTGAGAAAAAGACGGATACGCCTTGGTACAGTAGGGTTGAGTATGGTTTCAACGAAATCAAGAATTACCTCGGCTTCCTTACGCTCCTTGCGATACAGTGGACGCCGGTGCCCTTTGGTGCGCCCCTTAGTAAACCTACGTGGCTCAGTGAGCTTCCTGAGCAAACTAATGGCTTCCTGTGACTCAGGGCCACTAAAATGGTACTCAACGAGAGTGCTTATGAGTAACTTTGTTTTGAGCATTGTTTTTCACCTCCTCCAGTAATTACGGTTCCAGGTGATGGCACCCCTGGCAACCTCGCCTACACACAACTCGCCATAGGATGGCGTTTGCCCACCGCCTATGTAGTGCCTCTTATGGCTACGGTGGAGAAGCTTGTTTGTGTCGTATACCGCGACACCATCGCTCCCCTTGTATTCCGGTGTACTCTTGATGGTAGCAGGGATAGGCGGCAACTCAAGGTTAATTCGCCCCTGAGTATCAATGAGCCACGATATATGCCGTTTGCCCCCACATGTAAACACGGCTATAGAGACGTTTTTCTCGTGGTCCCTATAGTGCTTGACGAACACGAGTGTGAACATGCCTTTTACAGTGAGCTTTTGCCCTGGCGTTAGGTCTTTGATATTCATGGTAGCCCTCCAATTGCATAGTAAAAAAGCATAGTGTATAGTCACCATGCTTGTGAGACATAGTTTTGTGCGACACTATTTGCACGCATAAAAAAAGAGGCTAGGGAAAAATCCCTAGCACTCTTGCAGGTATCACAGACACAATTTATAAAAATAGCCGTCCTTGTCGTACATAAAATTAGCACATGTGATAATATCTGCTTTCATAGTGTCGCCGTCAAACGTTGTAAAATCAACGGCATAACCACCAACCCCACTGCCTAGCGGATTATGGGATATGGAAGCCCCATTTTTCGAGGCTTTCACATAAATTTTTTTAGCCGTATCACTATAAGCAATTTGTGTTTTAGTGATATAGCCTTGCATGGTGTACGCTCTTACAATGTCAATATAAGTATTGGCAATAGTATTTTCTGTATACTCATTATCTTTAACAAGTATGCTGTCCTCGGGTATCTCGCCAAATTCCATAGTCAACGCTGTTTTTGGAGCCCCCTGCATCTCATAGATACTATCTGTCAGCCTTGCCAACAATGCCTGTACATCTGCCACACTTGCCTTGCCTTTTGCCATGGTAAAGACCACCTTTCATTATATATAATTGTAAATGTGCTATCGCCCCTTGGCTTTTGCCTCAAGGCTTGCATATAAGGTATCATGAAATCCTATTTTCGCCTATGTATACATTAAAATATCGCTTTATAACCATAAAGCCAGGTATCAAGGATAGACCCCGGACCCCGTGCCACACAAGGGCTCCCAGGGTGCAAAAATTTTCACCAATGATAGCAAAAAAATTTATCTTCGCGCGGTATGACCCTCATATCCCGTGGCCACCAATTTTTCAAATGAAATCCCCCTCAAGCCCAGTAATATCAACGCTTCTCACTGTCATTCACCCACCGAAACACTATGTAATTCCCAGGCATCAAATGAAAAAACTCTGCTAACCCCAGTAATACCAAGGGGTGCAAGGCTCTGTACCAAAGCGAAACAATATTTTTATGGGACTAAAGTTTCATTTTTAAAAATTTGAAAATTTTTTTGGGAAACATGGAATATTATTGTGGGCTAAATACATTATATGTAGAACAGGTTTTTACGTTCTATCCTTTTCTCTTCTTTGTAAAGGAGCTGAGAAGGACATGGACTCATGAGGAAAACTTTGCGAATCGTTAGTGTTGCATTTCCCAGTCTTTGACTTGCGACTCTTACTCATGTTGTTCATGGCTTTTTCAGAACTCGCCCATGAAGTACAGTGCAGCTTATGCTGTGAGATAGTAGTGGGAGCAACCCTATTAATCCGTCATTGGCATGGAGTGCTTCTTTAAAAGAGAAGAAAGTAGGGAATGAGGATACGACCGTCTGTGGGGGACTACAGGGGGTCAATGTTTAAACCATAGTTCTTATCATAGATATACATTGTATTACTATGATATATATGTATACTATGTATACAGTGTATTCGAGGGTAACTCATAACCTATGGTTCTTAACCATGGGACATCACCCCCTTGGGATAACGTTATTGTCCGATAGGACAATAAGTCACGAAGTGACTTTACCTTCTATGGGATATATCGTACTAAGAATACGATAGTATTCCATGTAGCTCTATATGAACTATGGAGTTCCATAGAACATGAGTATATGATATACCATGAATAACTATGACATACATGTATACTATGAATACCTTACTTACCTATAGATACTACATTGTATCTTTATGGAACTATATATTCTTTATAGTTCTATAGAAATGCAATGTATATCATACATACAAATGTTTACAATTAATTACATTAAATTACAAACAATGTCATTAATTGTTTACATTGTTTACTATGTATTACATTGAATAACAATGTAAAGGAGGTACATCATGGCAAGAGGAAATCCAAATCCAAAACCATTAGCTCCAAGGAGGGGCAGTGCGACAAGTCCTCACATGGAAGCTCCAGGCAAGAGCATGATTCAGATATACAATCTGACTGGCATGGTAAGGGAAATGAGACTCAAAGGAAAAAGCTATAGAGCCATTGCTGATTACATTAATAGCAATAAGCTCATACCAAATGGCTATGTCCTTTCTTATAACAGCGTGGTTCGCTGGTGTGCCAATAATGGCCTGGGCGGAACCATAGAAGCAACTTCTGATACTGAGGCCGTCAATACATACAATATCAATTGCAAGCTGTTAGCCATGTACCGCGAGGCACTTGATGGGTTGCAGCTCAGGCTCGATGAAGCCAATAGCAATCCTGGCGGTACAAAGATTTCTGAGTACAACAAGATTGTTGATGGCATAGCCAAGATGGGCTTTCAGATCCAGCAGCTCACAGCGAAAATCGGTGAGATGCAGGAGCAGGTCTATAGATATGAAACTGCTTCCAAGGTAATCGAAATCATCATGGCTAAAATAAGTGTCCTGCTTCCTCAAGAGGATTATGAGGAAATCAAGGCCAAGCTGAGGGACGACCCGATTCTCTGCGAGGCACTGAAGACAATCGCACCGAGCAACGTATGAGGAGGAATGTGTATGCTATGGTTCATATTTTATCCGATGAACCTGATGCTTTCCATATTGTGCTATCTCACAAATTGGTTGGCAGCGCTGTTCGCTGATGAGCGTGGTGAGCTTCATGGCTCATGGCTCTACTGGCAGACATGGGATGATTCATTGGATGTGGAGTGGTTCGTGAAGGAAACTGTTCCCAAGATTTTCAGGTACGACTTTGACAAGCACTATGTCAGTACCAGGGAGGCTCCTGAGTACCTCAAGCACCTGGGCAGGGATAAAGGCGCTGTCAAATGCATTAATAATGAATTCACATTGAAGGAACGCATCCAGCGGTATTTCTGTCGAGTGCTTTGGCTGTACCGTAATAACGGTTATGGCTTTGCCTTCTACTGGTTTGGCAATGGGTGTGTTGGCAACCTGCTTGCAACCAGGAAATTCAAGTATGGTACGCTGGTATACGATAGGTTCAATCCTATCTGGGGGCCATGGAAGCTGTCTGGCAAGATTGGCTGGTTTGAATTCCTTGCTGGCTGGAAACTTGCCACGGAATCCGGTGCCTTCAAATGGGCAATGATAACAGGAAGAATTTTGATTAGAAAGTAAGCTCTGCAAATGCAGGGCTTTTTCTATGGAGCCATGGCAGAGTGGTTTATTGCAGCGGTCTCTAAAACCGATGATGTTCACGCATCCGTAGGTTCAAATCCTACTGGCTCCGCCATAAGAACAATAAGCTGCCATGCATCCCCATTGTCCGGGGAACCGCAAGCGCAGTACTAAAGCATAAGAGGGCATGTGAGTCATGAATCACGAATGGTAATCCATTCAGAGTATGGGTTGCAAAACGGCTACATGAGGTTCGCCCTTACTCATGTATCACATGGTTCGTTAGCTTAGTTGGTAGAGCATCTGACTTTTAATCAGAAGACCTGGGTTCAAATCCTAGACGAGCCACCATAAACATGCAAAAGGAGAATGACTATGATTAATGCAAATGATTCTGTAAAACTCACTGGTTCTGTTGCCAGCACTGGCACCGGCTCCTTTACCGTGTCCGTAACCGAGTTTTTCGTTGATGGGGCATGGCACAAGCTGGAAACCCCTCGTGAGCTTGAGATTAACACGAGTGACTACACGAATGACTTTACATCCCTGGAGCTCAAGTACATCAAGGAGAAGGCTGAGGCTGACAGCAAGTCTTCCACGCTCTGCGAAGATGACCTTGAGATTGTGAATTCCATTGTGAAGAAGTTTTCTTCCGCGGCTACTGACGCATGAGCATGGAAGAAAAGAATCGCAGACCTCGCCATGTGAAAAAGGGCAAGGATCTGCGCAGACATGTGAAGGACAGGGATGACTACAGGGCAGCCAAGAAAGAAATATTTGAGCATAGAGCACGATGAATGACTTGGTTACAACGATAGACGATAGAGAAGCCGTGACATCCAGCCGTGTCGTGGCAACAGCCTTTGAAAAAAGGCATGACAATGTTTTGCGAGACATAAGGGGTCTCCTCAAAATTGAGGATACCCAAGGAATGTTCTACAAGACTACATATATCAATAAGCAGAATGGACAGAAGTACACGGAGTACCTCATGAACCGCGATGGGTTTGCCATACTGGTCATGGGGTTCACGGGAGCTAAAGCCCTTGAGTGGAAAATGAAATTCCTGAATCAGTTCAACGCCATGGAATCCGTCATCAGACAGCACGGTCTCGAAGGGAAGGTGCAGAAGTCTCTTGATGCCATATCTGACCTGCGAAAGCAATTGAAGGACTCAGGCATACTGAGGGAGTACATAGCTCCCCATCATTTCTTTGACCACCTGGCAGCTCGATGGAAGGAAGCAACGCACCGTGAGCGCATAAGGGACTTCTATGATGATATTGGTTCTTACGCTGGCGTGAATGTTCCTTATAGCAACATGATAAACATTACAGTCAAGGATTGGCTGTTGAATCATGTTGGACTCAGTACCATTGAGGAGCTTGTGATTGGGCTGGAAACACATACGATTACATATTCTAACCGAGGCAAGCCAGTGTCAAAGCATGGTGTCTTCGGGAACAAAACTGAATGGACAAAGATTGTTAATGAGTTCGGCGGTCGATGTGCTTATTGCGGAGCTGAGGGAACGCCATTGATTGCCGAACATATCATTTCACAATCCGCGCTGTCCAAAGACCACCCTGAGAAAGTTGACTTGATAGGAAACATTATTCCTGCCTGTCAGCAATGCAACCGATAGAAATACACGACCGACTTTGAGAAATGGTTCCCAAAGCAGCCATTCTACTCAAAGGCACGGCACAAGAAGATAATAGAACACATGGAGAAGTATGAGGTGAAGTGAATTGGCAGAGAACATCATGAGAGAAATCTTTGGCAACAAGCTTCGCAGGGATGCAGAAGTCGGCTCCATGAAAGACAAGTGCGCCCATGACTTCAAGCTGTTCTGCGAGTATTATCTGGCGGATAGCTTTGGATAGCCCTGGAGCCACAAGTTCCATGACTGGCTGATTGACAAGCTGGTGAGCATAACCTTTGACCATAGGGATGATGAAACGAGAACAGTGGTAGCATCGCCTCGTGGTCATGCAAAGTCAACACTCATATCCTTTGGGTATGTACTTTGGCTGATAGTGTATAACTACAAGAAGTTCATCGTTATTGTCTCGGCTACTGGCACGGTATCAAAGCAGTTCCTACTGAATATCAGGACAGCCCTTGAGACAAACCAGCGATTGCGACAGGATTTCGGTGACCTAACCAGCGATGACCTATGGAATAACACGGAGCTTCTTACGCAGAACAAAGTGTTTGTCACTGGTCGTTCGGCAGGACAGCAGATGCGAGGACTGAACTTTAATGGAACACGACCGGACATCGTTATCCTTGATGACTTGGAAACTCCTGAGCAGGTGGCAAGTCCTGCGCAAACACGTGACCTTGAGAAATGGTTTAACTCAGATGTTCTTCCTATGGGCAGCATCAGTGCTGACTTCATTTACATTGGCACAGTGCTTTCATATGAAAGCCTTTTGTACCACATGCTGACCAATGCTGGCTACAGCTCATGGACACGCAAGAGGTTTCAGGCGGTAATTGAATTTTCCAGGAGCCCATTGTGGGACGAATGGGAAACCATCATTACAGACCTGGAGCGTGGCGACCATGCGTATGACGATGCGGTGGCATTTTACAATGAGCACAAGGAAGAAATGCTTGAGGGCACGGAAGTCCTCTGGCCAGACCAGCGACCTGATATGTACAGGTATCTCATGGAACGCAGGATAGCCGATGAGGAAAGCTTTGCCAGCGAGTACATGAATGACCCACAGACCGAGAACACAAGAGTCTTTAAGACCAAGTGGCTTGAGGATAACTATTATGTCGATGCGCCTGACATTCGGGAGATGTGCATTGCCATTGACCCGGCGGTATCAGCGAAGCGCAAGAATGACTATAGTGCCATTGTTGCTGTGGGGCGTGGCATGGATAACTACTTCTATGTACTGGAAGCCGATGTACAGAAGCGCACCCCTGATAAGATTATTGAAGATGCCAAGGAGATAATCGCTAGGTACTACAAGTACAAGCCTAGCATTGTCGTGGAGACCAATCAGATGCAAGCATTCTTTAGCAGTACCTTGAAGCGAGATATGGTTAATGCTGGAATATACCTTGACTGGATAGAAGTCTATCGTAAGTCAGGGGACAGCAAGAGCAGTCGTATAGAGAGTCTGGTACCGCACATAAAGAATGGTTACATAAAATTCAAGGCAAGTCAGAAGATATTGCTTTCACAGCTAAGGAATTATCCAAAGGGACATGATGATGCTCCCGACTGCTTGGAGTCAGCGTTGGCTCCGATGCTGAGTACAAACAAAACATCGTTTGGCTTCAGTAGTGCAGGGGCATCTCCGAAGCACGGTGGAACTTTTGACTTCCTCAAGAAAGCGATAGGAATGAGGTGAGAAATTGTTTAACAGTGTAAGAAAGTATTTGGCAAGTGTAATCACGCCACCGTTGATGAAACTGCTTCCAACGGACAGGTATGGGACACGGCTGCCACAGAATGTCAAAACGAAATCTGTTTTGCCAAAGAACCCTACCGTGAGGCAGCTACGGAATTTCTCACGAGAGCCTATTGTGCGCAAGGCAATCATGATTGTACAGGATGCCCTTGCCAGACAGGATTACCGCATTGATGTAATCGGTGGGCGAGGGAAATGCACAAGGCAGATTGCAGTGCTAAAGAATATCATCGAACATCCAAACGTGATTGACAGTAAAGACTCGTTCATCAAGAGAATACTTGATGATGCGCTGGTACTCGATGCCATGACTGTGGAAATCGCGAGGTCAGAGGATGCGAGCCATCCATTGTTCCTTTATCCGATTGATGGGAGCACCATTCAGCATCTAACTCCGTGTTGCTATTCAGATCCGGATGCTGCAAGGTATTGCCAGCAGCAAGCGGATGGTATGAAATACTTTACAGCCAAGGAGGTTGCGTATCTTCAGCGTGAGTATTTCACTTATCAGCCTTATGGACTGAGCCCTGTCATGACCGCCTACAGGTACATTGATTACTATCTGTCAGCAGTTGACCAGAGCAATTCCAAAGCCACAAACGGCACAGCGGATTATCTGATTGACCTGAAGGATGTGTCCAATGATGAGCGTGAGAGATTCATCCAGTATTTCAATGAAGAAATTGAAGGTACTGGCAAGATACCGATTATCAACGGTACAGAAATTGAAACCAAGCAGATACGGTCGAGCTTCGGTGAATCCAGTTATCTCAACTGGCAGGACAAGCTGACTGCGATTATCGGTGTGGCTTTTGGACTGCCACCTGAAAAACTTGGGTTGATGATTGCTAATGACAGAAGCACCGGTGAAGACCAGGAGAATACAGTGATGCAGGAATTGATTAAGCCTTATGCTTCCATGTATGAGGACTTGATTAACACGTATGTCATTGGCGCACTTGGCTGGGGAGGCATCCTTAAATTCCGATTGGTATACGAGGAATCCGAACAGCAGAAGACCATAAAGTCCAAACGATTGATTGATGAATACTATCGCGGTGCCATTACTGAGAACGAGTTCCGTGACAATATGGGCTATCCTCAGAGCGACAGTCCTTATGCTTCCTTGACCTATCCGGAGAAAACCGTGAAGATTAATGTGGACAACGGATTAGCTGGGGGATTCAATGGGGTTGGCAATGTAAAAGACACCAGCGATACCAAAAAGGATACATGAAAGGTGGTGAGATAAATGGAGAAAATCAAGGCATCACTTAGTAATGTAACCCTATCCAAAGAAAAGAACCTGATGATTATCAATGGATGCATCGCCAAAATCGGTGAGCCAAGCACTGGCGCGCCGTGCGGTTCAGGTGGCTACAACGTATGCTTCACACAGGAATCTGTTGATGCATGTGGTAAGAGCTTCGTTGGTATGCCTGTCAACTGCGTGCTCCCTGCTGGCATATGGGGCGATGGTGCTGACGAATGTTACGCGCCAGAGGAAGTCCTGTCCGGGCATGGAGATACCATCATTGGCTTTGTTCGCAAATGCAAAGCACAGGATGACAACATCATGGCAGAGATTGTCATGTGGAAAGAAAAGTACCCGTGGCTGGCAGAGCTTACCGTCAATACGATGGACTCATTAGGTTTTAGCGTTGAGATGTACCCGACCAAGGTACACAACGATGACAAGAATAATATCCAATACATTGATGAATTTGAGGGCGTTGGCTGTGCAATGCTATGGAGCAATGTGGCAGCGTTTTCCCAGACGTTCATCGATAAGATTGCAGCGATGAGGAGTGATAATAATATGGATGAAAAGATGAAGAATGAGATTGCGGAGCAGGTAAAGGCTTCCGTAGCAGAGACCGCAGAACAGATTCGGGTTTCCCTTGAGGAGACTGTTAATGGCTTGGTAGAATCTGTGGCTGCCATTAGCGAGACTGTGAATAACCTGACGAAAGCACAGGCTGAACCAGAGGAGCCGGAGGTACCAGCTGATGAGCCGGAGGAACCGGTGAAGGCTTCCGATGAGACTGAGCAGACTATTGCTGACCTGAAGGCTACCGTTGAGGCACTGAAGGCTTCCATCGAAAAGCCAAGCATCCCTGAGCCAAAGGCTGGTCAGAAGGCACAGGCAAATCCTAACCTGGATGCACCGAGCGACAAGGCTGAGAGGATTAAACAGATTAATGCATCTTCCATGTCAGCCATGGAGAAGCTGCGTGCCATTGCCCGTCTGAACATTAAGAAAGAAGGTTGATAAACTATGTACAATAGAAAGCTTTATAGAGCATCTGAGAGCCCGATTAACTACGTAAACCAGGGGCACGTAATGATTATTGGTGATTACGACCACGTGCTGAAGGATTACCTGAAGCGTGATTTTGCGATTGACTTCAAGGTGAACCATGTCCAGGCACTTGGCTATCCGCATGTATGGAATGAGCAGAAGGCAATTCCTGAGAATACTAAGGCCGTTGACCCGCGCGCTGGCTTTGGCACTAAGGAGACCCCTTCTTATCGTCCGACTACCCTGAACGCCAACTACGACCGTGATAACTGGAAGCAGGCATTTGCCCGTTGCTATATCACTGGTATCCGTTATGACTTCTTCGACAAGAAGTTGGAGGAGACCTATGGCGTTATGGAAGACCTGATTGCGAAGGACTACAACGATATGTTCGTTGACTTCTCCCGTAAGACTGCAAATGATTTTTGGAATGGCACTGGCACCCTCGCTGGTACCACTGAGAACGACCTTGTGTACTGCGGTGTACTGAGCCAGATTACTGACAAGACTGCCATCGTTTCCGGCGCAAACATTGCAGATGCCCTGACCACCAAGATTACTTCCTTGATGACTCGCCTGGATTACACCAACTACCCTGATGTTATCTGCATGAACCCTGCAACCTATGACATCATCATGAAGCAGGAGCAGAACAGGGACATCTATTCCAAGCCGGTTGACATGGAGATTATCCCTGGTATTTCCGTGCCAGCGTTCTACACTCCGATGGGCAAGCTGCCAATCGTATTGACTCCGTTCATCAAGCCGGTTACCGGTAGTGGCAAGACCACTCACTCCATTGTTGCTCTGAACACTTCCATGATTGATAAGCTGTACATGTTCAATGATGGTCCTCAGACCTACGAGATTGCCAACCCTGACAATCCGCTGGCCAATGACCGTCTGCTGACTGACAAGTTTGTCATGGACTTTGCGAACTACATTGTTCACGGCGCACACACCGGTGCACACTTCATCATGACCTATGAGGTAACTGCATAAGCAGGGGGCTACTAAGCCTCCTGTTTATCTTATGAAGGAGAATTGATATGGCAAGAACTACTAAGGCAACCACTAAGGTTGCAGAAAAGGAAAACATCGTTACTCAGGAGTATGAACTGCTTGAGCAGTACAAGGACTTCACGCACATCATGGTGAATGGTACACTTGTCCCTGTCCATGGTGGCAAGGTTATCCTGGGTAATCCTGATATGGCAAAAGGATTATTGAAATGAGTTACATAAAGGAAAGCGAGATACCAATCTACTGCGGTCTTGTCCGTGGCGTGACCATGGAGCATGTGGAAGCAGCGACAACTTTGATTGATGCGTACAAAGGTACTAGCTTTCTCCCGGTTCAGCATGTGGAGCGTGTGGAGCTGAAGCAACGCCGTGGGGAATACCGTGGCAAGCTTAATCATTTCCCTCGCATCTGCATTGATAAAATCACAGCCAAGGCTCGCAGTATTTTCGGTGAACAGAAATTGGAACTCCCGGTGGATTGCATCGACTTTGACGATGACCTTTCGTTGTACTTCACGTTTACCATGCCTCGTGAGCTGATGTTCAGGCAGGTTCCATAGAACATAAACATTGTTTATCACAGTGGCTACAATGTAATCCCTGAACAGCTCAAGAGGGCGTGTGGCATCCTTGCTTGCAATATCAAGCAGATGGGCGGTGTCATGCGGTGGAAGCAACGTGATGACTACGACATAAAGGTTACTCTGTCAGACGAAGGCGTGTTCACAGAAGAAATAAAGGTTATGCTTAGAGGAGTTGAGATACGATGAGCAGTGTACTTGAATTTTACTCAGATAGACTTGAGCGATTACAGTGTGAGCGTGGCTTCATCGAGGAAGGGCTCATGCTGCGCAGAGGTAAAACTCAGAACCCATACACAATCTCTGACCACAAGAACGTCATTGTTCCTCTTGGGACGAAGATTGCAAATGGCGACCTCATAAAACGCATCGACCATGAGTTGCAAGACCAGTTTATCATCGTTGCAAAGCAGATTGGAGCTGACTGCGTATCCATGCAGGGCAAGCGTATCAATTCCTTTATTGATATTTACCAGATTAGCAACAAGCTGGATGACCATCATCGCAAGGTTGGCTTGAAGGAAGAGCTTGTTCTCAAGAATGTTCCTTCGTACTGCGAAGACCAATCAGCATACAATCAGTTCTATGATGCCGGTTATCTTCCAAAGGTTGTAAAGAAATTCTTTGTGCAGCCTGACGACAGAATAAAGGATATGCAGCGCATCAAGAGTGAAGATGGTGTATTCCAAATTGACGGTATCACCAAAGAAAAATACCGTGATGTTTGGGTAATACAGGTTTCGGAGGATGCCAGGAAATGAATGAGAGGCTTTAGAAAAGAATGGAGAGATGCCTTCGCAAGTTTGCCCGTGCAAAGAAGAAGGAATTTTACCATAAGATGAACAAGACCGCAAAGCAGTACAAGAAAGATCGTGGTGAAATTCATTTTGAATCAGAGGTTTCTTCCACTATGGGTAAGGCAAAGTTATCATTAGCTGCCTATGGTCAGAGAGTATGGACATTCGAGTATGGCAAGGGTAAAGGCACTGGCACATTCGAGAAAACGAATTATACTTTACCAACATCGTTCCATAAGACAAAAATATTCAGGCAATACACTGGTAATCCTGCGAGAAACCCAATGCGAAAAGTTTACCAGCTATATGCCAATAGGCCTTCTAAGCGTAAAAACAAAATCACTGTTAGACGCAAGAGGGGGGATGTTGTTCAGGAATACGAAATGAGCTATCCAAAGCTTATCAGTACACCGATTAAGAGCAATCGTGTAATGGATAAGAATGGGCTCATGAGGCTCATGACGAAGAAAGAACAACTTGCCGAAAGCAACATTGGCTGGAGACAGCAAATCATAGGATTGTTTACGATTTACTCTCGACCGGGTACTTACACCGACCTCGATGGTAAATAGCATACATCCGATGCTAAAGCTGTGTTCGACTTAGAAAAACCTAATAAGCATGGGGTACTAAAGAGGCCCAAGCTCTCTCATCCAGGTAGAGCCTATGTTACCAACTTGTTTGAATATGACTTTGTGCGAGAGAAGCCTCGGATATTCCCCGACAGGTCTAAAGCTCCTGATTGGACATTGCATGGCTTCTGCAAGCAAGCTAACGAGGAGATAAAGGAATACGCTGAAAACGTGTTTGAGGAATTAGGATTTAAATGAATGCATTTGAGTATGTAGACACACTTTGGTTCCTGTGTGCAGAAAATGAAGAACTAAGGGACCTGCTTAACATAAGCGAAGATGAGGATTACTCATTGAAGATAAGGCAAGAGGATGTATCAGCGGAGGGTTATGATGCAGACAAGCTTCCATTTATCGCAATGTATTTTTATGAAGCTTGGACGACTTATAATGACTTTGCTAATCTTGGCTACTTGTACATTGACATATATGCGCCGACACGCGAGGCTGTCCCTGCGATACGAAAGATAATCGTAGACACAATGCATGAGCATTTTAATGAGAGGGTTCGCAACGAAGGACAACAGCAAAGCGGTGTACATGCAGTGTATAAATACAGATTAGAATTTACTCCTCTGATTTCCACATAAGAAAGGATGATGTATATATGGCTAACGTAGCAAACATTTTGAACACCCCAGTATTGCTCCATGGTATCGGTAAGGGCGTACTCAAGACCGTATAGGGCAAGATTCTTGAGTTCACCACTGCTCAGTCCATGAAGCTGAATGTTACCACCTCCTCCGAGGATGTATACGGTGGTGACTCCCTGTTCCCTCTGTACACCTACCTGACTCAGAAGGAAGGCACCGTTGAGATTACCAACGCTGACTTCAAGCTTTCCCAGGTTGATATTGCACAGGGTACCAAGACCAGCACTACTGGCAACAAGCGCAACTACATGGTAAAGATTACCAAGGACAGCTCCAAGCTGACCGATGATTCCGTTCCTGTAACTGGTGTTGAGGTTATTGCGATGGTAGGTCCTGATGGTAAGAGCGTACCTGTAGCAACCGATGCTGGCGATGATGTTGTTGCAATTTCCGCTACCGGTGCGATTACCGTTGGCACTAACGTAACTCTGGATGAGGGCGAGTACAACGTATGGTTCCGTGCTGACAGCTCCGCATCCGTGGCAGCTGAGATGCTGAAGAACGCTATGCCAGAGGTATCCGAGTTCACTTGGATGTTCACCACCGAGGATGCAGATGGCAACAAGTATCAGATTGACATCTATGCCCGTCGTGTCCGTGCAAACGGTGAGCTGGCTATTGAGACCGCACGTGATTCCGCAAGCACTCCTACCTTGACTGTCAAGATTCTTGACCCAGGCGATGGCAGGGATGACTTTGCAACCATTACTATCACTAAGCTGTGAGAATGAAAGGGGAGGGCTGACTGCTCTCCCCGTTATTTTTTTATAGCTACTGTATTACAGCTATGAGTAATTATTATGGTGAACTATAACACAGGAGAAAGTTGCGCTGATGATGGAACAGGGTAAATCCATCCTATATTTACAGTTTCATGGAAGCTGTAGTCCACATGGGGGACTTAATGATACCCATGCCACAAGGCAGATACCGAGGCTGACAACCAGCATAAAACTCCTGTGAACATAAATAACCGAGCAGTAATTGCTGCTTTTTTATTGGAGGGATTTATATGAAGAAAATATTATTGATGGTAATAATGTTACTGAGCTTTAATGGCGTATGCAGTGCAAGCGATGGGAATAACATTGGCGTGGACAGGTTTGCCCACTTTGGCATTTAGTATGTCATTTGCGACCAGTTGCATCGCAATGCTGGCATGAATAAGTTCTGGGCTGGCGTGACCACGCTGGCTATCGGCGCAGCTAAGGAAGCCTTTGTGGATGACCACTGGGATGGCGGTGACTTTGCAGCTGATTGCGCCGGTACATTTCTTTGCGTAACATTTTAATCGGAGGGATTACTATGGAAACAAACACTATTTCTATGTATGAAACTGTTATTGACAGGAACAACAAGAAGCACAAGGTATTTTCCGTGCGCTTCAAGGACTTACAGATTGTAACCTCTTTTACAGAGAAATACAATCCTGACTTTTTGACCATGTACCTTCTGGCTCCTGTAAGCGAGGATGGCGAGGTAGTCAAGGATAAGGATGGTAACATTGACTATAACAACGGCTTCAAGGATGACCTGCTGGAGATTATTGAATGCGCCTTGGATTATCGCGAGAGCCGTGAGCAGATAGAGGAATGGTTGGACATGGCAATCGCTAAGGAGATTATCAATACTTTCCTTGGGCTTTCCCAGTTCAAAAAAAAAGCGATGTAAAGGAAAAGACTGAATGGAGAAACCTATTTGCCTCCATTGTCCAGAACACTAGCATGACAATGGAGGATATAGGCAATCTCCGAATCAATCAGATGGAAGATTTATTGGAAGGTATGAATGAGAATGCGGAAGCATTGGAACGCGAGATGAAGGGCGAGGTAAAGCCACTGGAAGGCGATGCTGCCATTAGAAAACTTATGGGAGGGATGTAATATGGCCACAGAAAACGATAAGCCAAAACTTGGATTGGATATATCCATAAGCACAACGAGCGCATTTAACTAGGTTAGGCATCTGAAAGAAGAAATCCAGAAGCTCAAGAATTTAGCCGATAAAGGAATTGACTTCTCCGTAAACATTGGCAGTGTTATTAAGCAGGCGAACAGCGCACTCAAAGAGGCACGTAAATCTATTGATGACATCAAGAAGTCAGCAATGGAGGGTGGCAAACTCAAGCTTGAACTTTCAGAGACTGATATAGCAAAGATTAACCAGGGCATGACTGAGTTGCAGACTGCCATGACCAAGGCATCTACGCTGGGTATGGAGGCGTGGGCTAGAGTTGACCGCGGTATAACTAGGGCTCGCAAGAACCAGAGTGAATTTATGAGGGAAAGCTATCACACGAATTTCCAGAATTTCGCCGGTCAATCTGAAGATCTCGTTCTGAAGACATAGAACGAAAATGTGAAGAATGCAATTGCCCATCAGATGAATAAGAAGTATTCTGAGTATGACTGGTCTGACCCGGCCAAGCTGGAAGAGGTGAGAAAAAAATTCTTTTAGCTTGTAGATTCATACAAAGATACTGCCGACCTCATGAATCCAGAGAGATTTGCAAGGTTTATTTCTGAGTATAGAGCTATAGTAGACCACGCACCTGCATCCGCGGATATAGGAGACTCCCTTAGAATATTAAAGGAGCGCAACATGGATAAAGTGTTCCAAAAGTATTTCAAAGATACTCATATTGCAGGGATGGAAAACATTTTCAAACAGGTTGCTACGCTTGACGATAAGAACTTTGAGTCTATTAAACCGACAATAAAAGAGGCAATAGGTAATATACGTGAAGCAGGGGGTAACAGCTCTTTGTTCGCTCCACTGGCAAAGCAATACAAGGATAATCCTAGAATGCTTGATCTTTTACCAATCTATCCTAATAAAATTATTGACTGGGACAAGATGTTATATGGCGAGGGCGCAACTAAGACCTCAGTAAATCTCGATGCACTGCATAAGGTAAGCGAGGCTTTGCGCCAGGCTATTATGGAAGTCGTTAAAAGCGTAGAGCAGATAAAGAACGCTGCTGCTACGACTGCTGTTTCAATGAATACGATAGCACCTTCATCGGCTTCTCCTGTACCGCCTGAGAAGAGCAATCTTGTAGTGCAGGTGAAGCAGGAGAACGATGAAATCCAGAAAGCCCTGAAGCAGCGTGAAGCTCTCTTGAAGCAGCTTAACGATATGAATAACCTTGTAGCTAAAAGGCCATACGAGCATCGCCTGGAAAAATTGGATAAACTGAATGCAACCCTGTCAACTAATGGCTATGGCATACAGCTTCCAAGGTTCTATGCAAAAAGCGGTGACAAGGAAGCTACAAATGCAGCTTATGACAATTATCTCCGCGAGGCATCCGGTTACAATTCCATGCGCAAAGAGCTTACTTCCATGATGGAACGTGGTATCACGCCTACCAAGGAGCATTGGAATGAAATCAGGAATAACTATTTGTCCATGCTTGACTCCCTGAGGGAAAAGCGTTACAAGATTTCTCCGGTATCAGATGATTTTACTGGCGGAACCTATGAAAAGTTCCTTGCAAAAATGAGGGAGTTCCAGCAGACCGCAAAAGCAAATGGTATCGTACCTGTTACCGCTGATGCCCGTCAGGTCAACGAGAAAATTGCTGAGTTACGTAAAGCCTTGGCATCCCTGGAAGCATTTAGCATTAGGATTACAGCGAACACTGAGCCTATCATTAAGGCAGTTGACTCCGTGATTGCCAGATTGCAGTCTATGAAGGACGTGGCTATCACCGTAAATGCGAACACAAAGCCGTTCATAGAGGCGATAGATGCTTGCATGGCAAAGTGCAAAGAGCTCAAGCCAAATATAGAGTTCGATGCAGCAAAACTTAACACAGAGCTTGCAAAGATAAAAACTGTTCTCCCTATTGCTATTGACTTTGAGAAATATCGTGAGGAGCTTCAGAAAATCCAGAAGTACACCAATAGCTTACCACATATGATACTCAAGGCTGGACTTGACACAAGCGAGTTCATTAAATCCGTTGAGGCTGCTAAAATTAAAGCCAAAGAAATAAAGGATATTCGTTTGAATATTGATGCGAGCGGTGTTGAACCTGGCTATAACAAGTTCAAGGATTTCGTTGATTATGCATACAGGCACAATCCTATTGCAATTGGTGTTACAGTGAATGAAACTAGTCTCAGTGTTATTGACTTGTTGCTCAATAGGGTCCAGGCATTACAGTAGGCATCTAGGTTGCAGATTGATTTTAAGAAACTCTATGATGATATAAAGGTTCTTGAGCAGAACTGTCCTACCATTAAATTGCCTATCTCAATTGATAAAAATATGTTCAAGGAGCAGGTGGGTAAAATCGCTTCTCCAAAGATTTCCACTCAGCTCAAGATTGAACGACAGAAATTCCGTGATGAAATCAAAGATGTTGGCGAGAAACTTCCTAAGATAAAGGTGGGTATCGGAGTTGATGCAAAGGGGTTCCATGACGAAGTTAAGAACGTTGGCTCACAGCTTCCTACGGTAAAGGTTCCTGTTACAGTTGACTCGAAGTTCTTTAAGGACGAAACCGCACGCATACAGGAAATACTTGATACCATAAAACCCGTATCCATAAAGGTCAATGCTGACACACAGCAGTTCATTTCTACTATAAAGGAGTGCGTTGATGAGCTCCACAAGCTCAAGGACATAACCGTTACAGTAAAAGGTAAGAAGCCTAAAGAAAAAACAGCTGCTGTTACAGAGGATACTCCAAAGAAGGCTAAGGGGAAAGCCAAGAAGGAGATGGACTACGATGAGCTCCTTACTATGCTCAAGATAAATCAGTTTTCTGATGGTATATCGCAGAGTAAATCCACTGTAGGCGCAAGGCTCAAGAGCGTAAGGAACCTCCAGAGTGCAGCGATGCAAGGCGGATGGCAACCGAGCGCCGAGGATTTGGCATGGCTGGCAAATGAGCGCAATGCACTTGAACGGAAAAACGAAGCGGTCAAGCTGAACAGTACCAGACCTGGGACAAACCTTATTGACGAGTATATTCGCTTGAGAGAACAGGAGTCTAAAAGATTCTCTGAATAGCTCCGCAATCAGATGAACGAGCGTGTTAAGCAGGAAAACAAGATTACTGATGAGGAACTTGCTGCAACCAAAAGACAGCTTCGTAGAAATCTCAAGGAATGGCAAAAGAATAATACTGCAATTGCGAAGGCAAAAGAAGAAGCTCGTAAGAGAGAGTTAGCCAAGGAAGCTCAGGCTGCCAAAGAGCAGAAGGAATACAGCGACCGCACGGCAAAACTTCTTGTTCAGGAAAGATTCGCTCAAACAAAGGAACAGGAAAAGGCAGAGGAAAAAGCTCGCAAGCGTAGATTAGCTCAGGAAGCTCAGGCTACCAAAGAGCAGAAGGAGTACAGTGACCGCACGGCAAAGCTTATGACCCAGGAAACCAATAGGCTCCAGGCATTGAAGGATAAACTTGCAAAGCTTCAGAATGACATTACCATCTCCCAGCTTTCCGGCAAGAAGATTGCCATGGATTCCTGGCTGAGGAAGAGTGACAGGGAGGCCGAGCTTATCAATAGCATCATGTCCATGGGTGGCACGGCAAGCGCGAAGTACAATGGCATCGCAGGATTCAAGGAATACGTTAAGCCTTGGAACCAGCAGGATAAACTCAAGACTGACAATAAGGAATTGAAGGAAGCCCTTAAAACATACGAGCGTATCGAAGCCATCCTTGTACGCATCAGGAAAACAGGAATTATCCCTGATAATATCGACAAGTTGAAGCAGAAAGAATTGGAAGCAAGGTCAATCATTCAGAAGAGCTTTGGCGGAGCACTTGGTTCTCCTGCACAGCAAGCTGCCTTCAATGCAAATTATCCGCAGGTATTGACACAGCAGAATATCGATGCTGCAAAGTCCGGCGCTGAGATAAGCAAGAGGCTCAAGGGTGAAATGCGGAGTGCCATGAGCGAGTTCAAGAGCCTCATAAAAGAGGTAAGGCGCGATGCGATAAATGGCACTGGTCGCTCTGAATACTACTTGGCAAACCGCAGTAGCAGGATTGCTGAGATACTCCAGGGAGTTGATAAGAATACCAGGAACGCTCTTTTGATGAGGTATGAGAATGATATTCATAGGGCATACGCAAACCCTGCTGACATTAACGCCAAGGCAATAGCCGAGGTAGAAAAGAGACTTGCAGAGCGTTGGCAGAAGTTTGATATGCTTGACAACGTCACTCCAAAGGCATATACAAATATGTATCAGTATCTCGTGAGAGCCGTAGAAAAAATTGGCTCCATGGGCGGCATGTACGATGGTCGCGTGCTGACCAAGACTCCGGAGGAGTACAAGGCAAGCTATGTGAGACCTTCGACTGGTATAGATGAAGCTGCACGGAAGCAGCAGAATTTAAATGCTATTCAGGAAAGATACAACGCTGAACTTGAGAAGCAGAATGCCCTGATGACCTACGGCACACTTCTTTCCCAGAAGCAGATTGATACTGCAATCAGGAAACTCGAAGCATTGCGCAAGAAATACGAGGAACTGGGCGGTGAGCGTAGCAAGCTTCAGCTGTCTGACATTGAAGCTGCTGGAACTACTGCTCGCGATGTGAACTCTGCAATCGTTGACCGCAATGTGAAAGCATGGAGCACGGATAATGTGGCAACCGTGTCCCAGGGCTTATCGCATCTCAGCGGAATGCAACAGGCCCAGTACAATGCATGGCTCCAGGACCCAAGCAAGAATAACCTGAAGAACCTTACGCTTACCACAGCAGAGATGAGGAAGCTTAACAGGGAGGCCCAGCGTTATCAGCGTGTTGTCAACGACACCAATAAGACGATGGAAAGCCTTAATAATAAGATTCACAATCATCTTTCCTGGATGACAAGCGGACTGTTCATTGGAACTATCTTTGCTATTCCTGCTGAGGTAATGAATCAGTGGAAAGAACTGGAGTATAGCCTCGCTGGTATCAGGCAGGTTATCACGGAAATCGAAAAGAACGAGGGAGGCAATGCGTTTAAAGAAGCATTTGATCTTATGGAGATTGCCAAAAAGAACGGCGTTGGCGTTGAGGAGACCATGGATGCAGCCAAGTCTATCGGTCGTATGTATGGCAAGAACCCTATCGACTCAAACGGTGTCGAAGAAAAGGGCGTTGGTATTCGCAATACAAACCTGATTACTTCACAGGCAGCGAAGATGGCAGTAGCCGATGCCTTCGATATGGAGAATGCATTCAAGGGATTGGAGGCAGCATTATCCCAGTGGAACTTGCAGACAGAGGACACAAACCAGCTTCTCATCAATACCAATCGTATACTGGAAGCATGGACTATCACAGCTCATGCCGGTGCTGCATCGGCTCAGGACATTGGGCAGGCAATTGAAATTGCTGGTACTGCCGCTGCAAATGCAGGCGTGTCATTCGAGTTCTTCAATGCCCTTGTTGCTACAGGTGTACGGCAGACTGCACGAAGCGGTAATGAAATCGGTCAGGCAATCAAGTCCATGATGGTTTCCATGCAGTCAAATAAATCCCTGAAAGCCTTGAAGGAATGGGGAATAGAGTTGTATAATGTAAGCGAGGATGGCACGAAATCCATGCGCTCCATGGAGGACATTATTCTCGATGTATCCCTGCTCATGAACAATACGGCAAAAGATACCAGAGGACTGCTGACTACGCTGTCTGGTGGTAAATACCAGTATTCAAAAGTATCAGCAATGCTGGGCAATTATAAAGAATTGCTCCGCATGATGAAACTCATTAACAACCCTAATGATAATCTCATGGAAGGCAAGCCTGGCTTATTCATCGACCAGCAGGTTGAAGTGCAGATGGACACCTTACAGAGAAAAATCAATTCCATCAAAGCGGATGCACAAAACATCATATTTGACATTGGTGTAAACGCAGGTGGCTTGGATGCCCTCAAGTGGCTCGCTGACAAGATAGATGACATCATTGTAGGTACACAGAAAATAGGGGATAAATGGGGAGAGACCGGTACTAAGATAGCTGGGGTAACAGTAGCAGTCTTGGCTTTCTATAAGGCTGTTGAAAAAATATAGGTAGCCATGAAGACATACGAGATGTACAAGGCTGCCTACAATGCTACTGGCAACACGTAGTTTTTCCAGTCACTTCTTGACAATAGAAAGAAGGAAATAGAGCTCAAGGCTTCTCAGAAAGTGGCGAGTGCCATGAGCGACAATGCTATTGTAGGTGGGAGAGCCGCTAGTACCGAAGCTAATACAATAGCAACCAATGCTAATACAGCTGCGAGAACTGCTAATACCGCAAGCAATACTGCGAACACGGCAGCTACAGCGGAAAATACCGTGGCCAGCGCAGCGAATACAGCTAGGAGGGCAGCGAACACAGCTGCTACCGAAGCTAATACTGTAGCAACAGTTGCTAATGTCACGGCTCAAAGGTCTGCCGCTGGTGCAGCAACGGGAGCAGCCACTTCAATGGGTGTAATGGCTACCGCTGGCATGACTGCTCGTGCTGGCCTTGCTGCCCTGGGCGGCCCGCTTGGTGTTGCAATTACAGCTTTGACAATCCTTATTCCTCTTGGAATAGAATATGCATCAACTCTGGGCGAAGAAGCAAACGCTGCAAAGAAAGCTGCGGATGCACTTGCCGAGAAGAATAATGCAGTAGACCAGGAAATTTCCAAGGCTAACCAGCGTGAGCACGCAGCTATAAGCCTGGCAAACGCTTACAATAATCTAAGTGTGCAGATAGCTAATGGCACCCTGCGCACCGAGGAGGCTCAGAAGGCCGAAGCAGAAATGGCTGACCTCAAGCATACGCTGATTGGTATAGTTGGTCAGGAAGCAGTGGCAATAGACGAAAACGGCAGGATTAACATTGACACCATCAAGCGAATGAGTAAAGCTGAGAAACAGGCAGCTATTGATAAGCTCAGGGCTGACCGTGATAAGCTTGAGTCAGAAAAGGCTGAGACTCAGAATACTATTGAGCTGACAAAACAGCGCATTGAAGCTATCAAATCTGAGATTGAAGCCATGAGGGAGCGTGCTGGTGCCAGCAGTACATGGGATAAGATAGCTGCCTCCGTATACCGTGGAGCAGCTTGGTTTGCACATGCTACAGGTCAGACCACGGACGAAGAGTATGAAACCAATTTGGAAAAAGCAAACCTCCGTGAACAGGGCGTTCCCGCCGAAAAACTCGCTGAACTTGATATGGCAACCAAAAGGGTATCTGAGTTACAAGGTAATCTTGATAAGCTTAACCCAAACATTGATACTCTGAATAATGCAATAGGAAACCTTACATCCCTTGCAGAAGAGGGAAGTCAGACGTACAACCATGGCGAAATAGAAGAGCCGGAGGAAAAAGCCTCCGCTGGTAAATCCGCTGGCTCAGACTCTCGCCAGAACAACATGCAGGACCCTCGCATCCTTGCGCATGTCAGTCGTATTGATGAAATCGCAAGCAATACCAGCAACCAGGTATCTCTGCTTAATGACATTAAGTCCCAGCAGGGTAACTCCAAGGAGCTTTCCATACAGACCTTCGATACATACCAGAGGGGCATCGACGAGCTCAAGGCTGAACGCCAGAGGCTCAACGATTACCTGTATACCAAGAACGTAAATGCGTTCAATGGTCAGTTCTCTGTAACCATTAGCGATACCGCTGCATCCGATGCGGTGGTCGAGGCTGCCATGCCGTATCTTGAGAAGACCATGGAAAATGGTACCGAGGGCTGTGTCGAGGCTGTTACCAAGATTGGCGAAAAAACCAGCAGCTTCCTTGCGCAAGAACTCAAGAACGGTGTAGTCCGTGTGCCTGTTCTTGTATCCGATGCTGAGAACGCTGGCATACCTGTAGTTCCTTACGATGCCAATAATGTAGGTGCCGGGGATGTTATCGTGTACGACAATAATGACCATGTGGTTATGGCTGATGGCAAGGGAGGGTATGTAGGCAATAGCTCCGGACTGAATCGTGTTGTACATAGACCTGACTACACAGCTATGGGCGGTCAGGTTCCTACCCAGATTATCAAGACTGGCACCATTGCTGGCGAAAGAAAAGTCCAGTGGAGCGACAGTCTTGCCAATTATGCAATTGATAATGATGGAACCATGCTTGATGCTGGTACCTGGGATAAGGCAGGGCTCTCTGGGCAAATTAAACTCATTGAGCAGGCATTGCAGGTCAAGGGCCAGGAGAATAACGAGTTCCTCATGCAGTTCTCCAAGGTGCTACTTGTCGACCTCAAGGCTCTCAATGATGCCGATGCTAAAACCAGAAGCCTTATTACCCAACAGGCTAATCAGTGGTTCACCGACATGAACGCTGAGGTATCACAGGCAGGAACCACGGCATCCCAGAAGGGGAACCGTGAGCTGTTCATGCTTGGCTCAGGAGCTACCGAATATGACAAGGCTCGCATCGAGCTCCAGAAGAACACGGCTGAACTCAGTGCTATGAGTGAAATCGTGGAACGTAAGCAGACACAGGATCTGAAGAATACCGTTGCTGGCAAAGCGTTCCTTGACAGCTACCTGCAGAAGCAGATGACTCAGCGCGACCTCCAGTTTAAAACCGTTGTGGCCATGTATAACGATGCAAAAGCAACCACTGACCATAATGTCAAGATGCGTGATTATGGGAACAATAATACCGATGACCGCATGGGTGTCAAGCGAGCCACGGATACCCTGGCAGATGCGATGGTACAGGTTGAGCTTCAGCGGAAACAGTTGGAGCTTGCGAGAGATACGGACGAAAAGAATTACCAGGAAATCCGCAAGATGGAAGAGTCTTACAAGGATGCCCTGGAAGCACTTCGTACCGCACAGAGACAGTACAACCAGCAGGTGCTCGATGGATTCGAGCAGATAGCCGAGGACTTCATGTTCAACGGCAAGTCCTTCAGGGATATTATTGATAATCTCTGGCAGGACCTGGGCAAGGATGCATTGAGGGCATTGTTCGGGCAGGATATTAGCGGTAATCATTCCTTCCTTGCAACCCTGCTTGGTATTGGAAAGCCTGATGAGGAAATGGCGAAGGCACAGGCACAGGAGGAGCTCAAGAATGTTCCGCTTATCAATAACACCAGTGCTACTGACAGGAACACCTTGGCAGTAAACCAGCTTACTCAGGCTATGCTTGGTCAGGCACTTACCCCGTTGGCTACTTCCAAGTATACGTTTGATGCTACACGAAATGCGTATGAATCCGCGAGACCATTCAGCTTGCAGGAGAACGCATGGAACAATGCGGTAGCAACGACAGGCTTTGGCTCACAGCCTACCTACGATTTCGAGGCTGACATGAAGCAGTGGAAGCAGAGCAACGATTACCTGAACCGCACGATGGCACAGTCGAATCGCTTGAACGCCACCGGGAACACCGAACAGAAGAAGAGCAATGATGCTCTTGGCAAGAACACCAATGCTAATCTTCAGGTGGCAACCGGGCTCATGGGCATCGGCAATGCCTTTGCAAACGGTGACTGGCTGGGCGGTCTCCTTGGCATAGCTCAGGTGGGCATGGGCTTCGGTTGGTTCAAGGCTGACGGTGGCAAGTTTGCTGACGGTGGTGCACCAGCTGGCAAGGTCACCGGTGCTGGCACTGGTCGCAGTGATAGCATCCTTGCTTATCTTGCCAACAAGAACAAGTTCGTATGGCTGTCCAATGGCGAATATGTCATCAACGAGAAATCAGCGAAGGCACTTGGATACGATACTCTCGATGCCCTCAATGGATATGCCACTGGAGGCAGTCTGGATTCATCGCCTGTCAATCCAACACCGTACATTCCTACGATTAATCCGCAGGTAGCCAAGAAGGCTACAAGGATTTCCGGGAACAGTGCCACGGAAGCCCTGCTGAGAAAGCAGAATAAATACATGGCCGAGCAGAACTCCATGCTCAGGAACATGGGCGAGTCCGGGAACGGTCAGGTGGTTGTACTGAATACCCAGGCATCCAGTGCAGATGTTATGAAAGCACTTCAGGAAAATCCTAGAGCTGTTCAGGCTATCCTTGGTCGACAGCAGAGAATGGGCTTTAGATAAGGTTTTCAGAGTATATAATGTCGCTCTAGGTATAAACTATAGGGCGACATGATTATACCCTGAAAAATGGGGCATAATGGGTACTTTTGGGTACCCAGAATTGATTGTAGATGGTATAATGATACCGAGGTGATAGCGATGGAACCAAACGATATTAAAATGATCAATGCCATGGTGGAGGCACTCAAAGATCAGGTCGATGCATTTATGTTTAAACACAATCACGAATCGTTATTTGAAGATGAAGACGATAAGACCGATGCTGATTTCTTGAGGCACATGAATCAACCGCCGACAGGGGGTGGCAAGAAAAAGAAGAAGCCCCAAGAAGTCCATTCAGACCGATATTATTCCCGTGAGCCTGATGTGGTGGGCATAGGTGACAGTATTACCTTCATGAAGGATGGGCTCGTGCGCACCAAGGTTCTTGATGAAGACGAGAACTATCCAAGCTATCTCAAGAAGCTCCTCGGACACAGGCTGAACGAAGTTGTCGATGGAATGAAAATAATTTCTATAGAAAAATAATGAAATTCCCTTGAAGCCGTACATAGCGTATGGTATAATATACTCGAAGGTCGAATGGAATATTTTTGAGCTTCAAATGTATTATATGTAGAACCCCTTTTTTCTCTTTCTTTGCTAAAGGAGATAGGGTGTAGCGTGGTCAAAGAGGACACCATGGCAACATGGTAGCATCGCATAAGGATGTGACTCCTGCGTGCTCACTGGATGGCAACGTTAATTCCTAATCTCGCCCATGAAGTACAGTGCAGCTTATGCTGTGAGATAGTAGTGGGAACCTGGCTTACCTTTCTCTAAAAAAGAGAAAGAAAGTAACGCCAGGGGAGAACTCTGCCCATGAGGGGGTTTGGGGGAGTAACCATGGATTTCAATGATAAACACAGTTGTCCTAAGATACTACATAGTATCCTTGGTATATCATAGTTATACATAGTATATCAGTATATCATGGATTACATGTATACCATAGGATAACATAGTTCTCCTTGGAACTCTATATCGTTTATACATAGAAATTCAAGGTATTCTATAGAGTTCTATAGATATTCATGTATACCATGGATAAATATATATTCTATAGAATAAACCTTCCTTCGGAAGGTTAATCCACTGACGTGGATTGACGTATAACAAGGCAAGGTATCTTGCATGGTATTCACTTAGATATTCCATGGAATACTAAGTACCATAGAATCCATGTACCATAGATACCATAGTTATACATAGATACCATAGTATAACATATATATCATAGTAATCAACAAGACAAGTGATACCCTCGCTTGTCTTATTTTATTGGAGGAAAATATGCAGTACGAAGAATACATAGGCTTGCCATACAAGTTCAATGGCTCAGATGAGAATGGCGTGGACTGCCTTGGGCTCGTAAAGATGTTCTATCGTAAGCATGGTTGGATTGATATTGACGATGGCTTACCGATAGACAAGGACACATGGATGAAATAGGCTCCCCGGCGCATCATGCGCTTCTTTGGCAAGCACTTTGACAAGACAAGGGAGCCGAAGGACATGCGACCGTCAGCAGTATGCATCATGCTCATCAATGGAGAAATCCATTTTGGCATCTATCTTGGCTATGGTCGCATGTTATAGACACAGCTCACGACTGAGGGCTATGAGGACAGTTATACCACGATATACAGAAGGGACTTCTGGGAACCGTGGTTCAAGATTGCATTCAATAGAAGGGAGTGTGATTCTCATGGTACAGACTAAGAAACGCCGTGGTGGCTGCAAGTGATTCGGGGGAGCTTCCATGCTCCCTCAGTAAGGAGGCATGAAAAATATGGAAACACTAAAGTTAATCCCAAGAGGTGATGTGACCAAGGCATACGACTATGGGAACAATGTTGTATAGTTTGAGAATGGCTTGCAACAGGTTCAGAGGAAATATGTGACTCCTCGCCTTACCTTGTCCATCCACGTCGAGGGTGACAAAGATATGAAGGAATACCTGGAGGAATTCATCAATGCCAGGCATGGCAACTATGAAGCTTTCTATTGGACATACGAAGGGCACACCGATGTTTACCGTTTTGGCGAGAGTTCCATACAGTTCACGGAAATACGTGGCTACGAGGGCGAGGGGACTGTGGGCTACAAGGCTGACATAAGCCTCCAGAGATGCAAGGAGCGTGAGTATTAATGGTACAGCTACCGGTATGCATGAATGAAATGAAGGACAAGGGCAATACCTTTTTTATTGAATTGTATACAATTGCACTTCGCACTGGTACAATTCATCTCGCTGCTTGCGATGAGGACATCGTATTCGATGGAGTGCGTTATATCGCAGTTCCTATCCAGCGAGAGTCCGTGACACGCTCCATGGACAACATTACAGACAGCTGCCAGCTCACGATAAGCGATGTTGACTATTAGCTCCTCGCTTATGTGGTGAATGGCTTTGACTTCCGCGGTGCCATGGCTACCGTGGTACGCATACAGTATCCTGAGAGCCTCAATGACCCGAAGATATATGAATGGATATACGCTGGGACAATTGACGAGCCATCATTTGCCGAGGGAACCTTCAGCTGTAAATTGCAGACCGTGTTCCCACAGGTGCAGTGTCCTAACCGTGGATACCAATTGGCTTGCAATAGCGAGTTCGGTGATGCCGAGTGTGGTTACAGACCAGCAACTGTGTCCGCTGTGGTCACGGGTGTCAATGGAAACATATTGTATGTGAACATGAATTTCAATAGCAACTATTGGAAGAACGGAGTAATCACGATTGCGGGGGAGTCCAGGATAATCGAAACGAATGCAGGGAACTCCCTTTAGATAAACGTGAATTTTCTTCAGGATAACATTGTAGGCAAGGTTGCAACGCTAAAACAGGGATGCGATAAATCCCATGAGCGTTGCGCATATTATGGGAACACCATTCATTACGGTGGCTTCCCTGCGATACCGTTTGAATCAGTATGGAGGTGATTGGATGCAAGGATATAACGTATTAAGCGATGAGAAGCATCGTGAAGTAATGTTTAACTTTGACCTCCAGTTGTTCGGCGGTGGAGGCGGAGGCAAGGGCGGAGGAAAACTCTTTGGTGTACTTGCTTTCGCTGCACTTGGATGGTTTTGCCCGGCAGCATTTGGGTTTGCTGCGTAGGCTCACTTTGGCGCAGCAGTCATGGGCGCAGCATTGTTTTCCAGCGTATGGACTGCAACCCATCGCCAGGACAGCTATAACTATGACGGCGCATCTGACATACAGAGGTTCGAGCGTTCCCAGGAAACCATGACCTCCGACGGAGACCTGCCTGTTGTCTACGGTCGCCGACAGATTTCAGGCAACCAGACATATCACAAGACCAATTCTGATTCTACGACCTTATGGAAGCACGTTGTATTGTGCGAGGGTGGAATTGAGGGTATCGAGTCCGTGACAGCAAATGACCTGCTGATACCTACGGGCTCCCAGACTGGCAACACTGTATTCACCATTCAGAACGTGAAGTACCCTGATGCGTGGGTAAAAAAGGAAGGGCATACGCTTACCCTGTATGCTAATGGAAATACCAAGTAGATTTACCTGTGCACCAAGGACGACTTGCAGAATCCAAATGCAAGTTTTTGGGAATATCAGGTATCTATGGGCTCGCTGATTTCCTATATCAACCGCATGGGCGAAGGCTGGCAAGCGTTTCCTATATAGAGTACCAATAAATATCCTGGGGAATTATGGGATGCATGGGGAGAGCAGGATGGTTAGTATGGATATGCGTGGTGGTTTTGGGTAGGGCCCAACGGCATACAAGTTAACAATGACCCAATCCTAAATGGTTTAAACTACCAACAGATTATGACGCTGATGAAGCTGGGGACTGGGCACACAATGGAAGCAAATGGCTGGATATATCGTTGTGTTGGCCAGGAGATAATAAAGGTCCTTACAGGGTATAAGAAAGGCTATGCTTATGTAAATGGTAAATATCAACGAGTAGATATTCCTATATACAAAGACAGGCTTGTAAATAAAATCTATCGCTATCACAAAGGTGGAGCTAGTTGTTACAGAAGTCCTGCAAACTTCCAATGCTCCACGGTAACAGGCGGCACATCGTATACATTCCATGACTGCACGCCTCCGTAGAATTACAACGAGGTCGGTGGCTATCCTAATATGGCATGGCTGGACATGACCTTCACGATTTCAAATGAGCTGAATGGTAATCCAAGCGTATCCTGCCTGGTCAAGGGGCGCAAGGTATACGACATAAGAACAGGCATAACCGCGTACTCCACGAATCCTGCATTGTGCCTCCGTGATTTCCTGTTGTCCAAGCGGTATGGCTTAGGCAAATGGTTCACTGCGGACATGCTCGACACGGACTCATGGATAGAAGCAGCGGACTACTGTGACGAGCAGATAACATTCCTTGATGGACAGGGAGCCAAGGTCACAGCAAAGCGTTATGAGCTGAACATGGTTATCGACAGCAAGCGCACGGGACTGGAATGGGTACAGGAGATTCTTGCGAACTTCTGTGGCTACCTCGTATACAGCGGTGGCAAGCTGAAGCTCAAGATTGAAAAGCAGACACCTGTATCATATAAGTTTACCGACGATAACTGCTTTGACCTGAAGATTTCACCGCTTGCTCTGTCGGAGACACCGAACCGCTATGAGGTGACGATAATTGACCCGTTGAATAACTGGGCAGCAGTGAAATGTATATGTGATGACTACGCAGACCAGAAGGAAAGACAGCGGATAGTAACGAAAGCTGTGAGCCTCGAAGGCGTAACATCGCAAAACCAGGCATTACGTTTGGCAAGGTTCTATCGTGATTATAACCTTGTGTGCCCTATTCAGCTATCGTTCACTACAGGCATGCAGGGAATGCATCTGGAACCGGGCGATGTCGTAACTGTATCATACCATGGTGTGTTCAAGGATATGCCGATACGCATCAATGAGATAAAGGAAACAAACAAGGGCACTTTTGAGATAAGTGGTAGGCAGTACAACGATACGATTTATGGAGACATCCTGGGCGGTGGCATCCACTGGTATAACTATAGCACCATGCAGACACCGTTGGTCGGTGAAATCCCGGAGGTAATCAATCTGCAAGCGGTAGATGATACCTATGTACTAAAAGATGGGACGAAGAATTCCACCATAAAGCTCACATGGGAAAAGCCATCTGGTTACCAGTTTACCAGCAGTTATACGATAGATTATTCACTGGACGATGGAGCAACATGGATAGCAGCTGGAAGCACGAGGGAAACCAATTTCTCTTTCCCTGCTCGCATGTACTGGACACATCTCATCAGGGTTCGCGTTGAGAATACCGTGGGACGATTGTCAGCCGGTGAGAAAACATCTGTGTATGTAAGCGGAAAGAACAATCCTCCATAGGATGTAGTGAATCTCAAGGCAGAACTTTTGAATCAGAGCATCCATCTTACCTGGGATGCCAACGCTGATCCTGACCTTAAAGGGTACAACGTGTACATGGGGATTAACGGATGCGAGAAATCCAGTTGTGAGCTTGTAGCCAAGGCACATTCATCGAATACCATTATTATTCCGATTGAGTCCGCGGAGGACTACATATTCTACGTTGAAGCTGTGGACACTGCCGGGAATATATCTGAGCATGCAGCGTATGTAAATGTTCACCTGGATCCACTACCTGCGGTTACAGGGTTTTACGCTGTAAAGAATGGCGATAACATAAATTTCTATTGGGACAAGGCTGGCGATTGCAACTATGAAATCCGCTGGGGAAATTCATGGAAGACAGGGCAGCTTGTGGCTAAAGTGAATTCAAATGTGTATACGCATTTCTTTCCGCTGATAGGCACGTATTCATTTTTCATCAAGGCATATGATGGGCTTGGCTTGTACAGTCGTGATGCTTCGTATGTAAGGATTACCCTGACTCCGGCGGTAACACGCAATATCATAGCTGAGTTCGATGAAAGAGCCAATGGATGGCGAGGGGCAAAAAACCTTACATACGTTGGAGATAACTGCTTAATCAAAGGAAGCAGTGCAGTGAGCGGAGAATACTATACGAATATAAGGCTGGACAAGGAAGTAGAGGCACGCAACTGGGTAGAGTTTGACATCATCAGCCTTGCCAGTGATTATACGTGGGTGACAGCGAATACCGATTGGCAGGACGGTGATTATGCATGGCTACAGACCGAAGGCAATTACCGCTGGTGCGATGCCGAGAAAGCGTGGACGGACTATGAATTTTCATGGAAGGAAAATGCTGACGAGTATCCGGTGGAAGTAAGCAATTACATTGCCCAGTACAAAGGAGTCGACGATTACCTGTACACATTCGACCTGAATGAGAATACAGATGGGGCAAAGGTGGCTACTGGCATAACCTATGCTGATGGCAAGTTCAGGCAGGGGGCCGTGATAAACAATGGCGTAACCTTGGATTATGCCGTGAATATACCAGCGGAGTTCAACCTGTCTTTCAATGCAAAGCATCATGAGATAATAGACAAGCATATTGTCTACATGACACTGGAAGGCTCTAACGGCTGGATGCGCGTAGAATACAAGGATGGCATAGTGAGTCTGCTGGATTCGGCACAGAACCGCATCGAGATACCGATGAGGAATTACGGTGAGGATGCATTGAATTTCTATATACAGCAGAAGGCTGACGAGAGAATCCTCACGGTCAACAGCATAGCAAATGGCAAAACCATGTCAGCAAGCTTACCGCTGGGACCTATGGGGACATTTACAGAAATGAGGTTGAGACCATGAATGAGCAGATGGATATAAAGGAAGAAGTGGAGATACATGTTATCAGAGGAGGTAATGCAAATGAAGATTGATGGAGTCATGACAGTATAGGTTTATCACAAGGATGGCAGTGTGCGCACTGTTATTCAGCATAATATGATTGTAGCCAGCGGATACGATGCTATGTGCGATGTTATTGGTAATGGTGTAATGGCACACATGAGCAAGATTATGGTTGGTAGTGGCACCACTGATACGAATGCTTCCATGACAGCACTTGAATCCAAGGTAGCAGAGAAGGCTGCTGTGTATGCTCACGAGCAGGGCACTCGCAGCTTTTCCTTGAGCACGGATTTCTTGGAAGGCGAGGCTGTCGGCGCACTCACTGAGGCTGGCGTGTTCAACAGTGATGATGTAATGCTTGACCGTGTAACCTTCAAGCCATTGAACATTGATGCCGATGACCGCGTGAGCATGAAGTTTGACTTCACGTTCTCTTAATGGGTGGCAATCATGGCTACGACACATAACTCTTATGAAGCCCAGTGGAAGAACGTAGGATTTACATGGGCAGAAAATGCGAGGGCGTGGGAACAGTGCCAGACGATTGACCAGTACGATGTTGTTACCGCTGAATAGATATAGGCTGATGATGGAAAACGTATTGCTATTCATAAGCATAGCCACGAAGACATGTCGGTTAGCTCGGAATTTGAAAAGAAAACTTTGTTTGCAAGAAGCCCTGCGGAGAAAATCGGATTCTACGATAAGCCTTCGTATTCATGGCTGAACAGCCCATTCAAATGGGGCGATGATACCTGGGCAGAAGCCGTGATGTACCATGACAGGGACGTGGTTTTCGATGTAAGCAAGGCTCAGAGCACGGACATAAGCGTGGATGTCGTGAATAGCAATGTGCCATCGCTACTCAAGAAGGAAGCAGTGGTAGTGCAGGAGGACGCTCGTGGCACCGTGACGTTTGTAAGGAACTTCAGCGAGAGCATAAGCATAGCCGATGAAGCATCTAAGGATATAGCTGTGAATAATCATGAGCCGATTGTTCTTTAGGAGGACATGCTTAACAATAGCGGGGCCGTGGTGAGCGATATTATCGTGTCCGCCACGGAAATTCCAACGATGCTCCCAGCTGGCTATGGAGACTGGCAGCCATTCGTTAGCGGTGACTACAAGTATAGAGAGGCACTGTTGAAGTGTGTAATGAAAATAGAAGGAAACACGAATACAATTGTTCTTCCAAAGTATACCGTGTTCGTAGACCTGCCTGACATTCAGGACCATGCGGTGACAAGGATTGAGTCGGCTGAAAACACATACATTCCATTCAACCTTGATTTCTATCGTGTGCCGGAGGTGACCATTACTACCGTCGGTGGCATGGAAGTAGTGATACCGATTATTACGAAGGTTACTGAGGACGGTTTCTGGGTTGAGCTAAGAAACCTGGATAAGGAATTGTCTACAGGTACTATTTCATGGTCGGCTTTGGGATGCTAAGGAGGAGTATTGAATGACAGACTATCAAATGTTTTAGCTTGTAACCAATTGGATAAACCTGATTATCATACCGTTTGCCATTTGGCTTTACCGGTATCTCTCCAATTGGAAAAAGGAAAATGCAAAGTAGGAAAACGAAAAGGAAAAGAGGCGCAGGGCACAGCAAATGGCTATCATGGCGTTGCTGAGAGACCGCATCCTGCAGAGCGGAAGGTACTTTGTAAAACTTGGGGCTATCCCATAGGATATAAAGGTATCGTTGCTCCGCATGGGCGAGGCATATGCTGACCTTGGAGGTAACGGTGAGGGGCATAGGATGGTAGAGCAAATCAGGGCTTTGCCAGTAGATGACCTGGTGATTGAGCATAGGAGGGATAAGTAATGCAGAATTATACAGAGATTTCAGAGAATCAGACATTGAGGGATTCGAGGAGCTTGCTTCTGAATAACGATAAGACTGCAATGAGCAACAGCAGTGGCGAGAGTTTTCCAACGCAGAACCTTCAGATTGGCATGTTCTGCTATAGGACTGACGAAAAGAAACTGTATCAGCTCATGGACAACATGCCTACATGGAAGCTCGTAGTTGACATGAGTGGCGATGGGGCCAAGGTTGCTTAGGTTGATAAAGATGGCGTGAACGAGGATGCGTTGCAGGACGAGGCTGTCACTGAAAACAAAATTTTAAACAAGGCTGTTTCCACGGAAAAGCTTGCGGACGAGGCTGTCACCGGCAAAAAGGTGGACATCCTGAGCCTCAGGAGCTATATTGTTGCAGCTACTCCGCGGTACTATGCGCGCGCCGAGGTTCCGGCTGCATCAGCAAGGACTATCATTAGTATCCCGTCTGACATTTGGATAAATATCAACAATAATGGTTACGTTATTAATGGTGGAACGGATATTGACATTAACGTGAGTGACAATTGGGACAATGCAACCTATGCTACCGCATAGAATCGTAAGGGCAAGGATTTCTATATGTATGCTTGCATTGGCGACAATGGGATAAAGCTTGTGCTTTCCGCTAATAGCACTGTTCCAACTGGGTACAATGCCAACACATCTCGTAAGATTGGCGGTTTCCATTGCCTCTGCGCTAATGTTGGCTCCATCACTGGACATACACTGTCTGGCTACGTTGCTGGTGACATTATCCCTGGCTCCGTGTGGGACCTGCTTCACAGGGCAAAGAGTGATAACGTTGGTATGGTTTATCATGAAGGACTTGGCATATGGGCTGACATCTATGGGGCATCATGGGATGGCTCCAAGCTTACGAGCGTATACGGCGGAATCTTTGCCGACGGAGAGAGCGCAAAGAGGTTCCATGGAGAGTTGTTCGTTGAGGAGTTTGGCAAGATTGGTAAGCGTTTGATTAGCCGTGCAGAGTTCCAGGTGCTGGCAAAGGGAAGTAATGAATGTACCAATATATCTGGTTCTGCTGACCCAGGTACTACAGGTGGGCATGTTGATACCGCTGGTCGGCGCATGATTTCTAATTTTGGTCTTGAGGATTGCTGCGGAGCAATGTGGTCATGGACAAGTGATTTGCTTGAGAATTATCCTGGGAGCGTATGGAACTCCGCGAACTACTACTTGGATAGCTATGCTTGGCAAGAGAGGTCTGTGTATAATCCGGATATTGATTCCCAGAAGTATGGTTCCTGCTTTGGCTTGCTTCGTCGGTGTCTAGTCGGTGGCGATTGGAGCGTTGGTTCGTATTGCGGTTCCCGTGCGGCGGATTGTGACAATTTCTCGTCTGACCGCTTTGCCGCTTTCGGTGGGCGTGCGGTGTCGGAGCCGAGGGTTGTTCATCTCGGCTAATCGGCTAAAAGAGTAAAACGGGACGGACGAATGGACGACGGTACTTCTGGTCGGCGGTTCGTCAAGACGATTAAAAACCGTCGCGTGAGCGACGGGCGATATATATTTTTTCTAGGTTCATAAGTCGTTCCTGCAATGGCTTGCTTCGTCGGTGTCTAGTCGGTGGCAATTGGAGCAATGGTTCGTATTGCAGTTCCCGTGCAGCGAATTGTAACAATTTCTCGTCTAACCGCAATGCCACTATCAGTGGGCGTGCAGTGTCGGATATGGGGGTACAATGGTGTCGAGCAACCCTCAGCTGGGCTTATGAACCTTCCTGCAAAGGAAAATACACAACAGGGGAAGGAGTGTGGCTAGTAATGAAAATGAACGTCATAGAGCCTCCGTTATGAAACGTCATGGCAATCTTTTTGACCTTATTGCCAGCAAGGAAAACTTATTGGTAGCATTTAATAAGGCTAAGAAGGGAAAGTCACGGCAAAGGAAGGTTAATGTGGTTGCCAGGAACTTGGATAGAATGCTTAGTGATTTGCATGAGAGCTTGGTTTCTGGTAACTACCATACCTCTCCATATAAAACGAGGACTATATATGAGCCAAAGGAAAGGCTTATATACATATTACCATTTTATCCAGATAGAATAGTACATCATGCAATTATGAATGTACTTGAGCCGGTCTGGAATAACTTAATGTATTACCATAGCTACGCTTGTCGTAAGGGCAAGGGGATGCACCGTGGCAGTACCTTATGTATGGCGTATGTAAAGCGATATAAATATGTGTTGAAATGCGATGTGTCTAAATTTTATCCGAGCATTAATCATGAAGTGCTAAAGAAAATCATTAGGAAGAAAATTAAAGACGGTAGATTACTTATGCTTCTTGACGAGATTATTGATAGCACTGGCACACCAACAAATGTACCTATAGGAAACTATCTTAGTCAGTGGTTTGGCAATCTTTATCTTAATGAGCTCGATGAAATGGTCAAGCATAAGCTTGGTGTTAAATCGTATATTCGTTATAGCGATGATTTCGTATTGTTTAGCAACAACAAGTAGGAGCTGCATGAATGGGCGAGGAGAATAAGGGAGTTCCTTGCATCAAAGCTTTGCTTGCGCATGAGTAAGTGCGATGTATTTCCGGTGAGTAGAGGGGTTGACTTCCTTGGATATAGGCATTTTCCAAATAAAATCCTGTGTCGCAAAAGGACGGTGAAGTCGTCCAAGAGGCATGTGAAGGAAACCATGCATCTTCTTAGAAGCGGACGTATATCAAAGGAGCAAGCATTAAGCAAGTTGGCAAGTGTAGTCGGATGGATTAAGCACGCCCAGTGTCACAACCTGTATAATGCTATGGAGATAGACAGGATAAAAAAGGAAGTGTTAGAATATGAAGAAATTCAGTGATTTTGCAAAGACGGAAGCCGGGCTTGTCGGCGATAAGCTAAAGATAAGCGAGGTTATGAATAAGAAAATCGTGGTCACAGGCTATCGTATGCTTACATAGAAGCATAATAGCAGACCATTGCTGCATCTGCAGTTTGAGCTTGAGGGCAAAACGCATACCACGTTTACCAATAGCGTAGTGTTAATCCGTCAGTGCGAGACATATCAGGAGGAAATTCCATTTGAGACGATGATTGTCAAGCAGTCCAATTATTACACGTTTTCATGAGGAGGTTGATACCATGGTAGGTTATCCGAATTTTTTGAATACAAAAGAAGATTATATTTATGTACATGATAATTTTTAGAAAGAGCAGTGGCTGCCAGATTTCCAAGCATTGCTTGATACCATGAAGGACTGGTTCTTTGACCATGTACTAGCTGATGGCGAAATTGGCATTACCGATGACACTCACAAGGCAGTAATTGAGGAAGTGGAGCTTGGTGATGATAGGGTTCAGCGTAATGTACAGTACATTCTTAAAGAGAATCCTGACTGCAAATTGCGCAGACTTGGCTTCACTATTCCGGAGGTTAAGAAATTGATGGCAGGTGAGTAATCATGAAAATCAGTTTTGAAAAGGTGAACATTGCTGACATTATAATCATTATTGCCCTGTAGATTGCATTGTTTGTTGCAATTCATAGTGGCGCAAGCGAGCTGTAGACGACCATAGCAGCAGGGCTTATAGGTTATATCGGTGGTTCTTCATCGCGTGGCAAGGAGGTAATGTGAAATGAGGAATGTTACATTAAATGAATTGAAGTAGATGGCGATGAATGCCCGTGAAGCCATTTGGGACAAGGCAAGGACGGAGCCGAAGATTTATCTTCATTGGACAGCAGGGAGATATGAAACTTGTTTTTCTGATTATCATATTAATATCACGGGCGATGGTGACATTTATGTATCCACGGAAGACCTGTCGGAAACTCTGAGCCATACTTGGCGCAGGAACTCTGGCAGCATTGGTATCGCTTTGTGCTGTGGGTATGGTGCTGGATCCACTAGTCTCGGTTCATATCCGCCGACAGCCAAGCAGATTGAGGTGATGGCACAGGTAATCCGTGTTGTTGCTGATGCGCTTTGGCTGACCATCGATAAGGTTCACGTGCTGACCCACGGGGAGGCAGCGAATAACGAGGATGGTGACAATAGCTATCACAATCCATACGCATGGTGGAACGATAGCTATAGAGACGGTGATACCCGTGGCGACCTGGAATACCTGGGAACAACCGAAAGTCCATGTTACAAGCCGTGGGCAACCGATGGCTCACGTGGTGGCGATGTACTGCGTGGTAAGGCTAATTGGTACAGGAATAATGGATAAGGCATGGATTAAGTATGGTATTGTTATCGTGATACTGTGTGCAGTCGGCTGGTTCTTATGGCATCGTGAGCCAGCCACTGTCATGCCACAGGAGCAAACCACGGATGTAAATACTGTACAGAATAGACTTGAAGTGAACAAGCAGAACGCCAAGGAAATTGTTACGCAGGTTAAGGAAATCCATACATATACCAAGGAGCCTGTAGCAACTTATATTGAAACCAGTCCTGAGCCAGAGAAAGCCGTGGAGAAAAAGCTGGAAAAGAAGGATGTCACGTTGCCACCGGAAGCGTTGAAGGACACGGATAAGACAGTTGTGACCACCGATGGCACGAAGGTTGATGTGTACAAAATAAATACATATAGAAATTGGGAGTTCGGCGTGGGCCTCGGAAGGCATGGTAATGAATCTTATGTACCAATTTCATTACAGCGGAACTACGACAGGGTGCATAGCATAACTGTGGAAGCACATGTGAATGAACAGGGCATCCGCGGTGGCGAAGTACAATGGAAAGTACATTTTTGAGGGAGACTGAAAAAGTTTCCCTCTTTTTTTGTTTTTACCCTTGACTAACTCAGAGATGTATTATATCATCTGTGTATAACATCGATGATGTAAATGTAACGCGTATATCATCAAAGGAGTGTTTGTTAATGGAAAACAAGATTCAGGTTTTTACCAATGAGAAGTTCGGTAAGGTTCGTACATTAATGATTAACAACGAACCGTGGTTCGTGGGCAAGGATGTAGCAGTCGCTCTTGGCTACAAAGATACCTCTGATGCCCTGAAAAAGCATGTCGACACTGAGGATAAGCTGACTCGGCGTTTTGCCGACTCAGGTCAAAGCAGGGAAATGTATATTATTAATGAGTCCGGTGTGTACTCTTTAGTCCTGAGTAGTAAACTGCCCACCGCTAAAAAGTTTAAGCGCTGGGTGACCAGCGAAGTCCTTCCTTCCATTCGCAAGACTGGTGGGTATTCTCTTGAGATTCCAAAGGATTATCCGTCAGCACTCAGAGCCCTGGCTGACCAGTGTGAAATCAACAGGATAATGAAGCCAAAGGCAGATTTCTATGACACTGTTGCCAGTACAGAGTCCCTGCTGTCCATGAATGATACAGCGAAAATCCTGAACATGGGCGTGGGAAGGAATAAGTTATTCAAGCTTCTGAGAGACAAAAAGATTCTCATGAAGGATAACATGCCTTACCAGCGTTATGTTGATGCAGGGTATTTCAAAATGGTTGAGTCGTATTACATGGCTGGTGATAATTCAGTAGTTTCCAAAACTACCTATGTACGCCAGCGTGGCGTGGATTACATTCGTAAGCTTTTGAATGAGTGTGCGTAAGGAGGAAGTCAAATGGAAAACAAGATTCAGGTTTTTACCAATGAGAAGTTCGGTAAGGTTCGTACATTAAATGAGGGTGGCAAGATTTACTTTGTTGCCAGTGATATTGCTAAGAGGCTTGGGTATACCAATCTTAGCAAAGCTGTTAATGACCATTGCAGGTGGGTAACGAAACGTTATATACCTCACCCACAGGGCAATGGTAGCCTTGAGGTAAACATTATCCCGGAAGGTGATGTTTATCGCTTGATAACCCATAGCAAATTGCCAACAGCAGAACGCTTTGAAAAATGGGTATTCGATGAAGTCCTTCCGTCCATCCGTAAGACCGGTGGATATACCCTGCCTGACTTCACGAATCCTATTGAAGCCGCGAGAGCATGGGCTGATGAATGCGAGGCAAAACAGAAGGCTCTCGCCCAGGTAAATGAAATGAAACCCAAGGCTGAGTTCTACGATGATGTAACTGGCTCTGAGGATACTATCGACATCGGCGAGGTGGCTAAGGTACTGCATATGGGCATCGGCAGAAACAAGCTGTTCCAGTTCCTCCGTGATAAAAAAGTGTTAGCACCGAACAATGCGCCATATCAGAGGTTCATTGATGCCGGGTATTTCAGGAGAGTCGAGAGCAGTTATGAAGTGTATGGGACCACACATGTCAGCGTGAAGACCGTAGTGTTCCAGCGTGGCGTGGATTATATTCGTAAGCTTCTGAAGGAGAGTGCATGACATGCTGGTGATTAACGGTGGCTACCGTGATGCTACAGCTTGCACGGTGGAAGAATTGATTGACTGGCTCTCTGAATTTGACCGTGAGAGCCAGGTATACATTAACAGCAACGGAACGCTATTGCCAGTCGTATGGCGTTCCCTGGGAGGCGAGTGAAATGCAATCATACAAATTGTCTATTCCTGGTTCCGCTGATATAAGCTTTTGCAAAGCAACTGATTGTAAAACATATTGCCGCAGAAACCGTAGTCTTGAGTGCTTCAAGCGGTGGCTCAAGAGAGAAGTGGAGATTTGCGGTGAGTATGCAAGGTATTCCGTGAGCGATTTCATGGATAGGTGCAGTGATTACAGGAGGGAATCATGATTAAATTTATATCCTATGATGGCAAGTTTCCTAATTTATGCAGAGGAACACTGGCCATTGAAAAAGATGGAAAACGATATGAGCTTCGTAATGTACTCATATCCTGTGGAAATAGCTTCATTGATGCCTATGGGGATGGGTATACGATAAAGGGGCCTTGGCGCATAGATTCTTTTGAACTTCCAAGGAAGTTGCAGGGGGACATCAAAGAAATAGAAGAGCTCGTTAATGAGCATTTGGAACATGGATGTTGCGGAGGGTGCATATGACAAACAGGGGTAAGAAAGTTAAAGAATGGGCTGGCACCATGGTAAAGAATGGGTTCTCAATTCATGTGAGCACGTTGGCCCCATACCTTTACCGTGTGTATAAGGACGAGATTGTAAACGGAGAACAGGTGAGATACAATTATGGCTTTCATTTCTGGTTACCAAATGGGGTACACCATGAAGCTGATTGCTTGCCAGATGCATTAAGGGAAATCAAAATGTATAGGAGCGAAGAAAAATGACAAAAGAAGATGCTTACAAAATGATTGAGAGCATGAAGGTAATTAATGAAACTTGTAGACATGCATATCTTACAGCGGATGTTCGTAAACGTGAATGCTATTGTAAGAATTGTCCGTTGGACACTGGGGATGAGTGCAACGATAGCTTCTATCCAAGTATCGTAAGTATCATTCAGAACTATAAATTTAAGGAGAGAGATTAGCGTGACTAATGCAGACATAATTAGGAACATGTCAGACGAGGAACTGTTCAAGTTTCTTACTCAGGAACTAAATGTTATCAGCACATGTTGTATTTGTGACTATGGTGGCTGCGGGCCTGGGGATAATTATGATTGCCAGGAGGGTGTCATGAGCTGGTTAACATCTGAGGTAGTGGTATTGGAGTGAAGTGAAAATGACTAATAGAGATAAGATTAATGCACTGTCAAATAGAGAAATGGCTGTTTTATGGGACTATATCAAAAGCGATTGCGCTGGCAGTAATTGCGTATTTTATGCTTGCCCTGACTGCGGTGGTGACTGTCTGAAGGGCTTTGAGGCATGGTTGGGATTAGAGTGTGAAGTTGAAGAAAATCCACCTGCCGAGAATGTAGCTGAGCCACAGCAGGAAGCACCTGCCGAGAGAAACCATGATAAGACCATTGAGGACTTACGAAAGGCGGTCTGGTATATAAACAGGCAGATACAAAGATTGGAAGGTGCAGGGAAATGAATAAATGGAAGCCTAATTACGCAGAGGAATATTTTGTCCCCTATATTAACTTCGGTAAACCAATCAGTTCTGGCTGTGTTTGGCTGAGTCGTGATGATGACCATGCACGATACAATGCTAACATAGTCTTTCAAACAGCCGAAGAGGCTTTGGAGCTTGCAGAGAAAATGCTGGCGGTGGCAAAGGATAGTCCAGTGAATAGTAGGGATAATCCTCTTACAGCCTATAGATATGTCTATGATAACGGTAGAATTAAGTGTCCAAATTGTTCTAAAGAGTTCGTCTGGGGCTACTACGATGGCGATGGTTACGATGAAATAAATTACTGTCCATATTGCGGTCAGAGGATAAATGTTGTAGATAACGAGGATGATGAGGAGGAGAGCCATGAGTAGAAGCAGAAGCCAGAAGCTCATAGAAGCAGCAATGCTAATTAAGAATAATTGCCAGGGACTCAAGAGCAGAGATAAATGTAAAAAGTGTGTCTTTAACAGTGATGGTGAGTCCACCATATGTTTACTAGATCCTCCTGGCGAATTTGAGCCAGATTATTGGATTATCCCAAAGGACAAAGTTAAGACTTTTGCGACTAAGGCTGATGCAATTAGGGCTATGAGTAATAATGAGCTAGCTAAGCTCCTCCACAGTAAGTGTGGTTGCGCGTTCTGTGTACGCGATATACACGAATGCAAGGGTGATGTACCATGCATAGAAGGCATAAGGGCATGGCTTGGACAGGAGGTAGGATGCGATGAATAATAAGGAGTTCCTATACAAATACGATAACTGTGTGCGATTCACCAGCTCGGAGATTATATCCATGTGCAAAGGAAAAGTTGGCACTAATGTCAAGATATTTTGGGATGAACCTGAAGATAATATGGTTACATGCGAGTTTACTGTTGCAAAACGGAGATTTCAGATTGACTACATGGGGGCGCATGACTCATATGGTCAAGCCTGGGATGACGATTTTTGCGATAGCTATCCAAAGGAGATTAGAGAATGAGTTTATTACCGCAGGAGCAGGAGACAGTTATATCATGGAACAAGACAAGCAAATTCGCCACGATATACACTACTATCCCTGCTGACATGAGAAGATTATTGGAATCGCCTGACATCTACAAGAAGGTCAAGGAATATAAGCAGGGCAACAGGGTGATAGGTATGGATTTTAAATGCGAGAAACGCTTTATCACCATGAGGCGCAAGGAAAGGGCGAAGAAAAATGGATGAGGCATATTTTAGGGTTGAGACCGCGGAAGACAATCATGTAAGGATTTCAGCGAAGGGCAGTGATGAACAGATTATCCAGTTGCTTATTGATGGTATCTGTGCATTTGCAGCGAAATCCCAGAGCAACCTGACAGCCAAGGAAATCGTCAGGATAATCAACGAAGAATTGCAGGACTGGGAATGACATTCGTGCGCCCATGTGACCACATGGAAGATGTGAAGACAATGTGCAAGTGGTATTCACGAAATCGGGGGTATCCTTTGGTGGCAGAAAATTCTGCCGCGAAAATTTAGAAAGGAATGGTACTTAATGGAAAACAGTATTGTAATTAGCGAGAACAATGGTGAGCTGGTGGTGTCCAGTAGACAGGTTGCGGAGAACTTTGGAAAAAGGCATGACCATGTTATACGAGACATCGAGAGTATAATTAGTCACACCCCAATTTTGGGGGCTGATACCAAGACTGAATTTTCAACTCTGACCTCTATGTTCTATGAAACTACTTATAAGGCTGGCACAGGTAAGTCTTACAAAGAGTATCTCATGAACCGCGATGGATTCTCCTTGTTGGTCATGGGTTTTACCGGCAAGGAAGCGATGGCATGGAAAATCAAATATATCCAGGCTTTTAACGAGATGGAGAAGAAACTCAAGGAACCAGCTCCGCTTCAGAGAGAACAATTGGAAGTGGATTTGTATAATGCCAAGACCGCCCAGGCAAATCTCTGGTTGCTCATAGCTGGCAATACTAACAATGCCACTCACAAGGAAATCTGCAATGCTTATGCAGCAAATACCTTGGCAGGTCGTGAGGTCTTTGCTCTCCCCATGGTAGAACAGAAAACATATACTGCCACGGAGATAGGTAATATGCTTGGTATCTCAGCCAACAAGGTTGGCAAGATTGCCAATGAGCACTGCTTGAAGAATGATGAAAATGGCAAGTTCTTCTACGACAAGTCACGGTATAGCAATAAGACCGTGGAGTCGTTTAGATATTACTATTCAGCCGTAGATAAATTCCGTGATATTTTGAAGGGAGCATGATTCAAATGGAAACAACTTTTTATCAGCATGTAGAGAGGCTTGGCAACGATGAGGTACAGGGTATCCTTGATGGCATGGTCTACCTGTTCACCAAGCTTGACGGAACAAACATTGGCATTCACAGCGAGAATGGTGAGGTCAAGGTAAACAGCCGTAAGCGTGCTATTGCTATTGGTTGTGATAACGCCGGTAGCTGTAAGTATGTAATGGACAATCCGAAGTTTGCTTCGTATCTCAAGGCGCATCCGCAGCACTACTTGTACGGAGAGTTCCTTGTACCGCATACAATCCGTAGCTACAGTGATGATGCATGGCGCAAGGTGTATATCTTTGATGTGGTTGATTACTCCGATGGCTACCCTCGCTACCTTACATACGAGGAGTATCAGCCGTTGCTTGAGGAATATGGCATCGAATATATTCCTCTCATTGCCAAGCTGGAGAATCCTACTGAGGCGCAGCTTTCCGAGTATCTCCAGCGGAGCAACTTCTTGCAGAGCGATGCCTCCATGCCAGGCGAGGGCATTGTCCTGAAGAACTATGGCTTCCGCAACGAGTACGGCAGAACCACATGGGCAAAACTGGTGCGCACGGAGTTCAAGATGCAGAAGAAATGCAAGGTGTCCGCGGTCGATGTCGAGCATGGCATTGTTGACCAGTATCTTACCACAGCCTTCATCGAAAAAGAGCTGGCGAAGGTGCTGAATGACATTGGCACATGGAACAACAAGTACATTGGTCGTTGCCTGGGTACGGTATGGCATGAGCTTATCGTGGAGAATACCTGGGACATCGTGAAGAAATTCAAGAATCCGAAGATTGACTTTGGCGTACTGAATGTCCTTGCAAACGAGAAGATTAAGCAGGTTATGTCCAAGTTCTTCAAGGAACAGGGTATTACATTGCCGTTTTAAAGGCTGATTTTGGCACCGTTAAATTCGAGGGTAATATGATTGTACCTAAATGGATTTAATGGTGCCAAAAATAGGGAATAAGAGGTGGTTTTTATGGTAATAAATGCACTCAGAGTAGTAATGATTTCGTTATTAGTCATTGGGATATATCTGCTTTTCCAAGGTGACTTCAATGCTGCGGAGCATAGCCTGATAATCTCGGTGCTTGCTTCATTGCAGATTCAGATAAGAGAGGGTGATTTGAAATGATAAAAATGGTGAGAGAGGGGTTCCTGGCCATTGGTGCATTCACAGGTGTTTCCGCGTTGCTCACGGTACTTAATGTAGCCGATAAAAAGACATGGTTTGTTTTGCCACTTGTATTCATGGCTTACTTTTGCTTTAGGGTTTATGTGGTTTTGGGAGGTAGTAATGTTGAGAAATGATTTCAAAAGATTAAGTGAAGGCAAGGAGTTCATTATTGCTACGGACTTTGATGATACTCTCGTTCGTGCAAAGGAGTTCCCTGGGTTTTCCGGCAGAACGTTCTGGTTCTATGTACTCAGGTATATCCAGAGGAAGTATAGTAACGTGAGGGTAATCCTGTTCACATGCAGGGAAGGCAAGTATCTCGATGATGCCGTGAACTTCTGCAGGAAGCACAGTCTTACCTTCGATGCCGTGAACGAGGATATTCCAAGCTCCATCGAATGGAAGGGAAAATCCAGGAAGCCATTTGCTCATATCTATGTGGACGATAGAAATGCAGGGATAGGCGAGGCAGTAAAGAAAATTTGCAGGGAAGCGAGGGAGTAACATGTACATCTCATTACATAATCACAGTCATTATTCTACGCTCGATGGGTATCAGACGGTACCTGAGATGGTCACGAGAGCAAAGGAGCTGGGCTACACAGCCCTCTCCCTGACCGACCATGGAACCATGCGTGGCATCGTGGACTTTTATGAGGAATGTAATAGGCAGGAAATCAAGCCTATCCTTGGGTGCGAGTTTTATTTCTGCGAGACCCCTGAGATAAAGGACAGGGCATTGACTCACCATCTTGTCCTGCTAGCCATGGATGATACAGGGTATCACAATTTAAAGCTCCTGGATTCCGAGGCATACAAGGAAGAAAATTATTTCTTCACTATGCGCCTTGGACTGGATGAATTACGCAGACATTCCGAGGGCATCATCTGTCTAACTGCTTGCATGGCTGGTGTACTGAATACCAATAGAGCCGACTGGTGGATGCAGGAACTGCATGGCATCTTTGGTGACAGGCTGTACGCAGAGATACAGCCACTGAATATTCCTGAGCAGCAGGAGTATAACAGGAAAGTTATTGAGCTTGCCAGGAAATATAATGTACCTCTTGTAGTGACCACGGATGCGCATTATGCAACCCCTGCTGACCAGCCATATCATACGTTATGGAATGAGATACGCGGATTTTCCTACCATGACAATGAGAATTACCTGTGGTCTGAGCAGGAGATTCGTGATACCGCATGGATTCCAGAGGAGGTAAAGGATGAAGCTATCAAAAATACTGAATACATTGCTAGCTTATGCAATGCTACCATTACTATGGGTGGCAACCATTATCCTTCGTATCCTACGGATAACCCCAGCGAGGAAATAAGGAATATCTGTAGAAAGGCATGGAAGGACAAGGTGCCAAAGGGAAGGTACAAGGAATACGGCGAGAGGTTCAACGCTGAAATGGTTGACCTGGAGAAAGCAGGATACCTCAATTACCTACTGGTAATATGGGATATGCTCAGATGGTGCATGGAAAATAATATACCCACGGGGGTAGGCAGGGGAAGCTGCTCTGGAAGCCTAGTTGGTTATTTGCTTGGTATTCATGAGATAGACCCGTTGGTTCATGGGACAGAGTTCTTCAGATTTTGCAATCCATTCAGAATTACTCCTTGTGACATAGACAGTGATGTGTCTACAGTGGGCAGAGGGAGAATAATAGATTATGTGAAGCAAAAGTATGGCAATATTTGCAAAGTCATGACCATCGGCTATACAAAGAATCCTGAAAAGAACGATGTTGGCAAGGCATCCATTCAGAGGGCAGGGAAGGCATTGAAGCTAGAGGCTCAAGCATTAAGGTCGCTGGTTAAGCGTGTGACCGGAAGTCTCGAAGAAATTCTTGAGTGCCCTGAATTTGACAAGGCTACCCTTGAAAGACTCTATGATGTGGCAAAGCATTTCTGTTATCGTCTTGACAAAACAGGATGCCTGGCCCCTCATGAATTAGTCAATACTTCCACGGGGATGCGTATGATAAAAGACATTAAGGTTGGTGACTATGTTCTGACCGAAGATGGCTCTTATCGAAAAGTATACAATGTTATTCCAACCATTAGTTCTACCGAGAATATTATAAGGTTTAAAACTATATCCAATAAAAGTGGTATAGATTTTACAGCCAATCATGTAATGAAAGTGATTGATAGAAAGGTTATTGATGGTGTTGCTAATACTCGAGGTAGAATGTATACAGACTTAGATTCGGAATATAAATCGTATGAAATCGAAGCAAGAGATGTAGACATTAATAAGCATATGTTTTATATTCCCCTCGAAAAGAATAACTGTGACTATAAGGTTATACATCATGGCATATCAGGGTACAATTGTTCAATTAAAATAAAAGATGACATTGTGGTTGACGAAGATATGGCATGGTTGCTTGGGGCCTTTATAGCGGAGGGTTCAACAAGTAAATATGGTCATGCAGTAATATTTACATATAACGATGACGAGTCGGGATTCATAAATAAGACACTGCGAATTATGAAAGAAAAATTTGGTATAGATGGAAAATTACGACATAGTAACCATGGGCATTCTATAGATGTAACATATAGTTCTAAAATGCTTGCAACATGGATTAAGAGGAATATAGGACATGGTTGTTATAATGTTAATATTCCACAATATATATGCGATTCAAATGATAGCGTTAAATTATCCTTTATTCGGGGCATATACGATGGAGAAGGACAGAAAACGCAACGAAAAAATGGAGGTCAGCGTTGTCAAATTGAAATGCATAATCGCCAGGTAATTTCATGGATATATAATACGTTATTACGTATGGGATTACGCTGTTCATACAGGGAACAGCCAAGAAAGTCTGGTACCATTAGCTGGATATTGGGCTTATCGAATAACGCATGCTTTGCCATTTATGGTGAACCTCTTACGTCTAAAGATACATATAAATATCAAATGGCTATTGTTACGATAGATGGGAGAAAATGCATGGCATTTAAAATTACAGAAAAAGATGAATTCAGAAACATATATCATACTGTTTATGATATATCTGTTGAAGGAAATCATACCTTTGCATGTAATGGATTTATTGTACATAACTGTCATGCCAGTGCTATCCTGGTAACGCCGGACGCGATTGAAAACTATACTCCATTGGAGGGAATGTATTCCAACGACACATCCACGGGTGAGCGCACATATATCCGAGCAGCAGCGTATACATTCCATCAATTGGAAGCGATGGGATGCATGAAGCTTGATATACTCGGACTGTCTACATTGGACATTATAAATGATTGCTTAAAAAACATAGGCAAGACAAGGGCAGATATTCCAATGAACGACAAGAAAACTTTTGACACATATGCACAGGGCAACCTTGATGGCGTGTTTCAGATGGAGTCCAGCGGTATGCAGAGGGTAGCCAAGGAGCTTCATGTGTCCAACTTTAACGATGTTGCAGCATTGGTGGCACTGTTCCGTCCTGGCCCTATTGATTCAGGCATGCTCCAGCAGTACATAGATGCCAAGAATGGCGCGGAAGTACATTATACCTGTGATGCCATGAAAAAGATTGCAGGGAATACATTTAATGTACTGGTATACCAGGAACAGATAATGAAGATAGCCATGGAGATGGCTGGTTATAACCTTGGGCAAGCAGATGCTTTGCGTAAGATTATCGGTCGCAAGGAAGTTATGAAGATTAACCAGGCGGTCAAGGAGTTCGTGGAGGCTTGCGTAGCGAATGGATACGAGGAGTCCGTTGCTCAGTCCGTGGGAGAACAGATAAGAGCCGCTGGCAACTATTGTTTCAACAAAGCTCATGCATGTTCTTACGCTCTCCTGTCATACATGACCGCGTACCTGAAGACCCATTATCCTGTGGAGTACATGTGTGCAGTGATAAATTCCAAGGGCAAGCAGGAGGATATTATAAAGTACCTTCCTGAACTCAAGAGGCTCAACATAGAAATCCTGGAGCCAAGCTATAAAGTTGGCAACATGGAGTGGCAGGTGGAAGGCAGGAATATCCGCATGGGACTTGGCTACATCAAGGGCGTAGGGAAGAACATCGTTCTCGGATGTAAGTCATGGAAAGAGTTCGTTGACAAGAATACGAAGACCGTTGGCATGGCACTGATAAAAGCAGGAGCCATGGACTCCATCGGGAAATCCCGTGCATGGATGATTGCAAATTTCGAGGATGATTCCAAGAAGCTCCAGCGAGTCAGGCAATGCGATGAGCGTATAGAACATTATAGCCAGCTCGGAGACACCAAAAGGGTTGAGCAGTGGCAACAGAAGAAAAGCGAAGTGCAGCTGAGTATCAACGCTGAAAAGGAATACGATGAAGCCAAGGGGGAAATGGAAGTGCTTGGCATGTCATTCCATAAGTTGCCAAAGATACTCGTGGGCATCGCTGATTCCGTGCAGGAGTTCCATGATAAGAAAGGAAACACCATGGCGAGAATAGTTTTCAAGACGGATTACGGTGAATTCAAGGGAGTGGTCTTTGCCAGCAAGTGGAAAAAGAAGACCGCATGGGAACGCGGAAGAGGCAACGTACCTGGGATAACCGTGGAGCAGGGAAAGAAATACGAATTCATTATAGATAACGGTGTGATAATGGATGCCAAATGTTGCTAATGTACTGCTAACAAAATAGCCGTGAAAACCCATGAATACTGGGGAGTTGTTTTCACTCAGTGAACACTCAACTGAAAACTCGGCTGAATGTTCAGTTTTTGAATATTCATTTTCTGAAAACAAAACAGGTTCAAGATTGTGATTTTCCGGGACTTTTGGCTGTGATTTTGCCTGCGAGTTTTCACTATCTGAACATTCAGTTATTGAACGTTCAGATAGTGAATATTCATTTATTGAATGTTCACTGGCTGAATGTTCATTATTTGAATGTTCACTTATTGAATGTTCATTATTTGAATGTTCACTTATTGAATGTTCATTATTTGAATGTTCACTTATTGAATGTTCACTGACTGAATGTTCATTAGGTGAAAAGCTGGCAGCTGCATTGCCGGGCAGGGGCAGCAGGCGGTATTCGGTCTGGCTGCGGTTGCCGTTCTGTGCCGGGCGGTAGTCAATATACCCCAGTTCCTTCAGGAGGCGGCGCATGTTGTACACGGTGTTGGGGCTGCCTACGTTGGCAAAAACCATCAGCTGCTGGATGGTGAATTTCAGCCATTCCTGCCGCCAGCAGGTACGGTTGAAGCTTTTGA
>NZ_VUNR01000050.1 GCF_009695585.1 Anaerovibrio slackiae
CCAGCGTTATGAACTGCATCTGATGTTGTTTTGCACGATTCTTTTTCTTATACATAAAAACACCCCAATCATAATAATATTTTACCATGAATGGAGTGCTTTATGCTAGTTTGTCAACAATCTGAGCATGACAGTTGATGTGTCATGCTTTTCCTATGTCAGGGGCTTATGAAAGTTCTTTGAAGGTCAGGAGCTTATCACGGTAGTATTCGTATTGCTTTTGACGAGCTGCTATTTCAGCTGGTATGCCAGTGGTAATGTCATTACAAATAGTGTCAAATCGGTCTAATAAGCTTAATATTTTATCTTGTTCTTCCAGTGAAATAATGGGAATTTGTAAGTTTTCAATTACTGTTCGTGATAACCTAGGTACGCTTGCTTTTCTAACATTTGAACGTATAAAATCTTGTTTTGTTAATAAAAAATAGTATATATATTTGTTTCTAATCTCTTTCAAGTTAGAAAATACTAGACAATCATCAGCAGCCCAAAAATTTGTATTACAGAAGCCTATTTCTCCAGCTGCTCCTGCACTGATTACATAGGTTGTATTTTCTGTTACATTGCTCTTGTTATAGTATCCCATTGGTGTAAGACTATTTTGATACACAGGAAACTTGCCGTCATCAATTAAGTTTTTTTTCACAACTCTTATACCGCGTGAAATATCTGAGATGTCAATCAACTTTTTCTTTGGGCAATAATCATGTTTTGTGTATAAAATATTTCGATAATACTCATACTGCTTCTTTCTCGCTTGCAGCTCCGCTTGCAGCTCCGCTGTAAGCGATGTAAAGCTATCCAAAATTCGTACTATTTCTTCCTGTACGGGGAGTGGAGGGACTGGAAGAGAAACTTCATTTAAAGCTGATGGTGTTACTTCAATAACTTTCGTACCATGAGCTAATTTCACTTTTTGCTTATAAAAATGAAGTGAATTTAAATAATAAGCAAGATATTTCGGGTTCATTGAATGATGTATTATTGCTGAGTGACCACTTACGGCTACCTTTTTTTCTCCAAGCCATGCGATGCTTTTACAAACATCCTCAATATTTTCACTGGTTACCGCCATAATAATGTCATTAGGTTCTGCAAATTTTTGTTTTACAGCTTTATCTTTATGGATATATGTTATGACATTATCTGTGAAAAGATTATAATGAACATACAACTGACCATAATGAATACAAGGCACTCCAGTAGATACATAATCTTTTTTTTGAAAATTACCACCACGAGAAATGGTTGCAATATCACCCAGTTTTTTGTATTCAACTCCATCAGGACAATACTTCTTAATCAACTCATCCAGCTTACTCATGTATTTCACCACCTAACTTTTCTGCCTGCTGCAAAAACAGGTCGAAATCTGAAACTATTCTTTGTGTTTTATTAAATATATCATATTCGGCATGAGCTTTAGCCACTGCTTCTTTATGAGAAACCTTGCCTTTGTCCGGCAAAATGTCATAGCGTCTGAAGGCTAAGAACTCATTTATGCTGGCAGAAAACTGCTCCATGTTGAAGGTATTTTCCCTTTCGATAAGGTCTTCAATGTAATCAAAATAACCAGTCACAGCCCTTTCCAGCTGCCTGATTTCTTTCTCGGAAAGATAGTTTTTGGCTATGGTTACATCAGACTTCAAGATGCGCCCATCAGGGGCATTTTTCCATGTGGTAAGCCCCATATTTTCCTTGGTATGGTCGGCACTGTTATAGACAATTTCAGCAGCAGTCTGCTTGGTAATGGCGTAGTGAAATTTGTTTTGTACAGTAGCATAAAACTGGTGCGTAATTGGCGATTTTTCATCGTAATCAAGACTGCATTCAGCAAATATATCGGTGATTTGCTGCCAAATTCTCCGTTCACTGGCACGGATGGAGCGAACCCTTTCCAGAAGCTCACGAAAATAATCCTTGCCAAAGAATGTTTTGCCCTGTTTTAAACGCTCATCATCCATAGCAAAGCCTTTTTGCATATATTCTTTTAAAATCTGCGTAGCCCAGATTCTGAACTTTGTTGCCTTGTAAGAATTAACTCTATAGCCCACGGAAATGATGGCATCCAGATTGTAGAAGTCCACCAGTCGTTTTATGTTGCGTGTACCTTCATTTTGAACTGTTTCCATTTTGGAAATAGTTGACTCCTGCTGTAATTCTCCTTCCTCGAAAATGTTCTTCAAATGCTTGCTGATGGCAGGAACTTTTACGCCAAAAAGCTCAGCCATAGCCTTCTGCGTTACCCAGATATTTTCATCCTTGACCACTACATCCACCAGTACATTTTCTTCTGGTGTACTGTATATTAAGAACTGCAATTCCTTATTCATCATACGCCACCCTCGATTTCCTCAATGATGTTGCGGATGGCATCACGCAATTCAGCTTCCCTAAGGACAATTTCTTCAATTTCGGCATTGAGCTTCTTTATGTCAATGACTTCTCTGGTGTCCTCTGCCTCTACATAGGTGGACACTGACAGGTTGTAGTCGTTTTCTGCAATTTCCTCATAGTTTGCCACATGGCTGAAATGCTTTATTTCCTCTCGCCGGGCAAAGGCAGATACTATCTTTTGCAGATTATCTTCTGTCAGGCGGTTGTTGTTAGTGACCTTGATACATTCCTTGGTGGCGTCAATGAATATAGTAGTGTTGTCGGATTTGCCCTTTTTCAGAACCATGATGCAGGTGGCTATGCTTGTGCCAAAAAACAGGTTGGATGGCAGCTGGATGATGCAATCCACAAAGTTGTTATCAATCAGATACTTGCGGATTTTCTTCTCGGCACCGCCACGATACATGATGCCTGGGAAGCAAACGATGGCCGCTGTGCCGTTTGGTGCAAGCCATGACAGGCTGTGCATGATGAATGCCATATCTGCCTTGCTTTTGGGAGCCAGTACACCTGCCGGGGCATACCTTGGGTCATTGATGAGCAGGGGATTGCTATCGCCAGCCCACTTGATGGAATATGGGGGATTGGAAACAATCAGCTCAAAAGGCTCATCATCCCAGTGCTGTGGACTGGTAAGTGTATCATCACAGGCAATATCGAACTTGTCAAAGCCAATATCATGCAGGAACATGTTGATACGGCAGAGGTTGTAGGTAGTGATGTTAATCTCCTGCCCGTAGAAGCCATTGGTGACAGCTTCTTTGCCCAGCACCTTCTCAGTTTTCAAAAGCAGGGAGCCGGAGCCACAGGCTGGGTCATAAACCTTGTTAATGCGTGTCTTGCCAACGGTTCCCAGCCGTGTCAAAAGCTCAGATACATCAGCTGGGGTAAAAAACTCGCCACCGGACTTGCCTGCATTGCTGGCATACATGGTCATGAGGTATTCATAGGCATCCCCAAAGGCGTCAATGTCATGGTCTTTAACGGAACCGAGATTCATATCCGCTACGCCATGCAGCAGCTTGGCAAGACGCTCATTGCGCTTGGCTACAGTGCTTCCCAGCTTGTTGCTGTTCACATCGAAATCATCAAACAATCCGGCAAAATCACTTTCTGACTCACTGCCCATAGCTGATTCCTCAATATGCTTGAAGATGCGTTCCAAGGTTTCATTTAGATTTTCATCGGTATCTGCTTTGCTGCACACATTGGAGAACAGCTCCGAAGGCAGGATAAAGAAGCCCTTTTCATTTACCAGCCCTTCCTTTGCACCCTCTGCCTCATCATCCGGCATCCGGGCATAATCAAAATCAGCATTGCCTGCCTCCTGTTCACCCTGATTGATGTAGTGGGCGAGGTTCTCGGAAATGTACCTGTAAAACATGGTGCCCAGCACATAATTCTTGAAATCCCAGCCGTCTACTGCACCGCGCAATTCATCAGCAATCGCCCAGATAGCCCTGTGCAGTTCGTCACGTTCCTGTTCCTTCTTTATTTCTGCCATAGACTGTTATCTCCTTTTATCTAAAATCTCTCTATGTATAAGTATAACAATATCTTTCGGAACAAACAACGTAAAATGGCATTGTTGCACGTGGAACAATATTGCTGTGTGGAAAGTGATGCCTGGGCTCAATTTTCCCCTTTAAGTATATTTTTTTAATAGCAGCAGATTGAGCTTATAAAATTTTTTTCTGTTGCGCTGTATTATGATAATATGTTCATTAGGCATGGCTTGCAGCCTGCTTTTTATGGTGTTTGTTGATTTGTCAAGAAGTTTTGATAATTCCTGCATGGTAATGCCTTGCCCATAAAGCAGGCTGGCTTGGAAAAGCAACTTGTATATATCTTGAGATAGTGCATCTTCCGAAATTTGTTCCAGGATAGCCAGGTTCTTTTTATATTGAGCCAGTTTTCTTTGCAGCAGGGCAATAGTATTATTAACAGCCCGATGAGTTATCTGCAAGAAGCCTGTTACAAATGGTGTCAGGTCACCGCAGTTGTTTTCGTCATCAGTGAGCGAAAACAGGTCGTAGTAATCTTTTCTGTTTTTTTTGATGGTGATTGATAGGCGCAGGGCAACAGTATAATGCAATACCTGGGTTAATTGATATGAGGTCAGAAATCTGGCGGTCCTGCCATTGCCATCATAAAATGGATGAATATAAGCAAAAAGGTAATGACAAAGCGCAGTGCTAATAAGGACGGGCAAATCCTTGTCATTGAAGATGCCAAGAAGCGTTTCCATATAAGTGATGATTTTGCTTTCCGGGTATACGCCCCTGTGAATGGATTTTCCTGTGGGAGCTTCTATGTCTACCGAGCCTGCCCGAAAAATATTGCCATCAAGGCGATTGGCAGCATTTTCAGTGATAACCTCATCGTGAGCAAATTCATCATAAAACTGCCGCAGGTCATGGCAGGTGGCAAAAGGAATTTCTTTTTGGTTTGTCAGCAGGTGATATTTATAGATGGTGCTGACATAACGTGTACCTTTTTTGAGGGAAGACATGGCATCCATGAGCTCACGCCTGGTACTGTGGACACCTTCGATTTCATTACTGGATTTTACTTCGTCTATAATACATAATAATGCTAACTGCTTCAGCACGATTTCAGGCGTAACATCTACGATTTGCAGCAGCTTGTTATTAGCAGATAGAATATTTTCCTGTAGCTTGGCTATTTCTTTGGTAAGGCAAAAAAAGGCAGGATATACCTTGTTTCTGTTATACTGCCTGATAGGAATATTAATATGTTCTGTGAAAGGGGCATTGAATCTCTGCTGATAGGTTTGCTGATGGTTTTGATTGTCCTTATAGTATAGCTTTTTCAAAGATATGTATTTCATTATATTCACCTCGCTAGCGGAATAGGCAGAAAATGACAGAATGTATCATGAAGTTGTCAAAAAACGGCTTTTTTGATAACTTCACTACTTAACATATCAAAAAACGTTATTTTTGACAAGAAGAAAGATGATGTAGTATATTTAGTGTGAAAGTCATATTCTGTATGGTGTTGCACGTGAAACACCATACAGAAAAGAGATTTTCACTATATGATGCTGATACATCGGCAGTGATGTGTTTGACAGTTAAGGAATGGAGGATGAGCGGTTATGAAAAAATGTCTTTTGTTTTTGCTGATGCTGATTGTTTTGGGGACAGGTGCGGTGTTTGCCCAGAGCAATGATGGGCAAATGCCCCAGGTGATACCTTATCCGGAGGGGCTTGATACGAAATCCGAGGGGGCATCTGCCGCACCGCCAGAGATTAATCACCAGCCTTCAAGATATTTTACGGCACTGGATTATTACAACATGCAGTCTAATGATAATCTGATTATACTGTCCCATTATCCCACCTACCAGCAGGCAACGGAGTATACCTGCGGCCCGGCAGCAGGGCTGACTGTGCTGTATTACTTTGGGGTTAAGCAGTATGATGAGATGGGGCTTGCCAAGGAGATGAAGACTCAGGGGTATCCGATTGGTACAAATCCGAAGGACATGGCGGAGTTTTTCAGGCGCATTGGCTGGCATGTGGAGACCAGCCTGGAGGGCAAAGGCTTTGATAGTTATGAGGCGTTTGCCGGTTTTGTGCAGAAGGAACTGAAGGCAGGTCATCCGATTATGGTGGAAAATGTGGAGTGGGGCGGCCACTGGCGCGTGATTATCGGCTACGATAACATGGGCACGGAAACTACCCTGGATGATGTGCTGATTTTCATGGACAGCTACGATACCAGCGATCACCTGCAGGATGGCTATACGGCAGGCAACGGCTGGCGGTTCTTTGCCATGTGGTTTGACCATTCCATGCTGCCGGAGGAACAGAAAAATCAGCCGTTTATTCTGGCATACCCTGTAAGATAAATATCTGGCTGGATAATTAGAATTGCATATGGAGAAATAGAAAAAGTGCCTGATTGTTCATAATGTATGAGATGAACAAATCAGGCACTTTAAATATGTGTGTATATCTCATTATTTATCCACAGGTATATGTGTATAACCTGTTAATATGTGGATAAGCCTGTGGATAACTTTGCTTAGTGGTGGAAAAGTCTGATGTGGGTGAAGGCCATAGCGATGTTGTACTTGTCAGCGGTTTCGATGACATTGTCGTCACGGATGGAGCCGCCGGACTGGGCGATGAAGGAAACACCGCTCTTTTTGGCACGCTCTACATTGTCACCGAACGGGAAGAAGGCATCGGAGCCCAGAGCTACGCCGGTAATGGTCTTGAGGTATTCCTTCTTTTCCTCGCGGGAAAGAGGCTCAGGCTTCTCAGTGAAGACACGCTTCCAGTCATCTGTCTCCAAAAGGTCCTCCCACTCCTCAGAAATGTAAACATCAATGGCGTTGTCGCGGTCCGGGCGGCGTACATCATCCTTGAATGGCAGAGCCAGCACTTTCGGATGCTGGCGCAGATGCCATACATCAGCCTTGTTGCCAGCCAGACGGGTGCAGTGCACACGGGACTGCTGACCGGCACCGATGCCGATGGCCTGTCCGTCCTTGGCGTAGCATACGGAGTTGGACTGAGTGTATTTCAGGGTGATGAGGGCAATAAGGAGATCTCTTTTCGCTGCCTCAGTGAAGGTCTTGTTGGCAGTAGGAATGTCGGTTAGGCAGTCCTCGTTGATTTCTACGGTATTGCGCTTCTGCTCGAAGGTAATGCCGAATACTTCCTTCTGTTCCAGTTCAGCCGGCTGGAAATCTGGATCCATCTGGAGCACCAGATAGGTGCCCTTGCGCTTGGTCTTGAGGATTTCCAGAGCCTCGGCTGAGTAAGATGGGGCGATAATGCCATCGGATACCTCACGGGCCAGGAAGGAAGCGGTCTGGGCATCACATTCGTCAGACAGTGCTACAAAATCGCCATAGGAGGACATGCGGTCAGCACCACGGGCGCGGATATAGGCTGTAGCAACAGGGGAAAGCTCAATGCCTTCTACGAAGTATACCTTCTGCAAAATCTCAGGCAGTGGAGCAGCTACGGCAGCACCTGCCGGGCTTACATGCTTGAAGGAGGCGGCGGCTGGCAGGCCGGTGGCCTTTTTCAGCTCCTGCACCAGCTGCCAGCTGTTCATGGCATCCAGCAGGTTGATGTAGCCAGGCTTGCCGTTCAGGACAGTGAAAGGAATGTCACCCTCCTTGACAAAAACGCGGGCAGGCTTCTGATTGGGATTGCAGCCATACTTTAATTCTAATTCTTTCATGTATATCTCCTTTGTCTAGAAAATTGTGATACATAATATTACTATATATAATTCTACCTGTCATAGCTCCATTTGTAAATATCAGTGACAAAAGAAATATTGTTACAAATTTAGAAAAAGTGTTGAGTTTCTGGGAAAATGTATTAAAATTAGTATAAGAAGTCATTTTTCATTGGAGATTTGTCAGTAGTTTGTTTCATATATATAAATATGCTTTATAAGACTTTATTTTATTGCTAAAATGATTTATAATGCTATAGGAGCAGAAATGATATTGAAATAGAGTACCTTCTATTGACAGAACTTCAATTTATCATTTAGCCATTATTTTTCAAACCCACAGGGAGGGTATAATATGATCAAGAATATCGGTGTATTAACAAGTGGTGGCGACAGCCCTGGCATGAATGCAGCAGCTCGTGCAGTAGTGCGTACTGTTCTGTATGAGGGCGGCAAGGTTTGGGGTATCTATGATGGATACCGCGGCCTTTTGGATGAGAAGATGGAGGAGCTGACTTCCCGCAGTGTGGCAGATATCCTCCAGCGTGGCGGTACTTTCCTCGGTACAGCTCGTTGCAAGCGTTTCATGACTCCGGAAGGACGTATGGAAGCTTATGAAAACATGAAGAAGCGCGGCATTGAGGGCCTGGTTGTCATCGGTGGTGACGGCAGCCTGCGCGGTGCCAGCAAGCTCAGTGCAGAGACCGGTGTGCCAATCGTCGGCCTGCCTGGCACTATTGATAATGATGTATGGGGTACTGACTACACCATTGGCTGTGATACTGCAGCCAACACCATTATTGATGCTATCAACAAGCTGCGTGATACTGCTTCTGCTCACAGCCGTATTGCTGTAGTAGAGGTTATGGGACGCCGTTGCGGCTGGCTGGCTACCTTGGCAGGTATTGCAGGTGGTGCAGAGGTTGTTCTGATTCCTGAGCGGGAGTTTGATTTGGATGATGTATGCGCTAACCTGGTGAAGTCCTATGAGAATGGCCGTCGTTATTCCCTGGTTGTAGTAGCAGAGGGTGTAGGCAGCGGTATCGATATCGGCAAGTACATCGAGGAAAAGACTCAGATGGACGTGCGTGTATCCGTACTGGGCCATATCCAGCGCGGTGGTTCCCCGACTGTACAGGACCGCGTAAAGGCAAGCCAGCTGGGTGAGAAGGCTGCCCTGGCTCTGATGGCTGGTCAGACTGATGTAGTATTTGGCTTTAACAAGGGCAAGGTTGTAGCTATTAATCTCCATGATGCTATCACCAACAAGAAGCCTTTGGACCCTGAGTACATTGAGCTGGCAGATATGCTGGTTTAATGTTTCACGTGCAACAGTGGCTGACAGGCGGGAAGCCCGTTATGGTGCCTGGCTTGTTGTGAAACAATGATTTTTGGATTATAATATGGGAAATAAAATTGTCGTGCAAGGGTGTTTTCTTGCACGGCAATTTTTTATAAGCGGCTTTGGTGCAAGGTTTTTAGCAATTTTTACAAGTATGGGGGAAGCTATATGGAACTTCGCGTATTGAAATATTTTTTGTCAGTTGCCAGAAATGAGAATATCAGCAAGGCTGCCGAGGAACTGCATCTTACCCAGCCGACGCTTTCCCGTCAGCTTAGTGAGCTGGAGGAGGAGCTGGGAACGAGGCTTTTTGTGCGGGGAAAAAGGCGTACTACCTTGACTGAGGAAGGCATTTTTCTCAAGGAGAGGGCAAGGGAAATTGTGGCGCTGGCTGATAAGACTGTAGCGCAGTTTTTGCAGACAGAGGAAAATATTGCCGGGGAGATTTATATTGGCTGCGGTGAAACTGCAGCTATGCAGGAAGTTATCAGGGTGCTGGCAGCCTTGCGCCAGTCATATCCTCATATACTGTTCCATATTTTCAGTGGCAATGAGGAAAGCATTACGGACATGCTGCAAAAGGGGCTGGTGGATTTTGGCGTGGTCTGTCGTGGGCATGTGCCTGCGGAGTACGTTTATCTTAATGTGGCAGAAGACTCCCTGCCTCTATAGGCGGGAGATGAATGCCACGTCCACCGAATTTATGCAAGTAATTGAGGTGGATAATAGAACGTAGTGGTGATATAATAGTAAGTGGCAGGAGGTGAATGATGTGTTACAGCAAAAAGGCTATCTGTATCGAATATATCCCACTAAGCAACAGCAACAGCTAATCAATCAGACACTGGGATGCGTCAGGTTTGTGTATAACAGGTTTTTG
>NZ_VUNR01000051.1 GCF_009695585.1 Anaerovibrio slackiae
CATAATATTTACAAACATGCCTTTGGGATTTTTGCTTATAATCCTGAAGGTTTGTTAAGTGCACTTTATTTCAAGAATTTGCTTCAAAAACTTTTGAGAAAACCTGTTGACATATTACCAGGTTGCTCCAGAAGCTTCAAATCGCCAGGCTCCATCTTGATATTGGTGCCGAAACGCTCCCACTCCTTCAGGATGTAGCTAGGATAATGCCCCCGGCACTGCACATCTGCAAAGACGAAGGTCCTATCCATTTCCTTCAGGGCAGCCATCTGGTCAAGAGGTGCCGCACTGGCCGGATATACAGGGCATACAGCCATCATGCAGCCGATGTACATGTCAGGGTTAATCTTGTGCCCCTCAATAACCGCCATGGCGGAAGCCACGAACTCGTGATGAGCAGCCTGATACATAACCTGGTACCTGTCCTCCCCCTCCTGATAACGGAGGCCGGAATCCTGGAAGGCATGATGGTCGCTCATGCCGCCGATGACCTCACGCTGATTGTTAATCTCGTTGAAGGTCATCCAGTACTTTACCTTGTGCTTGTAACGCTCAAAGCAGACCTTGGCATAGCGCACGAAGAACTCAATCATCTTGCGGTTCCGCCAGCCACCATACTCATTGGCCAAGTGCAGCGGAATCTCGAAATGGGACAGGGTAACCACCGGCTCCATGCCATACTTCAGCATCTCATCAAAGAGGTCATCATAGAACTTCAGGCCTTCCTCGTTTGGCTCCAGCTCGTCCCCCTTCGGGAAAATCCTCGTCCAGGCGATGCTGGTACGGAAGCACTTGAACCCCATCTGTGCCAGGAGGGCAATATCTTCCTTGTAGCGATGATAAAAATCAATGGCCTCATGATTCGGATAAATCTTGCCAGGGATAATCCCGTCCGTAATCTCACGGGGAATCCCCGGGCCTCCTGCCGTCATTACATCGGCAACGCTAGGGCCCTTGCCCCCTTCATTCCAGCCGCCCTCCAGCTGATGTGCCGCCACTGCGCCGCCCCACAAAAATCCTTTTGGAAATGCCATAGCTTATTCTCTCCTTAAATAAAAATTGCTTCCTAAAAAAATTACTTCCTCTAACCCTTTAAATATATAACCTTGTGGCAACATTGTAGCACTGCCGGTACTTGTGCTACAAGAAAGGCAGCGCCTTTCACAACGACATTTCATAAAAAGCGCTGCCAGCCTGAAACAAAGTTCCAGATTTTTTATGCGGCCTGCTCCGCTTCCTCCTTCTGCATCTCCTTATCCATACGTCTCGTGAAAGGCAGATAAACCAGCACGGAAATTGCCAGGGTAATAATCTGCACCACAGCCCCCTGCCAGCCTGCCAGCAGGAGACCGGCAATAATCGGCGGCGCCGTCCATGGAACCTGCACCGCCCCCATCGGGGACATAAAGCCGATAACCATCGCAAAATAAGTAATAGTCACAGCAATAATTGGCACAAGGATAAAAGGAATCAGCATATAGCCGTTGAACACGATTGGCAGTCCGAAAATAATAGGCTCGTTGATGTTGAACAGGCTTGGCACGGTAGCCATCTTGTTCAGGGACCGCAGCTGCTCTGATTTTGCCGTCAGGTAGGCTGCAATCACCAGCCCCATGGTCATGCCGCAGCCGCCAGCCTTGGCAAACATATCCACCTGGGCGGTAATCAGCTTGGCATTTGGATTGCCGATAAGGGTCTGCCCCGCATCCAGAAGTGCCTGATTGTCAAGGGCATTAGCCAGCAGCATCGGTGTCACTACGCCATTTACCACATTAGGGCCATGAATACCTGCCCAGAACAGCAGGCTGTGCAGCCCCTCGATGATGATGCCTCCGGCCAAAGTGTCCGTCAGGCTCTGCAAAGGCACCTGGATGACAGTAAATACCAGCTCAGGTGCGGAAGTGTTGCCGGCAAAATGGCAGATGCCCCATACGATGGAAGCCAGCAGGAACACCAGGAAGCCCGGCGTCAGTGCCTCAAAGGCCCTCACTACTCCCCCTGGCACGGACTCCGGCATCTTGATGCCGATGTGGTTCTTGACACAGTAGCAATAGATATAGCTGGTGGCAAAGGCTACCAGCAGGGCGGTGATGATGCCGTTGGAACCGGCCCAGTTCTTGGGAATCACATTGCCTGCAACCTGGCCGCCCTCCAGCACCACCTCCGGCGGAATGATGATGACGAAGGCCGCCAGGGCCAGCCCCGCCGCCGTCATGCCGTCCAGGCCTTCATTAGCCACATACTTGTAGGTCACGCAGACCACCACAATCAGGGCCAATATGCTGAACGTGCCGCCGCATACCGCAAACAGGGGCGCCGCCCAGTTCTCGCCGAAAATTCCCGCCATGAACTCATTCCAGCCTGGAACCGGCAGGCAGGCAACCAGCAAAAACAGCGAGCCGCAAACCGTAAACGGGGTAGTCATGATAAAGCCGTCCTTGACCGCGATGATTGCCTTAATCTGAGCAAAGCGGTTCATGACCGCAAGAAATTTATTAAAAATTTCATTCTTTGACATCTTCCTTACCTCTCCTCAACAAAAGACTCAAAATGTACCGCGAAACTTAACCTCAATCAAAGTGTAGCACCGGCTGATTTTTCCCACAACAAAAGGAGTGCCCTCTGTAATGTTTTTTCAGAAAAAGCACTCCTTGCCTGTATCACCCATTCAATTTTGTATCTGCAAGGGCAATTTTGCCCATACACGGCTATCCCAAAAAGACGCATAAATACTGCTTTCATTTACACATCCATACATAGAAAAACTATAGAGTGCGCCCATGCTGGGCGCACTAAAAAACGGCAGCCTATTGCGGGGGGTGGCTGCCGTTTATCGAAAAGAAGCAATTGCAAGCAGAATTGCTTAAACAAGTTAGTTTATTTTATCATGCTTTTATTTTGCCGGGGTAAACTTCATCCACTTGTACTCTGCCTGAACAGGGAAGTTGGAATCATCTACCGGGTTCAGCCACTCATCAACGCCGCGGCCTGCCCACAGATTTGCCATAACCATGCTAGGGGTTACAGGGATATTGTCAGTAGCCTTGTAAACTTCCTTGCCGTCTACATACCAGGTGATGGAGCCCGGCTGCCAGTCAAAGGCATATACATGGAAGCCCTCGCTGGCATCAAAGCCCAGGTCGCACAGGTACTCATGGTTGCCCTTGCTGTCAGTAAAGTAGTTGAACTGAGCCTTGGTGGTATCCTTGCCCAGGAACTCGATATCAATCTCATCCCACTGGGTCTTCGGCTCATCATATGGGCCGGTATAAGTGAAGAAAGAAGAAACGATGCCGTCGCTCTTGGCAGGCTTCATGCAAACCTCATACAGGCCGTAGTGATACCTGTTCTGAGTGGTAGTGCGGAACTCTGCACCGGAGTAGTTGACAGTAGGATCGGACCAGCCCGGGCCATCCTCGTTGTCCAAATTCAGCTGCATGCGCTTGCTGTTAAAGGTAATGTTGTCCTTGTACCAGTTGGTATCAAACATAGCACCATTGGTCCAGCCGTGGGCAGCAACGGCTTCCTTTGGCATCTTCTTGGAAAAATCAAAGAAGAAACCTCCCTCAGGAGCAACCTGCTCTACAGTAGCGCAATACGGGCTGTCAGCAGCCTCAACATTGGCAGCAGGCAGAGTCATAACGCTGACACCTACAGCAAACAAACCAGCCATAACACAGCTTGTCAATTTCTTGAAATTCATAACTATCCCCTCATCTTTCAATAATTTTTTAACTAAAATGCATCATATAATCATATAGCAAATATTGTACATCAAGTACCAGGCATCCAATATCAGAGCTTGTCCATTTCATGATACACATCAATCAATTCCTGCGCTACCAGCTTGAAAGCCTCGGCGCTCATCAGCTGGTCTTCCGCATGCATAACCAGCAGGCAGGCAACAGCTGCACCCTCTGCCTCACGGCCAAGGAGCTCCAGATGCACATCATGACCTTCGGCAAAATTCTTGTCACCCTTGGCAAGCAGCTCCTCTGCCTGCTCATAATCCCTCTCACGGGCGGCGTGAATAGCCTCGATGTAGCAGCTTCTGGCAGTGCCCACAGCAGAGATTATCTGGAATACCTGTATCTCCAACTCATCATTTTCTTCCATTGTTGGTTCTCCTCTAATTTTTGTTATTGCTATTTTATACTTGATATTTTATAGTTTGTAAAGTTCACTGTGCCAATCCGGCAGCGCACCAGCACCATTTCCCCATATACATGCCTATCAATGGTGCACGGCTGCGCTGCTGATTAGCAATCTACGCTACAATTTAGTACACGCTGTAATGCAGTACGCAACGCTTAGAAGTGGAAGTCAAGCTGTGCACGCCATACATGACGGGTGTAATCAGAAGTGTCGTGTCCATTCGGACCCCACCAGTCTTCAGCTGCCCTGGACCAGCCATAGCACAGCTCACCCTCTACATTCTTGGCAAATACATACTTGCCGCCAAAGGTCCAGCCGGTAGAGCCATCCAGCCACAGACTGTCAGCAGTATCACCCAGCCAGCGGCCATGCTCCTTGTAGTTATGCCATCTGCCATAGAGATGGAAAGAGCCTGGCTGATTGAGGTCAGTCCACTTATAGCTTACCTTGATGGCAGTTGCATTATTCTGCTCATCTGCATTGGTACGGCTGTAATCCGCCCACAGGTAGAGGTTTGGTGCAAAATTCTGCATAAGGCTGGCAGTAATCATCTGATTGCCATGCTCCCAGGTAACAGAATCCCTAGGCAGGCCATTACCCGCACCATCATATGGCATCTTAGTATACTCGTTGTGTCCTACTACAGTGCCTGTCTTCTCCGTATTAGAGCGCAGATAATGCAGCTGCAGCTGAGTGCCATGTCCTACAGTGCCCTTCAAGCCCACACCTGTAACAGCAAAGGTATTGTAAAGCTTGTGGTCAGGCTTCCAATACAAGGCAGTTGCCATCAAGTCATTATCATTCAGCTTATAATTCAAGGTAAAACCATCAGTTTCCTCACCATAAGCCATAACCTGGAAGCCGAGACCACGCCACTTACGGCCAATATCCAGTGATAATTTTTTACCTAAACTACCTTCCATCCACAGGCGAGGATAGAACTTGGAATTCTGCCTGTCCGTACCAACATAATAAGGATTATTGAAATCAACATTAGAAGCAGCCTTTTCGCCATGGAAATTGCGATAGTTGGAATACTTGTGATTAATCTCCCACTCAGTGCAAACCTTCCAGTCCTCGTTTACCTTGTAGTTGGTCTTCAGGCTCAGATAATAACGATCATTCTCCGTCATGCTGTCATACTTGCGGGTATCATTGTTCTCATAACGAACCTGTCCCATACCGCTAAGTTCCAGCTTGTCAACAAAGCTCTGCATCTTGTTGATAGCGGCAGTATTCTTCTGTACCTGCTTCTCCACCTTCTTCAAGGTTTTCAGCTCGCCGGACAGCTCCTGACGCACACCGTCAATCAGGGCATCGTCAGCAAAGCTGCCGCCCTTGTAGGCGTTGGCAATAATCTGTGCCATCTCATAACGGGTCATGGTCTCATCACCCTTGAAGGAACCATCTGGATAACCTTCCAGAACGCCATCCTTGGACAGAACCTCCAGTGCACTGTATGCCCAATGCCCTTTCGGAACATCGTTAAATGCAGTCTCGCTCAGTGCGGCACCATCCTGGGCCTCAGCAGCCAGGGCAGTGGAAGCGGATACTCCCATTGCCAGGCCTAATGCCATAGCCAATACTTTACTCTTTTTCATTATGCAGCCTCCCCATTCTTTTCTTCTTCAACTAAGCTGTTATCCATCTTCTTTACGAAAGGCAGGTAGATAACAACAGCCAGTGCTAAATTAATAATCTGGATTACAGCACCCTGCCAGCCATCAAGCAGCAGACCGGCAATGATAGGCGGCGTAGTCCACGGTACCTGTACGGCTCCCATCGGAGAAAGGAAACCAATTATCATGGCAGTATATGTAACGAACAGTGCCACGATAGGAACAAGGATGAACGGAACCAGCAAGAACGGGTTGAACACAACAGGCAGACCGAAGATAATTGGCTCGTTGATATTGAAGATACCAGGAACGGTAGCCATCTTGGTCAGGGAAGTCAGCTGCTCGGACTTGGAAACCATGTAGCTGGCAATAATCAAGCCCATAGTCAGGCCGCAACCGCCTGATTTTACGAATACATCATTCACCTGCATGGTCATGAACTTGGCTGCAGGGTTGTTCAAAAGAGTCTGGCCTGCATCCAGAAGTGCCTGGTTATCAAGGGTGTTGGCCATCAGCATCGGAGTAGCAACACCATTTACTACGTTAGGGCCATGAATACCAGCCCAGAACAGGAGACTCTGCAAACCAACGATAACAGTACCACCAAACAATGTATCAGTCAGGCTCTGCAAAGGAGTCTGAATCATGCTGAATACCAGCTCAGGAGCAGAAGTGTTGCCAGCGAAGTGGCATACGCCCCAGATGATGGAAGCCAGCAGGAAAACCAGGAAACCAGGGGTAAGAGCCTCAAATGCCCTTACTACACCGCCTGGAACGGACTCAGGCATCTTGATACCGATGTGATTCTTTACACAATAGCAATAAATATAGCTGGTAGCAAAAGCTACAAGCAAAGCTGTAATAATACCGTTCGAACCAGCCCAGTTCTTTGGAATTACGTTGCCAGCAACCTGTCCGCCTTCCAGAACTACCTCAGGCGGAATGATGATTACGAAGGCTGCCAGAGCCAGCCCCGCCGCCGTCATGCCGTCCAGGCCTTCATTGGCTACGTACTTGTAGGTAACACATACTACAACAATCAGCGCCAGTATGCTGAAAGTACCACCGCAGACTGCAAACAATGGTGCAGCCCAATTCTCACCAAACATGCTGACCATCAGCTCATTCCAGCCCGGAATTGGCAGGCAGGCAATCAGCAGGAACAGTGAACCGCAGATGGTGAATGGCGTAGTCATGATGAAACCATCCTTGACTGCTACAATCGCCTTGATCTGCGCAAATCGATTCATTACTTCAAGAAACTTATTAAACATTTCTTGTCTTGACATTTTGAAACCCCTCTCTTTTCTTTTTTAAATATTATTTATTTCGTCCCCTTCTTTTATCTTATCAGGACTTCCTTCTTACAATTATAATATAACAGACCGTGTAACAATTCTCAATAATTCCAATCTATGTGTAAACGGTGTTACAGGTATCTTTTTGCTACTTGTAACACCGCTACAAAACACTCTCAAAAAGCACTTAATCAATTATGTGTAGCTATTAGAAGCTCCAGCACATGTTGGCATTCAGGGAATAACCCTTCTGCTTGCCGGTCCAGCCGGATACGCCCAGGTCAAAGGATACAGGGCTGGCCTTCGGAGCAATCAACACACCCAGTTCCAGCATGCCGCTGCTGCCCTTTACGGACGGGCTAGGGGTGCTGAAGCCATTGGCGGTAGCATGCGCTGCACCATCAAACTCATACTGCCATGCCAGGCCTGCATAGACACTGCGCACCTTGCTGGTGCCATGGATATAGCGGAAACCAATGCGGGAACGCTTGGACTTTACGGAGCTGAAATCAAGGGTATCACCGTCAATATTTACAGAGGAACTGCCCTGATTGGTGTAGAACAGCTTGCCATACAAATCAATAGCATTGTCACCGCCCAGCTTCTGCAGCTTGCCAACGCCAACATGAGCACCCCAATACTTGGCACTGTTGTCATAGCTTACATCATGACCTGCCCATACGTTGCTGCTGCTATAGTCGCTGGTTACCTTACCATAGCGCAAAGAACCCTCATAGTAGAAGCCGTTATCATTGTCCTGACGAGCCATGATGCCTACGCCATAATTCTGGGCAGTACCAGAACCGGTAGTGCCATCATCAAGATAGGAATCATAGTTGCCACGGCCATACTCAAACATCGGGCCAAAGAGCAGCTTGCCACTGCTGTTCTTTACTTCCTTGGCAAAACCAATATTGAAGTTGGAACCCTTTACATCGACATGAGAGCCGGACTCCTGACGCATGCTGCCATAATTTGCAGCTGCATAAGGAACCATGGAACGGCCGGAATCACCAGAATCCTTGGCATCCTGCACAGCCTGTGCCGCATTGGTAAAACCAGCACCTGCTGTCAAATCAACACCGCTTGCCACCATAGCCAGTGCAGCCATCTGAGTCTCAACATAGGACTTGGAATTTTCACGCACACCAGTTACTGTGCCCACGTTGGTAATTTTATTAGCGGATACGCCCAAGGTATAATCTTTCTCAAACAACGGAGAAGCATTTACTTCATGCTTAGTTCCATGCGTACCAATATTAACCTTGCTAGCATCAATAGTACCATTTTCAACAACCAAAGCAGTACCTTCACCAGTAAAACCTGAAACATCTATATTGCTATAATCACTCAAAGTTCCAACCTTTAAAGTTCCCGAGCCAGCGATAATCAATTCATCAATCGAGCAATTATCTGTTACAGTAGAGCCTGCCCCATTCACTGTCAGCTTTGCCCCAGTAGCACCAACATTTTTAGCTTCCAGCTTACCATTAACTGTAAACAAATCACCAGGATTGATTTTTAAGGTATCTGCCAACTTAACATTTCGTACACCAATACCAGATTTCATAACTTTAAGATTACCAGCCTGCAAACTCAAAGCAGTACTAGGACGTGCTAGCACAACTACAGGACCAGGATAAACGTTACCGTCAGAATCATCCGTTGAATAAGGATATAACTCTATAGTATCCGTGTCACCAGCCATAACAAACGCTGCATTCTCACCATCTTGTACACCAATACGTTGCAAAATTATAGTATTATTAGAACTTTTAGTTAAATCTTTTGCAACCTTTATTGTTCCCAAAATATTTTTCTTATTATCAGGATTACTATCACCAAAGTTACCAGAACCAATAGTAATACTACTATCCTTTATTCCACCAGAAGCATCGCAAATAACAAAATCCTGTCCACCTGCATCAACCTGAATATTCTTACCAGTAATGATGTCTTGATCTCGTATAATAGCGTTTTCTTTATCACCATGTAAATACCACATATCATTAACAGAAGAATCAATATGTTTGTTATAGTTATCTACATAATATACAGAACCACCAACATCTGATTGAGTACTTCCAGCACCTTGAATCGTAATATCAGCCGCATACGCATTACCAGCAACCATCAAACCAAGCAGTACCTGAGCTGCCAAAGCCTTCTTTTTCCCCTTTAACATAACAAACTCTCCTCTTATTACATAATTTCAAATAAAACCACATTTTGCCGATATACGAATTTTAGAACTCTTGCGTGTAGCAGGATTTCAGGCGGCTATGGCTGTACCGTTGCAGGCATGTATATGAGCCTCGCTTCTTAACGAATTCGAGCCGTAAGGCGATGAATGAACTTAGAAGCGTGAGGCTCATGTCCATAGCGCGAGCGTGCCTGCAATGGTATTGCCATAGCCGCCCGAACCTTAACCTTGCATTTACATTGCACTGACCACTGCATTGCACTAACCACTACCCAGGCAATTCTCCCAAAACTCTAGGTAAAATATACCAGCATTTCTTTACAATCCCACTATACCAAATCAAAACTCCTCGTATAATAAGTTTTGTAAGCAAGATATCCGCCTTGTATGCAAAACTTATTTTTCTTTTTACAACTAAATATTTTTCTATGAAATTGGATTTCCTGATGCTACAATAATCAAAGAGATTA
>NZ_VUNR01000052.1 GCF_009695585.1 Anaerovibrio slackiae
GCATGAGGCACTGGACTACAAAGTACCAGATGAGATTTTTTATAGCTGTTTTGCAGCTTAGTATTATACTGTGTTATGACACTCTTAAAATTTTAAAAAGTGGTCTTGACAGGGGGCCCATTATATTTCCTGTTATGGTATTGAAGCCAAATGCCAAGGGTGATTGGATAAATCAAAGGAATGGAAATTTTGAAAGTTATATTTCTTTAGAGCCGGATAAAAAATTCAATACATTATCAAATAGTTATTTTGTTTTAAATTCAAGAGGCACGGAGAGTGGACGAGATATATGGGTTTATAATTTTTCGCGTGATAAAGTAAAAGACAATATACAGAAAACTGTGGCTTATTACAATAAATGTGTTGAAAAATTGTCAGACGAGGGCGTTGATTGTGAAAAAGCAAAAGATGTTGATGCAAGCCACATAAGCTGGAGTAGCAGTTTATCAGCAAGGTTTCAAAGAGGAACAAAGCTATTGTACGAAGATAGGATTGTAGAAGCAGAGTATAGACCATTTTGCAGGAGCAATCTGTATTGGGGTGAAGGTCTGATTCATAGACGTGGGCAGTTTGACCAGTTTTTCCCGACAAGTAAAGAGGAAAATTTGGTGATATGTGTATCAGGTATTGGTGTTACTAAGCAGGTATCATGTATGATTTGTGATGGGCATAGTGATTTAGAGTTTGTTGGAAAAAGTCAGTGTTTTCCGTTGTATTACTATGAAGAAAATAAACGGGATATGCCAAGCTTGTTTGATGAGGGTACAAAATGCACTCGCAGGGATGGTGTTACGGACTTTATTTTGAAGCAGGCACAGGGCTTATATGGCAAAAAAGTAACTAAAGAGGATATTTTTTACTATGTTTATGGCTTTTTGCACCTGCCGTCTTATCGCGAGGAATATGCGGCAGATTTAAAGAAATCCTTGCCAAGATTGCCCTTGGTTGATGAACCAAAGAAGTTCTGGCAGTTTAGTAAAGCCGGGCGTCAACTGGCAGATATTCATCTGAATTATGAAAATCAGCCATACCCAGATGGAGTAAAAGTTGAAGGTGCAGAAGGTAATAATTTCCGTGTTGAAAAGCTGAAGTTCAAAAGCAAGACTGATAAATCTGCCTTAATTTACAACAGTGACATACAGATAACCAATATACCTGATGTGGCGCATGAATATATTGTAAATGGGCGCAGTCCGCTTGAGTGGATAATTGACCGCTACCAAGTGAAGCAGGATAAGGCTAGTGGTATTATTAATGACTGCAACAAGTGGGGAGAAGAACATGGCAATCCACGTTATATTCTTGACCTGATTTTAAGTTGCATAACAGTGAGCATTAAGACAATGGAGATTGTGGACAGTTTGCCAGAGGTTAATTTTGAGTGAATTTGCTTGCCGAGCCATCTTTCTAAATTGTTACAAAACAGGCAGGCTAAAAAATTATAATTTGTCTTCTGCATTTATCTTATATATATATATTATAGGACGTAGCAGTTTCTGTAGCATTATGTAGCATTTAGTGCTATGCGAATACGTTCGTTAATCACTTTTATCTTTTAGCAGTTTACTTATGTATGATGTAGGTGTAGGCTTAAATTTATGTTGTTAATACCTTTGTTTGCGTGGTATAATTAAAAGCAGGGGGGGTTGTTGTTGGAAAATTCAGTTCAATCTACAATCTATGATGATGTTTGGCGTACTGAGCTGTGCGATATGATAGAGCTGGTCATCCCTGTTGTTAATGAGGTGTTCGGGGAAAGTTTTCCATTGAATGCCAGGATTGAGCATCTTCCTGATACTCATGAGTTTGAAGATGTGTCTGGAAGGATGGAGAGGCGTACTACGGACAGCTGTTTTAGAATTTATCGTGATGATGGTACTGATAGTACATATCATATTGAATGTCAGAGTACCGCAGATAGCAGTATGCTGGTAAGGATTTTTGAATATGGTGTGCAGATAGCTTTAGATGATGCAGAGGAAACTTCTGATGGCATAAATTTAGTTATTCCTCATTCGGCGGTATTATTTTTGCGTTCTACCAGTAAGACACCGGACAAGATGCAAGTTAAGATAAGCACTCCGGGCGGTTGTGTGAGATATTTTGTGCCGGTGCTGAAAATGAAAGATTATACGTTGGATAGCCTATTTGAAAAAAATCTTTTTATGTTGCTCCCGTTTTATTTGTTTTCCGTTGAAAAGTCTTTACAGGAATGTGACGAAAATCCACAAAAGCTGAGAGAATTGCTTAATGACATATCCAGAATAGCAGGATTTCTTTCCGCGAAGCTAAAACAAGGCGTAATTGATACATTTACTCAAAGAACGCTCTTGCGTCTATTGGGAGAAGTTAATAAAAAACTAGCTGGTAAATATAGCAATATTCTGGAAGGAGTTGAGGAAATTATGGGCGGCAAAGTTTTGGAATATGAAGAAAAAGATATATTGCGCAGAGGATTGGCAATGGGGCGTGCAGAGGAAAGAATATCCAGCATAAAATCCCTAATGAAAAAAATGAAGTTGTCTGCTGAGGATGCTATGAGAGTATTGGATATACCACCAGCTGAGTTTGGAAAGTATATTTCGTTGCTTTAGAGCAGTAATGTTGTTGTGAGTTTTAGGCGGTGCAACATGTCTTGTTATCAGGGATGTTGTATCGCTATTTTGCTATAAAGTATATTTTGTGAGGTTTATAGATGAAAGATACGCGATTTGAGAAAAAGAATGATGCTGTCAGAGGCGGCAGGGGGCGAGGCAATGTTAAAGGCGAGCAGCGGCCGGTGAAAAGGCTGGCGAGGGATAAGAAACCAGTGGATGCGCCTGAGCTTTCCGAGGATCTGGTGGCTGGCAGGAATGCAGTCATGGAGGTGCTGAAGGGCAGCAGGAGCGTGAACAGGCTGCTGGTGGCAAATGGCTCATCTGAGGGCTCCATGCGTGAGATTATTGCCCTTGCCAAGGAAAAGGGCATCAATATCCAGTTTTATGACCGCAGCAAGCTGGATGCCATGGCACCGGGCATCCGCCATCAGGGGGTGCTGGCCCAGGTGCCGCCGGTACAGTATGCGGAGCTGGAGGATATTTTGCAGATTGCCAGGGACAGGAATGAGCCGCCTTTTATTGTGCTTCTGGATGAGCTGGAGGATCCCCACAACCTGGGGGCGATTCTCCGTACTGCCGATGCAGCCGGGGTGCACGGGGTGCTGATACCGAAGCACAGAAGCTGCCCTCTGTCCGCTACGGTGGCCAAGACCTCCGCCGGGGCTGTGGAGCATGTGCCTGTGGCAAGGATTGGCAACATGGTGCAGACCATCAAGAAGCTGAAAAAGGAAGGCCTGTGGGTGGCTGCGGCTGATATGGACGGCACGGACTACTATGATACTGACCTGACAGGCTCTTTGCTGCTGGTCATCGGCAGCGAGGGGCAGGGAGTAGGCAGGCTCATCAAGGAGCAGTGCGATTTTGTGGTGCGTATTCCCATGGTGGGCAAAATCAACTCCCTCAACGCCTCAGTGGCAGGCTCCATCCTCATGTACGAGGCCATGAAGCAGCGCATCAGCAATAAATAGATGTGCTGCTTGAACTGCGGATATTTTGTCATGTTGGCAGATACGCAGGGGCAGTCGGCATGTACTCAAAGAAAACTCTTGTCGCGCCTCGTTACTTCATTCATCAGAGCATTGAAAATGCGATAGATGAATGTTAGTAACGCGAGGCACGACTAGAAGCGGGAGCGGGTTTTCGTGAGTACAGCCGGCTGCCCCGGGAGAATATACAATTATCTCCGGGGGAGAAGACAAGCATGAAAAAGAAACCAAGAGAGCATTACATCGTGGACGGCTACAACGTCATCAACTCCTGGCCGGAGCTGATTGCCCTGCGGGGTGATCTGTCCGAGGCCAGGGACAGGCTGGTGCACATACTGGCTGAATACGGTGCCTACGAAAAATACAATATGACCGTGGTCTTTGACGCGTTGTTTACAGTTGATGAGGAGCATGTGGAAAAGGTCAATGAGCACCTGGAGGTGGTCTATACCGGCAAGGGGGAGACCGCTGACAGCTATATAGAAAGGCTGGCATACGAATCAGTACGCAGGGGCAGGGAGGTGCATGTAGTGACCTCTGACGGGGCGGAGCAGTCAGTCATCCTGGGGGCAGGAGCCTACCGCCACCCTTCCAAGGAGTTCCACCGCCTGGTCAGGAAGACGAAAAAGGAAATCCGGGACAAATATCTGGGCAAGGTGGTGCTGCCGGTGTCCAGGAACGAGATTGCCTCCCGGGTGGATGCGGCAACCCTTGCCAAGCTGGACGCCCTGCGCAAGGGAAAATAATGGCACATCAACTCAGTTGTACTATCTTGACTTGACTCACAGCACTTTTAGGCGGTATAATCCCATCTTTGACAGTTGTTAAGCTAAAAAAGGTCTTACAAGCCAGTATTTATGCGGCTTGCGAGACCTTTTTGCTTCGTAACGAATTATAGTATTTTTTATCTTCTCTTACTTTTTTTCTGGATATTTCTCATTTCTTGTTTTGTAATAAATTGAAAATCGGTATTAAATCCGAAAATCTGGTGAAGTTCATCTGTTATGGCAGTTCTCTTATACAGCGGAATGTATCCCTGTTCCTGGATTGTTGCAAAATTCATATTTCGTATAGTTCCAAGAATTTCTGTGCAGGTATATCGTTTAGCCATTTTTTGTTCAATGCATCTGTATAAGATTAAAGCTAGAAAACAAGTAAGAAAATGAGCTTTTATTCTGATTTCTTTTTGCAAAAATACAGGACGTGCTTCAAAATCAGTTTTCATTATACGAAAACACTCCTCAATCTCCCAGCGACCTTCACTTACATGTATTATGTCGCTTGCCTTATCATCAAGAAGGTCAGTGGAGACAGCATATAAGCCGTCATACAGAGCTTCATTTTCTATTTTTTCATAATCAAGAAGGTCATGGATATCTGCTTTTTCACCATCATTGGTAACTGCTATTTTTTTTATAAAACGACGCGGATCATTCGGATTTCTGCTGGCTCTTTTGATAGTACCATCAGAAAGCATACATTTTACCCTTTCAATTTGCTTTTCTCTTATTGTTTTTTGATATCGTGCATATTTGGGTGAATACACGACAATAAGCCTCTGATGCAGTTCCTTGGGCGTGTGGGGGATTTCTTTATAGTAGACCCCCTTATCGTCATAAGGAAGTTTTGAGATATCTGTGCTCATATCATCAGAGAGATTTTTAAAACCGCATTGATTTAGCGCCCATATCCGTTCCTCTGCTTTTAATTTCTTTATGGACTGCGTAACAATGAAGGCACGTTTTCCCATGTGGTTATATTCGCGAATTCTCTCAGCTCCCAATCCTGCATCGCTGCAATAAATGAATTTCTGGCAACCGAACTGAGAGAGAATCTTTTCCTCCAAAGGTTTTACAGAGGTTTGTTCATTGGAATTTCCAGGGAACAGCGAAAAGGCGAGCGGAATGCCATCCCCATCCATGAACATTCCCATTTGCACTATAGGGTTTGGTCTATGTTCCTTGCTTTTCCCATATTTTTTGCATCCATCTTCCTGGGAGATTTCAAAATAATAATTGGTGCAGTCATAATATAATATCTTGTCATTGCGATAACCCAGAAAATGGCTGTTTTTATAAACTTCGGATTGTATAAAGTCGCATTCTTCTCCCAGGACGCTTAATGCGCGGTATATATATAATGGGCCCCCTGTCAAGACCACTTTTTAAAATTTTAAGAGTGTCATAACACAGTATAATACTAAGCTGCAAAACAGCTATAAAAAATCTCATCTGGTACTTTGTAGTCCAGTGCCTCATGCG
>NZ_VUNR01000053.1 GCF_009695585.1 Anaerovibrio slackiae
ATAGTTATCAACTATACTCTGCTGTACGCTACCAAGGTAATCAATCTGACTTTACGAAAAAGCTGAAAAGGGGGAGCCGGGAGGCTGACGAAACTTGCTACTGCCGACCGCTGTATAAACTGAAATTATATTTGTTTATTTGAAAATGTATTTAGGAAGTAGTACAATATGTAAATGTAGCATGTGGAGAACAGAAAGCAGTATATAATTTTGTCAGGAGGATGTATTAAAATGAACGAAGTAATTCAGGCTATGAAGGACAGGCGCAGTATTCGCAAGTTTAAGCCGGAGATGCCGCCAAAGGAAGATATAAAGCAAATTATTGAGGCAGGACTGTATGCTGCCAATGGCCGTGGGAAGCAGGCAACAATTATAATTGCCGTTACAAATAAGGAACTGCGCGATAAATTTTCTAAAATCAATAGAGAGATAGGCGGCTGGGATGAAAGTTTTGACCCATTTTATGGGGCTCCGGTTATTTTAATTGTACTGGCTGACAAGGAGTGCCTGACCGGCATCTACGACGGCAGCCTTGTCATGGGGAACATGATGCTGGCCGCTCATTCCCTTGGCCTTGGTAGCATATGGATTCACAGGGCAAAGGAAGAATTTGAGCTGCCGGAATATCAGAGCCTTCTGAAGGAGATGGGCATTGAAGGCGAATGGGAAGGCATTGCCCATTGTGCCGTTGGCTACATTGATGGTGAGTTACCAGAGGCAGCTGCCAGAAAAGAAAACAGAGTTTTTTGGCTAGAATAGATTTAGCAATTTGCAAAATAAAACAGGTACTGCTTGGTAAGATGTAAAACTTGCCAGGCAATACCTGTTTTTCTTTTGCGTAATTGTTATCTTATCTGTACATCAGATAATCATCACTTTCTGTATCCATGTCCACATCAATAACACCACATACATAAGGGGCTATTTCGTACAACTGGAACAGGAAATGCACATGCCTGTCAGCATCGAAGTAGAACTGTTCAGGCAAGGAGGATAGGGGCAGGATGCCATCAAAGATGATAAGCCCATCGTTTTCCGCAGCCTTTTTGGCCAGCTTGTTAGTGAGCAGTTCCGACGTATAAATATCTTTGCCATATTTTTCTGCCGAGAACTCCTTCAGGTCAAATGCGACAATTTTTTCGCCTGTCTGTGGATTGAAATTCAGCCCATGGATATAACGCATAGGGTGGGCGGCATGTTCAACATTAATGTACTTGGTCAGGACAATGCTTAGCACTGAATCGTCATTGCAGGTGACGGTATAGCTGTTGCCCATGTAGACTTTATTCCAGTCCTTATTGTCCTTGTAGCACTCGTCAGTCTGGCTGATAAATGCCGCAATATTCTTTTCAATTTCTATATTGATGGCAGCAGTGGCATCAGGATTGCCTGGCACGGTAACAACAGGCACCTGAATGTCAGGGTACTGCTGCTGCACAGATGGTTCAACCTGTGCCGGTGCGGCAAAAGCCGTAGCCGCAAGCATGAACAGCAGGCAGAAAGCACAAAGGGATGACTTTACAAGCTTGAACATAGAATTTCCTCCTTAGATTAATATTTTTTGGATGCTATAACACCATAAAGCAGGGGGAACGATAGGGAAAATCATGTTGCACGTGAAACATGGCTGTCACCTTTAGCAGTTATGCAATGAAAATATTAGTTGGCACCCATGATTTCGTTGGCGATGTTCAGAGCTACCACCCCATCAGAAGCATAGTAATCAGCACCTGCCTCATCAGCATATTCCTGGGTGAGGGCGGCACCGCCAACCATAACCTTGGCATCAATATTCTGTGCCTTCAGCTGGCGGATAACCTCGTCAATTTCCGTCATGGTGGTGGTCATCAGGGCGCACAGACCTACAATGGCTGCCTTGTTGTCCCGGGCGGCGGCTACAATATCCTCTGCCGGTACATCCTTCCCAAGGTCAATCAGGTTGAAGCCGCTGTTTTCTAGCAGGGCACCTACGATATTCTTGCCCAGGTCATGGACATCGCCCTTTACTGTGGCAAGCACCACCGTGCCCTTGGTGCTATCGCTGGAGGCTGGGAATTTCTCCTTCAGCTTGATGAAGGCACTGCGCATGGCCTCCGCAGAAAGCAGTACCTGTGGCAGGAATACCCGTCCTGCACCGAAATCCACGCCGATTTCATTCATGGCGGCCGTGAGGGCCTTTTCTGTAATCTCGTTTGGTTCCAATCCGGCATTAATGGCATTTTCTACTAAAGTACCGATTTCATCAGCCTCGCCTTCAATGACAGCGGCCTTCAATGCATCCAGCGGCGTCAGCTCTACATGCTTTGCCACGGCAGCCTTCTTCGGCACGGCCAGGTTTTTCTCGTTGCGGCTGAAATCCCGCCCGTTAGGGTCCTTGCCAAGAAGTGCCATGCTGGCCATGAGGGCATTCTGCATGGATTCATCATAAGGGTTCATAATCGGGGCATCCAGCCCGGCTGCCAGGCACATGGTAAAGAAGGTGCTGTTTATTAGCGGCCGGTTTGGCAGGCCGAAGGAAATATTGCTCAGTCCCATCGTGGCAGGATAGCCGTATTTCTCCCGGTAAAGCCGCAGGGTTTCCAGGGTGTGGTTGCAGGCATCTGCATCCGCCGCAACGGTCATCACGAGACCATCCAGCAGAAAATCACCATCCTTGAGTCCTGCTGCTTTAGCAGTGGAAATGATTTTGTCCATGACAGCCAGTCTTTCAGGTGCAGTTTTTGGAATACCATCATCAGTTAATGGCAGGCAGAGGATGGCAGCACCGTATTTTTTGGCAAGTGGAATAAACTTCTCCAGTCGTTCCACCTCGGCACTGACGGAGTTAATCAGGGCACGGCCAGGATATGCCCGAAGGCCTGCCTCCAGGGCGGTGGCATCGCTGGTGTCGATGGCAAGAGGCGCATCAGTCAGCTGGGCGATTTCTGTTACGGCACGCTTCATGGCAGCTGCCTGGTCAATGCCGCCTACGCCCATATTTACATCAAGCAATTTTGCTCCGGCTTTTACCTGGTCCAGCGCCTCACGCTTGACGGAGGCAAAGGAGCCGTCCTTGATTTCTGCTGCCAGCTTTTTTCGGCCAGTAGGGTTGATGCGCTCGCCAATCAGCACTGTCGGCAGTTCCTTGTCCACAGTGACGGTCTTGCTGCGGCTGGTCAGCATCAGACGGCGGCGCAGGGGAGCGAACTTAGGCGGCTCCACGCCCTGCAGGGCAGACTTGATAGCAGCAATATGCTCCGGGGTAGTGCCGCAGCAGCCGCCCACGTAGGTAGCCCCTGCCTGCACCAGCTTAGGGGCCCAGGTGCCGAAATCAGCAGGAGACATAGGGAAGACGGTCTTGCCGTCTATGAGCTGGGGCATGCCGGCATTTGGCTGGACGCTGATAGGCTTGGTGGTATTTTCAGAGATTGCCTTGACGATAGGTACCAGCTGCTCAGGGCCCAGGGAGCAGTTGATGCCGATGATGTCCGCCCCCATGGCATCCAGGGTAATGGCGGCAGTCTGAGGGTCCGTGCCTGTTACGGTGCGTCCGTCTTCGCTGTAGGAAAGCTGGCAGATAACAGGCAGTCTGGTGGCGTCCTTGGCTGCCAGCAGGGCGGCACGCATTTCCTGAATGTCAATAAATGTCTCAATGAGGATGTAGTCGGCTCCGGCTGCTTCCAGGGCACCTGCCTGCTGGAAATAATTCTGGTACGCTTCCTCAAAGTCCAAATCCCCCAAAGGCTTGACGAACCGGCCGGAAGGCCCCATGCCGCCAGCAACCTTGATAGGCTTGCCGTCGGCAGTCTTTACAGCCTTTGCCGCCTTTACGGCAGCGGTATTGAGTTCTACTACCCTGTCCTGCAGGCCGTAATGCTCCAGCTTCAGGGCGGAGGCGCCAAAGGTAAAGGTCTCGATGATATTGGCACCGGCATCTGCATAGCGCTGGTGTACCTTGGTGACCTCAGCAGGATTTGTCAGGCAGAGCATCTCCGGGCAGGCTCCCGGCTGCAAAAGTCCCAGTTGCTGAAACATGGTGCCCATGGCACCGTCAAAAATATGTATCATAATTGTATACCTCGCCTTATAATTTTTTGTCAGATAAGAATGACACGATACAGCAGGCACATCCGAAAGCCGTGCTGTTATCGTGTTATTGCCGTGTTGTTAGTGTACTATGTTTACAGCTTTTATGCAAGAGTATTTACATACTATTTTGCTAGGTAAAATAAATTTTTATTCACTGGCTCTGGCAGGGCAATCCAGTTTGCTGCAATGGCGGCAATCATGTTTTTTGGCGGAGGCTGCAGCTTCAATGCCTGAGTTCCGGGCGGAGCCGTTGCAGTTTGGAACGGCATCAGGATAATACAGCCCGATGACAGCCGTAATGGATTTTCGCGGCATCAGCATCAGTGATTCCGTGAGGGAAATGCCGATCTGGCTGCCGCCTGCCAGCTGCAGGATTTCTGTCTGCTGCTGGATTGGCCAGTCACCATAGCCGGGGCTGAATCGCCATTTCATGGCAAGCCCCAGCCTTTTCACTTCATTGTGGATGGTTTTCTCCATGGCATCTGCCACCTGTTCTACAGCAGCGGTGGCGGCGGCGTCCAGCAGCACCGAAAAGCTGTACCTGCCTTCCTCGAAGGATTTTGTCACCTGCTTTTCGATGGCTTCGCCTACGGTAGCAGCCATGACAATCACCTTGCAGCAGCCTGCGAGATGCTTGCCGATGCTGTCACCCTGCAAGGCAAGGCGGTTAGTGCTGGTGCCGGTATTGTCCTTGCAGTGCCGGGCAGTACATTGTGGGGAAAGGGTATTTTCAGTGTTAAGCAGAAGAAGCTGCCGGGGGGACTCATAATCGTATAGCTGCCAGATGCCTTTGGGCTGGATAAGAAGCTGCGCTTCCATGCAGGCATCATCAATCAGCTGCTGGCTGAAATCGGCCTTCTGCAGCCCCGCATATCGCCTGGCTTCCGCAACATCTATGGCAAAGATAGGTGAATTGTATATGGGCATAGTCATACCTCCCGGAGAAAAAATGTATAGTGCATCTGCCCTGCATTTCGGCAGCAGAATATGTTTCACGTGAAACACGCAAAGCTGTGGAACAGTATCGATGAAAGAGTATTATAGAATGATTATAGCATGTGTATGGGGAATTTTATGTATTTAGTGAGAAAAATATTTTGCCTTTTGCTGCTATGAGAAATTTTTGCAATAATTAGGGATTTATCGCGATTTTTTATCGAAAAAATCCGTTAATGATGGTACAATATAAAAGCACTAATTTTGCATGAAGCTTTT
>NZ_VUNR01000054.1 GCF_009695585.1 Anaerovibrio slackiae
TATCTTTCGCCAGATGACTTCGAAAAACTTTACAATGCGAGCGTTGCTAGAGAATCACTATTGGTAAGCTGAAAATAATTAAAATTTCTCATTTTATGTTGTACTAAATCTTGACATAGGACCAATGGTATCTGAACAAGTGATATGGACAGGAAGTTTAGGATATTGTGCTACAAATCAGCCGTCTTTAGTATTGGGAATTATTTCTAATTTTTATGGCAGTGTGAGATAATAATCTAAATCTTTCATTTGCGATTGCCCACCTAAATATTTTTTGGGGCATGTGAATATATTTTTAGGGATGAAAAAACTTGCTAAAAACGAACAAAAGGTGTATAATAAATAAGTTAATATAAATTAGAATTTGTATATAAAGGAGTATTTGCTGTGCTGAGGTCGATTGATTTATTTGCTGGAATAGGGGGGATTAGATTAGGTTTTGATAAAGCCTTTACTAGCAATATAAATACTGTATTTGTCAGTGAATGGGATACTTATGCTCAAAAAACATACAAATTGAATTTTCATGATGATTTTGATATCGCAGGAGATATTACAAAAATAGATGCTGAAAATATTCCAGCTTTTGATATTTGTTTAGCAGGATTTCCGTGTCAGGCTTTTTCTTTGGCTGGTAAGAAAATGGGGTTTGACGATGATTATAAAGGCATTTGTAGGGGAACCTTGTTTCAAGATGTGGTTCGGATATGTGACTATCATCAACCGAAGGTGATTTTTTGCGAGAATGTAAAAGGACTCACCATACACGATAGAGGGAGAACTTTTAAGGTTATTACCAGAGCTTTTGAACAGATTGGGTATAATGTATATCATAAGATATTGAATAGTAAAGATTTTGGAGTACCTCAAAATAGAGAACGTATTTACATCGTTTGTTTTCGGAAAGATATAGATTCATCTGCATTTGAATTTCCGATAGGTGATAACCCTAATGTGACAATTAGGGATATTTTGGATAGTGCTCCTGTATCTCCTAAATACTATATAAGTGATGTCTATCTTGAGACATTGCGCAGGCATCGTGCTCGTCATGAAGCGGCTGGGCATGGTTTTGGATATGAGGTAAGATCTTTGGATGGACAGGCCGGAGCTATAGTATGCGGTGGTATGGGCAGGGAACGTAATTTAATTATAGACCACAGGGAGCATAGCATGATTCCGGTTACTAAGATAAAGGGGAGCATAAATAAAGAAGATATTAGAAAGATGACGCCTCGTGAGTGGGCTAGATTACAGGGATTTCCTGATAGCTACAAATTAGAATTGGCTGATACACATCTGTATAAGCAATTTGGTAATAGTGTCACTGTTAATGTTATAGAGGCGATTGCTAGAGAAATTAGAAAGATTCTTAGCAAGAAATAACTTCGTTGTTGTAGATATGTGGGGAGAGCGGTTATGGCTAGAATAACAGGCAACAAGGGTGAATGGAGCGAATTGTATGTATTGATTTATCTGTTGGCACATGGAAAGTTAAATGCTGCTGATGGGAAATTAAACAAACTTAGGGATATATTTTTTCCTGTTTTAAAAGTTTTCAGGGAAGATGTTAAGGGCGAGAAAGTAGAATATCGATTACCTGACCCTGCTGATAAACGCGTTATAACCATATTTTTAAACAATGAACAAATATGCGAAATATCCCAGTCTGATATGGAACGAGAACAAAAAGCATTGTACTGGTCTATTGTAAATGGTGCAGGGAAGGCTTTTTCGATAGATGGTATAGAGCAGGTCATGTCAGATTTGCATTGTTCTAAAATAAAGGCGGTCAATACAGATAAAGCTGATATTGTTTTACAGTTACACGATATAAATACAGGTTATAGTCCTATATGCGGATTTAGCATAAAGTCTGATTTAGGTAGTGCGCCAACCTTGTTAAATGCAGGCAAAACAACAAACTTTTTATATCAGGTTGTTGGGATAGATGAAAGGTCAAAGCAGGAAATCAACAATATTTCTACGAAATCCAAAATTCGTGACAGAATAAATGCTATTTATGAAAACGGTGGTAGCTTGATATATAACTCTGCCAGCAGTGCGGTGTTTAATGACAATTTACTTATGATTGATTCCAGGATGCCAGAAATAATAGGTAATGTTTTGTTATATTCATATAGCACAGGTGTTACTTCGTGTAAGGATGTGCTGAATGCGATAGAGTTGAGTAATCCTTTAGGGTATGCACGAAATGGTATGTATAAATATAAGTTTAAAAAGTTACTTTGTGCTATAGCTTTGGGAATGATGCCGGGGACAGAATGGGATGGTTATGACGAAGCTAATGGTGGGTATATCATTGTAACTACATCAGGTGATGTAGTAGCATATCATATCTATAATAGAAATAGTTTTGAGGATTATTTGCTGGATAATACAAAATTTGAAAGAGCCTCTACTTCTCGATACGAATTTGCCACTCTTTATAATAAAGATGATAGTATGTATATAAATCTGAATTTGCAAATACGTTTTAAATAGAGTTTACGGAGATAGCGATTATGGATGTATTGACGAAGGAACAGCGACATAAGTGTATGAAGAATGTCAAGTCTGTTAATACAAAGCCGGAAGTTTTGTTGCGCAAGGCACTTTGGCATGATGGTATTCGCTATAGAAAAAATTATAAAAAATTGCCGGGGACACCTGATATAGCCATAACGAAAAGGAAAATCGCCATTTTTGTAGATGGCGATTTTTGGCATGCACGAAATCATCAGGATAATCCCGGAGAACAAATTAAGTCGAATAAGGATTTTTGGCTACTCAAGTTGGCAAGAAATGTAGAGCGTGATAAGGAAGTAAATGATGCCCTGTTGGCAGAAGGATGGCTGGTATTGCGGTTTTGGGAAAGTGACATAAAGAGTGATGTGGAAAGATGTTTGGTTGAGGTAAAAAAATATTTATAAGTTGTTAAAATAAATTGGATAAAAGAAGGATATTTTATTGTCTTTGCCGAATATATGCATAAGAGGTTTTTATATAATCTTTTGTGCATATATTTTTATATATCATAGTTTTTGGGGTGGTTGATGTGAAGAGTATATCACTTAAAATTTTAAGGAAGTTAAAAATTTATTACAAGGGTTGCCTGATTTCGGATGAAGTCATAGTAAATGAAAAATCCTAATCCCCCAGCTATGCTGGGGAGAATATAAAAAGCCGTAGCGGTTATGATGAAATATAAAGCCTCCTATGTTATGCTTGAGATGGTATCGCAAGCCAAACTCAACAACATAGGAGGCGGTCTAAATGGACAATAAAAGTTTATCACATACGCGATGGAAGTGCCAGTATCATATTGTGTTTATTCCTAAGTATCGTAAAAAGGTTTTGTATGGCAGATTGAAAGTGGATGTAAAAGAAATAATATGCACTTTGTGTAAGTATAAGCGTGTTGATATAATCGCAGGTGCGGTTTGCGCGGATCATGTGCATTTGAGTGTAGCTATTCCACCGAAGATCAGTGTGTCGGACTTTATGGGGTATTTGAAAGGCAAAAGCACATTAATGATTTATGATAGGCACCCTGAGTTACAAAGCAGATGGGATAAGTCGTTTTGGGCAAGGGGGTACTATGTAGAAAAGATAGGCAATATAACAGATGCGGCAGTAGAAAGATACATAAGAGAGCAAGCAGATAAGTCTAGAGATGAAGATTAAGTAGGCTAACCTCTTTTAGCGGAGTCAGTAACACTGCTTGCGACACCGCCCTTTGGGGCGAGCAGTGATAATAGCCCTTATGAGGGCTGATAATAAACCACCAGTTGAACTGGTGGTTGGTAACTAGCTTGGTAATGTTTTTTAGACAAAAAAGCTTTCTGTTTGTGCAATTTATGTTACTGTAAATAAGATAAAAGCAGTCGGCGATTTTTGTTCGTTGACTGCTTTTAGAACGAATAAATATGTACGACATATTGCAAGTTGCCGTGTATATTTTGTAAATAAAAGGAGAATGAGCATGGAAGAGTTTTGTTGCCCAAATTGTGGGAGTGAAAATGTAGAATCAGTGAAACTTTTGTATGAGGAAGGACACTTCACTACGCAGGAAACGCGACAAGAGATAGTTGGGAGTATAGCTCAAAATCGTGTAACAGAGTATAGTGATGGTTCTAAGAAAACAGAATATATAGGTTCAACGCCTATTTACGGAGATGTTACAAGAACTACTGTACAAAAGACAATGTTAGCTAGTCGATTGGAGCCTCCGGAGATACCGATCAGATCGGAACGAAAAAAATTTTGGTTTGAGAAAATTGTAAACTTATTGCTTAAAATATCGTTGGCATATGCAACATTGGTATTAATTTTGCTCGTTGTTTTATTTGGGTTTCCGTTTTTGGTATTTATGTTATTGAAAGGCACTGAATATGCCTTAGAGTGGTTAGTATCATATGGAGGTGGTTTTTATAATAATGGGATATTGTGGAAAATAAATTGGATATCTATAGGTGTTTATTCTGCTCCTATAGTATTGTTAATTAGAAAAGGAATTAGCAAACTGCCTGTTGTAGTTATGCGCGAGAAAGAGCTGGATGAAGAGTATAAAAAGAATTGCGAAAATTACAAGGATTTATATGATAAATGGAGCAATTCTTACGTTTGCCGTAGATGTTATAATATATTTGAAAATCATGCGAAAGATAAGGTGAAATAATTTAAGAGTGGTGATTTAAAGTTGGGGCAGGGGGGTAAAAGATTTCATAGGTTTACTGTCGCTAAAAAATGAATGATATTGTCAATATTGGTTGACACATTAAACTCGTATAAAGAAGATAGCTATGCAGCTATAGGTAGAGCAGCATAGTATCTATCTCTCTTAACCTTGGGTGGAAGCCCATCATTGGATGAGCAGAT
>NZ_VUNR01000055.1 GCF_009695585.1 Anaerovibrio slackiae
AGCTGGGTAGCTGCGTCCGGAAGGGATAAACGCTGAAAGCATCTAAGCGTGAAGCCTGCCTTGAGATGAGATCTCTCACAGAGCAATCTGGTAAGACTCCTTGAAGACGACAAGGTAGATAGGTTGGAAGTGGAAGCGTGGCAACATGTGAAGCGGACCAATACTAATAAGTCGAGGGCTTAATTACAACCCTAAGATGATTCGTCAGTTCAAGACTTGTTTCTGTATAGTTTTGTGTGTACATGTGCTGTCAGTAACGCGGCAGCGTAGAGCATGATGCATGCAGAGAACTGTATATCCGGTGATGTTGGCTATGTGGTCCCACCTGTTCCCATTCCGAACACAGTAGTTAAGCACATAAACGCCGAAAGTACTTGGCTGGAGACGGCCTGGGAGGATAGGAAGTTGCCGGTTACATTCCTCGATAGCTCAGTAGGTAGAGCACCTGACTGTTAATCAGGCTGTCGCAGGTTCGAATCCTGCTCGAGGAGCCATTTTTACCCCTGGGGTAATTGGGGTATAGCCAAGTTGGTTAAGGCACGGGACTTTGACTCCCGCATCGTTGGTTCGAGTCCAGCTACCCCAGCCAGACGGTTCACTAGCTCAGTTGGCAGAGCACCTGACTTTTAATCAGGGTGTCCCGGGTTCAAATCCCGGGTGAGCCACCATGCGAATCGTCGGGGTAGATTGACCACTTGATAATGGCGCGTTGGTCAAGCGGTTAAGACACCGCCCTTTCACGGCGGCTTCACGGGTTCGAATCCCGTACGCGTCACCATATTATGACTCACTAGCTCAATTGGTAGAGCATCTGACTCTTAATCAGCAGGTTCGGAGTTCGAGTCTCCGGTGGGTCACCATTTTTCGGGCGCTTAGCTCAGCTGGGAGAGCGTCTGCCTTACAAGCAGAATGTCAGCGGTTCGATCCCGTTAGCGCCCACCATATTATGGCCCGGTAGTTTAGTTGGTTAGAATGCCGCCCTGTCACGGCGGAGGTCAGGGGTTCAAGTCCCCTTCGGGTCGCCATTATGCCTCGGTAGCTCAGTTGGTAGAGCAGGGGACTGAAAATCCCCGTGTCAGTGGTTCGATTCCGCTCTGAGGCACCATTTACACGCTGGTGTAGCTCAATTGGTAGAGCAGCTGACTTGTAATCAGCAGGTTGGGGGTTCAATTCCTCTCGCCAGCTCCATTGATTACCTGCGGGTGTAGCTCAATGGTAGAGCCCCAGCCTTCCAAGCTGGTCACGTGGGTTCGATTCCCATCACCCGCTCCAGTGAATTGCTGCCGGGGTGGCGGAACTGGCAGACGCACGGGACTTAAAATCCCGCGGTTGGAGACAACCGTACCGGTTCGATTCCGGTCCTCGGCACCAGCAAAAAGTTGGTACTAAAAAAAATAAAAAAACGCTTGACAACACTTCAAAAGAGTGTTATAATAAATATGTAACATGCGGTCGTGGCGAAATTGGCAGACGCGCTAGCTTCAGGCGCTAGTGATAGCAATATCATGGAGGTTCAAGTCCTCTCGACCGCACCATTTTTATTTCTAAAACATTATATGCGGTTGTGGCGGAATTGGCAGACGCGCTACTTTGAGGGGGTAGTGATCTCAGGTCGTATGGGTTCAAGTCCCATCAACCGCACCATCATCGGTACAACTTCCGAATACTCGGAATTTAAAGCTCACGGAGATTTCGTCCCGTGAGATTTTTATTTTGCTGACAAATGCTGCAATCACGTTTTTGATGTTGCCAGCGGAGCCGCTAGCCAGCGCATTGCTGTACTTGTCTATGTACTGCCTGATGACAGCTCTGGACAGCGGAGCAGGCACGGATGCCTCCCTGCGGGAAATTTCGGCCTCAAGCTTCTCCAGCTCGCTAATCCATCCCTGATAGCGTTGATGGGCTATTCTGTCAGGCATGCCGTATTCTTCAATATACTCCAGGTAGCTGTTGATCTTCTTCATCACAGCTGCCTTTTTTGTTTTGAGGCCTTCCAGGGACTTGCAATCATTTTCTTTCAGTATGCGGTACTGCTCATCCACGCTGGCCATCAGCTTTTCTACTGCATCCGGGTTCAGGAACAGTTTTCTTATCTGCCCGATAATTAAATCCTCAAGCACGTCTGCGCGCATGGAGTGATTAGGGCAGATATCTGTCCCCATTCTGGTCTTCCTCTGGCAGCGATAGTACCTATACAACACGCCATACTGGTTGCGATGTGCCACGCCGCCCATAGCAGCCCCGCAATGGGCGCAGAAAACCAGCGGAGTGAGAAGATAGGTGTGCCTTGCCGTGCACATGCCCCTGTGCTTCCGCCTCTGCTCCATCTTTTCCTGCACTAACGCAAAGGTTTCTTTATCAATTATGGCAGGGCAGCCATCAGGAATAACCAGCGTGTCCTTATGCGGTGGTCTGTGATTGTTTCTCTTGCCGTTTGGCATCTTGGTATTATGTCCCCAGACGACAGTGCCGATATACCGCCTGTTACGCAGCAGCTCATGCAGGGAATTCTTGCCAAACTTGTTCCCGCGCCGTGTCCTGAAGCCGCGCTCATTGAGTGCGCTGGCGATTTCAAGATACCCTGCTCCCTGCAGGTACATGTCGAAAATCATGCGCACTCCTTCGGCCTCATGCTCATCCACCAGGTATGTCTTGTCCGGGGCATACTTATAGCCAAAGAGAGGCTTTCCACCATTGGTTTTACCCTGCAATGCGTTTTCCCGCTGGCCCTTTTGGACTTCTTTGGCCAGGTTGCGTGAATAGTACGCTGCCAGTCCGACCAGCGTGTTGTTCATCAGCGCCCCTTCAGGCGTGCTGACGTCAAATCCCTGGGCGGCAAATGCCAGTCCTACGCCGCACGCTTCCAGCCTGTGGCGGTTGTAATAATAGTCGAATTCATCCCTGCCGATTCTGTCAACCTTGTGAGCAACTATCATCTCGAACATACCTGCCTCGGCATCACGCATCATCTGCTGGAACTGTGGCCTGTTGTCGTTGGTGCCTGTCATGGCCTCGTCAGCATACTCCTTGATGATTGTGTAGCCATACTTCTGGCAATACTCCCTGCAGGCCCTGAGCTGGGCTACGATGGACTCTACTCGCTGGTTGTCACTGCTGTATCTTGCGTATAACGCTACGATCATAAATAAAACCTCCTAATTGGCTATAAAATATCAAATATCTGGCATTTGTTATTATAGACAACAACACTAAATTCTAATTGACTGGCCAATCTTCTCCATATATAATTCCTATAGAGGAGGTGATTGGAATGTGTAACATCCAAAAGGCCAGAATTGCTTATGCAGGTCCCGCATTGACGGATGGTGAGATGGATGTCAGGGAACTTGCTCCGGCACTTATAGCTTTTGCAGAATTTGTCTCAAATGCTGGCAAGGCAATAGGCTGTGAACGAAATATAAAGGTCATGCTCAATCAGGACAGCCTCAACAAAGGCTCTTTTGACATAACCTTCATTCTCAACATGAGCATATTGGAACAGGCAAAGCTGTTCGTGGAAGGCTCTAAATCTACAGGGCTGGATGACCTGATGGCCATTCTTGGTTATGTTGCCAATACAGGTGGCACTGCTGTAGTCATCAAAAGTATTTTTGACCTGATTTCCACCATCGGCAAAAAAGCAATGACGAAAATCACGAAAAAATCTCCTGATACATCTGAAATCCATCTTGCTGATGGGACAAAAATAGAAGTAAATATCAATACACTAAAAGTATTTCTTGATGTTGGATGCCGGAAAAGTATTGAAGGCGTCATCAGGCCGTTGGAAACTGCCGGAATAGATTCCTTTGAAGTAAGAAATCCGGCGGACAAAACCGACAAGAAGCCTGTGGCCGCGGTGAAAAAATCCGAAGCGGAGCTGTTCAAAGCACCTCCAGCCAAAGAAATAACCGAGGAGCTCCCAGAAGCGCAATCGCAGGAAATGCTTGTAAAATTAGTCACCATCAATTTTGAGCAGGGAAAATGGAAAGTTACTGACGGAACTAACCCGGCTATATGGGTGACTATTGCTGATGAAGCTTTCCTGAACCAGATAAGCAATCATGAGATTACATTCGGCAGCGGAGATATGCTCCGCATCGCTTATCGGCATGTGCAAAAGCTGAAGAATGGCGTCCTTTCATCCGAGTATATAGTGGATAAAGTGCTGGAAGTTCGTCCTGCACCAAAACAGATAAAACTTGATTTTGAATATGAGGAATAGCTCCAGGCTACCGCAACTATCTTGTGATACTGGATAGTTGCGGTATTTTTTATTCAGCCGGGCGGAGCGCATCCGCATCCAGCTCAATCAGCTTCACAAAACCGCCTGGACGTTCATCAGCTTGCACATCTTCTATCTTGCTGGCTGGTGGGATAGGCTTGCCGTCTTCCATTTCATCCAGCACCCAGCCGGATGCGGCATCTACTGCCATACCGATTGCATCAATCAGGGATTTGCCCTGTGTTACACAGCCTGGCAGGTCTGGCACAACAACAGTATAACCTTCCTGCTCCTCGCAGGGGTAAAAACAAGCAGGGTATAACAGCTTTTTCATAATTTAATACCTCCTATGTGATATTGATTTTTATCAGCCAACCATTTCCATTCAGGAAACAGTTGGCTTTTTTATTTGCCTCAAGCTCTATTTTTCTCGGAGCAGGTGGAGACGGATGTACCTGACATTTGAGCTTTTTC
>NZ_VUNR01000056.1 GCF_009695585.1 Anaerovibrio slackiae
AATATTTACAAACATGCCTTTGGGATTTTTGCTTATAATCCTGAAGGTTTGTTAAGTGCACTTTATTTCAAGAATTTGCTTCAAAAACTTTTGAGAAAACCTGTTGACATATTACCAGGTTGCTATATCTAATTTCATCTTTTTCAGCTTCAGATAGCAATTCCCAGTCATCCTGATCTTCATGCTTGCTTTGCAGAACCAACGGCGTAAACTTTTCATCTCCGGCCAGGGCAGCTGCAATCTTTGGAGCTGATGAACGAAGACTGCCACCGCCTGATAATTTATATCTTGTGTTGCCGCCATATACAGCGTGATTTTTTGCAGCAGTGTGCAAAGGCTTTAGTTCGTCAATTTTCTGTTGTACAGCAGCTAGTTGATTTGACAGTTTTGCAAATTTCATGGCGATAGGTGCATTTTTCTGTAATATTCCAGTGACAATATCGCTAATTTTACCTTGCGCTTCAGGAGTGGCACACAATGCTTCTAACTGTTTTTCCGTTTCATTCAGCTTCAATAATGAGGCATTAAAATCATCAGAAGAAATTTTATTACATGCTCGTGACTTTTCCAGTTCACGCCGTTCTTTACGAAGTTGCTGGAAGTCCATCAGTCCGGTTCCTTTGGCTACAAATCGGACGTAGTTATTTTTTGCCATCACCATAGCTCGTTCAGATGAAATAACTTTAGGTCTCAGTTTGGATATTTCTTCGCGCAACTTTTTGGCTTGCGCATATAATGTTGATAGCTCATCACCAAGGCTGTTTGAGATATTATCTGCTGTATATCCATTATCTTGGTTTTCAGCTTTTAAGCGGTCGGAATATGCTTTGCTTAAATCTGCAATTGCTTTTTGCTGACTTATAAGCAAGGTGTTAATTTTTTCTCGCACAGATTTATTGGCGAAAATCATACAGCCAGCTGAAGCTTGAATTTCTTTTTGTTTCGATGGCTGTTGCAATCTATCAAAAATCAATCTCATATCAGGTGCCTGCTTTTTTAGCTCGTTTTCGATTCTGATAATCTCATCATCAATAGATTTAAGCACATCATTTTTTAATACGTCATTAGGAAATTCCTGCATCTGCAAAGCGGCCTTAAATTCCTTCCAATGCTTCCTTTCCTGAGCCAGGCTTTTAAAAGCCTGCCATGTTTCCCTGTGCTTTTTCGTCATGTATTTTACCATTGACTGCTCAATGGCTTCACTGCTGCTCACGAGAATGGATTGCAAAGTTTCAATTTGCTTATCAAATGTGCTAATTGCGTTTAGTTCTTTGGCAAAAATTTGCCTATCGTTATCCGTCAACAGATGGGAAATTTCTTGCCTGGATTTTTGATTATTTTTCAGAAGGTGAATATTTTTTTCAATAGCAATATTGCAAGAGAGTATGTTCTTACAAATTTTGCTTTGAAATTTTTCATGATTATATTGACGTAATTTTTTTTGTTCTTTATATAGTGGGGAATTTTCGTTTAGAAGTGAGTTGGGGCCCACAGCAGCTTCTGGTACCTTATCAAGAAGTTCTGCAAGAAAAAGATTGCCATTAGCGAGGGCTTCAGCTCGTCTTGCTTTCAATGAACGATGGTCTACTCTGGAGGAATGGCCATATTTCTCCAATGTTTCATTTTGAAGTTCTGCCACGCTTTCACGCAGCTTGTTGATAAATTTTGCTCTGTTTTTATCTATCCAGCATTCAGCTTTTTTGCAGCCACCTGCTTCAGGATGACCATCTTTTACGGATGCGCGACTGAAAAACACTTCAGCGGTTCTGCCCACGGATTTTTCATAATCATCAAGCTGCCTGGTGGAAAACATTATATGTACATGTGCATGATGTTCGCCATTACTCATGCTGCCGATTTTGTCATGAATGGCCCAGGCATAATAATACTCTTGAAGATGCTTTTGAAGAAATGCTTCTACAATTTCCTGCTGCTGAGAAAGCTCTAACTCATTTGGCAGTGCAAAGACAATTTCTTTGTATCGCTCGCCATTTGATGATTCAAATTTATCAGCAGCCTCGAAAAATTTCTTAGCGGAGCTATCCGCCCATTTCGGCAGATGATTGCCGGTAGCCATGCAACCGCCCCGTTGCTTAAATCTGGTTTCTCGATTGATGTACTGAACGTGACTTGAAGCAAAAGTTTTATCAAGAGCGGATTGCAGATTGTGCATGATTTGTTCAGCAGCTAGTTTTGCAGCAGTTCGTCGAGAGCCTGATACATCCCATCGCAGCTCAGGATAGGTTTCATGTCGTTCTCTGATGCTTCGCTGTAAGTCATCGTATTCATTTTTTGACAATAGCACATCAGGATTCCGTCCTGATACATCCATTGTGCTGCCGGACAAAGTTGGCACGCAGAAGCCTCTTTGGGCCTTTTCCGCAATGGTAGATCCAAAAGGGTTGGACTGATTATGGACGGAGCCTTTGCTGAAACGCTGGGAAAGAGGCTGGTTAATTCTGCTGGCTCCTGCTTGGTGGCCTGTTCCAACTCTGTTTCTTCCTGATTCATCGGTAGCAATAGTTCTTCCTCCTGCTGCTTCAAATTCTCGTCGTTCATTGTTTATATCCTCCTTCGCTTGTTTCAAGTCATTAGCAAAATTCGTTGTGAAGTGTATAGGCAAATACAGACTGTATGCTGCCTTTGCAACGTCCTGGCGAAATGACTCATTTCCATGCACGGATAGTTCATCGCCGTAGATGTTTTGTGCTACCAGCAGTGCAGTTGCTATGGTTTGCATAGATGCACCTTTAGAAATTTTTATACCGGCATCATCCTGTCGAATCACACCGAATGGACTACTGTACAGCAGAATCTCTCGGCCTGGCTGATGTTCGATCAAATTAGGGCCGGAGATTACATTTTCCGTTGCAGCTCGTTCAAGCTCCCGCTGGTCTACATCCTTATATCTGCCTTTTCGATCAATGTACTCTGCATGTAATTTAGCTGATATTCGCTGTCCATTTGCAGATTTTTTCTTATCTGACTTGATTTCAAATCGGAATAATGCCATAAAAATCACCATACTTTAAGAAATTATTGAGCCAACCGCAGGTTCAAGGAGCGTAACGCGACTGGCAGAACAAAAGTATCTCTAACTTATGGCTCGCGAGCCATTTTGCCGCGTAAGCGGCATTTTGAGTTTCTCGCTAAGAGAAACTCCTAACTGCACATGTACACTATTTTACACCAACTTTATTTTACACTGATAATGACTTATTTGCAAATTTTATAGCAAAATAACATAAAAATTACACAAGATATTGTGTTTTATGGTATAATAGCCACAACATCTTGTGTTTACATTGAGAGGGGATGTGCTTGGTGATTGAGTTATGAATAGATTAGAACGTAAGGAACGGGAGTTGCGAATAATTCAACAAAAACTGCAACTGGAAGAAAGAAAACGTAAAATCTTCAAAGAGAGTTTGAGTAGCACAAAAAGAAGGCAGCACCAGAAGAAGATATTCCAGGCTGGCCTTTTGTTTGAGGAGGCTGGGATTCTGGAAAGCTATAATAGAGAAGAAATTTTAAAGTTATTTAAAGAAATGGCGAGAATTCATAAAGAATGAAAATAGCATATATATGTGTATTCGTACTCATAATTTTAATACACTTAATTCTGGTGATGAAAACATTGGGAGAAGATAAAAAGTTTTTATCTGTATTGATATTGTTGCGTGGAGTGCTATGGGGGGATTTGTATACGTTTTTTTGAAAATAATTGTTTAATGGAGTTATTCGGAACGTTTATAATAGATGGTAATAGTTGGTCCTATGTCAAGATTTAGTACAACATAAAATGAGAAATTTTAATTATTTTCAGCTTACCAATAGTGATTCTCTAGCAACGCTCGCATTGTAAAGTTTTTCGAAGTCATCTGGCGAAAGATATC
>NZ_VUNR01000057.1 GCF_009695585.1 Anaerovibrio slackiae
CGATACAGATAGCCTTTTTGCTGTAACACATCATTCACCTCCTGCCACCTATTATTATATCATCGATATGTTCTATTGTCCACCTCAATTACTTGCGTAAATTCGGTGGACGTGGCATTCATCTCCCGCCTATAGAGGAAGGGAGTCTTCTGCCACATTAAGATAAAGTATGGCTGTATCAGTCAGCCGGAATCAGGAGCGTGATTTTTTGTTGAATAATCAGGAAGCTGGTTTGTCCATGCGGGAGTGGCTGCCACTGGCTGGGATGACCTGCGCGGCATTTTTGTTCAATACGTCGGAGTTTATGCCCATAGGGCTGCTATCTGCTATTGCAGAGGATTTTGCCATGACGGAGGCGGAGATTGGGCGGATTGTGTCCATATATGCCTGGGTGGTAATGGTGCTTTCTATGCCGCTGATGGTCTGGGCTTCCAGGTATGGGCTCAGGGCGTTAATCCTGTCTACGCTGGGGGTATTTATTCTATCCAATAGCCTGGCATCTCTGGCAAATGATTTTTGGACGCTGCTGGGGGCGCGGCTGGTGCTGGCATGTGCCCATGCTATCTATTGGTCGATTGCTACACCTGCGGCAGTCAGGCTGGTGGAACCAAAGTTCAAGGCTATAGCTATGAGCATGCTGGTGGCAGGTTCTTCGCTGGCTGTTATTTTGGGCTTGCCGGTAGGGCGCATTATCGGCTTGCAGCTGGGCTGGCGTATGTCATTTTTTGCCATGGCAGCAGTGGCTGTTGTGATTTTACTTTATATGGTAGTCGTATTTCCGAAACTGCCTAAAACAGAGCCATTTTCTTTCCGGCAGCTGCCGGAGCTGTTGCACAATAAAGTCCTGATGGGACTTTATGGCGTCAACATCCTTGTGCCTATGTCGCAGTATACGGCATATAGCTATATTGAGCCATTTATGAAGCAGGTGGGCGGCATGTCCGACAATATGATTACTACGGCATTGATGATGTTGGGGGTTGCCGGTATGGCTGGCAGCATGCTGTTTGCCAGGCTGTATGAGAGGTGCAGCAGGTATTACCTGGCAGGGACTATTCTGGGGCTGGCGGCATCGCTTATGGCACTGCATCCGCTGTCAGGCAGTGAGTACCTGCTGCTGCCGCTGATAGTTTTGTGGGGCATCTTCATGACGTCCTATGGCATGGCCAGCCAGGCAGAGGTATTGCAAGCTACTACCCTCAGCAGTGCTCCTGTGGCCATGTCTATATACTCAGGTATCTTCAATTTTGGCATCGGCGGCGGCACATGGGCTGGTGGTGTTATTTGTACTGAGCTGTCTATGGCATATATCGGCTATGGCGGTGCGGTATTCGCTTTGCTGGGGTTTGGAGTCAGCCTGTGGCTGAGGGGGCAGGTGGCCGCAAGTTGCAATGAATAATCTGCTGTCATCATGGGGGATGGCAGGGAATTGGCCTGAAAAAGTACATTGTATACACAATAAAATCCTACCATAATACTCAATTTTGTGATATTATATCAAGTGGTCAATATGTAAATATTGACATACATCTATACCATTTATTATATAGTGCTTGCTAGGGGCAAGGTATGCACTGTAGTGAGATAAGAAAGGAAGATATGTAATGAGAATTGGTATTTATGGCTATGGCAATCTGGGCCGGGGCGTTGAGGCTGCTGTCCGTCAGAATGATGATATGGAGCTGGTGGCAGTATTCACCCGCAGGAATCCTGCTGATGTAAAGCTGCAGACTGAGGGGGTCAAGGTTTATGCTGCCTCTGAGGCGGCACGCCATGCAGATGAGATTGATGTGCTGGTGCTGTGCGGCGGTTCCGCTACGGACCTGCCTGAGCAGACTCCTGAGCTGGCAAAGTATTTCAATGTAATTGACAGCTTTGATACCCATGCCCGCATTCCGGAGCATTTTGCCAACGTTGACAAGGCTGCCAAGGAAAGTGGCCATACCGCCCTGATTTCCTGTGGCTGGGACCCGGGCATGTTCTCCCTGAACCGCCTGTATGCCAATGCTGTATTGCCGCAGGGCAATGATTATACCTTCTGGGGCAAGGGCGTCAGCCAGGGCCATTCCGATGCTATCCGTCGCGTCAAGGGTGTCAAGAACGGCAAGCAGTACACCATTCCTGTGGAGGCTGCCCTGGAGTCTGTAAGGAACGGCGAAAATCCTGAGCTGACCACCCGTCAGAAGCATACCCGTGAGTGCTTCGTAGTGGCTGAGGAAGGGGCAGACCTGGCTCAGATTGAGAAGGATATCAAGGAGATGCCGAACTACTTCTCCGATTATGATACTACCGTGCATTTCATCAGCGAGGAGGAGCTGCAGGCAAACCACAGCGGTATTCCTCATGGCGGCTTTGTGTTCCGCACCGGCGTTACCGGCTTCAATGGCGAGCACAAGCATGTTATCGAGTATAGCCTGAAGCTGGATTCTAACCCTGAGTTTACTTCCTCTGTCATTCTTGCTTATGCCCGTGCCGTAAATCGTCTGCATCAGGAAGGCGCAAATGGCTGCAAGACCGTGTTTGATGTGGCACCAGCGTATCTTTCCCCATTGAGCGGCGAGGAACTGAGAGCCCACATGCTCTGATTTCTCTTTCAAATATGATATTGGTGATATCATCAGATTGATTTTATAAAAAACAGGCCCATCCTGACATATGCCGGGATGGGCCTGTTTTTTTGTAGCTGGTTTTACAGCTGCCTTGCTATTTTCTGCTGTTATGTTTTTTATGTTGTTTTGTTACGCTGCTGTGTGTTTTTTCTCATACCCTTCTGGCATTTTTTAGTGGCAGAAGGTGCAAAATATTATAGTATAAAACTTCAACCACTTTTTATACCCTTTTTGATATTTTTCAACGCCTTTCTGTCGTCTTCAGTCAGACAACTTTTGCGCCATATTTTCCACAAAAAAGAATTATCACATATCCGGCTGGATTACTTCAAAGTAATCTGTCGGCTGTGCGATAATTCTTTTGCTCTTATATGAGATTTTATCTTAATGTGGCAGAAGACTCCCTGCCTCTATAGGCGGGAGATGAATGCCACGTCCGCCGAATTTGCGCAAGTAATTGAGGTGGACAATAGAACATAGTGGTGATATAATAGTAAGTGACAGGAGGTGAACGATGTGTTACAGCAAAAAGGCTATCAGTATCGAATATATCCCACTAAACAACAGCAACAGCT
>NZ_VUNR01000058.1 GCF_009695585.1 Anaerovibrio slackiae
GTAGGAATTACGGAAATTAACGCCCACGGAGAGTGTGTAAGTCCTTTTGCCAAGGCAGAAGGCTGTTCTCGTAGAAGTGGGAATCTCCCTCCTCAAACGCCTAGGCGTTAGGAGGGAGTAATTCAATCCCAACCCAAATAATTATAACATGTTGGGAATAAAGTTGGGAATAAAAATATAAAAATTCAAATTTTCTTATAAGGTTTCTTCCTTTCCCTTTGCTTTTTGTGGCATAAGCTTTTCTGAATCTTCTCCAGCAACCTTTGCTTTCAACGCTTCCAGCTTCGCTTTCAGGGACACTCTTTCTATAGGTGCATCTGCATACTGTCTGATGCCCTTATCCTGCTCTGTCCCCACTGTTTTTCCTGCAAGAGGAATATTCTTCGCCGGACGGTCTGCAACCTCTTTTTCACTCTTTGGAGCTTCCGGCTCATCATCCATATCAATCCCATCATTGCCCTTTTCATCCATGTTAAGCAGGGCATTTAATGCAGACAGACGCTCTAACTTCTCTGCAAGCTCTGCTTCCTGTGCAAAGGATTTGGTTACTTCCACCTTTGCGGTTTCAAGCTGATGCTCCACCGTTTCAAGTTTTGTCTGTGCTTCCATAAGCTGCTTTGGCATGGACTCCAGTGCATGGTTGATACAGGAGATATTACCGAGTGGATCTGAACCGACTTCCAGATTGTGTGAAAGCTGTCCTTTCAGGTTCATCACAAATTTGTGGTTGAATGCATCAAAGGATACTGCCATCTAAAAGCCTGCATATTCGCCAATGACCGCAGGGGCATTGACTGTTTTTATTTCTTTGCACATCTCCACAAGGGCTGTTCCGGCTTCTTTTTTATCTGTATAGAGCTTGTTCCCCTACTTTCATGGAAAACTGCTCTTTATCCACCGGAAGATTTGCTTTCGCAGTCTGAATGTCCGCCTGCATCCCGCTGATACGCTCCTTTAAAATCGTGATCTGCTGTGGATAATGCTTTGCAATGTTGTCCTCCAGACGGCATTTCTGACTGGTATGGTTTGCTTTCATGAGCTTTAACTTGGATATCTGAATATCGAGAGCCATCTTTTCCTTAATGTAGGGATTTCCTGTTGCCAGAGCCTTGACCTCCGCATACGTAAGTGCCGCTTCATCCACATCCTCACAGGAACGTACCGGAGATTTACTTGTCATGATCTGACCGATGAATTTCTGCTTGTTCTCAATGAGCTGCCACGAATAACTGTCAAAGGTTCCTTCCGTCACATAGCGTAATATCTTGACCTTTGGATTTAGATTCCCCTGTCGTAAAATACGCTTCTCCTGCTGTTCAATGTCAGTCGGTCATTTTTTGCGGACAGTTCATACATGCTATCCTTTTCTGTTCTCTGCTCCTGCGTTTGCTCTCGTTTGATTTCTCCCTCCGTATCTTCTTGGCACAAGCAGGACAATACCTTGATGCACCAGAGCCCGGGACATATTCAACGCCGCACACCGTACAATTTTTAGCGGGCATTGCTGCCCACCGTTTTGTAGGTATGATATGTAATTCATCGACAAAGCCGATGAATTTATAGTAAATCTTGATTTCCTGCTTCACTGTTCCGTCTGCCATCTTCTCACGCTCCGAAACAAGTATCTTGTCTATGAGTGCGTTTATAACTGTTGCATCCAGTTCTTTTAAGCCTTGATAATTTCGGATAAGGGCGAGGAAGTCACGGATTCCCCGTGATTTCTCGTAGCTTTCATTAAGAGTTTCCGTCACCTCTTTCAGCCTTGCTTCAATTTCAAGCTGCTCTTTCTGGTATTTCCCCGACATCATCTCAAAATTCCGCTCGGTAATACGCTCCATGACCTTATCCTCGTAGAGAGAGGAAAACAGCCTGTCCAGTTCCGCAAGGCGTTTGTTCAGCTTCTTACGTTCTTTCTCTAATGCTTTCGCCCTGCTCTGGTCTGTTTCCGTGAGCCGCTTTTCTATGGCCCTGACCGCCTTTTCATCATTCACTGCCATATCCGCAAAACAGTTGATGTCGGCAAGAACGGCATTGAATAAATCCCTTGCTTCTATATTGTGGGCACTACACTCGCTTCTTCCGTTTCTTGCATAATTATTACATGAATACTGTACACAGTCGATAATCTCTGGGCGTTTCCTCCTGTGTACGTTCATTGCCCGCAGAGCACATCCGCAGTCCACACACTTGATAACGCCTGCAAAAATATTTACAAATCCTCCCTTGTTCTGTGGAAGCCTACGACTTGTAATAAGCTGTTGGACAATATCAAATTCCTCCTGCGTGACTATTCCCTCATGGGTATTGGGTATCACTTCCCATTCTTCGGGCAGCTTAGAGGGGCGTTTCTTGCTTTTCATATTGGCGGCAATCCGTTTGTAGCCTACAAGATTTCCCGCATATATCGGGCTTCTTAAAATGCTCCTCACGCTGTTCCCACTCCAAATATAGCGTTTGTCCTCGTTCCCCTCAAAATGACGTTCAAAGCCTGTTTCGCCACGCTCCGCCGCATAAGCGGCAGGGCGTAGGATATGCTGTTTATTAAGATGTCTGATGCTGTATCATAATTGTTGACACTTTTTACTCGTATATGATGATATATAATACGAGGAAAAGGAGGTGCTTTTCATGGCACGAAATCAGAAACACTATGATACAGATTATAAGGTACAGGCTGTAACTTTAGCTAAGGAAATAGGTCTTAGCAAAGCTGCTCGTGAGCTTGGTCTTGCTC
>NZ_VUNR01000059.1 GCF_009695585.1 Anaerovibrio slackiae
TAAACTGTTTGTCATGTTGTTTAGCCATTCTGAAATCCTCCTCAAGATAGGTACATATATTGTACCATGTCATGAACTTATTTAGGATTTCTCATTTTGACTTGTACTATTTATATTCTAACTCCAGTATTCGCAAAGTGGTAGTATTCGATTAGACTATTCGAGAAGTATTGAAATAGGCATATATAATGTACAATTTGTAGCACCTGAAGATGGTATGATATTTTATTCTTTGCCTAATACTTGTGGGTATTTTGAAGCTCTTAAAGCCAAAATAAAAATAAATAATGTATTAATATTGGATATGTCAATGGGGGAGCATGGAGAACAAAACGGAAATGCTGTTATACCAATTTCCAAAGGTGAAATTTTTTCAACAGAAACAATCACACGAACCCCTTTCTATGTTACAAAAGCCTATTTTGTTCCTTACAAAAAATAAAAATTTTAAGTGTAACTTAGTATACTAATTTGTGAATATTATTATAATACTAGCTTCGCAAGGAAGTAATACCTTGCCTGTGGGAAGTATATTATGGTGGTACAGTTATAACATACCAGATGGATATCTATTATGTAATGGTCAATCAACAAGCAACTATCCTAAGCTCGCTGAAATAGTAGGTGCTAACGTTCCTAATTTATTAGGTAAGTTTATTTATGCTGCTGGGGATGATGAGGTGCTTGGGACAGTTGCACAAAGCAGTTCCTTTACAATGACATTTGATGGTAACTTTCCCCATATGAGGATAGGAGCTAATGAGCCAGATGACGGTCATCTCAGTGGATATTTAGCTACTCCCATAGCTGGAGCAGATGGCCATGCTGTAAATGCTATTGTAGTCGGAAATCGTACTTTTTATGGACAATATAAACCAATGCATATAGCGTGTTATCCTATTATAAAAGCACAATAATCACACAAGGCGTATTATATAATAAACTGCATAATAAGGGGGTCTATTTTCATGCGGTTGATTATCCCCACTAAAAGATGTGTATCCAATGTGACCTCCTGGACTGTATTCTGGTACACTTTTGGCATCATATGGTATTCTTTGCCCTGTAACTCCCCACGGATATACGAGTTCATCATCACCCACAAATAAATGATTATGCGATGGAATTTCATTTAACAGTAGCTGATGATAGTTTTCACCACCTATCGACCCTAATGTATATAATAAACCCGCACCAGTTAAAAATCTATCGCGTAAATCAGGTGTGCCATTAGTACCGTCACATAATACCCAGCCATGAGGTATGTCACTTAAATTGCCTGCATATGGCAGTATTGTCCCTATAGGGAGAGTATTATTTCCTTGCGAAGTAGGTAACAATAGTTGAGTTTTTAGGGATAAACAATAAAGTGCATTATCACTATACTGTGATAATGCACTTTATTGTTTATAATTTTGTGCTAGTACTATGCAATTTGTCTTGCTTTGGTAGAGTTGTTTTTGTGTTTAGGCATTCCTTGGCTTTGTGTATAATATCCAGACTATAAAGCTCATCATTTTGTGCCTGTGGTAATAATTTTTCCAACACAGGATAAATTTTATCGACATCATATCCATACTTTAGTAAGTTCTTTGTAGCTTCTGTTGCTGCTACATGGGTATCCTTTAGCTTATTGATAATATTGTTGTAACTATTAACAAATATCTTTTCTGCATCAGATGATAAATTTGTATTGGGAACCAATGTCTTATTGCTTTTATCAGTATAGTAATCTTGATACATATTGATAAACTTGTCCAAACTTTTATTAATGTTGTCTTGAACTAAATCTTTAAAAGGATTTATATCATCTCTGATAGCATAAATCTCTAATGCATTGAAATATTCATGGACATTATCTTTTTTTATATTGATAGGTGGATAATTATTTATCATTAACTGATAATTCATAATCAATCGGGCTGTTCTGCCATTTCCGTCCTGAAATGGATGTATTTTAACAAATTCAGCATGTGTCCATGCCGCTAATTCGGCTACAGAGGAAAATGACTTTATATTCATATCCTGAATAAAGTACTTCATTAGTTCCCTTACTTTTTTATAGTTTGGAGGCACATGTTGTGCGCCTCGTATGTAGACAGGAACTGTGCGATAAATTCCTCCGACACCTCTAGTGGGTACAACTCGCTCATAAATATCTTTTATCAAATTTTCAGAAAGCGGAATGTTGTTTCTAATATTTTCTTTTACATATTGCCAAGCATCGGCATGTCCTCTAATCTGATCCAATTCAAAGAGGGTTGTTTCTTTAGGAACGATGCCATCTTCAAGTATCATCTTTGTATCAATTAAAGTTAAAGTATTCCCTTCAATTGCAGTTGTATCGTGCGTAAATTCTATTGTGAAATTATCTTCCCAGTTTTTCCTTGTAAAATCATCTAATTGCTCCAATATATGGTTGTATTGTTCTAATTTCTGTTTGAGCATAATATGCCTCCCCTCTAGTATTGAATTTCATTAATTATTATACCACAAATTAAGTAACATCGCCTTCACAAACAAATTTACTATTACCTGCTTCGCAAGGAAGTATATAATGGTCCCAAGAATTTAGACCAGCACTTTATTTTTTAAGCGTGCATGATATAGTAATTAGTAACGAATGGAGGTTACTATCATGCCGAAAAGGAAATACACTGCTGAATTCAAGAGCAAGATT
>NZ_VUNR01000006.1 GCF_009695585.1 Anaerovibrio slackiae
GGTTGCCCGGCCTTTGGTTTCCAGGTCATGCGACCAGGAAACGTCATTCGGTATTAGCACCCCTTTCGAGGTGTTGTCCCCATCTGAAGGGCAGGTTGCCTACGCGTTACTCACCCGTTTGCCACTAGGCTCCATAATAGCAAGCTATCACTTCGCCCCGTTCGACTTGCATGTGTTAAGCACGCCGCCAGCGTTCGTCCTGAGCCAGGATCAAACTCTCCAATAAATATATTGGTCTGGACATTAACCAATCAACTTCACCCTACGGGCTCGTTTCTTGGATGTCCTGACACTCATTTCACAGCCGTTCAGCTATCGCTTCACGGGTGAAATGTAGAAGACCTTGAATGGCTCTCAAAATTATCCATGTAATGGAATTTCAGATTGTGTTTCGCACAAATCTTGTTTTGTTTATATCCTGCATCCGCATGGCGGACACAGAATCCAACATCTGGCTTGAAATCATGTGTGCATGATTTCTTATTGCATTGTTTAGTTTTCAAGGAACACTGCCTCTCTATCATCAACGGCTTGTAAAAGCTCTGTAAGCTTTTTGTAAGACCGCTGTGCGAGTCAGCTTTTATATAATATCTCAAATCATTCAGCTTGTCAAGAACTTTTTGAAATATTTTTTATTGACATCGCCAGCCCCTTGATTCTGCCCACCGCTGTCAGCGTGGCTCTCAAGGACATGTCAGCGACAACGATGTATATACTACTACATCATTGCCGCTTTGTCAACACTTTTATCAAAGTTTTTCTGAAAAAATTTTGAACTGCAGCCTGCAATCCAAAAAATCCCCCTTGCTGGCTACATCCATTGCCACCACCTGCATAAATCTGCTGCCATTTTGCAATGCCCGCAAAAAACGCACCAGGGAAAAATAATCCCCTTGCAGATTTACCCTCACCGGCATGGAAAGCAGGCCATTTTCTTCCTGTGCTTCCTCCGGCACCAGCTCACAGAGCACCATGCCTGTCCTGTCAGAGGCAGCCTTCAGCTCCTGCAAAAACACCCCTGTCTGCATCTCATCAGGCAGCAGTGCCGCCACGCGTTTTTTCTCCATCTCCACCTCCAGCTGATATTTTTCCACATCCGGATGCTCCTCCTGCAGCCTTTCCAGGGCAGCATACTCCTCCTGCATCTGATGCAGGGACTGCTCCTGTTCCTCCAGCTCCTGCACCGCCCCGGCTCCCTGCCACATCATTGCCGCCCACAGTGCCAGCAGCAGGCAGGAGGCTGCCGCAAAGCCCCGGCACTTCCACTTTTGCATCATATATTCCTCGCCATATCCCTCACTGGCTTCCCTTCAGCTGAAAGCTGATCATGCCATCCTTGCCCACATCCGCAGATGCCAGATAGATTTTCCCCTGAAAAAATTCCTCATCCGCCTGCAGCCTCTCCATCAGCTCCGACACCTGCCTGTATCCTGCCGCCTTGCCGGACAATACCAGCCTGTGGCCCGCCTCTGCCGACATCCCCGTCAGCCAGCTGCCCTCCGGCATGGCATTGCCCACAGTCACCAGCAAGCCCTGGCACCGCAGCCCATTTTCACGAATTCTCCCCATAGCCTTGTTTTTCCTCTCTGCAACCTGCTTATTTTCCTCAATAGCCTGCCTGCGTTCCCCTATATCCGACAGCAGCGCCAGCCGTTCCCTCTGAGCACGGAGCTCCTGCCCTGTTTCATAGCCCATATACCCCAGCCAGCCCCCTGCCAGCAAAAAGATAGACAGGCTGGCACCCCACAGGATGCCGCCACAGCGCAGCCAGTCCCACCTGCGCCACACAGGATGCACGCAGTCAAAGCGAATCCCTTCGCCTCCCAGGGCTGCCATTGCTCCCCGGGCAGCTCCCTCCGCCCCGGCAGCACCGACAAAAAGCACACAGCCAGCCATGCTGAAATACTGCTGCCAAAAGGACAGCCTCTCCGCCATGCGTTCCCTGAGAATGCCCCCCAGCCTGAACCTGCCATCCGCCAGCCTCTCATAGCCAAAGGCAAAACTCCTATGCCAGCCGGAGGCCGCCGCAAAATCCAGCCTCAGGCTCTGCTGCAGCTCCCTGTCTGCCATATCCGGGAACTGCTTTTCATAAAAGAACACCTCCTGCCCTTCCAGCACCAGATAGCACACCCCTTCCTCCGGGCAGCTCCTGAGTCCCCCCAGGGCAGCCCGTGCCCAAAAATCCTCCACCCCCTCATCATTACCGCACACATATTCCTCCTGCCACACCAGCTCCGCCCTGCCGTTCTCCGACCGCTCCGCCATTGCCATACAGATATTGTCCTGCCGCACCAGAATCCCCATCCCGGCACGTACTTTTGCTGACAGCCATGCCCTCAGCCTGCTTATACCTGTCATTCACCGATTCCCGTCCTTTCCCGGCTTTTCCCAGCCTATTTTCTCCATCATCCTAGCCTATCCTCTCCAAAACCAGCTTTTCCTGTGCCCTGTCCCCATAGAAGCACCATTGAAGCAGGTATTCATTGCCCATCATCATCTGCTTTTCATATTTCACATGGGACACCAAAACCAGCCTGTCATCAGCCTCATCCCTTTTGATTGTCACCCGGTATGCCATGCCATCCCTGCTGCCTGACGCAATTTCCTTTATCCGCCAGCTTTCCATTGCCAGGAACTCATCCACCCTGGCAAAATCCCCCTGCAGCCTGATGCGCTGCTCCTCCAGCAGATTTTCCGCCATCAGCTGCAAAGGCAGGTTGCGCTCCGCCAGGATAATCAGCTGGCTCTCCCGCTGGCTCAGCAAAAACACCAGCGTCCCGATAGCCAGAAAGCTCCCCAGGAGCCACGCCCCCAGCAGCGTAAGGCTGCCCCTTTCACCATCACACCTCATGCATCATCAACCGCCTCTCCCCCTGCCACATGCTGCTCCAGTCCCTGCCCATAGCTGTACAGTGTCCTGTCCAAGCGAAATACATGCCCCGTGGTCTGGTTGCACCCTGCCATGACTACCCGGACCTTGTTGGGGGCAAAAATCTGAAAATAGCATTCCTGCAGCACCACAGCCGACAGGGAAGTATTGCCCAGCACAGGCTGATTGTTCTTCCTGATCCAATAGCCGCTGCCATCCGCCAGCCGGGTAAACCTGTATCTTTGCCAATAATCATCATTTTCATTCATATAGTTCCTGCGGATTTTCAGGTTGATGCTATGGCTGTCCATAACCTCTGACTGCAGCTCACGGCAGTACCGCACATCCTGGGCGATTTCCTCCATGGGAATCCGAACCTGCTGCATCAACTCCCAGTCACCCAGAAAATCCTGATAATACCGTACTCCCATGCCGAACATATTCAGCATGCCAAAGCCTATCACCCATATCAGTGGCAGTGCCGCCAGCAGCTCCAGGACGGAAAAGCCATCCTCCTCAGCCTTCCACCGCCACTTCCTTTGCCAAGGCAAAGGAGTGCCTCTCCCTGTGCCCCTGCCAATCCGCCTGCACATGGTAGCGCACCATCCCCTGCACCCCAGCAGCCTCCCTAGTAGACTCAACACAAAACTCATAGCCGTTTTCCTGCCTATACCGGATGCCAAGGTCACTCTCCTGCCGCTCAACGCACAGCCTGTCCAGTTGTTCCCGTACCATGCATTCAGCTGTTACATAGCCTTCCAGCTCCTTCATGCCTGCCAGCTGGACATGCATATAGGACATACCTGCCACCATAGCAAGGAGCAGAATCAGAGCACCCATAGCATCCAAAATGAAATATCCTTCCTCACGCCTCATAGCTGCCGCTCCTCCAGCCGTACACGCCCCACAGTATCCACCACAATCCTCTGCTCATAGCCGCCCTTTATAAGCCGCACTGTACCGGCAGTAGCGTGCCCCCGCGGTGAAAACAGAAATCTTGATCTGTTGGTATGCATTTGAATACCTTTTTCTACCCTGCGCCAATTCAGGGCACGCCCCTGCTGAGAAATCTTGTGCTCACCACGCTGTACCTTCAGTATAGGACCGCTCAGTTTCTTGTCATAGTTCTCATAGCTACTATAATCCATCCCATGGCTCCAGCTCTGCACGTACCGCAAATCATTCAGCAGGCACAGCGCCTCATACCTGAGCTGCAACCTATCCAGTGGCACATACCGCGGTACCGCTGCCGCCAGCAGCAGCATAAAAATCCCAAGGCACAATACCATTTCCAATATCCCCGTACCTGTCTCATTCATCATAGTTCCCCTTTCCGCTACCATGCCCCCGTATACCAGCCCATCAGCTCACGCCCATGCAGGATCGACAGCAAACATGCCGCTGCCAGAAAAGGTCCCAGGGGCATCCTGTACGCTTGTTCCCTAATCCGGGCAGCCCCTGCCACATACACCAGCACAGCCCCTCCGCCACCCAGCATAAAAGTCAGGAAAAACGCCAGCGGAATGTACTCAAATGGGATGAAGGTTCCTAATCCCGCAGAAAAGCAAACATCCCCGAAGCCCATACTGCCCCTGCTCAATACAAAGACAATCAGCATCAGCAAACAGAACAAGCTGCCACCTGCCATCGACCAAAACACACTGCCTGTTTCTCCCCACATCATCCCCTGCGCTAGTGCCAGCAACAAGCCTGAAGCCGCCATGCAAAAAGACAATCTGTGATACAGCTTGCCATATATACTGTCCAGAACAGCCGCAGGCACCGCAAACAACGTACAGACAACCGCCCGGCACAAAACGTCCGCATACTCCGTACAGACCAGCTCATACATAAGCACCGCCACAATCACTGCCAGCACCAGCCTCCGATGCCTCAGCAGCTGTCCGCAGATTTCCCTGCTACCGGCTGCCATCAGCCATTCACCCCGCTTGACGAACTATCATTCCCCTTGCCGAATTCATCCACCGTATGCCCCTGAAACCTGGCCTCCTCGCCATTTTCAGCCAGCACATACTCCGTAGCCGTGATATCCACGATGCCATCTTCCTTCAGCAGACACTTACCAGTAGGCGGGCTAAGCTTATCCAAATGCGCCACATATTCACCCAGGTCGCTGGAAATATCTGACGGATTGGTGCCATTCTGCAGCTGATACATGGTTATGGCTGCATCCAGTGTCTGCAAATCAGACTGAATTTTTGCCGTATTTGCCATAGCCATGGTATTGGTGTACCTTGGCACAGCAAATGCAGCGATTACCCCCACTATACCGATATATACCAATAGCTCCAGCATAGAAAAGCCATGCTCGTTTTTCCATACCTTTCTCAACAACTGAATCATAATCTTTACCCCTCTTTCACATTACACACATCAAATCCAATATCGGCAGCACCGTACTAAGCACAATGAAACCTGCCACGCCCCCTAAAAGCAGCATAATCAGCGGCTCTGCCAGCACATTTATCCTCTCCAGCAACAGCTCTGCCTCCCCCTGACATACATCTCCCGCACCTTCCAGCATCCCTGCCAGCTCTCCTGATTGTTCCCCTGCCCTTATCATGGAAAGCACCATCGCCGGAAACAGCCTCGATTTTTCCATGCATACCCCCAGGCTGTAGCCCTGCTCCAACTGCACAGACATAGAATCGCACGAAAACTGCCAATACGCATTGCGGCTCATATTCCTGACTATGCCGATACCCTGGTGCAGCCTGATGCCGCTGTGCGCCATCATGGCAAGCACGGACAGGAAGGCTGCCTGCTCACTGCGCAGCTTCAGCCTGCCCCATACCGGCAACAGGAATGCCAGCCGCCCCAGCTTCAGTCCCAGCCAGCTGAACCTGCTGCCAGCCTGCCTCAGCAGGAAAAATAACAGCGCCACCGCTATCATCAGAACAGCACAAACACCCAAATGCTCACTCAGTGCAAGCAGCAGGCGCGTGGTCCCTGGCAGCTCTGCCCCAAATCCTGAAAATACCTCTGCAAAAACCGGCAGAACCTGGCACAAGAGAAATATCACTAACGCAGCACCAATTATGCATAACAGGCACGGATAAGCCATCGCCAATTCCAACTTCTGCATTATTTCCTGACGTTTCCTGAAAATCTGATACATCTTTCCAAAAACCTCTGGCAGGTTGCCAGACAATTCACCGCCTTGCACCATAACAATCATCGTTGGCGAAAACTCTTTTCCCAAAAGCCCCATGGACTCCGACAGCGAATACCCATCCACCAGATACTGCAACAGCCTTTCCATACTTTTCTTGTGAGCTGTATCCAAGTCACCTGCAAAAATTCTAACCGCTTCCAGGACAGGCAGTCCTGCCCTCAGCATAATATGCATCTGACGGCAAAAGGCTAGCCTGAACCTGTCACTGCCCTGCCCGAAGTGCCTGTACCATAGCCGCTTTACCCAGCTCTCCCTATGCAGGCTGATGACAGTCAGCAACCTGTCCCGCAGCTTTGCCGCCGCCTCAATCCTGTCACATGCCGCAATACAGCCCTTTTGCCTTCTGCCCATTTCATCGATGCCTTCATACACATACATCGCCATACTCAATCACCCGGCACTCAAAACCTTACCAAATTCACGCCTCACAAGATTTGCCTTCCTCAGCTTATCCACTCCCATCTCCATGCTCTGCATCCCTTCCGCCATGCCTGACTGGATAATATTGTGCAACTGCTCATATTTACCGCTGCGGATAATATTTCTCGCCGCATGATTGGCATTGAGGCATTCCACCGCACAATGCTTTATGCCTCCCCTGCCGGTCAGCAGCTGCTGCGTGCAAATCCCTTGCAGCGAAGCGGCCAGCAGCGACCTGCCCATAGACTGCTGTTCCTCCGGATACATGCTTATCAGCCTTTCCACCGTCTCAGTTACACTCCCGGCATGCATGGTTGCTATGACATAGTGGCCTGATACCGCTGCATTGAGAACAGCATGCACCGTCCTATAATCACGAAGCTCCGAAACCATAATGACATCCGGGCCTTCCCGCATGGCATTTTCCACCGCCTGAAAATAATCCCCAAAATCATCTCCCTTTTCCAGCTGGCTGACCAGCCCATAGCCCTTGGTGAACAAAAATTCAATAGGATCCTCCAATGTCAGTATATGCAGGTTTCCTGAGCGATTCATGCTTTCCAGCAAGGCAGCCACCGTAGTACTCTTGCCAGCCCCCGTGGCACCTGTCACCAAAAACAGCCCCTGCCGCCTGTCACCAAACCTGCCTGCAATCTCCGCCTGTCCCAACTGTTCCAGGGCAGGTATCTGGCGAGGCAGTGTCCTGATGGCAAAAGAAATCTGCCCCCTTTTCTTGTAGACATGTACCCTATACCGCCAGCTATCCATTGCCCAGGCACAATTCACTGCATTATCACTGCACATTTTCTCCCATGCATCTTCCTTCACAATCAGCTTGAACAGCCCGTACATATCACTTTCTGAAGGCACATATTCTTTCAAATGCGACAACACATCTCCCCTGCGCCAGCAAACCGGCTCATTTGCCGTCATATGCACATCAGATATGCCTGCCTCCGATGCACATCGCAAAATCCTGACAAAATCACGCTGCCTTACCCCCATAGCAACACCTCCCTAAAAAATTTCCATCAGTTCTTTCAGCTCCAAATACCCCAAAGCAGCTTTTGCAATCCCATCCTGCTTCATGCCAATCATACCATTCTCCATCGCTATTGCTTCCAAATCCTCAGCCTTTACATTGTTCATCACCGCCTCCGCCACATCTCCTTCTACAGAAAGCAGCTCCTGTACTGCAATCCTGCCTGCATAACCAGTATAATTACATGCCGCACATCCCCCTTCCCTATGCTTAAAAAATCTGTCTGACTGCCATCTGTATTCATCACCTAAAAAAATCCCCTCCCCGCTTTCTTTTTGAACGAAATATGCCTCCCGGCAGCAAGGACACAATCTTTTTACCAATCTTTGCCCTACAACCAGTGAAATAGCCGATGCCAGCAGATATGGCTTAATTCCCATATCCAAAAGACGGAATATCGTCTTGACCGCACCCGGGGTGTGCAGTGTAGCAAACACCCTGCGCCCTGTAAGTGCTGAAGTAATCAGCATATCTGCCGTCTCAGCATTCCTCAGCTCCCCGACTGCCAGACAATCAAAATCCTGCCTCAGCACCGCCCTCAGTGCCATCTCAAAGGTATAGCCTATTTTTTCGTTTATTTGGATCTGATTAATCCCCTCAATCCTGTATTCAACCGGATCCTCGATGGAAATAATATTCCGCCCTTCCTGGTTCAGCATACTGAGAATAGCATACAGATCAGTAGTTTTGCCGGAATTTACAGGCCCGGACAAAAGCACTGCCCCATGTCCCGATGTGCATTTCTGCCGTAGCAATTCATAATTCCTGCTGGTAAAATCAAGCTGCTCAATCCCCTTAAAGCTTTCCTGATTGTTCAGAAGCCGTAGTACTATTTTTTCGCCGTTAATCATGGGAACTATTGACACCCTGATATCCAGCATCCTGCTTCCATCTGCCATAAAGGAAAACCTGCCATCCTGAGGCAACCGTTTTTCAGCTATATCAAGGCCGCACATAATCTTCAGCCTGGACAGCAGATTGCCATACAGCTCCCACGGCATATCCTGAAAGAACTGCTTCATGCACCCATTTATTCTTAGCCGTATGCGCACCTCCTGTTCCAAAGGCTCAAAATGTACATCACTAGCCCTTTCCGCCACCGCTGTCTTGATTATAAATTCCATCAGATCCACCAACGGTGTCCTTTCATCCTGTAATCTGGCAGGCTGCTCACGCACCATTTCTATCAAGCCATTGGAAGCATTTTGCCTGGCTCGTTTCATCAGATGAAAATATTTTTCCTTAAGCTCCATCCTGTACCCCCTATATATATATATATATATATATAATTATTATATTAAATTAAATATTTCTATTTTGTAATTATATTTTCTATTCACTGAAATTTTATAAACTAATCTTGGTGACTATAATACCACATTTCCAGATTTTTGCAAGCATTTTTTATCATAATCTGAAATATTTTTATTATTTGCTCGCATTGTTAATTATTAATATATATATCTATATAAATATATATATTAATATTAAATGAAAATCCCCTTGACTTTTCCCCCCATTAGAGCTACTATTGTTATATAAACATTTTAATACAAACTATATAACTTTTGTTATATTGCACAGTGTCGTGCAGCTCATCAGTTATACTTCATCTATGCGTTTTGCGCTTGGTTTCTGAAGCAGGCTCTCGGTTTGAGCCTGCTTTTTTATTTATAAATATAGAGTTGTATAAAATCTAGGGGAAAGGAATGATTTGTATGCGTCAAAAATATGGTTTGGCGGTGGCTATCCTGGTGCTGATTGCCACCCTGATGGTTCCCACGCCGCCGGAGCTGTCCACAGCAGGCCACAGAATGCTGGCGGTATTGCTGTTTTCCGTTATTGTCTGGATGTCCGAATCGGTATCCTATCCTGTCTCGGCATCCATCATCATGACTCTGATGGCGTTCCTGCTGGGCACCGCCCCCAACATGAACAACCCTGACAAGCTGCTGGGTACCTCGGGGGCTCTCAAGCTGGCTCTCAGCGGCTTTTCCAGTACCGCCCTGGCACTGGTAGGTGCTGCCCTCTTTATTGCAGCAGCCATGATGAAGACGGGGCTGGACAAGCGCATTGCCCTGTTCGTCCTGTCCAAGATAGGAGCCAGGACCAACAGGATTCTGGCAGGCGTGATTCTGGTGGGCTTTATCCTGAGCTTCTTCGTGCCTAGCACCACCGCCCGGGTCTCCTGCATGGTCCCTATCGTCATGGGCATCATCTCCGCTTTCGGCGTGCCGCTGAAAAGCCGCTTCTCCGCCGTGATGATGATAGCCATCGCCCAGGCGGACAGCATCTGGAACGTAGGCATCAAGACCGCCGCCGCCCAGAACATGGTCGCCCTGGGCTTCATCGAGAAGCAGCTGGGCACCACCATCAGCTGGCTGGACTGGTTCATCGCGGCGGCCCCCTTCGCCGTCATCATGAGCGTGGTCCTCTACTTCCTGCTGCTGAAGCTGGTACCCCCTGAGATGAAGGAAATCCCCGGCGGCCAGGAGACCGTGGCGAGAGCCCTCAGGGAGCTGGGCCCTATGACCGCCAGCGAGAAAAAGCTCATGGCCCTCTCCGTCATCCTGCTGTTCCTGTGGTCCACGGAGAAGGTGCTCCACAGCTTTGACACCTCCACCACCACCCTGGCGGCCGTCACCCTGATGATGCTGCCGGGCATCGGCATCATGGACTGGAAGGAAGCCCAGAACCGCATCGGCTGGGGCACCCTGGTCATGTTCGGCGTAGGCATCAGCCTGGGCTCCGCCATCCTGTCCACCAAGGCAGCCACCTGGATAGCCCATGTCATCGTGGACGGCTTCAGCCTCTACACCATGAGCGCGGTTGCCATCATCGGCGTCATGTCCCTGTTCCTGATCCTCATCCACCTGGGCTTTGCCAGTGCCACGGCCCTGTCCTCCGCCATGATCCCCATCATCATCTCCGTGCTGCAGGGAGCCTCCGAGCAGGCGCCCCTCAACGTGGTGGGCATGACCATGATACTGCAGTACGTCATGTGCTTCGGCTTCATCCTGCCGGTAAACGCCCCTCAGAACATGGTGGCCTTCAGCACTGAGACCTTCGAGGCCAGGACCTTCGTCAAGACCGGCATTCCGCTGACCATCATCGCCTTCGGCGTCATCATGCTCATGTCCGTCACCTACTGGAGCTGGCTGGGCATCATCTGAGCCCCCTGCCAGGCAGGGCGGTTGCCGGTCTCAGCCTGACGGGCGCAGCACAAATAAAAATCCGGGCAAAAAAAAGAGACCGCGAGGATTGTGTCCCATACAATCCTTGCGGTCTTTAATTATATCCAAAACACAGGGGTAATGGTGTCTTGAATGCACAGCCCCGGGGAAGGGCTGCTGCGGAAAAAGAAAAGCAGTAGATACGCTATGCCATCACGCCACGCCGGTAACAGGCTTCAGCATGATGTTGTGGCCGACAGTCAGAATGTTGTACTTCTGCTTCAGCTCATTGGTGAAATCCTCCAGAGCGGCCACGTTATTGCACTCCACTGTAATAAAGCAGTCACCCTCCTCAATGTCGGAGCAGGATATAACCCTGTCATCCTCCTCGATGAAGCTCATGAAGGATTCGTCAGATGCCAGCGCGCAGGCACCGGCAATGCTCATAAATGATTCAACCATGGTCATTTAAACCTCCTATCATCTCACAAGGACATTATAGCCGAAAACCGAAATATTGTAAACACTTTTCTTGCACATTGGTGAAATTTTGATATATCTTTAACTGTTATAATAGATAGCCTTCATAATTTTAAACACCTGGCAGGAAAAGCTTTTCATTTTTATGCAACAACCATTCATCAAGCTATCTCACAGGCTTGCCATTTTAGCACCATCCTGTTGCAAAGCAATTATATGATATTTTCTGCAATTTTGCAAGCCGTTTTTTGTATTTTTTATGCAAAGTTTCATGGCTTTTCAGACACAAAAAAATCCTTTCTGTCCATGGCAGACATACATCAGCTGCCACAGCACAGAAAGGATTTTCTTCTGCAATGCTATCCCGGAAGCTATAAAATTTTCTTCAGCTGGTCCACCGCCTTCTGGGTGGTCGCCCAGCTGGTAGCCAGGCGGATGACGGTGTTCTTCTTGTCATACTTTTCCCAGTAGCTGTAGGATACAACCCTGGCAAGCTCTCCCAGGGCACTGTCAGGCCACACCACAAAAATCTGGTTGGTAGGCGAGTCCACATAGAGCCGGTAGCCCTTGTCCAGGAGATCCTCCTTTATCTGGGCCGCCATCTCCACTGCATGGCGGCAGATCTGAAAATACAGGTTGTCCGTAAAGAGGGCGGAAAACTGCACCCCCAGCAGCCTGCCCTTGGCCAGAAGGCCGCCGTGCTGCTTCACGGAGGTCAGGAAATGCTTCGGGGCATTGCCCTGGGGGAACACCACCGCCTCGCCGCAGATGGCGCCCGCCTTGGTGCCGCCTATATAGAAGGCATCCGCCAGCCTCGCCACATCTGCCAGGTCCATATCCGCCTCATCGCACATGAGCCCGTACCCAAGCCTGGCCCCGTCCACGAACAGCCTGATGCCGTAGGCGTTGCAGGTGTACCGCAGGGCCTCCAGCTCCGCCTTGGTGTAGACGGTGCCATACTCCGTAGGCTGGGAGATGTACACCAGCCCCGGCTGTGGCATGTGGTCGCTGCTGGCATCTGCCCCGAACTCCCGCAGGTAGCGTGCCAGGTCCGCTGTCTTTAGCTTGCCCTCGTGCCCCGGCAGGGTAATGACCTTGTGGCCGCTGTACTCGATAGCTCCTGCCTCATGGACGCTGATATGCCCCGTGTCCGCGGCTATCACTGCCTCGTAGGGCTGCAGCATGGTATCAATGACAATCTGGTTGGTCTGGGTGCCCCCTGCCAGGAAGTATACCTCCCCCTTGGGGCACTTGGCAGCCGCCCGTATCTTGTCCGCCGCCTCCCGGCAGTACCTGTCAGTACCGTAGCCCGGCAGCTGCTCCATGTTGGTGGCGGTCAGCGCCTTTAGCACAATGGGGTGCATGCCTTCGCCATAGTCGTTGGTAAAAAACAGCATCGCTGTCGCCTCCCATCATTTTGCCGGAGGGCATCCCGTTATTTCACCAGAGGATGCTCCACCATTTCCTTGCCAATTCTCTCCCATGTATCGTTCATGGAGCGAATCTTTTCCACAATTCCGTTGATTTCGGCCTCTTTTGCCCCGAAAACCCCCAGAGCCAGCCGCAGGAGGCTTTCCCTGGTCCCGGCGGAATCCACCTCCCGCCGGAAGAACATCTCTGACAGGCAGGCATGCATGGCTCCCTTCACCATCAGGGTATTCTGATAATACCCCTCATCGGAGCACTCATACTCCGTATCATCAAACAGCCCCCGTGCCAGCTCCACGAACTGTGCCACCATCCCCTCAAAGATAATGGTGGAGTTGTAGCCCTCCAGGTAGGTATCTCTGACAATCTTGTAGTCCGCCAGCACCTTCAGCTCCACCTGGCAGACAGCCGCATACTTGAACAGCGGTGATTCATCGCAGCAGTTCTTGTTGATCTTGTTGATGCAGTCACGCACCAGCTCCAGGAGGATCGCCCGGAAAATATCTTCCTTGTTCTTGAAGAAATAATATATGCTGCCGGTCAGCACCCCGGAATGCTCCACAATCTTCCTGATAGTGGTCTTGCTGTAGCCTTCCCTCGCCAGAAGCTCCTTGGCGCTGTTCATGATGCGCCCCCGGATGAGCGTTGCATGGTCGCTCATGATGGTTCCGTCTTCAGATTTTAATACTCTCCTTGCCATTTCCTTAATCCCCTCATATCCAAAACTTTTAAGCTTAAACACATTCAGATGTTACATATTTCCATTCTATAGCAAAAATATTCCATTGTCAATATTGAGAATTGTCAATCTGTCCTTCATTTTGCCAAAAAGGCAAGACATTATTCCATCTGCCAGGCAGACTGTCCTCCCTCACAGATGGATTTTTTTCTTGAACATTTCTGCAACATATTCATCATGTGTAATAACCAGCATGGCCCTGCCTGCAAAAGCAGCCAGCAGCCCTGCCAGCAGCCTCTCCCCGGTCCGCCTGTCCAGGCCGCAGGTAGGCTCGTCCAGCAGCAGGAGCCTGCTGCCGGTGCTGAGAGCCCTTGCCGCCGCCAGTGCCACCAGGAGCCGCTGCCTCTGTCCCCCGGACAGCCTGCAGCCATCCTGCCCCAGCCGGTAGCCCAGCCCATCGGGGCAGCTCCTGACGAAGTCCCCCAGGCAGGCAAGCTCCAGCGACTGCCACACTACAGCCTCAGAGCCTTCCGGGCAGAGCCTCCTGAACAGCTCCCCTATGGTGGTGTCAAATACATACACGTTCTGGGTGATGGCGCTGACCGTGCCCCCTTCTGCCAGCAGGCTTCCCTGCAGGGTGCCCCTGTCCGGCTGCCACAGCCCCAGCAGCAGATAAAAAAGCGTAGTCTTGCCGCTGCCGCTGTCCCCCAGCACTGCCGCCTTCTCCCCTGCCATGAGCTCAAAGGACACCGAATCCGGCACCCTGTGAACCCCGTCGTAGGAAAAGGATATCCTGTCGGCTTTTAGGCAGACTTTATTACTATTCATTATACTACTTTCTGCCCAAATTTGACTACTATTTTTCTCAAATTGACTATTGTTTTCTGAAATTTGGCTACTATTTGCCCCGGACAAGGCAGGCAGCACATGGCGGACCGCCTCCGCCAGCCCGGCAAACTCCCCCAGAATCGCCTGCACGGACACAGCCAGCACCGCCGCCTCCACAAAGCTCATCCTGCCCAGGCTGCAGCTCTCCCACAGCTCTGCCATCAGGAGGCAGAAGGGCAGCACCAGCATGAGGCGGATAGCCAGCTCTGTCAGGCTGCGGCAGCGTCCCTGCCGCCTGCCGGCCAGCCACAGGCTGTGTGCCGCCCCGTCCAGCTGCGCCTCTGCCCATGCCCTGCCCCCTGTAGTAAAAAGCTCCTCCCTGCCTGACTGCAAATCCAGCAGCCTGTGACGGTAGGCGCTATATTCCGCCGTCAGTGCCAGCTGCTTCCTCTCCCCCAGCCAGGCAGTACCTGCCACCGCCAGCCAGCACCAGGCAGGCAGCCAGCTGCACAGGGGCGAAAGGCTGCCCATGCCGCAAAGCACCGCTGCTGCCAGCATCGCCAGCATGAGGCTCACCAGCATAGGCGTCACACCCCTGAGGTAGAAGCTCCGCCATTCCTCCGCCGCCCGGTTCAGCCTGTGCAGGAGGCTCCCCTGATTCTCCCCGCTGCTGTGGCTGAGGGGCAGCAGCCGCAAGAGATAAATAAACAGCCTGCGGCTGACCCGGGCAGAAAGGGCAAATGCCGCCGCGTGCCCCGTATACCTTTCACCGTAGCGGAGCAGGGCGCGCAATATGCCAAAGGCCCGCACCCCGGTAATGGGCAGTGCCAGGGTATAGAGCTCCGGCTGCAGGGAAGCTGCCGCTATCAGGTATGCCGACAGCCCCAAAAGGGCGATGGAGGACAGGGAAGACAAAAGGCTCAGGCAGAAGGCCGCCAGCTGCATGCATCTCATAAGCATGGGCCCACCTCCCCTTCAACTTTCCCGGACTCAGACTCAATTTCAATTTCAATCTCAGCCTCAATCTCAACCTTCTCAATCTCAGGCTCAGCTTCAACCGCAATCACCCTGTCCGCCCGGCTCACAGCCTGCTGGCGATGAGTGGCCAGCACCACCACCCTGCCGCTGCCCTGCCACTGCCGCAGCATATCCAGAAGCTCCCCTTCCTCATGGGGTTCCAGCCCTGCCGTCACCTCATCCAGGAGCAGCACGGAAGGGCTGCCCAGCATTGCCCTGGCCATCCCCAGCCTGTGCCGCTGGCCGTTGCTGAGGGAGATGCCCCCATCACCAAGCTTTGCTTCCATCCCCCCGGCAGCAGCCTGCCGTCTGTACCAGCTGCCAAGTCCTGCCAGCTCCAGCACCCTCACCAGCTCCCCATCGGGAAAATCCCTGCCCAGGAGCAGGTTGTCCCGGAGGGAGGCGGCATACACATGCGGCTCCTGGGGCACATAGCCGATAATTTTCTGCCGCGTTCCCTCCGGCAGTGCCCCCAGGTCATAGCCTGCCAGCAGGAACTGCCACCCGGCCGGGGGCAGGAGACCTGCCATCCGCCGCAGGAGGGTGGTCTTCCCGGCACCGCTGCTGCCTGTCACCACCGCAAAGGTGCCTCCGGGCAGCTCCAAAGCATGATTGCCGCTCTCACCTGCTCCTGCCAGCATTTTAGAACCAGTGCCGCTCCTATCTGCTCCTGCCGGCATTTCAGAAGCGGTGCCGCTCCCCTCTGCCCCTGCCAGTGCCAAGGCAGCAGTGCCAATTTTCTCCGCCTCTGCCAGTTCCTGGAGGGCAGCCCTGGTATTCATCAGCACATGAAAGGCCATGCCTGCACTCCTGACCGGCATAAAAAACTCCGGTGCCAGGAGAAGCACCAGAAAGCCTGTAGCAAAATCCAGGCTCCCTGCCAGCACCCTGAGCCCGATGCCCACTGCCAGCACCGCGATGGACAGGGTAGTGAGAAGCTCCACCGCAAAGGCGGAAAGAAAGGCTATCCGAAGCACCCTCAGGGAAGATTCGCTGTGATGCCTTGCCAAATCCTCCATCTCCCTCAGGGCGGCAGCCGTCCGCCTGAACAGCTTCAAGGTCACAACTCCCTGCATCAGCTCATAAAAGCCCCTGTTCAGCTCCGACTGCCTGTCCCACTGCTCCGCGCTGGCACCGGCTGCCAGCCTGCCCAGAAGGTACAGCATGACAGGCGCCACCGGCATGGTGACAAAGGCGATAAGGCCGCTGACCGCATCCAGATATAAGAACACTGCCAGGAACAGGGGCAGGCGGATAAGCCCCGCCAGCACCAGGGGCACCACCTTCTGAAAGAACTCATCCAGGGCATCCACATGCTGGCAGCAATACGCCGCCAGCCCGGCATTATCCAGCATATCCTGCCTTTGCATCCCCTGCTCTTTGTTCGGCATGTCCTGCTTCTGCAGCCCCTGCCCTCTGTTCAGCATATCCTGCCTTTGCCTTCCCTGCCCCCGGCTCAGCCAGTTCAGCCTGTGCAGCCGTTTTCTGCAGGACAGCCGCACCCTCTCCGAGATGCCGGACAGCAGATACCTGCCCAGGGCGCCGCACACCGCCTGGACAGCCAGAGCCGCCGCCAGAAGCAGCAGATACCGCCAGCCAGCATCAGCCAGCATCCTTTCTCCTGCCATGCCGTCAATCAGCATGGCCGCAGCGTATGCCGCCAGCAGGATGCAGCCATTCTCAAAAAGGGCAGCCACCAAGGTGGCCGCCCTCTCCCTGACAGGTATTTGGTTATAGCAAAACCGCAAAAACTTCTTCATCAATAGTGGTTCCCCTCTATATCTGCCTCCGTAATAGTGCCCCGGAAATGCCAGTAGGCCATCCCCTGATAAATCAGCACAATCGGCACGAAGACACATGCCGCCCCGGTCATGATGGACAGGGTATACGGGGTGGAGGAAGCATTGTAGATATTCAGGCTCCAGGCCGGGTTCAGGGAGGAAATCAGGATATTCGGGAACAGTCCCCCGAATATGCCTGCCGTGGTAAAGAGCACCGCTGCCGCCGTCCCTGCAAAGGAACCGCCGTAAAGCCCCGCCTTCATCAGCACCATTGCCGCCACAAAAGCGACAACTGCCAGCCCGATAAGCACCAGTGGCATAGTAGTGGACAGGAGCCCGGTGCAGGCATACATGCCAAAGGCAAACATCAGGTAAAAGACCGCTGCCAGCAGCCCCAGCTTCAGGGCAAGAGCCTTGATTTTCTCCTGCAAGGCATACCTGCCCAGCCGCATGTTGAGGTAGGCAGCCCCGTGGAAGGCAAATACCAGCAGAAATGCCGCGCCGCCGATAATCGTCCCCGGTGTCAAAAGGTCAAAAAACGTCCCTGCATAAATCATATTGGCATCAATCTTCATGCCGCTGACCAGGTTTGCCACAGCCACCCCCCACAAGAATGCCGGCAGGGCGCTGCCGATAAAAATCGCCATATCCCAGAGCCTGCGCCACTTGATATCCTCCAGCTTGTCCCGGAACTCAAAGGCAACGCCCCTGAGGATAAGCCCTATCAGCATCAGAAAAAGTGCCAGGTACATGCCGCTGAACATGGTGGCATACACATGGGGAAAGGCCGCAAAGGTGGCTCCCCCTGCCGTAAGCATCCACACCTCGTTGCCATCCCACACCGGGGTAATGGTCCTCAGCATCATGCGCCTTTCTGTATCGTCATTGGTAGCCAGCATGGACACCATGCCCACCCCGTAGTCAAAGCCCTCCAGAAGGAAGAACCCGGCAAACAACACGCCTATCAGCACGAACCAAATAGTGTTCAAATCCATTTCCATTATCTGCCACTCCCTTCCTCAGTCTTCTGCAATCTTGGTATTGTAGATATGGCGGAAGCCGATGCCGACAGCCACCGCAATCAGCACCAGGTACACTGCCGTAAAGCCTGCGATGGTCAGCCCCACCTCACCGGCAGTGAGGTTTGGCGATACGGCATCAGCCGTCTTCTGCAAGCCCACCACAATCCACGGCTGGCGGCCTGCCTCGGCAATATACCAGCCTACAGAGTTGGCGATAAAGGGCAGGAAAAACAGCACCTGCACCAGCTTCAGCACAATCGGAAAATCCAGGAGCTTCCTGCGCCATGCCAGAAGCCCCAAAAGAGCCGTAATGGCAGCCATCAGCCCCCCTACGCCAATCATGATGCGGAAGCTGAAAAACAGCCCCGTCACATCAGGGTAATAGTCACCCTGGCCGTATTTTGCCACCAGCTCCTGATGGAGGTCGTTCATTCCCTTTACCTCCCCCTCAGGCTTGTTGTAGAGCATAAAGGAGAACAGGGCCGGTATCTCGATGGCCATATCGTTCTTGTGCTCATCCTCGTTGATAACCGCCATGACGGTAAAAGGTGCCGGGTTTTCCGTCTCCCACAGGGCTTCCATGGCAGACAGCTTCATAGGATTGGCCTCCGCCAGGTACTGGGTATGGAAATGGCCTACCCCCATGGTGCCCATGAGCCCCACCATGGTATAGACTACCGCTGCCTTCAGGGACAGCTCAAAGGCCGCCCGGGACTCCCTGTCATACAGGAGCTTCCAGGCGGAGATTGCCAGTACCAAAAAGCCTGCCGTGGACACACCTGCCAGCAGGGCATGGCCGAACTCCCCGTGGACATAAGGATTGGTCACAAGGGCCAGAAAATCCGTCATCTCCGCCCGGCCGTTGCTGATGGCATAGCCCACCGGGTGCTGCATAAAGGAATTGGCCGTCAGAATCCAGAAGGCAGACAGATTGCTGCCCAGTGCCACAATCCAGATAGTCAGGCAGTGCAGCTTCGGGCTGAGCCTGTCCCAGCCGAACATCCAAAGGCCTAGGAAGGTGGACTCCAGGAAAAATGCCGTCAAGGCCTCCAGGGCCAGCGGCGCACCGAAAATATCCCCCATGAACCTTGAATACTCCGACCAGTTCATGCCAAAATGAAATTCCTGCACAATGCCTGTTACCACGCCCATGGCGAAGTTAATCAGGAACAATCCCCCGAAGAATTTCGCCAGCTTCCTGAGCCTGTCCCTCATGGCATAGGTCTTTGTCACCAAAGAGCCCGTCTCCAAAAGTGCCACGAAAATCGACAGCCCCAATGTCACAGGCACGAACAGAAAATGATACACAGTTGTCAGGGCGAACTGCACCCTGGACAGCAAAAGCGCATCCATACCTTTCCCTCCTTTTCTTTTACCGCAGAAAAACGATTCTCCATTGATTATAAATACAATCAGTTCTCACTGTTATTTATTCGACCAAAGGGAAAAAATTCCTGCTAAGAACGAGAAAAAATACACAAAATTTGGCAAAATCCCGCCCGGGCAGGTACCATGGGCATACCTTATCGGGCTGATTGCCCCCGCAGGCACACCTTCTTGCCGCAAAAGGCGATGCCGTACTTCCAGACTTTCTCTATCTGCCGCTGCTGAAACTCCGCGATGTAGGACAGCTCCTCAATCTGTGCCAGGGCTTCCAGTGCCTTTTCCTCCAGCTGCCCCTCGTCAGCTGCCCGCTTGAACTCCATGATCACCCCGTAGTACCGCCTGTCGGTGGGAATCAGCGCCAGATCGAACCTGCCGTAGCCGCTCTCCCGGTTGGACTGCACTATATGGGTATCTTTCAAGAGGACGCAGAAGCCCAGCATCATGCCGTGATAAAAACTTTCCCCGTTGGCAGCATCGTGGTAGCTGACGCTGTTTCTCAGGATGCGGTTCAAGTCCTCCTCAAAGAGAACGGCATTGCCCTTCAGCATTTCATCCATCATATTGGTTATATCGCTGACACCGCGATAACCTGTAAAATTCTGCGCAATCTCACGGGTGAACAGCCGCAAAATTTCCAGGTTCGGTATCTGCAAATCCATATAGGTGCCCAGCAGGCTGTCCTGAGAACTGGTGCATTTCAAGTAGCCGGTAGTCAGCAGCATGGTGTACAAATCATCGGCATTGCTGCCGATTTCTTCATAAATAATCCCTTCCTGCACCTGCTTGCTGATTGTATTGCCGTCCATCAGCGACTGCAAATCCTCCCGGTCCCTGCCATCCAGCCTGTCCAGCATATATTTGATAATGCCGTTGCCGGAGGTGTTTACCCAGTATGGCGCAGGCTTGCATTTGGCATCAAAATACATGATGACGGACCAGGGGTTGTAGATTTCACTGCCGCCGAAGCTGTAGCCGTCATACCATTCCCGGATTTCCGGCAGCTTATCCTCTAGCTGCAAATCCGCAGCCATCCTTGCCACTTCCTGGCCCGTAAAGCCAAATATATCGCTGTAATCCTCCGAAAGGACGCTGCACACCTTGAGATTGTTCAGGCCGCTGAAAATGCTCTCCTTGGCCACCCGCAAAACGCCGGTCAGCACCGCAAACTCCAGGGCATCGTTCCCCTTCAGCACCTCGCTGTAAAACTGCCGCATGAAGCGTATCATGTCCTCATAATAGCCATCTTCCCAGGCATGCTGTATAGGGGCATCGTATTCGTCAAGAAGCAGGATGGTCTTGACACCATAATGCTTCCACAGGTACACAGTCAGCATTTTCAGGCTCTTGCCCCATTTATCCCTGCCATACTGCTCATGGTCAGCTATATTGTACACTGACAGAAAATATTCCTTTTCCCGCTCATTAAGAGCCGGTGACTCAGCCAGAAAGCCGTATTCAGCATACAAATCAGAAATCTTGCCGCACAAATCACGCAGGGCGTCCTGATAATTGCCTGTGGCAATATCCTTCAAGGAAAAAAATATCACTGGGTATTTGCCCCGGTGCTGTATGTATTTTTCCCCTGCCCGGCTGATGTTCAGTCCCTTGAAGGTATCACGGCCGGCGGCATTGATGTCAAAGAACTCCTGCAGCATCCGCATGGCAAGGGTCTTGCCGAATCGCCGGGGCCGGGTTATCAAAGTGACCTTATTCTTATTATCCAGCAATTCCTTGATAAAATTCGTCTTATCAACAAAATAATAGTCCCTGGAAACCATTTCCCGGAAATTGTCCACGCCTACCGGCATAGCGTACATAACAAGCACCTCCTGACTCAACGCCCAGCTTCTTATCTGTATTTTATAACAAAAACATAAGTATTGCAATACAAAAAGAGGAATGGCATCTGATGATAATCACCAAATCTCATTCCCCTATTGATATTCTATATTGCTGCGGAAAATAATGCTTTTTATCTCATTTTGCCGTCAGCTATCTGCCCTGCCTGTGCAGCCTTGCCAATTAACTCAGCTATTCCCTGCTTATTGCAGCTCCACTAAGGTTGCCCCGGTACCCCCTTCGCTCATGTCGGCGAAGTTGAAGCTGGCCACGTTGCGGTGGCGTTTCAGGTAGGCATGGACGCCCTTCCGCAGGGCGCCGGTGCCCTTGCCGTGGATAATCAGCACCTGGCTGAGGCCTGCCATGACGGAATCGTCCAGGAACTTGCCCAGCACCATCTCTGCCTCGTCCACCATCATGCCCCGGATATCAATATCCCGGTGGGCTTCCTGAGCCTTGGAGATAAAGCTGCTGCCCCGCTTCCTGCCGCCGCCCCCGGAGAGGGAGCCATTGGCACCGCCCTTGGCAGACGGCTTTTCCTTGGGTGCCTTTTCCACAAATTTGCAATCCCTGGCCTTCACATTGGTCTTGAGGCTGCCCAGCTGCACCTCCAGCTCCTTGCCCCTGATGGACAGGACGGTGCCCTTCTGGTCCAGCTTGGTCACGTAGATGATATCCCCCGGCTCAAGGGTTTTCAAATCCACAGGCTTGCGGAAGGCCTTGACGGACACAATGCCCGGGCGCACCTTGCCAGCCGCCTCGTTAATCTGGTCGCGGGCTGCCTGAATGGCCGCCTGCCGCTTCTGGATGCCCTGGTCGTTGAACTGCTCCTTCAGCTGGCTGATGACCTCCTCGGACTCACGGCGCATGCGGCGCACCAGTGCCGCCCCCTCGTCCTTGGCACGGCGGAGGATATCCGCCTTTTTCTGGTTCAGCTCCACCCGCATGGCCTCTGCCTTGGCCTCCATCTGCTCCGCCCGGCGCAGCCTGGTCTCAATATCCGCATTCATCTGCTCATAGAGCATCTTTTCCTTTTCCAGCTGGTTGATGACCTGCTCAAACTGGGCATGATCCGCCTGAATCAGCTGCTTGGCGCGGATAATCAGGGACTCGCTGAGCCCCAGCCTGCGGCTGATGGCAAAGGCGTTGCTGGCGCCGGGTATGCCAATCAGCAGGCGGTAGGTAGGACGGAGGGTTGCCACGTCAAACTCCACGCAGGCATTCTCGATGCCCTCCCTGCCAAAGGCAAAGGTCTTCAGCTCCGAATAATGGGTAGTGGCCAGCACGGTGGCCTTGATAGTCAGCAATCGCTCAAGAATCGCCATGGCCAGGGCCGCCCCTTCCTCCGGGTCCGTGCCTGCCCCCAGCTCGTCAAGGAGCACCAAATCCTCCGGCTCCACCTTGTCAAGGATGGAAACCAGATGTGTCATGTGGGCAGAGAAGGTACTGAGGCTCTGCTCGATGCTCTGCTCATCGCCAATATCCGCGTAGATGTTGCTGTACACGGCAATCTCCGAGCCGGATTCCACCGGCAGGAACAGCCCTGACTGGGCCATCAGCACCAGAAGGCCGAAGGTCTTCATGCTGACGGTCTTGCCCCCTGTGTTGGGGCCTGTCACCAGCAGCATGCTGTAGCTGTCACCGATAGTAATGTCAATAGGCACTACCTTGTCCGGGGGCAGCAGGGGATGCCGGGCAGACATGAGCTTTGTCACCCCTGCCTCGTTCAGCACCGGCTCCGTGGCCTTCATCTCATAGGCGAGATTTGCCTTGGCAAAGGCAAAATCCACCTGCGCCATGATTTCGCAGTTGTCCATCAGCTGGCTGTCGTTCTTCCGTATCTTCTGGGAGGCCGCCCGGAGGATGCGCTCCACCTCGTGGCGCTCCGCTGCCGTCAGCTGCTTGATGTCATTGTTCAGGTTCACCACTGCCATAGGCTCGATGAAAAGGGTGGAGCCGGTGGCGGACTGGTCGTGGACAATGCCCGGGAAGTGCTGGCGGTACTCCTGCTTCACCGGCAGCACATAGCGGTCGCCACGCATGGTGACGATGGCTTCCTGAAAATACTTCTGGTACTCATTGTTGTGCAGGAGGCCTGCCAGATGATCCTTGATTTTCGCCTGGCTGATCCTGATTTCCCGGCGGATGCGCTTCAGCTCCACGCTGGCATCGTCCCGGAGGTTGCCATGCTCATCCACGATGTGCTCCAGGTCCTTTTCCAGCTGGCCAAGGATTTCCAGGCTGCGGGCCCAGTTCTTCAAAATCGGTGCCTCTGCCTCCAGCTCCTTGAAGAACCGCTTCATCTCCCGCATGGCGTACATGGTGGTGAGAATGTCAAGAAGCTCGTCAGGAGCCAGCACTGCCCCCAGGCCTACCTTCTTGATGCTCTCCCGGATGTCCTTGATGCCCCCCAGGGGCGGCTGCGCCATGGAGGACACATAGACCGCCTCCGCCGTCTGCTGCAGCCGCTCCCTGACTTCCTCCCTGTCGCCGGAGGGCAAAAGTCCGCCAGCCAGCTCCTTGCCCAGGGTGGTGCCTGCCTTTTCCCTGAGCCTTGACAGGATGCGCTTGTATTCTAAAACCTTAAATGATTCCTGTTCCACTTATAATACTCCTCTAAAGTAATGGCCTCTGGTGATATTCTCCCCTTCCAGCTGCTGCACAGCCTTTTTCTCAGCCTCTGTCAGTTCTGCCGGATAGGCCATATACTTTCTGTAGTTCCTTACTGTCTTTCTCAGCTGCCCCTCATCCATGTACCTGCCGTCAAGCCGCAGGCTGCTGATTCCCATGTCCCGGAATTTCATGGCATGGGGCAGCATGCTGAGACGGCTGCTGTTCAAAAGGTGCATATGGCAGTACTGATCCATCACCAATGGGAATTTGATGTCCTTCCTATCCTTGAGGAAGAAGCTCTTGCCGCTGGTGACGCATGGTGCGCCGCAGCTGCCCTTGTCCAATCCCCCCAGGAAGCTGCCTGTGCAGCAGTACTCGGACACCATCAGCTCCAGGTTGCCATCCACAAGGCACTCCACAGGCACAGGCGACTGGCCTGCCAGGTCAGATAGCTGCGCCATGTTCAGCTCCGGTGACAGGACGGCACGGCTGATGCCCAGCTCTGCCAGATGCCTCAGTGCCTCTATGTTGTAGCTGATGAGGGAAAAATCCGCCTCCACCGGCAAGTCAGTCAGCTTCCTTGCAGCATAGAGGCTGCCGATGTTGTGGACGCTGATGGCGGCTGCCCCCATATCCCGGATGCTTTCCAGCCATTTGTGGAAGGCTGGCAGCTCCCCGTCACGGATGATGCGGGGGGTGTTGAAAACCACCTCTGCCCCTGACTGCCTTGCCAGCTTCACTGCCATCTCATACATGGGCAGGGTAACTGCCTCGTGGCGGTAATTCTCGCCGCCGAAGACGATGCGATCCGCGCCCCCCTCAAGGGCTGCCGACAGCTTTGCCAAATCGTCTGCCACCACGGTAATGCCTGTTTCGCCACGGTTGCGGCTCCTGATATTTTCAGTCTGCCGGCATAATTCACTGGCAGTTTCACCAGACTTAGGGCTCCTGATATTTTCAGGGGCAGTTTTTTCTATAACGCTATAAAAATTGGCAAGGCCTGCCCGGACGGCAGTGGCAGCTTCCCTGCGTGCCTTATCTGCTTTCTGCTGAAAATCTGCCAGCCGCATCTTTTCCAGCTGCTCTACGCATTTTCGGCGCACCTCGTTCAGCTCGCTGACAGGCACCATGACATGGCCGCTGATTTCTGTCTTTAGCCCGGTCAATGTGAAAATGCTGGTGCCCAGGCGGCCAATCTGCTTCATGAGGGTTTCCTCCGTCAGGGGACGCTTCATGGCCTCCTGCCCGATAAACTCCGTCTCCGCCTCAGCCACATTACCATCTTCATCGGTGAGGCTGAGATAAAGGGGCTGTCCCACAGCTGCCCGGACAACGGCTCTCACGCCAAAGCGACGCACCGGGGCACCTGTATTGTACATGGCCTTGGCCGCATCCATCAGCTTCCCGTCATAGACCTTGAATACCCTGTCCCCCGGGAATACGCGCCCCTTGACGGTGAGGGCAGCCATGTCACCTGCCGCCGCCTTTTCTACCGGCAGAAGATTCTGCATGTTCAGGCTGCTGGCATTTTTTGCCAGGTTCTTCGCCTGATTCCTGTCCTGCTTTTTTCTATCGTCTTTGCTGATGTTTTTCTTGGCATTTTTCAGGCGGCTTTTGCCTCTGATACCTGTTACCAGCTGCATATCCTGCACGGTGGCAGTCACCCTGCCCCCTACCTTTACCCAGAAATCCACCTGGTCACCTGCACTGATACCATCTGACAGCCTGAGAACCGCCAGTCCGCTGTCCTCCGTCAGGGGATGGTACTCCTGCACCCTGCCCAGCATCAGCCCCCGGTTATTGGGACGCTTGTCGCTCATCATGTTGCGCCCCTGCTTCTTTTCCAGATATGCGGTGGTGAAATCCCTGTTGAAAATCTGCGCCAGGGCCCTGCTGTCCTCCTCCGGCACGGCAAAATCACCTGACAGGAAGCTGTCCACCGCCCGGCGGTAACAGCCTACGGCCACGGCCACATACTCAGGCCGCTTCATCCGTCCCTCGATTTTCAGGGAGGTAACCCCGGCAGCCAAAAGCTCCGGCAGCAAGTTGATAGTATTCATATCCCTTGGGCTCAGCAGGTATTTGCCTGCGCTGTCCCCCAATAGGTCATTGTCCTTTTCATCCACCAGGGTATAAGGCAGGCGGCATGGCTGGGCACAGCGGCCCCGGTTGCCGGAACGGCCGCCGATCATGCTGCTCATCAGGCACTGGCCGGAGTAGCAGACGCACAGTGCCCCGTGGACGAATACCTCTATCTCCGCCTTGGCATGGGCGCAGATGTGGCGCACTGCCTCAAGGGTAACCTCCCGGGACAGCACCACCCTGCTAAAGCCCAGGGCCTCCAGTGCCCTGACGCCGTCCAGGTTGTGCACCGTCATCTGGGTGCTGACATGCATGGGCAGCTCCGGCACGGTTTCCCGGACAATCCGTGCCGCCCCCAGGTCCTGCACCAGCACCGCATCCGCCCCTGCCTCATAGAGGAAGCGCAGGTACTTCTTCAGCTCCGGCAGCTCCCGGCTGTCCATGATGGTGTTCACTGTCACATGCACATGGACACCCCTGAGATGGGCAAAGCGGATGGCCTCCCTCATGCCCTCCTCATCAAAATTGTCCGCATAGGCACGGGCCCCAAACATATTGCCTGCCAGATAGACAGCATCCGCGCCGCTTTCCACTGCCGCTACTAATGCTTCCCGGCTGCCAGCCGGTGCCAAAAGCTCAATCACAACTAAAACCTCCGTACAGCCCTCATTGCTGCTGCCTGCTACACAATGCTTAACTCATGCTTTCTGAAAATCTTTTATATCACTTTCTGCTGAAAACAGCACTACACAATGCTTAACTCATGCTTTCTGATAATCCCTATGGGCTTTTTACCTTCTGCCCCGGACGCCGTTTTTCGCCCTGTCCCGCATACGGCGTGAACGGCTGTTGCGCCCCTTGTGCTCCGCACCCTTGCGGTTGGCGTAGCGGCTCTTTGCCTTCTTGGCCTGCTCCTTTTCGGCAGCGGCACGCTTGGCGGCCAGCTCACGCTCACGCTTTTCCCTTTTCAGCCGGGCAGCCAGGCTGCGGCCGGACACATCCTTCTGAATGTGGTTCTTGATGCCTGCCTCGATGCGCCGCAGCTGGGAATACTGACGGGCGTTGACAAAGGTGATTGCCACTCCCTGCTGGCCTGCCCTGCCGGTGCGGCCGATACGGTGAATATAGCTTTCCGTATCCCTTGGCATGTCGTAGTTGAACACATGGGTTACGCCCTCGATGTCCAGTCCTCTGGCGGCAATATCCGTAGTCACCAGAATCTGCAGCTTTGCCTCCCGGAACTTCCTCAGCACATTGGTGCGCTGCAGCTGGGACAGCTCCCCGTGCAGCTCATCTGCCAGATAACCCCGCCTTGCCAAAGCCATTGCCACCTGGGACACACGGCTTCTAGTGGAGCAGAAGACCATGGCCAGATAAGGATTCTGCTCATTAATCAGCTCGCAGAGCTTGTCCAGCTTGGAGTCCTCCACCGTATCCACTATCCGCTGCTGGATATTGTCCAGGGTGATGTTTTCCGTCTTGATGATAACATGCTGGAAATCCGTCATGTAGCGGTGGGCCAGTGCCTTGATTTTGTCCGGCATGGTGGCGGAAAACAGCATGATCTGCCTGTCCCTGGCCATGGTGGACAAAATCTGCTCCACATCCTCCAAAAAGCCCCGGCGCAGCATCTCGTCCGCCTCGTCCAGCACAATCCTGTTGGTGGTGGCAAAATTGATGGTTCTGCGCCGCATGTGGTCCAGAATCCTGCCGGGGGTGCCGATAATCACATGGGGCTCCCTGCCCAGCTTCTGCTTCTGCCTTTCTATGTCCTGACCACCGTATATGGCTAATGAACGCACGCCCTCCGCCTTGCCCAGCTGGGCTGCCACCTTGGCAATCTGCAAGGTCAGCTCCCGGGTAGGTGTCAGAATCAGGGTCTGGATGTTGTCCGCCTGCACCTTTATCTTGTCGTACAGGGGCAGCAAAAATGCCAGTGTCTTGCCTGTGCCTGTCTGGGCCTGTACTATGGTGTCCCTGCCGTTCCTGAGGGCAGGAATTGCTTCTGCCTGCACAGGGGTAGGCTCCTTGATGCCCATCTGCGCCAGCACGGTGCAGATGCCTTCGGACACCCTCAGCTCATTGAATGAAGTGATTTTATTCTCCATAATCTATCCTCTAAAAAATACTGAATTGAAATGAGCCGATGGCATACGTCATCGACTCATGTTTACTGCTATAGAATACTAAAAGCTCACTCTGCCCCGTACATCTTGGCCAGCCTTGCCTGCACTTCCTCATCAGCCAGGAAGTCATCGTAGCTGGTGAGCTTGTCAAATACTCCCTCAGGAGTCAGCTCAATGATGCGGTCGGCAATAGTCTGCACAAACTGATGGTCGTGGGAAACGAACAGCAAGGTTCCCTTGAAGGCAATCAGCCCGTCATTCAGGGCCGTAATGGACTCCAAATCCAGATGGTTGGTAGGCTCGTCCATCAAAAGCACGTTGGCGCCGCTGAGCATCATCTTGGACAGCATGCAGCGTACCTTCTCGCCGCCGGAGATAACGGAGGCTTTCTTCAGGCTTTCCTCGCCGCTGAACAGCATGCGCCCCAAAAAGCCCCGGACAAAGGACTCATCCGGGTCCTTGGAATACTGGCGCAGCCAGTCGGTGAGGCTCAGCTCGCAGCCCTCAAAATACTGGGTATTGTCGTTTGGCAGATATGCCTGGGTAGTGGTAACGCCCCACTTGAAGGAGCCCTCGTCCGGCTCCATTTCACCCATCAAAATCTGGAACAGGGCAGTCTTCCCTGCGCTGTTCGGGCCGGTAAAGGCAATCTTCTCGCCCTTCTTTACCGTAAAGGAAACATTGTTCAGCACCTTTTCCCCGTCAATGGTCTTGGAAATGCCCTCCACCAGAAGCAGCTGGTCGCCAGCCTCCCGGTCAGGGGTAAAGGCAATATACGGATAGCGGCGGGAAGACGGCTTGATATCCTCCAGGGTAATCTTGTCCAAAAGCTTCTTTCTGGAAGTAGCCTGCTTGGATTTGGAAGCATTGGCTGCAAAGCGGGCAATAAAGGTCTGCAATTCCTTGATTTTTTCCTCTTTCTTCTTGTTGGCGTCCTTGGCCAGCTGCAACGCCAGCTGGCTGGAATGATACCAGAAGTCGTAGTTGCCCACATAGAGCTGGATTTTGCCAAAGTCCACATCCGCAATATGGGTGCAGACCTGATTCAGGAAATGGCGGTCATGGGAAACCACGATAACGGTGTTCTCAAAGCCAGCCAGAAAGTCCTCCAGCCAGTTGATGGAGGCCAGGTCCAGATGGTTGGTAGGCTCGTCCAGCAGCAGGATGTCAGGATTGCCAAAGAGAGCCTGCGCCAGCAGTACGCGCACCTTCAGGGCAGGGTCCAGCTCGGACATCTTCTGATAGTGGTATTCCTCGCCGATGCCCAGGCCGTTCAGCAGCTTGGCTGCATCGGACTCGGCATCCCAGCCGTTCAGCTCCGCAAACTCCGCCTCAAGCTCACCGGCACGGATGCCGTCCTCATCGCTGAAATCAGGCTTGGCATAGATGGCATCCTTCTCGTCCATAATGTCCACCAGGTGCTGGTTGCCCATGATGACAGTGCGCAGCACCTCATACTCGTCATAGGCATAATGGTCCTGCTTCAATACGGACATGCGCTCACCCGGGGTAATGTCGATGGAGCCCTTGGTTGGCTCAATATCGCCACTCAGGAGCTTCAGGAAGGTGGACTTGCCGGCACCGTTGGCACCGATAACGCCATAGCAGTTGCCCGGCGTGAACTTGATGGATACGTCCTTAAAGAGGACGCGCTTGCCAAATTGCAGTGTTACACCGCTAGTTGAAATCATTGTTACTTATACCTCGCAAATTCTAAATTAATTCATTAATTACTTATTTATCAGCATCAGGAATTAATAATTCCCTTGTAATAGTCATTTAATATGCTCTGGCCGTAGCCTACTCCCGGCACTGCCCAGCGGCCATTCAAATCCTGCCATCTGGTCAGGGTTTTCTCCCCGTAGGAATTGCGCACCAGGTCATAGCGCGGATCCACGATATTGTCATCAGGCTTTTCCGTGGAGGCGTATGCCAAAAGGTGCTGGATATGGGCCTTTACCCCCAGCCGCGGCGTGGCAAAATAAGCCCCCCGCACTGTGGCGCTGGTAGTTCCCAGGCCGCAGTAGTTGTTCTGCGCCGGCACCACCGTGCCGCCATACCTGAAATAGCCTGTCTCCTTCAGGGCCTGGGCAAAGGCAATATCAGGGCGGATGCCTGTGCGGCTGCCTTCCTCATAGTAGTATGCCACCAGCTCCTGGGGGGAAACGTTCAGCTTGGGATAAGGATTGTTCCTCAGGAGGTAGCGGACGCACTGCTCCTGGGTGGCCACGGCGCCCCCCATAATCATGTTGTCATCATTGCTCATGGCCACCACCGCTGGTTTGGGCGGCATGAAATCCTCCGGATGCAAAATCCGCTGGATGCGTTCCTGCAGGCTAAGCGCCTTTTCAGGCTTTTCCGCAGCTGACATAGCCTCAACGCCCTCATCAGCCACTTCGTTCCTATCCATGACATCGCCAGACCGGAGGGATTTGTGCCTGTCCGTATTTACCACTGTACGGCCTGATACCCTGACATCCTCAGGCTGGCCTGCCTGCCTGCCCGTTGCGGCATCGGCACTGCCTATTCCGGCAAAAAACAAGAAACTAAGGCTGCAAGCAACAACCGATAATAATCTCTTACCTCTCAAAATCACTGCCCCCAAAAACAACTTAAAACAAAAAATAACTCAAAAACAGCTTTTTAACTCATTCACTCTATACAACGTCAAATATCATATCACGAAACCTGCACTATATGCAAGCCAATATCAGTCATAGCCGGACAGCTTTTAGCCTGACGCTCCTGGCTGCCCATTGATGCTCATATATCATGCTCCGTATTCATGGACCTGGCCAGGATGTCCCTGCCCAGCACGGTGACGGAGTAATACAGCCCCACAAAGAAGGGCAGGTATTCAGCAATGAACCGCCACGCCACTGCCAGCACTCCCACAGTGCCTGCCGGTACGCTGTCAGCAAACAGCAGCACGAAGCCACCCTCTGCAATGCCGGAGCCTCCCGGCGTCGGGGAAAAGTACAGCAGGATATTCAGGAACATCATGCGCCCCATTACCGTCAGCCAATCCACATCCGCCCCCAGCCCCAGCATCAGGCAGGGCACTACCATGTAAATAAAAATCAGGCTCAGCCCTGATTCAAAGAAAACCCGCACCATGGACTTGGGCGATGAGGCTAATAGCTGGATGCCTGTCTTGCAATCCCGGTACACCTGCAAAAAATGCTTGCGCATCACATGGGAGGAAATCCGCTTGGAAATCCTCACTGCCGCATAATCAAAGGCATTGTTGCGGATGCCGTACACCAAGATGCCCAGGGCCAGGAGCACAATGCTCCCCACCATGACCATCACATCGTTGGACACTCCCGGCAGGATGCCCTCGTCATGGAGAAACACGAAGGGCAGGCAGCATGCCAGGAACAGGATGGATACGATGGTACGCACCATGGCCAGCACAGCCGCCTTGCCGGCAGGCACCCCCGCCTTCTGGAGAAACATCACCTGGGCAATGGCACCGGCTGCCGCCCCGGGCCCCAGCATGGCCAGGAAATAATTGCCGAAGACCACCTGCACCGACTGCTTCAGGGTGATTTTTTCCCCGGAAATCTTTACCATGTGCATGAGCCTGGTACCGTCCAGCACCAGCCCCACGCCGATGGCAAGGATTGCCAGCAGCACCGACCAGGGCTGGAACATGTGCAGGTTGGCGATGGTGTTTATATCCACGGTAAAGTATATTACTGCCCCGGAAATCACAAGGACAAACATTGTCAAAAGGAAAATCCGCACACAGACTTTATTCATCGGTTAACTCCTTAAAGGATATAAGCCTAATATTCTGCTCCCTGATATAAGCCATGGCCTGCTTGGAGGTTACGGCGGCCAGCTCATCCTCCCAGTGATACTGCCAGTCGTAGATGCTGCCCAGCACACCGGCATCGGCACCGGGATGAACCATGATTTCGGAGGTGCCCTCCGGCAGTGCCTCCAGGATATTCATAAAGTATTCTTCTTCCATGTGCCCACCTGCCAGCATGCCAAAGAAGCTGTCAGGCATGGCTATGTGATAGTCTTTTGCCTGCCTGCGGGCCAGCATGGCGCAGGCTGTCAGGCCGCATTTTGCCACCCGGCGGAACATCCCAGACGGATAGCCGCCCTCAAAGAGAAACGCCTCTCCCGGATAGCGCATGCGGCGGATGCCGTATTTTTTCATCAGCTCCAGGCAGATTTCTGTAATGCCCGGCAGGGTATGCAGGTGCTGATGGCTGTCAAGGTGGGTGATGTTCAGCCCCAGTGACATAGCCCTGGCTATCTGGGCTTCGCACTCTGCGTAGAGCTGCCCCTTGTCGATATTGCCCAGCAGGTAGTTCTTGATGAATACCATGTGGTCGGCATGGAATTTGCCGTCTTCTGCCAGCAGGGTGGAAACCTTGTCCCGGGGCAGCAGGGGATTTTCTGCCACCAGCGTCAGGTGGATGCCAATGCCCAGCCAGGGATTTTCCCTCGCCAGCTGGCTGGCTTCCTCCACAGCCGCCCCTGTAGGCATCAGGGATGTACTGCGTATGCAGCCCTTTTGATAGCCCCGGATGACCGCCTTATTTACTTCACTATGGAGGCCGAAATCATCGGCATTTACAATCAGTCTTTTCAAAACTCATTCACCTGTTATTTCTTAGTATGCTCTCGCTATGCTGCCCCAAGGCATCATGATACAACTTCTTCGTGAGCCGCGTAGGCACTGTGGTTGTGGATGGATTCAAAGTTCTCGCACTCTATGGAAAACCACTGGATTCCCGTAAGCCCTCTCAGTGCCAGCACCCCGTCCCGGATGATGTCCTCCACAAATTTTGGGTTTTCGTAGGCTGTTTCCGTGACAAATTTCTCGTCCTCCCGCTTCAGCAGGGGATAAATCTGGCAGGATGCCTGCTTTTCCATCAGCTCCACCAAATCCTCGATGAGAATGCACTCATTCTGAGGATGGAACCTGACCTGCACATCCATGATGCCCCGCTGGTTGTGGGCCCCGTACCGGGAAATCTCCTTGCTGCATGGGCACAGGGATGTATACGGCAGCTTTACGCCCAATGTGAAGCGCAGGCCGCCCCCCTGCTCCATGTCACCGGCAAAGAAGCAGTCCACGTCCAGCACGGATTGCCTGCCGCTGACAGGGGCTGTCCTGTCCACGAAATACTTGAAGTCGATGCGGATGGAGGCGGACTCTGCCTGCAATTTGTCCAGGGCTTCCTGCAGGATTTCTGCCAGCTCCGGCTCCGCCACAGGCTTTTTGGACCATGGATTGAGTATCTCCAGGAAGCGGCTCATGTGGGTGCCCTTGTATTCCATGGGCAGTGCCACCGTGAAGCATGCCCTTGCCACTGCCTGCTGGTAGCCTCCGTCCTTTGTCTTGATGAGAAATGGCAGGCAGGCTTCCTTGATGCCTACCCTCTGTATGGAAATGCCGCGCTGGTCTATGCTGCTCTGAACATCCTTCATCCTACCCCTCCTAAATTGTGCTTTATACGACGTAATATGCCTTTAATATGACATGACAGTACCCATGAAAACACGCTCGCGCTCTTAGCACAGCCTCACGCTTCTAAGCTCCTGCATCGCTTACGCTCGCACTCGCTAAGAAGCGAGGCTGCACTCAAGGTTTTCCTGGGGTACATATCATGTCATCCCCGGCATATTATGACGTATATCGAATTATAACCGCCACTACGATATGTTATAGAACATATTTGTCAGATACTGTGGTATACTCATACGTTATATACTCTATGTATATTTTGTTAATTCGACATAGTTTCATACTCTACAGGATCTTTTACGCCTGCTTCGGCGAAGCCCTTCAGGCGCAGCTTGCAGCTGTCGCAGACGCCGCAAGCCTTTGTGCCGCCCTTGTAGCAGCTGTGGGTAAACTGCAACGGCGCACCCAATCTGCTGGCAAGCTGCACGATTTCCTTCTTGGTCAAGTCCTGCAACGGCGTTTCAATCCTGATATGCCTGCCGTCAGCTGCCCCTGCCTTGGTGGCATAGTCTGCCAATGCCTGGAATTTCTGGATGAACTCAGGGCGGCAGTCAGGGTAGCCGGAGTAATCAACGGCATTGACGCCGATGAAGATGTGGTCTGCCCCGATGACCTCTGCATAACCCAGGGCATAGCTCAGGAATGTCAGGTTCCTGGCCGGTACATAGGTGACAGGAATGTCGTTGTCCTCATGCACTATCTCCCCATCCGGCACCTGAATGTGGCTATCCGTCAGGGCGGAGCCGCCTATCTGCTCCATGTTGGTCTCTATGATTAAATGCTTTTTTACTTTGTAAAAATCAGCTACTTTCTTGGCTCCTTCCAGCTCAATGCTGTGGCGCTGATGATAGTTGAAGCTGATGGGATACAGCTCGTAGCCCTGTTCTTTGGCTACTGCCATGCAGGTGGTTGAATCCAGCCCGCCTGATAATAATATTACTGCTTTTTTCATATCTCAGTTCCTTCCATGCAATGCCTTAATCGTAGCCTTTATATCCTTGCTCTTGTACACGGCGGAGCCTGCCACCAGCACGGTAGCCCCTGCCTCAATGATTTCCTGGGCATTGGCCTCAGTCACGCCGCCATCAACCTCCAGCTCCGCCTGAGAGCCGCAGGCATCCAGGGCAGCCCGGAGCCTGCGCAGCTTGCTAAGGGAAGCCGGAATGAACTTCTGTCCGCCATAGCCAGGATTTACAGACATTACCAGCACCAGGTCCACATCCGCCAAAAGCTCCTCCACCATGGCCACAGGAGTGCCAGGGTTCAGGGAAATACCTGCCTTGCAGCCTGCGGCATGGATAGCCTGAATCACCCGGTGCGGATGCTTGGCCGCCTCCACATGGAAGGTGATAATATCCGCACCAGCCTTGATGAAGGACTCAATCTGGGTATCAGGATGCTCCACCATGAGGTGCACATCAAACACCGCATCAGTAACAGGGCGAATCGCCTTCACAATCCCGGCTCCCAAAGTAATCTCCGGCACAAAAGTACCATCCATTACATCAATATGCACATACTCTGCCCCGGCATCCACAACCTTCTTCACCTCTGCCCCCAGATTAGCAAAATCCGCAGAGAGGATGGATGGAGAAACTTTTATCATATCAGTACGCCTTCTTTCTTTCATTTATGGCCTGCAAAATATTCAGATACGCCTCATAGCGCTCACGGCAGATGCCGCCAGCCTCCACTGCCTCCTTGACGGCGCAGTCAGGCTCATGGCTATGAGTGCAGGTATTGTAGTAGCACTTTTCAATATACTGGCGGAACTCAGGAAAATACCATGCCAGCTTCCCCTTGTCCAGCTGCTCCAGCTCTGCCGCGCTGAAGCCCGGGGTATCTACCACCGTGCCGCCCCCGGCCAGGGGCAGCAGGCAGGCAGCCCTGGTGGTATGCTTGCCCCGCTTGATTTTGTCGCTGATTTTGCCGGTGGCAAGCTGCAGCCTTTCATCTATGGCATTCAGCAGGGAGGATTTGCCCACTCCAGAGGGCCCGGCAAAGACAGTCACCTTGCCGGAAAGCTGCGCCCTCAGGCCATCTATGCCCTGTTTCTCATGGGCGGACACCAGAAGCAGCCTGTAGCCAGCATCCCTATACGCCTGCAAAAAACTTTCCTGTGCCGCCTCCGGCAGCAAATCGCACTTGTTGATGCAGATGACGATTTCCGGGATGCCCGACCACTCGGCCAGCACCAGAAAGCGGTTCAAAAGCAGCTCATTCAAATCCGGCTGCCGAGCGGCAAAGGTGACAATCACCTGGTCTATGTTCGCCACGGCAGGCCGCAGCAGCAGGCTTTTCCGGGGCAGGCAGCTTTCAATCACGCCGGTGCCATCCTCCAGGAGCTCGTACTCCACGTAGTCACCGGGCACCACTGCCCCCTTGTGCCGCTTGATGCGCCCCCGCAGGCGGCAGGAAAGGAGCTCATCCCCCTCCCTGCCCGTCTGCAGGTAGTAAAAGCCGTTATACATTTTGATTACTTGTGCTTGTGCCATCAATCAAATCCTCGCATCATTCCAGCTTGATAGTCAGCTTGCTGGCATCTGTCTTCTGCTTGGCAGTGGCCGGGGACTCTGTCGGTGCGCTAGGCTGCTTTTCCGGCTCTGCCGCCCTGCCCGAGGAAATCACCAGGCTGACACTGCCCCCCTCGGTTACTGTAGAACCGGCGGCAGGGCTCTGGCCGATGACAGTGCCCTTCGGCTTGCTGCTGGCTTCCTCCGTTACGCCCCCCAGGCTCAGGCCGTTGGCCTCCAGGTTGGACTTGGCGCTCTCCACGCTGAGGCCGGCATAGTTCTGCACAGTGAGATCCTTTTTCTTCTCACCCAGGCTGACAGTTATATCCACTGACTGCCCCTTGGTAATCTTGGAACCGCTCCTAGGGTCCTGATTGATGACTGTACCGGCAGGCTCCTTGGCATTTTCTTCGAAGACTGCCCCCACCTTCAGTCCCATCTTTTTCAGCTTTTCCTCCGCGTTGCTGCGGCTCATGCTCTTGAGGTCAGGCATGGTCAGCTCCTCGCCGCCCTTGCTGATGGTGATGGTTACCAGCCGCTGCTCCTTTACCCTTGCCCCGGCCTCCGGGTACTGGGAAATAACCTGCCCTGCCGGTACCGAATCATCATTTGACTCCACCAGCTTGACACGCAGGTTCTTGTCCTCCAGCATCTGTTGCGCCACCACGGAGGATTTGCCTACCACGTCAGGCACATCCACCTCCGCCGAGCTCCAGAACTTGCCAAAGGACAGGAAGGAACCCACAAAAAATCCCATCATCAATATGCCCACCAGCACGGCAATAAACTTCTTGGACTTGAAAATAGAAGTCTCCTTTTCCTCCACATAAGGCATCTCCGGCTGGTAATATTCCCTTTTCTGCCGTGGCTGCGGGGCAGCCTCAGGCTGATTTGCCATCATCTCCGGGGTAATCCGCGGAATGACACGGGTGGCAAAAGGGTCCTGGGCAGCTGCCCCCTCCCCGGCATTTCTCTCTGCCAGCATGCCCTTGGCCTGGTTCAAATCATCATACAGCTCCGTGCTGCTAGGACGGGTAAGAGGATCCTTGGACATGGCCTTCTGGACAATTGCTTCCAGGACAGGAGGAATGGATGGCTGCAGCTGGCGTACCGGCACCGGCTCCTCCTGCAAATGCTTCAAGGCAATGCTGATAGGCGTCTCCCCGTCATAAGGCAGCCGGCCTGTAAGCATCTCGTACAGCACTACCCCCAGGGAGTACACATCGGATTTGGTGGTAATGGCCGTGCCCTTGGCCTGCTCCGGTGAAAAATAATGGACGGAGCCCATGACGCTGCCGCTGTAGGTCATGGTAGAAGCGGACACCGCCCTGGCGATACCGAAATCCGTCACCTTCACGTGGCCGTCCGGCATCACGAGGATATTGTGAGGCTTGATGTCACAGTGCACCAGATTGTTGCGGTGGGCTGATTCCAGCGCGCTGGCAATTTCCCTGGCAATGCGCACCGCCTCAAAAGGCTCCAGCTGCCCTTTCTGCTGGATGACCTCCTTCAGGGTAGGCCCTGATACATATTCCATGACGATGTATTGGCTGCCGTCTTCCTCCCCTACATCGTAGATATTGACAATATTAGGATGGGCAAGCTTGGCTGCGCCGGTAGCTTCCCTACGGAATTTCTCCACAAATTCTGCATCATTGGCATATTGCTGATGTAAAATCTTTACAGCCACAGCCCTGTCCAGCAGCTTGTCATGTGCCTTGTACACATCAGCCATACCACCGCCGCCAATCAGTTCCTGCAGCTCATAGCGCCTGGCTAAAACCCGCTGTATCATTAGACATAACCCCCTACAAACAAAATCTATCACAATCCAAAATAGCCAAATTTATATGAATAACCAAATCTATATCACGGTATCAAACCGGTATCATCAATCATTTATCATCAATCATTTATCATCAATCATCTGCCATTCAGGGCCAGGATAAGCCGCCTGGCCACTGCCGCCGCCACGGCACCGCTGCCGCTGTTCTCCACGATGACGGCAAAGGCCACATTGCGCCCCTGCACCTGTGCAGTTCCCATGAACCAGCCATGCTCGGCGCCGGAGCTGTTCTCCGCCGTGCCGGTCTTGCCGGTCACCCGGATGCCGGATACTGCCGCTGCGCCGCCGGTGCCGTTCTCCACCACGTTCTCCATAAAGCTGCTGATGAGGGCGGCACGCTGCTCAGTGGTGGCATCACGCCACTTGGCAGGGGAGGCCTTCCTGATGACCAGCCCCTGGGGGGAAATCACCTCATCCACCAGATAGGGAACCATCATTTGACCGCCGTTGGCGTAAGCACTGGCCAGCATGGCCATCCTGAGGGGCGTCACCAGAAGCTCCCCCTGGCCGATGCCTGTCTGGGCCGTATCGCCATCTCCCAGCTCACCAAACTTTGGCAGATGGCACCTGCTTTCCTGAATCTCCCCGGTGAAGGTATCGGCAAAGCCGAACCGTTTAAAGGCGTCCTCCAGGCCGCTGCCCTGCATGCGCATGGCAAGGGTGCCAAAGGTATAGTTGCAGGAATGGGTCAGGGCTTCCTTGAGGTTTACCCTGCCGTGCACCGCCCCGTGGCTTTCCCCGATGTAGGTATCCCCGATCTGCAGCCTGCCGCTACATTCAAAGTTTTCATTGAGGTCCGTCACCTTTTCATCCAGGGCGGCATCCGCAATCAGCACCTTGATGGTGGAGCCCGGCGGATAAAGGCCATTGGCAGCCCGGTTCAAGAGAGGGCTGTCCTCCCGCTGGGACAGCTCAGTCCACCTTTTCTCCACGCTGGCAGGGTCTACAGAGGGAGTGCTCACCATGGCGATGACGCCCCCGGTGGCCGCATCCAGCATTACCGCGGCACCACGGCTGCCCTCCAGGGCATCATAAGCCGCCTGCTGCACCCCGGCATCCACCGTCAGCCTGATATCGTTGCCCCGGTCAGACTGAAGCAGCTGACCGGCAGGGCCCAGGTTTCTCAGCTGCCTGGACTGGCCCGACAGCTCATCTCCCAAAAGGTTCTCAAGGCCTGAACTGCCCAATGACTCCCCCACATAGCCTGTCACCGGAGCCATGACAGCCCCGTAGGGATACTGGCGGTCACCGGGAGCAGTGCTGTATGCCAGCTGCTCACCCCGGCAGTCCAGGATTGCCCCCCTGGTTATGTCCAGGGAAGCACTGCGGCGGTTCAGGGGATTGGCATTCAGCTCATCCGCCTGAAACACCTGTATATAAACCAGATAGCAAAACAAAATTCCAAAGCAGCCCAGCAAAAACATGCTGCAATGCAGAATCTGCTTTTTCGTTATCTTATCTCCCATCAGCTACTCCTTTTTTGCCATGGACAGCAAAATCCCCAGCATGATGAAGCCGGAAACCATGGAACTGCCGCCATAGCTGATAAACGGCAGGGTAATGCCTGTCAATGGCAGGAACTTGGTTACGCCTGCAATAATAATAAACGCCTGCAGATAAAAGCTGACGGAAATGCCTGCGGCAATCAGCATGTAAAGCTCCCGGCGGCAGGCCAGGGCGATGCTGATGCCCCTGTAAAAAAACAGGGTGTAGGCCAGCATGATGGCAGTACAGCCAATGAGCCCCAGCTCCTCACCGATAGCGGAAAAAATAAAATCCGTATGCACCTCGGGAATCAGCCCCGGATGGCCGTGAGCCAGCCCCGTGCCCCAGGTTCCGCCTGCTGCAAAAGCAAACAGGGACTGCACCACCTGATAAGCCTGGCCGGCAGGGTCAGCCCAGGGATCCAGCCAGATGTCAAAGCGCACCCTCACATGGCCAAAAAGCTGATAGCTGATAAAAGCCCCCAGGCAGAAAAACGCCAGGGCGATAAACACATAGGATTTGCTGCCTGTAGCCATGTAGGTCATGAACACCGCCAGGCAGAAAAACAGCAGGGCGGAGCCCAGGTCACGCTGCACCACGAACATCAGAATCGCCATGCCCCAGATGCACAAAAGAGGCGCAATAAACCTAAGGGGCGGCAGCCGCAACAGGAAAAACCTCCTGCCGGACTCCCGGAGAATATCCTTGTGATCCGAAAGGTACGCCGCCAGGAACAGCACCAGCAGAATCCTGCCGAACTCCGAGGGCTGCACCTGAAAGGGTCCCAGCACCAGCCAGTTCTTGCTGCCGCCAATCTCCGTGCCGAACAGCAGGGAGAGGCACAGCACCAGCAGGGTAAGAATTCCCAGGATGTACTGGTACTGCATCAGCTCCCTGATTTTCCGGGAAAACTGCAGCACTGCCAAAAGCACCACCAGCCCGATAATCAGCCACCTCAGCTGGGGGATGCACAGGACGGGCTTCAGCCTGCCCAGCATCACCACGCCGATGCTGGCAAAAAACATCACAATGGGCAACAGCCACACATCATCCGTATATTTTCCCTTGATGAGGAAGCATTGCACCCCGAAGGCAGCCCCTATGGCACCCAGGGCCCAGGGCAGCACGCTGTAGTCCGCTGCCGGATACTGCCTCAGCAGCAGGATAGCTAGTCCGCACAGCAGGATACCGGCATCCGCCCCCAGCAAAATCAGGCTTTTATTCCGCATAATATCTCACCACGATAACAGAAATATTGTCAATGCCTCCCCCTGCCTTGGCGCAATCCACCAGGGAAGCCGCCGGATTGGCACAGCTCTCCGCCTCCAGCACCGTCCTGATGGCATCCTCCGTCACCATGTTGGTGAGGCCGTCGGAGCAAAGGAGCAGGATATCGCCATGCTGCAAGCCAAACTCGCCGGTATCCACCTGCACGTATTCATCCACCCCTACGGCACGCATCAGCATGTTCCGCTTGGGATGGGACTCCGCCTCCAGGGGGGTGATGCTGCCGCTGTCAATCAAATCGTTCACATAGGTATGGTCCCTGGTAATCTGCCGCATGGAACCCTGCCGCACCAGATAAAGTCGGCTGTCACCTACATGAGCCCATACCGCCTTGCCCTGCTCAAGATGGAGGCAGGTGGCAGTAGTTCCCATGCCCCGGCGTTCCGGGTGCCGCTGGATGCTGGCCAGGATGGCGCGGTTGCCCCGGATGACCATGCCCCGTAGCCCGTCCTGATCCAGGCTGCCCTCATGCTCTGACAGCAGCTGGTTCATCATGCCCGTGAAGATATGGCTTGCCACCTCGCCTGCCACATGGCCTCCCATGCCGTCAGCCACCACGAAATCGTGAGGCGGCCTGCACAAAAGGCTGTCCTCATTCAGGCTGCGCTGCAGGCCAATATCTGACATCTGAAAAAATCTTATCAACACTATCACCGCCCAAACTGGAAGGTTACCGTTCCTATGCTGATAATATCCCCTGACTGCAAATACTGCCGCCCGGCAATTTCCTGACCATTGACATAGGTTTTATTAACGCTTCCCAAATCTTCTATCACATACAAATTGTTCCAGAGCTCTACCCTTGCATGTCTATGTGAAACATAGCCGTCATTGATGACTATGTCATTGGCATCGCCCCGCCCGATGGAAATGCTGTCCCCGAAGGCGAAACGCCGTCCTATCATGGACTCATCCGCCGCCTCCAGCACTGTCAGCACCGCCTCAGCTGCCGTAATCTCCGTTTCCGCGTAAATATCCTCCACCACCGGCCTGGCAGCTGCCGTCATCAGCCGGGCTGCCCTGTACACAAAAAACAGCAGGAAAAACAGCATCCCGTATTGCAGTACCACGCTCAGTGCCTTTATAACCACAGCCGTTACCTGCATCTATCTCTCACCTCATATAGCCATGACCTCCGGGGTCACAGCCTCTCATCTAAACAAAAACCTGTCTCCATAGCTTCTCAGATAACCTCGTACAAAAGCACCGTCCCGCCTATGGTGATCTCATCACCAGGCCTCAGAAGCTGGGGGGAAACCACCCGCCGCCCGTTGACAAAGGTGCCGTTCAGGCTTTCCGCATCATAGAGGATATGGCGGTGCCGCTCATAGCTGATGTAGGCGTGGAGCCTGGATGCATTGGTATCCGTCAGAATAAAATCATTGTTTACCCTGCGGCCGATGTAAATCTGCTTTTCACCAAATTCCAGATATGAGTCTATATCAGGCCCCTCCACTGCCAGAAGGCTCACGGTCTTGTACTCAGTCGGCAGGTTCAGGGGCGGATTGAACTCAGACTTGTCCAGGATAATGGTGTTGCACTCCACCTGGCTGAGCCTTGCTTCCTCCGGCTCATCGCTGGTAAACTGGGCTGCCACCACGCAGGTCCCCCGTGCCAGGGTGCTGTTGCTGTTCACCGTGATGGAAAGCTCCTCGTCCATGAAGCAGTCATTCTGAATGACCAGCTTTTCCGCCTGGATATACAAATCATCCAGAAAACGGCGGACGCACAGCCTCTGATAGTCCTCCTCCGTCAGCTCGATATAAAAGCTGTTGGGCACCACGGTCTCCGTCCTGCCCTTCTTCCGGCGGTGCAAAAGCTCCCTCTCCAGCTGCTTCATAATCTCCGACTGCTCCACGGAGCTGCCCAGCTTGCGGTTGAAGAAGCCCTCTATATGCTTTTCTAAAAAGGATTCCAGTTTGCCCATTGACATAAAGACCAAACCTCCTTTGAAAATCCTCTGCCCAATATCCAGAAGGATAAATTAAAATTCTTTATCCTTTAATTTTACATCTACAGGCCATTTTAGTAAATAGCCCATTGCCCATGTATATTATATTTCACATGTATATATGTCATATTCCATGTGCAGATGCCAGCTTTACTTAATGTGCTTATTCCTCAGCTGGCCGCAGGCCGCCTGGATGTCGTTGCCCATCTCCCGGCGCACGGTGACGGCAATGTGATGGTCTGCCAGGTATTTCTCAAAGAACTCAATCCTCGCCAGGGAAGGGCGGTTCCAGTTCCGCTCCGCCACCGGGTTAATGGGGATGAGGTTCACGCTGGCCAGCTGCCCCCGCAGGAGGGATGCCAGCTCCTTTGCCTGCTGCAGATTGTCATTTACCCCATCAATGAGGATGTACTCGTAGGTCACCCGGCGGTGAGTCTTCTCGCCATACTCCCTGCCTGCCTTTATCACGTCAGCCAGAGGATATTTTTTATTGATGGGCATCAGCTCCGAGCGCAGCTCCTGCTCCGGTGCATGAAGGGAAATGGAAAGGTTGATGGGCAGCCCTTCCTCCGCCAGCCGGTAGATATGGGGCACAATGCCGGAGGTGGACAGGGTAATGCTCCTGTAGCTCATGCCCAGGCAGTAGTCCTCATGCAGGAGGCGGATGTAGCCCAGCACGTTATCGTAGTTGGTCAGAGGCTCCCCGGAGCCCATGATGACGATGGTGTCCACCTTCTGCCCTTCCGCCTGCAAAAGGTCGTTGATGTAGAAGGTCTGAGCCAGCATTTCCCCGGCGGTGAGGTTCCGCACCATGCCGTGAAGGGTGGAGGCGCAGAAGCGGCAGCCCATGCTGCAGCCCACCTGGGAAGATACGCAGATGCTGTTGCCATAAGGCTGGCGCATCAGCACCGTTTCCACCCCTGCCCCGTCGGAAAAGCTCAAAAGGAACTTGCTGGTCCTGCCATCAGCGGAGTCCAGCCTGTCCACCCGCGCCGCCCGGTCAATCACATAGCCTGCCGCCAGCTTGCTCCGAAAATCCTTGGGAAGGTTCTGCATCGCTGCAAAATCCGTCACGCTTTTTTTATACAGCCATTCCGCCAGCTGCTTGCCACGGAATTTGGGCATCCCCAAAGATACTGCCAGCTCCGTCAGCTCCGGCAGCGTCCTGCCAAAAATGTTTTCCATAAAATCTATCTTCTCCTCATGCAGGCAATAAATTTCCCATAAAGCCTGTCTTCTCCTCATGCAGGCAATAAATTTCCCATAAAGCCTGTCTTCTCCCCATGCAGGCAAGAAACGTTCCATCAAATCTATTTTTTCCTCATGCAGGCAATAAAAAATCCGTCGGTGCCGTCACGCTGGGGATAAAGCTGCACCATTGCCTCACGTCTCGGCACCGGCAGCCTTTCCCCGGCATTTTCCAGCACAAATTCCTGATGAGCCTGCAAGAAGCTGCTGACTACATCCTGATTTTCCTCATGGGCAATGGTACAGGTACTGTACACCAGTATGCCCCCCGGCTTTACCGCCTCGGCAGCACTTTCCAGTATAGCCAGCTGCAATGCAGGAAGCTCCCGGATAAGCTCCGGCGTCTTGCGCCAGCGGGAATCCGGCTTGCGTCTAAGCACCCCAAGGCCTGAGCAAGGGGCATCCACCAGCACCCTGTCAGCCTGTCCGGCAAAATCCCTGCCGATGGTCCTGGCATCCTGCAGCCGTGGCTCAATAATCTGGATGCCAAGGCGATGGGCGTTTTCCATCACCCGCTGCAATTTGTGATCGTAGATGTCACATGCCACAATCCGCCCCCTGTTTTCCATCAGGGCGGCAATATGGGTGGTCTTGCCTCCCGGGGCACTGCACACATCCAGCACCAGCTCCCCCGGCTCCGGTGACAGCACATGAGCCACCAGCATGGAGCTTTCATCCTGCACCTGGCAGTAGCCCTCCTGCAAGGCGGACAGGCTGTCCAATGCGCCATGTTCCTCCAAAATAAATCCCTCATCCACCAGCTGGGAAGGCTGCACCTCCACGCCTGCCGCTACCAGCTGCAAGCGAAGTTCTGATGGGCTTGTCTTTAATGTATTGGTGCGCACGGACAGAGGTGCCTGCTGGTTGTTGAACCGGCACAGCTGCTCCGCCTCATCGTAGCCAAACTCCTTGATCCAGCGGCGCACCAGCCACTCGGGATGCTGCTCCCTCAGTGCCAGCTGCACCGTGGCATTGCCCTTGCCGGAGGGGAAAGCTCCCTTTTCCGGCTCCCTGGCCATGGAGCGCAGGATGCCGTTGACAAAGCCTGCCGCTCCCTTATTGGCAAATTTCTTGGTCAGCTCCACCGACTCATTGCAGGCGGCAGAGGCAGGGATTTTGTCCATGTAGCGCAGCTGATAGGTGCCCAGCCGCAATATGTCCTGCACTACAGGATTGACCTTTTTCCAGGGACGGGAAAGGTACTTTTTGATAATCCAGTCCAGGGTTTCCCCTGCCTTGACGGTGCCATAGACCAGCTCCGTCACGAACCGCCTGTCCATGTCTGACAGGCCTCCCTGCCTCAGCTCCTTTGCCAGTGCCACGTTGGCGTAGGCACCCTGCTGATGCACGGCATGAAGGATTTTTAATGCGGCTTCCCTTGCTTTATCCATTAGGTTATTTTCTCCTTATAATTTCTTCGATGGCCTGACGAAACTCCTTTAAGTCCACGTGGGTGTTGTAGCAGGGACCGTTGGGACGCAGGTTCAGGACTCCCACGGAGGGAATCGGGTATACATCCTGTATGCCGCTGGCCAGGTCACGCTCACAGGCAATAGCCACTACCGCCTGGGGGCGGATTTTCATAACTGTCTGCCGGGCCAGGGTGCCCCCTGTCACCACGAAGAAATGAAAGCCCATTTCCTCTGCCATAGTCACCAGGGCACCGATGTCGCACCTGCCACAGCGCTTGCAGTTATGCGGGTCCCGGGTAATCTTGTGGGGGCAGTCTGCCAGCTGCAAGCAATGGGGCGTCACCACCAGCAGCCTGTCAGGAGGCACCTTCAGATGGCGATGCTTTACTATCTGGTTGCTCACCGCCACAAAGGAGCCCTCAATCCGCCGCCTGTCAATGCCCAGCAGCTTCCCGGCACCTACCGCCACATAAAACAGCATATTCATCAGGGCATAAGTCTGGCGGCTGAAGCATTTTGGCACAGGCCAGCCCAGCACACCTGCCAGCATGCTGAAATTGCCCAGCGCCAAAAGCCCTGCCACTACCCCCAGCACCAGGCCAAAGCACAATGGCAGATATTCATTTATTTCCCAAAGCCCCGGATAAGCAACCTTCCACATGATGAGGAAAGCGAGGGCCACCACGGCAAAGCTGCCGCCCATCAGGCTGATAAAAAGCCTTTTCTTGTTGCTCTTATGGGGCGCCTTATTTTGTGTAACGCAATTCATAATTTTTACCCAAGCTTTTTATGAGAAAACTGCTCCGATTTCCACACCATGGCCCCGGACAAAATCCCCGGCGCTCATGCGCTTCCTGCTTGGTGGCTGCAATTCCAGCACCTCCAGCAGCCCCTTGCCGGTGGCTACTTTGAAGCTGTTTTTGCCCAGCTCCGTCACCGTTCCCGGTGGCTGGCTGCAATCCCCCTCCGCTGCACGGGTACGCCAGAATTTATAGTTTTTGCCCTCCAGCATGCCCCATGCCACAGGCCAGGAATTGAGCCCGCGAATCAGGTTGTGGATCTCTGTTGCCGTCTTCGTCCAGTCAATGTGCCCTGTTTCCTTGTTCAGCATCCCGGCATAGTTGGACAGGCTGTCATCCTGCTTCTCCGGCACAATAGTGCCTGCCGCCAAACCGTCTATAGTGTCAGACAGAAGCCTGCCCCCCATGTCCATCAGCTTGTCATGAAGCTCCTCCGTGGTCATGTCAGGGGTGATGGCTACCTTATCCTTCAGCAGCATATCGCCGGTGTCCAGCCCTGCATCCATCAGCATGGTGGTAACACCGGTCTCCTCCTCGCCGTTGATGATGGACCAGTGAATCGGTGCCGCTCCCCTGTACCTTGGCAGCAGGGAGGCGTGGACATTGACGCAGCCCAGCCTTGGGATATCCAGAATCCGCTGGGACAGAATCTGCCCGAAAGCCACTACTACGATGAGGTCAGGCTGCATTTCCTCCAGCCTTGCCGTAAATTCCTCTGTCTTGATTTTTTCCGGCTGCAATACCGGCAAACCGTACTCAAGAGCCGCCTGCTTCACAGGAGAGGCCTGAAGGTTATGCCCCCTGCCCTTTGGCCGGTCCGGCTGGGTAATCACCGCCATAATATCTGTCTTTTCCTGCAAGACACGCAGGCAGGGTACGGCAAAATCCGGCGTACCCATGAAAATCGTTTTCAATCTATCCATATTGTATTTTATCTCCTTATATTGCCCCTTGGGGACTGCGCATGGCTGCTAATAGCTGCACACAACTTCCCATAGCTGCTCATGGCTGCTTACTGCTGCTTTTTGTCCCCCTGCCTGATGCTCCTTGCCACATCAATGAACAGCACTCCCTGCAAGTGATCCAGCTCATGCTGGATGCAGCGTGCCAGAAGCCCGTCAGCCGTCAGCTTCTTCCGCTTGTTCCAGCGGTTGGTGTACTCCACCGTCACCTTGGCGGCACGCTCCACATCACCGAAGACATTTGGCACGCTGAGGCAGCCCTCCGAGTCGGTGGCACAGCCCTCCCGTGCCGTAATCACAGGATTAACAAGCTCCAAAAGCCCATGCTCATCCTGCACATCTATCACCACGCAGCGGATGGACTGGCCAATCTGGGGAGCCGCCAGCCCCACCCCGTCAGCCTTGTACATGGTTTCCGCCATGCTATCCATAAGCTTTCTCAGCTTGCTATCCACCTTTTCAATCGGAGCCGCAATCTGCTTTAAAACGGGATCTCCTGCTTTCACAATCTCCAGCACTGCCATTTATATCATCCTCCCAAAATTCTTCATAACTAATTAATTCTAGCACATTTACATGTACATTGACAATTTTTCCCACAAAAAATGACAGATAGCCCTATTTCGCACGGCAGGCTATATTTCCACACACCAAAAGAGGCCGGGACATACATCCCGACCTCAATTTTATTTTTTATTCAGCCTGTCAAAGAAAGCATTTTGCAATTACAGCAGTTGCAAAAGCTCCTGCCATGCTTGCCGCCAGCGTAAGGATTCTTACTTGCCAGCCAGCTTCTTGTAGCCTGCCAGACGGTTCTGGGCATCCTTCTTGGTCTTCTCAAAGAGAGCCTCAGCTGCCTCAGGGAAGCTGCGCTTGAGGGAGGAATAACGAACCTCGCCCAGCAGGAAGTCCTCGAACTTATCCCAGTCAGGCTCCTTGGAATCCAGGGTGAAGGCAGGCTTCTCGCCGCCAACCAGAGCAGGGTTGTAACGGAAGTTAGCCCAGTAGCCGCACTCAACAGCCCTCTTGGCCTCCTCCTGGCTCTTGCCCATGCCGATGCGGATGCCGTGGTTGATACATGGAGCATACGCGATGATGAGGGATGGTCCCGGATAAGCCTCAGCCTCGGCAATAGCCTTGAGAGCCTGATTCTTGTCAGCACCCATATCAATCTGAGCTACATATACATAACCGTAGGTCATAGCCATCATGCCCAGATCCTTCTTCTTGGTCTTCTTGCCGGTTGCAGCAAACTGAGCAATAGCGGCAGTAGGAGTAGCCTTGGAAGCCTGACCGCCGGTGTTGGAGTATACCTCGGTATCGAATACGAATACGTTTACATCCTCGCCGGAAGCAAGTACATGGTCTACGCCGCCGTAGCCGATATCATAAGCCCAGCCGTCGCCGCCGAAGATCCACTGGGAACGCTTAACCAGGAAGTCGCTGTTCTCGGCAATCTTGTTCAGCAGCTCATCGCCGTCCTTCTCGTTTGCCAGAAGCTCGGCAACAGCATCAGCACGCTGACGGGAACCCTCGCCTGCATCCTTGTTGTCGTACCACTCCTTGAGAGCTTCCTGCAATGCAGCGGAGCCCTTGCCGGCATCCAAAGCAGCCTTTACATCAGCAGTCAGGGCATTGCGGACAGCCTTTACGCCCAGGAACATGCCAAGGCCGAACTCGGCATTGTCCTCGAACAGGGAGTTAGCCCAGGCAGGGCCATGGCCCTGTGCATTCTTGGTATAAGGCATTGCCGGAGCGCTGGCACCCCAGATGGAGGAGCAGCCGGTAGCGTTGGCAATCATCATGCGGTCGCCAAAGAGCTGGGTGATGAGCTTTGCATACGGAGTCTCGCCGCAGCCTGCGCAGGCGCCGGAGAACTCAAGCAGAGGCTGCTCGAACTGGGAACCCTTTACAGTGTCCTTCTTCACAGGGTTTGCCTTCGGAGCAACCTTCTTAGGGTCTACGCCGTAGTCAAATACAGCCTGCTGAGTCTCCTGGGTAGCGATAGGCTTCATAACCAGAGCCTTCTCCTTGGCAGGGCAAACATTAGCGCAGTTGCCGCAGCCGGAGCAATCCAGAACGGATACAGCCATGGTGAAGTTCAGGCCCTTTGCACCAATAGCAGGCTTGGAAGCGAAGGCTGCAGGAGCTGCGTCCTTCTCAGCATCAGTAGTGAGAACAGGGCGGATAGCTGCATGAGGGCAGACAAATGCGCACTGGTTACACTGAATACACTTGGTAACATCCCACTCAGGTACGTTGATGGCGATGCCGCGCTTCTCATAAGCGGATGCACCGCTAGGGAATGTACCATCAGCCAGGGACTCCAGAGCCTTGACGGACAGCTTGTTGCCCTCCTGACGGTTGATAGGGTTCTGGATGTTCTTGATGTAATCAGGCAGGTCAGCTGCAGCTGCCTCAGCGGCATCCTCAGCATTTGCCCAATCAGCAGGAACCTCTACCTGATGCAGGGCATTGATACCTGCATCGATGGCACCGTGGTTCATATCAACGATGTTCTGGCCCTTCTTGCCATAGGAAGTAACTACGGCATCCTTCAGGTACTGAACAGCAGTATCAATAGGAATAATGTCAGCCAGCTTGAAGAATGCGGACTGCATTACCATGTTGAAGCGGCCGCCGAGGCCCAGCTCCTGGGCAATCTTGACAGCGTTTACAGTGTAGAACTTGATGTTGTTCCTGGCTATGTAACGCTTCATGGAAGCAGGCAGATGCTCGTTCAGCTCTGCATCAGTCCAGATGGTGTTCAGCAGGAAAGTGCCATTCTTCTTCAAGCCTGCCAGCAGGTCATACTTGTCAACATAGGACTGCTGGGAGCAGGAAATGAAGTTTGCATTGTTAATCAGATATGGAGAAGCAATCGGAGTCTCGCCAAATCTCAGATGGGACATGGTGATACCGCCGGACTTCTTGGAGTCATAAGCGAAATAAGCCTGAGCATAGAGCTTGGTCTTGTCGCCGATGATCTTGATAGCGGACTTGTTGGCGCCAACAGTACCGTCAGAGCCCAGGCCCCAGAACTTGCAGGCAGTGGTGCCGGCAGGAGTCAGGTCAACATCCTCAGGATACAGGGCCAGGGAAGTGCCATTCAGGTCATCATCAATACCGATGGTGAAGCCGTTGGCAGGAACGTCTTTCTTCAGCTCCTCATAGATGCCCAGTACCTGGTCAGGATTTACATCCTTGCCGCCCAGGCCATAACGGCCGCCAACGATGATAGGATTTCTGTCAGTGCCATAGAAAGCAGTGCGGACATCCTGATACAGAGGCTCGCCCAGGGCACCTGGCTCCTTGGTGCGATCCATAACGGCAATCTTGGTAACAGTGGAAGGAATAGCATTCAGGAAATGCTTTACAGAGAACGGACGGAACAGATGAACTGCAACCATACCAACCTTCTCGCCCTTGCCATTGAGGTAATCAACAGCCTCAACCAGAGTCTGGTTCAGGGAACCCATAGCGATAACTACGCGCTCTGCATCAGGTGCGCCATAGTAATCGAATACATGGTGCTCACGGCCGGTAACCTTTGCCAGGTCAGCCATAGCCTCCTCAACCAGGTCAGGCACAGCCTCATAATACTTATTTACAGTCTCGCGAGTCTGGAAATAAATATCATCGTTCTGGGCAGTACCGCGGATGCAAGGATGGTCAGGATTCAGGGCGTTGCGGCGGAACCTGTTCACAGCATCCCAGTCCAGAATCTTGCCCAGCTCATCATAAGGAATAACCTCAATCTTCTGGATTTCGTGGGAAGTACGGAAACCGTCAAAGAAGTTCAGGAAAGGAACGCGGCCCTTGATGGCAACCAGATGAGCAACAGCAGCCAAATCCATAACTTCCTGTACGGAAGACTCGCACAGCATAGCCATGCCGGTCTGGCGTGCAGCCATAACATCCTGATGATCGCCAAAAATGTTCAGGGAGCTGGTTGCCAAAGCACGAGCACTTACATGGAATACACCTGGAAGCAGCTCACCGGATACCTTGTACATGTTAGGAATCATCAACAGCATACCCTGGGATGCAGTATAGGTGGTGGTCAATGCACCAGCCTGCAGAGAACCGTGCACAGCACCAGCTGCACCAGCCTCGGACTCCATCTCAATGATGTTTACCTTCTGGCCGAACAGGTTCAGCTGACCTTTGGCTGCCATCTCGTCAACGTTCTCAGCCATAGGAGAAGAAGGTGTAATAGGATAGATAGCGGCTACATCAGTAAAAGCGTAGGATATATACGCAGCAGCAGCATTACCATCCATAGTTTTCATTTTCTTGCTCATGTTTTTATACTCCCCCTTGTGATTAGTACGCAGCCCATCTTTTGTCCAACCTTTAAAAAAAGACGAATTGATTGACGCAAACCGGCTTTTTCTGACTTGGTCAAAATTGGTACAACGTATAAAGTATACACAACCAACTTGAACCATGCACTTTTCCTTATATGAAATATGCACAATCCGTTTACATTATTATACAACCTGCGATAACTTTTGTAAATGGACATATCATTTTTGCAACCTTTACATTTATTTTGACAATTCGCTACAATTAGCAACAATTCACAATAATTGAATTTTGGCTGACAATACTTTAACAATTTTTCAGTCTTTTCCCTTGCCAGCGAGTGTTCCTTACTATAAAATATATGAATATATGGACATATGCATATATTTTGCAATATATGCAAGATTATTTTTGGATTGTTTTAGGGGGAAATTTGTATGAAGAATTATCATATCGGCACCAAATGCGTTCAGGCAGGCTACACGCCAAAAAATGGCGAGCCACGGCAGGTGCCAATCATCCAGTCCACCACCTTCAAATACGATACCAGCGAGGAAATGGGCAAGCTCTTTGACCTGGAGGCCAGCGGCTATTTCTATACCCGGCTGCAGAATCCTACCAATGACTATGTCGCAGCCAAGATTGCCGCCCTGGAGGGAGGCTCCGCAGCCATGCTGACCTCCTCCGGCCAGGCAGCGAATTTCTTTGCCCTGTTCAATATCTGTGAGTGCGGCGACCACATCGTGGCATCATCTTCCATCTATGGCGGCACCTATAACCTGATTGCCGTTACCATGAAGAAGATGGGCATTGATGTAACATTTGTTTCCCCGGATGCGGATGAAGCGGAGCTGAATGCCGCTTTTCAGGAGAATACCAAGGCCATGTTTGGGGAGACCATTGCCAATCCTGCCCTGACGGTGCTGGATATTGAGCTGTTTGCCAGGGTTGCCCATGCCCACAACGTGCCGCTGATTGTGGACAACACCTTCCCTACCCCGGTAAACTGCCGCCCGATTGAGTGGGGGGCGGATATCGTTACCCACTCCACCACCAAGTACATGGACGGCCACGGAGCTGCCGTAGGTGGCGCCATCGTTGATGCCGGACGCTTTGACTGGATGGCTCATGCCGACAAGTTCCCGGGCCTCTGCACCCCTGATGACAGCTATCACGGCATCATTTACGCAGAAAAATTTGGCAAGGAAGGTGCCTTTATCACTAAGTGCACCGTGCAGCTCATGCGTGACCTGGGCTCCATCCCGTCCCCAAACAGCGCATTTCTTTTGAACCTGGGGCTGGAATCCCTCCATGTGAGGATGCCGAAGCATGTGGAAAACGGCCAAGCTGTGGCAGAATTTTTGGAGGCCCATCCAAAGGTAGCCTATGTGAATTATCCGGGGCTGGCTTCCAGCAAATATCATGAGCGTGCCAAAAAGTACCTGCCAAAGGGCGGCTGCGGCGTAGTTTCCTTCGGCCTGAAGGGGGGCAGGGAAGCTGCCAGCACCTTTATGAAGAACCTGAAGCTGGGTGCCATCGAAACCCATGTGGCCGATGCCCGCACCTGCTGCCTGAACCCTGCCACCTCCACCCATCGCCAGCTGACCGATGAGCAGCTCATCGAGGCCGGGGTACCGGCAGAGCTCATTCGCATCAGCCTGGGCATTGAGGACAAGGAGGACTTGATTGCCGATATTGCCAATGCATTGGATTCCATTGAGTAAAACGAAATAACAAACAATACAAAACAAAAATGGCGTGAACGCATATCTGCTGGTATGCGCCACGCCATTTTTTTACTTTATTCAGAAGCAGCACGCTCTGCAAAGACTTCCTTAGCTGTAAATATCCCGTTCAGCACCCGTGGAAATCCCACATAGGGTATGCACTGCATAAATGCCTCCACTATTTTTGACTGCGAAAGCCCTACATTCAGGGCGCCGTTAATATGCACCCTGAGCTGGGGCTCACAGCCGCCCATAGCTAAAAGGCTGGTGATGGTTATCAGCTCACGCTCCTGCAAGGACAAGCCTTCCCTTGTATAAATATCCCCAAAGGCAAACTCCACAATATACCTGCCCAGATCAGGCGCAATATCCTCCAAGGCATTTATCACGCCCTCGCCGCCTTTGCCATCCACTTTTGCCAGCTGCTGCCAGCCCTGCTCAAACCTGCATCAGCAATATGTCCTTGAACAGCAGAAAAAATGGCAGGAATATGGCAGGAACCTTGAGGAAAAAATCGCCTTTTACAAGCATGAGATTCAGTATATCCAGCCGTCTATAACTGACTAACAAACTTCTTCAGCGCCTCGCTGTCGCTGTTTGCCATTTTTTCCAGCAGCCTGTTAAAAGCCTCCTGCTCAGCGCGGTTGAGCCGCAGGTGGAGCATGGCCTCCCCGATAGTTTTCAGCAACAACTGCAGGGCGTTTATTTTCCCTGCCTCCCGGCTGCTGCATTTCTTGTATTCATCCATCAGGATGTCGAAATCATGAGCTGTCGGCCTTTTGTACTCATTGGTGGTTGCCCTGCCAGCTTCCAGCACCATGTTGTTCATGGTCTTGAGCGCCGTGTTAAAGTCCTTGTTGTACAGCTTCTGGCTGAGGTTATCTGCCCGCTGATTAAAGGAGCGCATAGCACTTTCAAAATTCATGACCGCATTGCTGAAACGGCTCATCTGCTTCATCTGCTCCGACATGCCGTTTTCCCCATCCTGCAACGCCTGCAGCCTTGCCCCGATCCCGGCAATCCCTTCTACCATGCCGTCAATCTTATCACTGTATTGGCAGAACACCTCATCCAGCTGCTTTTCCTGAAGCTTCTCTCCCAGCTGCCCCATGCAGGCATTCAGCCTGCCCAGATACTTATCAATTTCTTCCAGCCCCTTCTGATAGCCCAGAATAGCCTCACAGACCTTTTGCAGCTCATCCCGTCTTTCCTGTGTCATAATCCAAGCACCTTTCCTTTCGGCATATCGCCATCAACCATCCTATAACATTAATCATTCTATAGATTTCAATTCACTTGCTCATTGCACCTGTCCAGGGTAGTGCTGATGGCGGCAGCAGACCTCTGGAAAAAGCCCAGCATCTGCCTGCTCCAGCCGGAAATATATTCCTCCATAAAAGGGTACATCTCCACAGCGTCCGTCAGTGCCTCATAAAAAGCCTTCCTGTTCAGGCTGCCGAACTTGTACTCCCAGGCCTGCTGCGCTGCCAGCAGCCAGTTTTCCTGCTGCCCCTCCCGGCTTACGGCATACCGTTCTGACAGCACATAGGCTGCCAGAAAATCTGCCCCTTCCAGCTCCGGCTGCTTCAGCAGGGTTTCCACGCTGTTCTGCCTGTTGCGCCCCTTGTTGCTCCAGCTCCTGCCAATAGAAGCGTAGCTTTCAATAGCCCCCAGAAAATTCTTTTTCATCTCCCGCGCCTTGCCCTGGCAGTAGGCGATCATATCCGGCTCCTTGCCATCCTTGGCATAAATATTATATGCCAGCTCATACTGCCCGAAATTCAGAGCATGCTCCGCCGTTTCCAGATTGCTTTCCACGATACTTTCCGTAACGCACTGATACAGATACCCCAGCCAGGTCTGCTGCCCGTCAGGTGCAGTATCCAGAAGATTGTCACAGCACTCTATCAGCCCCAGCTCTGCCGCCATGTTCAGAAAATCATATATCCTGCTACCATCTGCCGCAGCCTCCTCATAAATAATAATGCAGCGGTTGCCCCGGGTAGCTCCCACATAAAAATATTTCCACGCTAATACCGGGTCAAATCTGGTCTCAGTCAAAAGATTGTATAAAAGCACCGAAGGGTACTCCATCCCCTTGCAGCTAATCACATCCGTGACAGCCGCCGTATCAGCATCCGGAAAATCTGCCTTGCCAACGGAATTATCAAAGGCGAAAATCGTCTGCAGGACGCTGGCATCCAGCTTGCTGCAAAGCTCATCCAGCAGCAGCCGCCTGTTCTCCGCCCCCGGCTTTATCCACACAGGCATCACACCGGCAGGAGTCAGCGGTGGCACCTTGATTTCCGCCATTTCATTCTGCTTCAAGGTCATTATATCGCTCTCCATAAAATACTGGATAATATAATTTTGAAAATCAATAATACTTTTGCTGGAGCGATAATTATAATGCAAAAACCTCGCCTTGCACCCATACAGGTCAATGTCCTTCCCAAGAAAGCGGTCATAGTCGTTGGATGCCGTCCTCATCCAGCCCTCGTTGAAATATGTAGGCTGCACCATCTGGCATCTGTCTGACGCCATCCTTTTCGTCATGGATTTTTGCAGCAGATGAAAAATAGCCAAAAGCTCCATCTGTGTCAAGTCCTGGCACTCATCCAAAAATACCGCGCTGTACTCCGGCAGCAGCTTGCATCTGCCCCGGCTGCTGTATGTCTCCCTTGCCCTAATCAGCATCCTGGCAATGTCGTTATCGTCCAGCAGCTTGTGCCTGTGCAGATAACGCTGATAATGCTCATAGGTCTTGTAAACCGTATTCACCCACAGCACACTGCCTACGCTGTCCTTTTTTTCCCGGCGCAAAAGCTCGCGATACTGCTCCTCCGGCAGATAATCGCCAATCTCCGCCATGCTTTCGTAGGCAAGCCCCAAAGGAACTGCCCCCTTAATAATGCCGTGAATTTCACGCCATACTGCCAGCAGGGTTGTTTCGTTATTCTGATACTGCCTGCTGACGTCCTTGCCGTGCCAGAACTGGCGCCAGTCCACCTCCTGCTCCCAGAACTGACGAAAAACAGCCAGGCTCTGGCTGCTGTTCAGCAGGCTGCGCTCCGGCACAGCCGGGTAGAAGGCTTTCAGATACCGCCGCAAAAAATCAAAGGTAGTGCTGATTTCTGCCTCTGATTGGATAACCTTGCCATCCTGCCCTTTGCGGAATTCATAATCTAGCGTATAGACGAGGTTTTCCGACATGGTGAGATACAGGCAGCTGCAATCCGGCTTTTGCAGCTGGTCGTTGAGCCATTTCAGCCCCACCACTGACTTGCCTGCCCCGGCATTGCCGATAACCGAGATGTTCTCAGCCCTTTCACCGCTCTCAATGATGGACTGCTGGTCACTGTCATAAACAAAGTGCCGGGGTGACGCCATGTACTCGCCAAAGCTTTGCCTGCCCTGATTTTTTGGCTGCCATTCTGCCAGCTGCTGCAAAAAATCCTCCAGCTCATAATATACATATCCCACACTCCTGCCCTTGATTTTTCTGATGTCAACCATCTGCCTGTCATGGCTGCTAAGCTTCAAAAGCGTCAGGATGCCGTCCTTGAAGACCATGCTCAGGCGATTGCTGCCTACACGCCTTTTCAGTACCTTGCGCCCTTTGCAGCCCCGGACCAGCTTAAAATCGTTACCGGCAGCCCGCCTGCCGCCCTTCAGGATGCGTTCCAGCTTTTTCAGCCTGTCGCCAAAGGTCTTCTGGAACCGCTGCTGCTGCTCCGAAGAAATATTGCGAAAAATATTCTTGTCAAACTGAATACCACGGAACAAACCGGCTGCATTTACCAGCCTTGCTGTACTTGCTGCACCTGTTGCACTTACCTGACTCACTGTGCTTGCTTCTCTATCCGTCATAGCCTGGTCCTCGTCCCCGTCACATCCAGCCACATCACCGCCATTTTCCCCTGTGGCTGTTGCCTCACCGCCCTCGCAGCCATTTTCAGGCATAGTATCTATTTCCAAAGGCTCCCCATTTAGTGACTTTTCGTCATCCCCGGCAGGTTCATGAGCTGACTCCCCGGCGCGTTCCTCTGCCGCATCTACATATCTGCCCTCATCCGCCTGCCCCTCCTGCTGATTTTGCGGAGCAAACAATCCTGCCAGCTCATTCACTTCCAGCATGGCAGACACCTGCTTGTTGTCACTTCTCCACCGGCTGCTGCCGCCGTCCAGCATGCACTTTAGCTCCAGCGCCTCATAAAAAACCGGCACCGGGGATGCGCCAGCAGCAATCTTCCCATCTGCAAAGCCGGAAAAACCAGACGCATACTCCTGCACAGGATTACAGCGAAAATAAAAAGCAAATTCACCTATCTCAAGGTAAAGATTGCCCTGAAACCTGCCGAAATAATCCGCCAGGCTATACAGCTTTTCCCTCATGCTGCAACAACAAAATTCCCGCCATGCCATATCCCATTTAAACTCCCGTCCCTCAGGATGCTGCAAGGCATATTCCTGCAAAATATTCAAGGCACTGCATGCCAAAAATAAATTCTGCCTGGTGTATTCCGGCGCATCCCCCAGCACGCACAGCCAGCTATATGCAATGCTCGCCGCCTCATCACCCATTTCATACTTTGGGGCTGCGTAGGAATTTGTGCGCATATTCCCAGCTGCCACCGCCAGCATTTTTTCCATGCATTCCTCACAGCTGCAGCCAAGCTTCAGGTATATGCGTATAAACTGACGGCGCGTTTCCCCAGGAATGCCAGCTGGCGGTATATGCTTGCCATAATCCAGCTCGCCCTCCAGCTGGTTGCGGCAGATGCGGAAAATCTCCGTACAAAACTCCCTGTATGCCGCCGGAAGCCGGTATTTGTCCGCAAAGCTTGCCACCAGCTTCCTGATGGACACAGAACCGGCAAAGCTCCAGCAGGCAGCCAGATGCTTGTAAAGCAAATCATAAAAATCCAGCCCCTGCAGCCTGGCGTACTCCAAAAATTCCCATGCGTCCGATGTAAAAATCGCCTGCTCATACAGGCGATGCCTGCCGTCCCTGATGGACTCAATGGATTTGCCCTCCACCAGGCGATACCTGCGCCTATATGCCTTCGCCAGAATATCGGAGATATTTGCCTGATATGCAGTATCCCAGATGGCCGCCACCATGATACCGGCAGCCTGGGTCATATCGTAGAGCAGGGACACTCTCCACTGCCCCTCCTGCCAGAAGGCATCTGCCTCCAGCACTGCCACGCTCCATTTCTCATCCTGCTTGGACTGCTTTTTCAGAATACGGCCAACCAGCTGCACATCATGCTTGTCATGAAACACAGCCACCCTGGCTTCGCCCCGGCAAAGGCAATAAGTCATGGAATATTCCTGGGGCAGGGGCTTGAAATCAATCCCCCGCAAGCATGACAGCAGGGAGGCACGAAAACTATCCTCCTGCTCTTTTCCGGCAGCTGCCATTTCTTTATGGGCAGGCTGATATATGCTGCAGCCCGGCTTTAGATCTGCCTGCTGCCGCACAATGCCACTTTGCCCTTCCATGTCTCCCTGCCGCTCCATTTCTCTCTGCTGCGCTATTTCTCTCTGCTGCTTCATTTCCCTTTGCCTGCCTGCATTTCTGCCTATGCATTGGAACATGTTGTCCAGCCCTGCCAGGCTGTCCAGGCTGCCATGCTTCCTACGCTGCTTTCTGTGCCTGTCAGACGCCAGCTTCGCACGTATCTTTTTTGCATCCAGCAAGGAACTGCTCTTTTTCCCCATACTCCCGCCTCCTCTGCTATGGAAACCGATTACTATTGCTCACAAAATCCATATATACACTATAGCACATCCCCCGGCATATCTCAGTCAAAAAAAATGTGAGCTTGGCAAAAATTCCGCCAAATCCGCCTCAATGCTTTTCTCCACACCTAAAAAAAGTTATAATACTATTCGTCAGCCATCGATATTTTCCCAAAAGTTATAATACTATTCATCAGATAGCAGTATTTTTCAAAAATCACGCGAAAGGAGCTGGCGATTACTCATGTCATACAATAAAGCTGCCAAGGCTTTAAATAAATACATAGGGGACTACGATACCCTGCGCCCTTTTCTCCGTTACATTTCCTACGGCTGCCACAACAAGCAGTATTTTCAGAAGCACTACGGCATCAATGCCAGGACCTACGAGGACAATCTCTCCCGCATCCGCTTTTTCCTGCCGGAAAACATGCTTCTCACCCAGAGGCAGAACCGCAAAGAAATCCACACCATCAAAGGGGATTCCTATTACAGTGCCCACAATTTTCTCCATGTCACATATCAGATAAAAAGCTGCCGCCCAGAGGCTGTTTTTTACCTGCTGGCTATCCTGCAAATCGTGGAAAACAGCGATACGCCGCTCAGTGAGCAGGAAATCTATAATTTTCGCCTGATACCTGACGGCAACAAATATCCTGACATGCTGCCACTGCTGGAGGAAGACCTGGGCATCAGCCTCAGTACCTTGAACCGGTATCTGAGCACCCTTTCCGCCCTGGGACTGATAAAATGCAACAGCCATCACTCCCCCAAAAGCTATGGAGCAGCCCCCAATCCCCTGGCGTTGCTTACCCCTGAGGAAATAACCGAGCTGCGCCATGCCATTCACTACTACATGTCCATTGCACCTATGAGCCTGCCCGGCTACCAGCTGGATACGGCACTGCAAATCATGTACTGCCAGCCCCCTGTGTTCAAGCCCCTCTGCCAGTTCAAGCACAACAGAATGGTCCGTACCCTGGATGACTGCGTCATCCACGAAATAATTACCGCCATAGAGAATGAGCAATACCTGACTTTCCGATACGGCAGCAAATCCGTTTCTGCCATCCCCTGCCACATTTACATTGACTTCCTCACCGGCAGGCAGTATCTCTTTGCCCTGGCCAGGCGCACCTCCCGTTCCCATGTATTCAGCCAGCCCCAGACCTACCGCATCGATATGATGTTCAACACAAAACGGGCAAAGCTGCCGATGAACCTGCAGGACAAGCTGCCCCTGTGCCTGAAACCGGCACTGAAGCCTCTCAGCCTGAGGCTCACCTGCCAAGACAGCAAAAAAATGAACGGCCTTATTTACCGCGTCTGCAGCCGCTACCCGGACGCACAGCTGCAGCACATCTCCCCGCAGCAGGTCATCTGCCGCATCCAGCTGCCTGATATCATGCGCGCCCTGCCCTGGATACGCACCCTTTATCCCTATGTGGAAATCATCGACAGCAATTCCTGGCTCAACAAACGTATTAGGCAGGACCTGCAGGAGGCATTAGCAAACTATGAACAAATCTAAGCTTTTCAACGAGACACAATCAGAGCATTTTCTCACTCTGTGCAGTGTCATCAACGACATACACCGCGGCAGCCTGTTGACAGAAACCGATATCCTGCACCGCTTCCCCCACATTGACTGGGCAGATAAGGACAGGCTGCTGCAGCTTTTGCATTCGGTGTTTATTTTTGATGAAAAAGGCCATGCCAGGCTTTTTATCAACGCCCCCATTCCCCAGCTTGCTACCCATTACCAGCTCCGCTGGCTCAAGGATATGCTGCTCAATCCCGAATGCGATTTTCTGCTGGCTGACCAAATCAGAATCAAGCTGCTGGCTGCCATGAAGGATATAAATCCCCTGACCACCCCTGAGACCATTACCATTTTCCGGGAAACAGGCGACAGGAACCTGCCTCTGGCCAATTCTGACATGCTGGCAAAAATCTGGCAAGCACTAAAAAATCGCCAAAAGCTTGCCTACACCTATCAGGATGCAGGCGGCAATATCCATCAGGGCATCTGCCCGCCCTGCCGCCTGGAATACGACTGCGCCTGGCACAGGCTGCACCTCATCCTCTGGCTGGAAAAGGAGCAACGCGCCATCAAGCTGAACATCTCCGGCATCCAGGAAATCTCTATCACGGATATCAGCTATGGCAGGGAAATAGAGCAGTGCTTTGAGGACTTCCTCGCCAGGAACAAGACCAGCGTGGTGCTGCAGCTATCACCAAAAAATAATGCCGTAGACCGCTGCTTTGCTATTTTTTCCTCATATGACAAACAGTCCGTCTACGATGAAGATAATGATATCTATACCCTCACCATCACCTACTACCAATTTGACCGGGAGGAAATCATCAACTATATCCTCTCCCTGGGTGCCGCAGTCACTGTCATGGCACCACAGGATATGCGGCAATCCGTCATTGACCGGCTCAAAGCCCAGTGGCAGCGTCTCAGCAGCACGCCGGATAAACCCTCTCCTGAGGCAGATTAAGTATTTGTATGCTGAAAAACTGTACATAATAAATTCATGTATAAAAGCCTTCACCAGCACAGAAAAAACTGTCATGGTGAAGGCTTTTGACAATAACCGCAAATCATTCTTATTCATCCAGAATTTCCCATTGACAACCAGTGTGTCACGCTTTTTGAGTTTCACCTTTCTTTTACAATAAAGCAGCTTTCTTTCCAATGTCTGTAACTTGTTCTGCTGTCAGCTTGGCTACTTTGGCAATAACATCAATGCTGACTTTTTCTTTCAGCATATTAGTTATCATCTCAGTTTTAGTTTTTTCAATGCCACGAGCTTCACCGATAGCAATACCGCGGGCTTCACCGCGAGCCTCAATGCCTAAACTAATATTGCACATATCGCTCATCTCCTCATCTAATTCTACAGTCATAGGGATAGAGTGGTCAAATTCCAACCTGTTCTTTTTGTCTTCTACTGCCATATTGCTTAATAGAATGTCCATCATCCTGATAAGCTCATTGTTGCTTTTATCATAAGTTTCGTTTAAATGCACAAGAGTGACGTTTAGCAAATCATAGGCATAATCGATATTGAGCTTATTGTTGCCGTTATAAATAATCTCTGGATGCAATGTATATGATACGATAGAGTCTTTTTTATCATTGGGACAATCCATGCAAATCCAAATAGAATAGACCTTTTTGATATTATCATACTGAATTCTGTCTTCGCCCTTGTTGCTGAATTCAACTCCCAGCTGTGCTGAGATAAGCCTTGCTACATAGAAAACACCGCGCTTGACAATGCTATAGCCCGGATTGCTTTTCCTTTGTGCCTCAACATTGACGATGATTTTTGTCTGGCTGCCGTCAGGCAACCGCATGATAAAACGAATATCATAAAAAACCGTTCCCTCATCTTTTATGCTATCCTGGCAGTTTAACAGTACAGACTTGCTGTTACTCAGGCCGGGATTTACCCGTACGGAAGAAATCTCTATGCTTTCATGGTCAATAGAGGCTTCAATTTCAGCGATTGACATATTCCTGACTTCTGTAACGGTTCCTTTGACAGTCCGTGCCAGGATAGACATATTTGCCAATACACGCTTAATAGCTTGGTCGCATTTGATACGCTTTGCTTCGATTTCCAAATCATCTGCAAGAAAATTATTTGTTTTTAACGGCTCCAAGGGCTCACCTCCAGTATAATCAGAAAATATGCTCCTACGAATATTATAACTGAAAAAATTTCTTATATCAATATATTGGAAAATTCCAGTTTGTCGTAGTGCTTGATCGTTACTTCGGCGAGATATGTAAGGTTTATTGATTAGTGCAGGGGAGCTGTCAGAAAAACATCAGCATATATTCCAATGGGCGGTCACTTTTTTACATTGTTGTGTATAAACCTACTTACGGTCAGACCTTTTTATAGAGCCTCAGGGCAGTACCATCGCAGGCACGCTCGCGCTACTATCCACGCCTAGCGGATGCTAAGCTCTCGCTTCGCCTTACGGCTCGCGACTCGCTAAGCACCGAGGCGCGTCTCAGTGCCGTGCGAATGGTACATGCCCTGATACTCTTTAAGAGGTCTGACACAAAATTTTCACAGATCTGCTTATAAAGTCAACCGCCCATTAAATTATCTGCTAAGAGTTACAATCTTGCGACAGCTCCCCACTCACTTCTCAGCAAGTCCTTATATTTTGCCGTAGCAACATGATGATGCCTTACGAGCAAGCCTGAAAAGAGGGGACTAGGAGCTGGCGCAACCTGCAACTGCCAACCGCCGTATAAAATATAGTGCCATTAAGCAATTATATTGACTTGCAATACAATTAATTACCAACAACCATACAAAATATAGGGGCTAGTAATTGACAAAATTTACAACTGCTGATGTTTATGCAACCAACTCTGCTGGTAATAGCAGATTGCCTTGCATAGTAGTTGGCAGTAGCAGGTCTCGTCAGCCTCCCCGCTCCCCCTTTTCAGGCTTGCTCGTAAAGTAGGATTAGTTGCTACAGCTTCATACTAATTGGGGTGAGTTGAATTATTCTGTTGTATCTGTTCAGACACAAAGAGGGACAGGTGCGGCATGTACCCAAAGAAAACCTTGAGTGCAGCCTCGCTTCTTAGCGAGTGCGAGCGTAAGCGACGCAGGAGCTTAGAAGCGCGAGGCGCAGGGGATGACGAAACCCTATTGACATGAATTAGTTTCGAGGATAAATCCTTGTATGCTAGGCGGAGGAAGAAGGCATGGTGGTTCCATGCCGACCGACGACAACAACGCAGACAAGGATTTAGACCGAAAATAATCATGGAAATAGGGTTTTGTCACCCCTCCGAGCGAGAGCGAGTTTTCTATGGGTACTGCCGCTACCTGTCCCTTTCCAATGTCTGAACAGAGTCCACGAAGTATCAAATTACGTCAGTCAGTATATGCACGAAGTAACGATCAACCACTACGACAAACTGAAATTTAAAATAATGATAACTGCCCCTCTTTTTCCTCTGCAGGATTTTTCACAATTTTCAAATGCTCCGCCTTGCGCCTGGTGATTTTTTCATCTCCCCGCAGCTCACCTGATAAAATAGTGGAACACGGATTGTGCAGGGCGGCACATGCCTCCACCATTTTGGCATTGAAATTTGCATAGCAGTATGCACACAGGTGGCGGCAGGTATTGTACTGCCCTATATCCACGCTCTGCACACAGCCGCACTCCTGGCGCTGGTTGGCATCCTTGCCAATGTCTATCCTGCCGCCCAGGATTTTTTCCAGCCGCCTTTTATCTATGCACTGCCCATGCCGGATGCCGCAATCTGACAAATCTATTTTTTCCGAGCAGCTTTCCACTGTCAGGTCATATTCAGCGGCAATAGAACCAAACATCGCTGCCAGCTGCCGCATCTCAGGCTCCTCCATAGGCAAAAGTGCCAGAGGCCTGGTATTTCTGGCTGTCTTCGCATATAAATCCACAAAGCTGATAACGCACAAATCCGTATCTTCATGCAGTATCTCAGCCAGCTGCCTGAAAGCAGCAGCATGAAAATCCATAGTATATTTCTCAGACAGGAAAACAGGATCATAACGCCATACCACCCTGTCCCGGCCCACAGCTGCCGACAGCCTGTGAAACACCTCTACCAGCTCCTGGGTATCAGGCAGCCCCGGCTCTGCATCTCGTCCATAAGGTGTGATGGTGAACTGAAAATAATAATTGTATTCTTCCAGCAAATCCAGCCTGTCCAGCATGGGGGCTGGATTTTTCGTCCAAAACACAAAACAGTCCACATCCTCCGGCCGCAGGGAAATCTCGCTGACCTGTTTGCGATTGAAAGGATTGATGCCATGCACAAATCCCTCCTGCAGCCGGTTAAAAAACCAGTCACTGTAAAATGCCGGTATATCTGTGCGCCTGCTGACACTCACTATCATCTAAAATCACCTCACAGCTTTTCTATACACCATACTTTTCCATTTCCAGCACCATGCAGCTGAAGCCATGCTCCATGTTCTTGCCATTACTGCTGCGGATGCCCAGCTCCACCACCTGCTGCAGCAGGGTATTCCTGTTGCAGTACACGCGGCAATTACGAGGTGCCAGCAGCATGGCCACCCCCTCCACCATCATATCATCAAAAAATTTCTGCAGCCTGGTGCAATTCACTCTGCCTCTTGGCTCAATAAAGACAGCATGGCCTCCTGCCTGCAAGGCATACAGCATCTCCCTCGCCATGTTGAGGTGGGCATCTTCCGACACATTCTCGTGGTCATTCAGGGCATTGCTTTCCAGCACCAGGTCATAGCCCCTCTCATCGCCATACCCGGAAGCAAAAAACTCCTCAAAGCTTTGCCGCCGCAGCTGGAAATTGATATGCAGATTCTGCTGGCAGGGATGCCCGGCAATAAAATGATTAACCATGCTATCTGCCGCCCGGACAAAATCAGCCTCCCTTTCCACTGCCACATAATCTATGGAAAACTGCGTCTCCCTGTTGTCCAGCGCCAGCATACAATAAAAACTCAGCAAGGCCAGCGTGGCAGTCCCCGGCCCCGGCCCCAGTTCCAGCACCCGCACATTGGGCTTCAGCTTGCCCTGCTGCAAAATTTCCCACAAAGGCAGCCAAAGCTTATAAAAATTCATCAGCATATACGCCAGCACATAATAATCCGCCCTGCCATGATAATCCGTGGCCTGGCTGCTGCCACCATAGTTTATGCTCATCTGCCTGATAGCTTCAAGGCGGCTGCCGGAAAGCTCACGCAAATCATGGTTCACCCCCAGATACCGGCAGACAGCCTGCCGCACCAGCTGAGGCAGGTCAATATCCCTGACGCAGGCAATAACCGGGTTTTCATGCAGAAACCGCTGCAGCTTGCCATAGCTCAGCTGTACAGGCATAAAACGCCGCCATTCCTTGCCATAGACATAACGCACCGCTTCCTCCAAACTGTCAAAGCTTTCATGCAACGCACCTGAATACCCAGCTACCTGCTGCTCTGCTTCCGCATAACTCTTATAAACGCCAGGCTTCCGCCCTTGCTTGACACCGTAAAACTTTTGCTTGAAAACTAGCTTATATCTACTATCCCCGGCATCACTGTATATTCCATCCCCTGAGCTCTCCCCCGCTGCTTCATTGGTGATGGCATCATAAATAAAGGCAAGCTCCTCCACAAAGCGGCAGGTAACTTCCTGAGTGCCATAATAATTTGCCACAGCGCAAATATCCAGCACCTTCTTTGCCCTGGTGGCTGCCACATAAAACAGGCGGCGGCTTTCCTCCGCATCCTTGAAGAAAAACTCATCCGGATCCGGCCTGATATCCATATCCAGCAAATCCTGCCAGGGATCCACGATGATGACCCAGTCAAACTCCAGGCCCTTGGATGAGTGCATAGTGGTCAGCGTAACAGGGGCATCGTAAATCTCATCCTCCAAAAACTCCTGATGAGCCGCCACAAACTCCCTGACGGTTCTATAAGGCAGGCAGGCTCCCAGCACGGCATAAACATGCAGCCTTTCACCGGGGCTTTCCGGGATATAATCATTTTCCAGCAGCGTCTTTGCCGCCTGAAAAGGCGTCATCTTCACCAGGCTCCGCAGCAACTCCCCTGCTTCCCTGCAATGAGACCGGATATTATCATGCAATTCCCCCGCCAGGGACAGAATATCTGACACATGATTGTTTTTGCACTTTGCCTCCAGCTTTTCCATAGCTTCATCACTGATACAAGCCTTCAGCCAGAAGCGGCATTTCTTAAACAAATCCAAAGAACCGGGGTTACATGCCAGGGAAAAAATCCAAATAACCATGCCGATGCACTTGCTATAAGCAACATCCTTGTAGTAGCCGTTCATCCGGAAGGAAATACCAGCCTTTTTCAGCCAGAACATCACCGGAAAGACCGAGGCATTTACCCTGTATATCACTGCCAGCGTGGTGCCCTGCCGCTCACACTCCCTTGCCTTGGCCACTATGTACCTGTACTGGGACTGCACATTGGGCAGCTGGGTAATGAAGTTCACCTGCCCCGGGCCGGAGGCAGCCTGGAAAAGCATATTTTTCTCTGCCCGCTGGCTATTTTCCCTGATAAACTGATGAGCCATGTCCACAATGCGGCTGCCGCTGCGGTAATTCCTTGACATCACTAGTACCTTGGTCCTATCCAATATGCCGTACTCCAGCAGAAGCCCCGGCTGTGCTCCCCGGAAGAAATAAATGCTCTGGTCATCATCCCCCACCACGAACAGATTGCCTTCCTTCCCTGTCAGCAGGCTGAGAAGCTCGTATTGCAAGGGCGAGTTGTCCTGGGTTTCGTCAATGCTCCAATATTTATACCGCTTCTGATACTTTGCCAGGACTTCCGGCATAGCCTTCAGGCCCTCCAGGCTAAAGCGCAGCATATCATCAAAATCCATGCAGCCATGTTCCGCCAGTTCCTGCTCATAAGCATGAAAGAGAGCCGTGACGCTGTATCTTTCTTTGTCAATGGTCAGGAACAAGCCTGCATACTCCTCCGGCTCCATCATCCTGTTCTTGATGAAGGTGATGGTGCTGGTCAGCTTCTCCCGCACCGACTCATCGCTGATATTCAGCTTGTAAAATCCCTTGTGCTTCTCCACCATGCCTTCCAGCAGCCGCCTCATGGTCAGCTTGCCCATGCCTTTAGATTTGCCTTTGCCTTTTACGTCATCCTCGTCAATATCATTTTCATCTTCTATATCAATCAGGTGCAGCGGCATGTCATAGCCAGCAAGCCGCAAATCCCGTATGAGGTAGCACCAGCAAAAGCTGTGAATCGTGCGGAACTCCGGCATCTCCACCAAAGCCCTGGCACCTGCAGCAGCATTTTCCCGGACAGGGACAGGTGCCTCGGCAATTTCCTGGGCCAAGGCCTCAGCACCTGTGCCGAAGCCTGACCGGAAGTCTGCCAGCCTCCTGGCAAACCGCTCCTGCATGGAGCGGGCTGCCGCCCTGGTAAAGGTGAGATTCATCATCTCGCTGGCAGCAATCTGCCGCCCGTGCCTGCCAAAGAGCAGGTAGCCAGCCCGGATGGTCAGCACGGTAGTCTTGCCGCTGCCCGGAACAGCAAACAGCAGTACCTTGCCGTCCACAGCCTGGATAGCCCGTTTCTGCTCATCACTGAGGGCTATATCAGGGGCATAGCTGCGGCAGAAATCCTCCACGGCAGCAGATATGGGCTCCGGCCTGTCACGACCTGCTTCCAGCTTCTGCCTGAGCAGGTCAACGCTGTCCAAAAGCTCCTGCCGCCTGCACTCTACAGCCTGCTGAAGCTCCTCCTGCTTCCTTTCGGCCTCCTCCCTGGCTGCCTGCTCCGCCTTTTCAATAATCGCCATGTCACCGCCATTTTCTGCATAATAAGCCCTGGCGGCATCATAGTCCACGAATCCACTATATTTGCTGCCCTTGTAGCCATTCACCTTTTTCTGGCAGTTTTCCCAAAAATCATAATAAATTCCCGGCTGATGCCCGGCAACCACGGCATAAAACTTCTTTTTTGCCATCCGGCATTCCCCCCATCCCTTAACCCCAAAAATCCTCTTGCGCCTGCCGCCCGGTTACGGCACGGTTATCTCCACGGCATTTTCCTTCCACTGATTCTTTTTCCTGTCCAGCCGTTCCTCCAGGGCAAACCTGACCTCCGCCTCCGGCTGCAGCTTATCCCGGCGGCATCTGGCATCCTTGAAGCTAAAATAAAAGCTTCTGCCATCCTCACCCCGGATAAAGCCAGAGCTGCCGTTGGGCAAAATCTTCTCTATCCTGCCGCTGGCAAACACCCTGCCAATATTGCACCACTCCCACCACAAAGGCTTCAATTCCTTCAGCACATCCGCCTTGGACAGAGCAGCAATTTCCTCCGGCAGATGCCAGTTCTCATCTTTTTTCTGCTTCCAGTTCTTCTCCTGGCGCAGGGCGTCAATCAGCTGCCTGTGCAGCATGGCCTCCCTTTCCCTGCCCTGGCTGTCCAGAAACTCTGCCAGCGCACCATAAAACCTGACCCGCATCTCATGGGAATTATCCGCCACGGCACACATGCCGGCATATTTAAAGGCATCATCAAATTTTTCCTCCCGGCATGCCAGGCCGAACAGCAGATGGAAAATATTCCAGTTCCTAAAGCCGCTGCGCACTATCTCATTGGCGATTTTCTCAGCCTGCTCAAACTGCTGCAAGCCCGCCAGGGAAACTGCCATGCGCTGCTTTATCCAGCTATCGCTGTTGTTGTGGAAGCTTCCCAGTGCCTTCAGTGCTTCCTCACCAAAAGCGACGCACTCCTCATAGCGTGCCAGCTTGCACAGGCACTTTACCCTGCGGCAATACCACTTCTCCTTCGGGGAAGCCAATGAGATTTTCTTATTGCCTGCCATCGTCTCCCCCGATTCAGCAGACAAAGACTCCGGCTGCACCAAATCCAGATAATGCAGTGCCAGGGCAAAATCCTTTTGCCCGCCCAGACTGCCGCCCATCAGCCCCTCGGAAAGCACATACACAATCAGCCACAAAGGTGAAAAATCCTTCTGCCGGACCAGCTTCAGCACATAATCCGCCTTTTTCAGAACCTCCCTGCACTGTTTCTTGTCAAAATCATTTTTCTTGACCGGCTTGATGTACAGATGATAGACGCACCAGCCCATTTTGCTGTGCAGCAGGTCACCTTCAGGCCAGGCCTGCTTTTGCAGCTTGTACAGCTCCAGGCAGTCCTCATATCGCTTCAGCCCGTACAGCCCGTTCATCAGATGGAGATAATCCCACTGGGAGAGCTCCTCAGCCCTGCCCTCTGTCTGCCATTGGTCATAAAGGCGGCAGACTGCCTCATGGTCCCTGTTTTGCCTGGCCTCAGCCAGAAGCTCACGTATCGGCATTAAATCATTCCTCCCTCAAAATTTCCCCAAAACACCACTTGCTTAGCAGCACCAATATCTAAAAGCACCGGAAACAATTTTCATAACACAGCAAGTCAGAAAACTTGTATATACTATAACATTTATCGCCATGCTTGATTGTCAAAAAACATGTGAGATATTTACACGCCTGCCATTTTTTATTTTCCCGTTGTTATCTTGAAGTTATTATCCTCAAGAACAAACCTGGCCCAATCCTCATCGGTTGTTTCACGCAGGTACATAGATGCTTTATATTTATCCTGCATTTCCACAGAAAAAGCACTTTTATCTATCATGCTATTGATTTCCCGGATGGTTTTTTCTTCTCCCATTTCTTTAAACACAACAAGCAATCTTCTTAACGTAGCCCTCTTATACAGATGATAAGGAGACACCTTCAGCGAATATTTTCCAATATCAAGCATCATATTCCCACCTTTTCTGATAATCTCATCTGATTAAAATGCAACTGCATAATAGGATTCAACAATATCCCTATCAGACGTCTCCCTTGATACTTTAAAGAGAAAATCCGGATTTTCCATACCGTCACATAACTCGATAGCATATTCATAATCATTTATGGAAATCTTTTTGATGCCTGCAAACATTTCCTCGTCATTATGAAAATGAAGGAAAATATTTTTATTTGATTTTCTTCGATTGATGATTTTGCACATAGAATATCACCTGCATTTTCCGCAAGATTTCCTCATTCAAAGCAATCCGTTACAACAATTATTGCAATTTCAGCAATCACTTCCTGAACTGCTGCACAATCCAAGGCAGGCTCTTTTCACCCTCCAGCACATAAGCAAAAAATTCCACTGCCTTCTGATAGCCGAAGAAAGCGCTATGGGCTGCTGGATTGCGATAATTGGAAGCCACGCTGTCCGCAAACCTGCCAATCTCCCATAGCAGCTGCCAGATTTCCTCCTCCGAAGCCAGATTCCTGAACAGCCTGTCCCTGCCATACTGGCTGAGCCAGTGCAGATTGCGGTTTCTTGCAGCCTCGGAAAGCCTGCTGTCGGGCTTGAAATGGCAGAGGTATGCTATGCTGCCCAGCGTCAGCTGCTCAGAAGAACGAAGGACATATCCCTTGCCGTCCTTGTACTGGCACAGCCCGGAGGGCCACTGGCTCCCGTGCTCTGCCAGGGGCAATCGCTCCTCCATGTACCGGCAAAAATTTGAAAACAGACGCCGTTTCAGCTCCCCTTCCACTGCCTTGCTGACCACGATGCACACGCTGGAATAATCTATCATCTGGCGTGCCGCAGCCAGCTGGTAAAAAATCGCCCTGCCGCTCACCAGGAAATTCTGAGATTTATTGTCCAGCCTTTTCCACCTATCACCAAATCTGCCTGACAATTCCTCCTTTGCCTGCTCCAGCTTCAAGGCAAATTCCTCCTGCCTGCCAGCCTCCAGCAGCTTTTGCTCCTGTGAGCTCAGGCTGAGAAAGAAATTGTAAAACTCCTGGCGGCATTTTTCCGCCTTGAGGTTCAGCTGGCGGAGATTTTCCTCAAAAGCAGGATTGTAGTCATCCTTGTCCAGCACATTCAGCTGGGTATAGCCAGCCAGGGTAATGGCCGCATCATTCAAGAGGGGCATATAGCGGCTGTTCTTTTTCAGGCTGACCGCAAAGGCTCCCATATTAAGCATATCCCGGAAAAACTGACCAAAGCTGTACATATTCATGGTCAGGCTGCGGACAGCCGTGCGAATCAGCATGCCCTTTTTCCAGCGCAATTCCACTTCGGCACAGTATTCCCTGACCTTGCGGTGCTCCAGAAGTGCCTGCTCATAGTTCTTCTGCACAGCCTCATCGGCCTTGTACAAAGCAAAAGCCGCGGCAGGCACCGCCACCACGGCACTAAGGGCAGCCACACCGCCTGCTATGCCCAGCCCCCCTGCTGCCAGGCTTCCGCCCCCCATACATGCCAGCAGGGAACTAAGATAAGCAGCACCTGACAGGGAGCTGATAGCAGTACCCGTGCTGGCAGTGCCCAGGGCGGTAGCCAGCCCCACTGCCGTAGCTCCGCTGAGAAGCCCTGTCCCCACAGCCTTCAAAAGAACGGAATCAGCCGGGGACCACACCTGCAGCTGCTGGCTGGGCAATTTCCAGTCCTGCTGCTCCGTCATGGTTTCCTCATACTCCACATCAGCAAAATCACACAGCAGCCTGTAGGTGGAAAAGAATTTCTCATCCAGTTCCGCAACCTGGCTGCAAAAATCCACATACTCCCTTTTCAGCATTTCCTGGCAGGCATAGCTGCGGCTGCAAGCCTTTTGGTATGCCTCCTGATTTTGCTGCAGGATTTCCTTGGTTTCCTTTGCCTGCTCCTGACGCTCCTTGACATAATCCACCACATTATCAAATCTGTCCGCCGCCTCATCCTTGACTGTCCCCAAGGTATCCACCAGCTTCTGACCACCTGCACGCAGCAGCTCTCCTGCCACCATCCACTTATTATCCATAAAAAATCACCATTTGTGCAAAATTCTGTTAAACTAAAACCTATGCTTTCTATATTCTACGCAACGCAAAAATATCCTGCTATTTTTAACAATATTTTGCCAAACCTGCAAATTATTTGCACATTATTTCACTTTAACCGTTGTTAAACCAGCCATAATAGGCACTGTGGGCAGCAGTCACTTTGGCATGCTCCTCAGCAGACAGCAAAATCATATTATCCGGGGTATCAGCCCCGCCCTGGCAAAGGGGAATGATATGGTGCACCTCATAGCCCGCAGGCACTGAATACAGGCCATGCTGCTGCAAAAAAGCACTCCGGGCAGATAAATCCCTGACATACTGGCTGCTGTCAAGATGGTAGCTGTCCGGCACCTCCCCCATGCCGATAATATTATCCAGGGAGCTGCCATCCACCAGCATGCCATTCTCTACCCCGGGCAATTCATCCACATCCACAGCAGGCACGAAGCCATGCACATAGCCATAGCCATAAGCCCCGGCGTTGCAGGCAGTGCCATCACCTGCCTCCATGCCACCATCATCATCAAAGACAAATCCCTGCACAATATGGCCTGCCAGCATGATGCTGCTTATTGCAGACCCCAGCCGTATGATTCTTTCCTTGCTGCGGTCATCCACCAACTCCCTGTCGTGCAGGTAATTGTTGCACACATCTCGCCCCAGGCAGGCAGATTCCACCGCCAGCACCTTTGCACCGCTGATGACGCCCTCCGCCTTCCTTTTAGCTATATCAGCAACGGCATCCACATCCCTGTTGACCACAGCCTTTCCTACTTCATAAACCGTCCTGCCGCTGCCCAGCAGTGCCCTTGCCGTGCCGCCCAGCGTTCCCTTGGCAATCCTCCAGCCTATATCCATCAGCTTGCCCATGAATCATCACCTCAATTTCAGTACAAAATTCATCATTCAGCTTGTATATAATATAACAATTCAGCACATCAGATGATGGTCAAAAAACATGTGAGATATTGCCCTAAAAACAAAAATACCCCCACAGCCAGCTTTCTTGTTCTAACTTCCGGGGGTATCTACAGTATATCTCATCCTATGGACGTTTGATTAGTACAGCTTCAGAGGCGTATTCAGATTATCCTCAGGCATCTTTCCAACGCCTCAGACAGCAGACATGTGCCATGATTCAAATGACGACCTTTTTTGTCCCACTCACAGATAAAAACTGTGTCACTTCCCACAACAGGATCACATTCCACCGTCAGGTAGCGCAAGTCCCCAAAGCCTTCATCAAACTTGCAAATGCTGAAAAGGCACTCAGTTGCCTCCAGAGGCTCCGGCCATTTCATAATGACCGCATAATACCCCTCCCGCACCTTAACGCCGTCCACCACGAATTCCTCTGCGTTAAACAGCATGTCAATTTCCATGTCCGTCAATATGCCGCAAAGTGCCTTATAAAAAGCATCCTCCTCATGCATAATCGCCTTTATGAAAGTATCACGCAAATCAAAAAATACCTCTGGCACATGCCTGTGCTCTATCCAATATAAAAGGTCATGCCTGGACAGCTTTTTCATGTCCCATCTCCCCCTTCATCATAACTCCATCAAAAATATCACCCTGTTAAATTAATTATCCGCCAGCTTAATTGCCAATATGAAACCAGCTGCAGCACCTATCGGCCCGGCTATAGCTCCGCCTATGGCAGGCAGCAGCAGCAAAAGCAGGCAGCCGCCGCAGCCGCTATCACCCGAGCTGCTAGAGGCAGGTACATCTCTGGAAGAATCCTCTGAGTGGCTCATCCTGCTCCTCGGATTAGCCGGACTAGCAGGCTTATTGGCGGCCTGCTGTGCCTTGGCAGAGGCAGCATCATATTCAGCTTTAGTTTCTCTGACAACTTGTAATGTTTCATTAAGGTTTTTTACAGCATCAGGTATATCACCTGTAATTGACAAAAGCTTTTCAAACAATATTATGACAACACCATACTCATCTTTCTGCTTAAACAGGTTCATGCAGACATCATCAAAAAGCTTATTGTAGACCGGTCCTATATAGCAAAAGTCATTTTTCCCCTCTGCCACGCTCATCACTGCCAAAGGCCGTGCCAATCTGCCGCCCTTGTCCATAGCCTCACAGGCAGCCTGCACATTGCTTCGTGAAGGATTTGCCAGCACCTGGTCCAAAAGCTGCATCGTATGCTTTTTCAAATCCTCCAGCTGCTGCTCCACGGACAGGCGGTAGCCATCCATAAAATCCTGGATAATCCCCCCGTACTTCCCCTTCTTCCGAAGTACTGCCTGGGCCACCTCCAAGGCAGTCTGAGTGTATTGGCTGGCTGCCATGTTATCTACAGCTTCCTGCAGCTGCTCCCGGATATTGTTGCGCACCTCATGCCAGGCCGCCTCGATGGCCTCCACCCCCTGCACAGCAGGAAAGCCGGACACGCTCCTGCTCCTGTTCACCCAGGTCAGAAGCTGCTCCTTGTCCATCTCCCTATAGGCAGTATCTAGAAAAACTATCTCATTGGCAAGCCGGGGCTTTCCCAGTAGCCCGATGAGCTTCTGATTCATAGCTGCCAGCTTGTTGACACTGGCCATAAATACAGCCTGCTGCCTCATAGCGGCAGCAAGCAGCCTCTGCTCCTCCTGCAGCTGGACATCCGGGAACCAGCCCAGCTCCGCCTGCAAACGCTGCTGGGGATTTAACAGAATCCCCTTGGCCTTTTCAAAAATTTCTTCCCTTTCCGGCTCATCAAAGCATCTGTCATCCGCCTTTTCATCAATCACCTGCTTGCTGTCCCGTATAGATACACCCAGAATAAAAAACGGGTTTTCATTCAGCTTCATCTATATCACACTCCCCATCATAACCTTATCAGACACATACAAGAAACTTCATCAGCCACAGACAAGGCGCACATGCTGCCGGGAAAATCCCGGCAGCACCATGCCCCTTTCCTGTCAGCCCCTCACAATATTGGAGCGGACGCCGTTGGCATCACTATCATCTTCCCTGCGCTTGATGCTCCACAAAAGGTCTACCACCTCACGCAGCGCCTGAATATTTTCATTGACCACCGCATTCATGCCCCGCTGCTTCAGGGCCTCAAAGGCCTGCTTGTCCTCAAAATCCTCCGGTGAATCAATCATGCAATTAAAATCATAGATAATAAATTTGTCGCTCTTGGCCATAACCTCATAATTCAGCCCACGTATGTGGTCAATGACCTCCTCAAAGCCGTTGCCTGGCTGGGCTATCCTACTGCGAGCCGCGGCAAACATCCGATGATACAGTTCATCTTCCTCCTGATTAGCCATTTCTTTATAAAAATCATTGTAGGATTCCTCAAAATGAGCCAATGTCTTCTCCCGCAGCAGCTGCAAATTGCCCCGGCGTATTTTGTTCAGCTCCTTCTTCATCTTGAGGATAGCGTCGTTCAATTGCTGCAATTCCTCATGGTCAGACTTGTCCTGCTGCACATTCATAGCCTGAGAAGCCACTTCCCCGGCCTTTTTCAGCTGCTCCATATAGGCACCATCCTCAAGATTTTCCCCCAGATTGCGCACCCTCATCATCAGCTGCTTGCCATCATAGTTCAGCTTGTCCGCCACCTTGTCCAAATCCAGCTGGCCGCCCTGCCGGGAGTAAAAATTCTTGTCGCTGTTGAAGGACTCGGAAATGGACGGCACAGAAATTTCCAGGTCAATACTGCCAGAGTCGTTGACCACATAATTGCAGATGATTTCCGCCCCTGCCATAATCATGCCGAAATCAAAATCCCTGCCAGTGATGGTCATGTGGCCGATAAAGCGGTTATCCTCCACATCCTCCTGCATATCGCCTTCCCACAGCTTGAAATTAATCGCCTCATCGCTGCCAGCCCTGATGGTTTCCGTAGCCCGGAATTTCTTCTGCCCCTTGGCAGGCAGGGCATCTCCCTCCCGTACCAGGTAATCAAGCACAGCCTTGTCGCTGCTGCTGCTCTCGCAGACCTCCACCCCGATGGAATGGGAGGCCAGAATAGCACCTACAGTTGCCAGGGTATAGGAAATTTCTATATCGCTGTTTTCCAGCTCCACAGGCCTGCCAGAGGCATCAAATACGTCCACATGAAAATGATTGCTGCCCCGCCTGAACAATTCCAGTTCCAGGGTTGCCCTGTTTTTCAGCTCCATGCTGCCGGAATGCCAGCCCGTATCCCTGGAAGATATTTCAAAGGTATAGCCCGTCACAGGCTTTGCCAGCACAATAGCAAACTTCGCCTTTGGTGCCGTAGAACGTGCCACATACCGAAAGCTCAGGCCCAGGGACTTGCCGCTTTCCACCTGCTCCCTGGCTGACTTCCTGCCATGCTCCTCATTGCTCCAATCGATGGACTCAGCAAAAATACTTGCACCCTCGGACACGGCAGTCATAGGGTTCACCTCAATGCTGCCCACCGGCACGCCTACCTCCAGCACTACCTTGTCCCGCAGGGATTTATAATTGGTCGGGCCGCCCACAAAGATAATGCGGTCAATATCCTGAGGCGTCAGCCCCGCCTTCTCAATAGTTTCCCTTGTAGTCCTGACAGCCTCCATCACCAGCTCATCTATCAGATCATCATAGGTACTGCGCTGCAGCTCCACATCCAGGTAGATTTCTTCCCCGGCAGCATCAAAGGTGCCGGTCTCCCCCTCGATATTTACGACCTCGTCAGAAGAAAGCTCTATCTTTGCCACCTCTGCCTTATAGGCGGCAATCCGCAGGAGCTTCTTGTACTCATCCCTTGCCCTGAAATCATCAGGCAGCTGATAGTTGCTCCGCAGCCAGGGAATGACCACGTTGTTCATAATCACCCGGTCAAAGTCCCTGCCGCCGCACATGGCAATGCCGCCATGTGCCAGCAGATTTACCTTGCCTGACATGCTCTCTGCAATAGCCACATCCAGGGTGCCGCCGCCCAGGTCAAAAATCAGGAAATTGCCATCCCGGCTGCCGGCCTTCATGACGCTCATGATAGCTGCCACCGGCTCCTGCATCAGCGCCACCTTGCCCAGCCCTGCCTGTTTCGCTGCCTCCAGGGTAGCGGCATTCTGCATCTGGTTGAAGGCAGCCGGAACGGTAATCACCACGCCTACCTCATCACTGCTGCGGATTTCCTCCGGCAGATTCTTGTACAGCTCCCTCAGCACCTCCGCACTACATTCCTCCGGAGTCAGCTCCTCATCCCCCAGCTTGATTTTTGTGCTGGTTCCCATGAACCGCTTGAACAGAGTAGCACAGCGTTCCGGCTGCTGGGCGGCCTTCAGATAGGCATCCTTGCCATAAAAACGCTTGCCCCGCTTATCCACATAAATCGCCGAAGGGGTTACATCATTCTGATCCTTCTTGCTTTTCCACACCCTGACATTTTCCCCGTCAAAAGAAGAAATCGCGCTGTTGGTTGTCCCCAAATCAATGCCCACATAATACTTCATTGTTTATCCTCCCCACAACTACAGAACCCTTTTTCAAAATCTCCGCGGAATTAAGCTTCTTGATGGTGGGCTCAAGGGTTACCTCCACCCTCAGCTGGTCCTCCGCCTCAAAATCCTCCAGATTGATAGGATACACCGGCAACCCGGTATTGTAGACCTCCCCGGCAAAATCCAAAACCTCTATGCCCAGCTTCTCCAGGGAAGCGGCACTGTGCTTGTCAAACCTTTTTACCTGGTTCATGCCCCGCTTCTGAATCTGCGGATTCAGCACCTTGCCCACCAGAGCTTTCGTATACTGGCACAGCCGCCAGCCCTCGGCAGCATAATCTGCCAGCTCCAGATAAAAATCCTCTGCCTGTACATAATTTGCATGCACAGCTTCTGCAGGCATATCTTCCGCATGGACACCATCTGTATGTGCAGCCTCTGCATGTACATCAGCAGCCTCAGCCTTCAGTCCTGTATCGGACGCATCTGAATGTTCCTGCACGCACTCATCATCTTGTACATTCCCATCGTCCTGCACAATATCCCTTGCCTGCCCAGCTTCATCATTCTGTACAGCAACATTTTCATTCACAATCTCATTTTCATTCATCTAAAATACTCCTTTCATACTTGCTATATAAAATATAGCAGACATCAGAAAAGATTTCGTGTCAAAAAATCTGTGAGGTTTTGCTGCTGGAAATCACTAAGGAAATTGCCGAAAAAATTTTCCAGCAAAAAAGGCTGCCAGCTTGCATTTAAAGCCGACAGCCTACAAAACTATTTATTTGCCGTTATTCTTTTCATACTCCTTAACATGTCTTCTAATCATCTGCAACCCGGACAGCATTTTGCGCTTTAAATCATCCGCAGTAATCACATCCGCATCCAGCCGTGCATGGTTACTGCTATTGCGCTCATTCTTGAAAAAGCCATATACCCGCAAAATCTCCCTCATGCTCTCCAACGGAATATTCACCCTGGCAAAGCCAGCATCTTTCCTCGTAAATGATAAATACCTTGTCCACGCTGCCTGCCTTCTTGTGAAGATATCTGACCGCTGACTCATTGGTAGAAAATGCCTTCCCTACATCTTCATAGTCATGGGGCTCCACCTTGCCGGTATTCCAACCTTTATATAGCTGAGAAACAGCAAAAGAATATTCTGCCTTCCCTGCTTCTTTGCTAAACAAACCTGATTAGGCACATTTTCTGCCTCTATTGCCATAACAATCTCTCCCATCAAAAAATAAATGCCGCCTATATCCCCTGATACCGACTATCCATATACCATTGGAAAAAACGATGATACTCCTGCTGCCCGATATTGATAATCACCAGATAATCCTTGGCTCGCGTCATGCCAGTATAAACAAGCTCGTTTTTCATACTGCCTTCATCTATCCCTTCCGCATTCACCAGCAGAAGGAAAACTACATTAATCTCCCAGCCCTTGAAGCAGTGAATAGTTGAAAGCTTGATGCAGCCCTGATTGCGCTGGAACCTCATGCGCTTGGCATGGCGAACAGGCACCATAACATGTGCCGCCTTATTTTCCAGCCAGCCCTTAAACACGCCATAGCGATACTCCTGGATGCACTCAGGAGCATGAATTGCCAGCAGCTTCCTAAATAATTCTTCCTCCTCAAAAACAGTATGCGTCCGCCTGTTATTCGGCGCTCTGCGCAGCTCATAATCCAGCCAGCGCAGCTCTGCCACCCTGTCACAGAGAAATGCCACATCATTGACATGAATATTTGCTGACCTGTGGCTCTCCATAAAAGCATTATAAATACCAACAATTTTCTTCACATCAAAGCTGTCCATATAATAATACATTATTTCCCCATCAAACAAACTGGTCTGCCTCATTTCCAAAGGCTCAAATTCATAATCCTGACTGAGTATGCTCCTTTGAAAAGCATTCGCCAGCTCCAGTATGTTGTTGCTCATACGAAAACTAATAGACTTCAGCAGGTTCCAATTGCCACGTATTTTGCCTACATACATACGCTTGCCCGGCTCCCCCTTTTCACTATGCAAGGCACGCTGATATATGTTCTGTCTCTCATCACACCAGAAACTGATTTCTCCGTTCGATGCCAGAACGCGATAAATGCTGTCAATCCAAGGCTTCTCATAATCCTGTGCCTCATCCACCAGAATTGCCCCAAAGCGCCGCTTGCCCTCCGGCAAATCCTCCGGAATGCACCAGTAAAGGCTGGTAAAGTCCCGGCTGCCTGCAGGCCTTTTCCTGTCACCGAGATATTCCTGCCAGTACATATTAATAAATGCGTGATAATGCAAAATCAGAAAATTGTCCCTGATGAACCTGCCCCGATGCTTTTCATCCGGCGGCAGCTGCAGGCTGAGCATATCACGGATATAATTGCGCAAGGTAATATTAAATGTCAGGATAAGCACAGGTCCCCCTGTCCGCAGATAGGCATTGTATGCCCTGACAGCCAAAGCAGTGGTCTTGCCGCTACCGGCAGCACCGCGGATTTTCTTCCGCACATTTTCCTGGCTTTGCGCCAGCCGCCGCTGCGCTTTAGTCAACGGCACGTTGGCAAAATCCTTCTGGTGCATCAGCTCATCAGGCGGATAAAGCAGGGATTTAAAATCATAATACAGACTGTCATCAAAATACCTGGATGCTTTCCCGGACATGTGGCACCTTTCCAGCATAGCATCAAAATAAGCATTATTCAGGCCATTCCTGCCCCACATGTATTTATACTTATTTTCCGCCAGCGGTCTTTTGAGGCCGCACCTGGCACTGATTTCAGCCATCCGCTTGTCGGAGGTTTCCGACAAAAACACCCCCCAGCTGACCAATGCGACATTCTTGCCATTTTCCAGCACCCTGGCGGCATAATTCGGTGCAAACAGTGTGTAAAACACTTTTTTGTAGCCTTCCAGCTGGGTAATAGGCGAAGCTGCACGATTAATACCGCCATTGGCATGTACAAACCAGTTATCCGCATCCTGCACCTCATAACACACATCCATTATATAGTCCTTTACCTCGATAAGAAAAAGGCCGTAGTTCCTGCGCAGGATTGCTACGTCCGGGCGATAGCCCTCTATGTTGGGCTGAAAAAACACCTCAAAGTCATCCTGTCCCTTTAGATATTTATCCAAAAACAGCAGCAGGCGCACCTCCCCCTTGGTAGGCCTGTCCCGAAATTCCAGCATATCCTTCAGCGGTGGATAAAAAATTGCCATACATCCCGCTCCTATCCTCATCAGTATATTCTCATTATACCACGAACATGCCCACAAAACTATTGCTGGAGAAATAAATCAACTATGGCATTGCCGATTGCATCATGCTCCGCACCACATAACCGCAGCCTTATGGCACTCATGGCTGCAAATAGTGAGCAGCTTTTTCATATATCATATCGGCAAAAGACTCTATCTCCTTCTGGATATGCTGCCGCCAGTTCATGCCATCCAGCATTTTGCGCTGGGCAAGCATATACTTTTCATAATACAAAATCCATTTGCGCCTGGCAGCATCGCTGAAGCGGCAGCCCAGTTCTTCATCATAAGCAAAATCTATGGGCAGAAGCAGCTGCCGGTTTATCATTTTCAAAACAAACTTATCAATGACATTTTGCCGGAATAATTCCAGCAAATCAAACACAAGGCTGTCCTTGCGCCCGTTATTGCTGTGGAGAAAGCCTATCCTGGCATCCAGCCTGGCACCGGCAATAGCGGCACGCACCTCCCGCTCCAGAAAAGCATAGCCGTAGCTGAGCATGCTGTTTACTGGATCCTGGGGCGGACGGCGGTTGCGCCCTGACCAATCCCATTGACGGCTGTCAAAGATTTCCCCAAATGCCTCAAAATATACCCGGGAGGCAATCCCTTCATAACCACGCAGCTCCTCTGCCGCATCCGTATAAGACAGCTTGTGCTCATAAATCCTGATAACTGCGGCAGCCTCTTTCAGCCTTTCATTTTGCTGGCTGCTGGCATAATATGACAGCAAATGACGCTGATTTTCCATTTTCCTGCTGATGGTATGACGGATAAGCTCCGCCGCAATCTTCGGGTGGACAAAGCACCTCTGCTGCATCAGCAGCCTGTCCAGGGATATTTTATTGTCAGCCATGCAGCCCAGCAGTTTTCCGCTCCTGTCAATATAGCTAATCTGCACGCTGTTCTGCAAAAGAGTGTAAATCACTTCCGTACTTATCTGGGTGTGGCTTCCCACCACAACACTGCTAATATCCTCCAGTGTCAGGCTATACATTTTTTCCCTGGTATCCTTCCAGATTTCTATGCGTCCGCCATTTTTACACATTCTCTGACCTGCTGACAATAAATATACCGTGCTCATAATAATCGCTCCTATCCTGCAATATATGTCATATCTTATATGCCATGTATTATATGCCATTTATGATTCTAGGCAATCACGCATATCGGTGCTACTTCCATAGGCTTGCCAAACTGCCACATCTTTGCCTCACAGCTCTGGCACAGGGGAACAATGGTGAGAATAATATCCGCCTGCCCATTCCCCAGACAAAATAATTTGTTTTTCACCTTTTCTATCTGCTCACTGGTGCATTGCGCCATAAAAACACTGTACTGCATCCTATAAGCAAATGACTCCAGATATTTGGCAATACGCCTGCGGCATTTATCGCTGGACACATCATAACATATCAAATATTTCATGCTGAACCTCCAATTGACATCTTATAGGTATAGTATAGCTATCTGTGTAGATTACTATGAGCAAAAAAAATGTGAATTTTTGCGCAAAAAATAACTCCCTGTGCAATACACACAGGGAGCCCAAAATTATATATGGTGTTTTTACGCCGCACGCGGCATTGGTTCTTACGTAATTTTGAGCTTATGCCTTTTAGTCCTGCGGGACTAAGTTTCAATGCCGCACGCGGCATTGGTTCTTACGTAATTGATGTTATCTTTGTAAAGGCAGATATGGACGAGAAGTTTCAATGCCGCACGCGGCATTGGTTCTTACGTAATTGATAAGGACGGCAATGAAGTTGTTAAGCTGAATTTCGGGTTTCAATGCCGCACGCGGCATTGGTTCTTACGTAACTAAGCGTAGAAGTTATTCTTGTCAATAGGTTTAGAGGTTTCAATGCCGCACGCGGCATTGGTTCTTACGTAATTGAATTCTCTGTGTCAAATCATAACATTATCCGTAGTTTCAATGCCGCACGCGGCATTGGTTCTTACGTAATGTTAAAAGCATAGACGGAGTAACGGCAAGGATGTTGTTTCAATGCCGCACGCGGCATTGGTTCTTACGTAATTTGACTTAAAGGTTTTTAAGACTGAGGAGGACGCAAGGTTTCAATGCCGCACGCGGCATTGGTTCTTACGTAATGAATATCCAAGCCGTCCTCGGACGCAAACAGTATCTGTTTCAATGCCGCACGCGGCATTGGTTCTTACGTAATCCAGGGAGACAAATAAGGGGAGGACAGTAGCAGGGGCTAGTTTCAATGCCGCACGCGGCATTGGTTCTTACGTAATTATGGAAGTAAAGAGAGTTCTGGAAGCACGTATTAGGTGTTTCAATGCCGCACGCGGCATTGGTTCTTACGTAATACTTCATATAGTTGATATTTATAACTATAATTATCCCCGGTTTCAATGCCGCACGCGGCATTGGTTCTTACGTAATATGAACTTGATTCTGGACTGAATGTCCTTGATGTTATGTTTCAATGCCGCACGCGGCATTGGTTCTTACGTAATGAAAAACCACGAAAATATAAGGATAACCCTAAATGAAGTTTCAATGCCGCACGCGGCATTGGTTCTTACGTAATTCAACTCTGTATGGGCCAAGCAGTCCAAGGGATGGTAAGTTTCAATGCCGCACGCGGCATTGGTTCTTACGTAATGTACCAGTGGTGTTTGATTATTAACGCCTGCGCGCACGGTTTCAATGCCGCACGCGGCATTGGTTCTTACGTAATTCAGAACGAAGCACTGCAGCGTCGCCTTGAGGAGGTTTCAATGCCGCACGCGGCATTGGTTCTTACGTAATTCGATTTCATCAATAATTTTGTAGAGGATAACAAGGTGTTTCAATGCCGCACGCGGCATTGGTTCTTACGTAATGGTACAGTCGGGGATATCTGGGGCAGGATATGCCTCATGTTTCAATGCCGCACGCGGCATTGGTTCTTACGTAATCGTGTCCCTGCCAAACCGCAGAAACACTGAACCTGAAACACAGTTTTAATTTACAAAGCCGACAACGGCAAACAAACGCTTAATTTGCACTGCACACTATAAAAGCATAACCCGCAAAGCAGGAAATAACAGCCCTTCGCGCTATTAATTTGCAAGGGGCTAAATCAGCCCCTGCAACGAAAATTCAACTGCATAACTAGTATACCACATTTTTTTGATACTTGCAATTTTCAGTTTAACTGCTCAATTTTTTTCAATGCCAACATAATATAATGCTCAACATCCTCGCTGGAGGCAACATCAACACCATTATACGCATGATTAATCTCATTACGCTGCTTTCTGAGCCATGACAAAATTTCCATCACATATAATAGATTTTCTATATCAGATGTATCGGTACAAACAATTCCCTCAGTCAGCATCCTGCAAATGCTTTCTTTGCGGTCATCCCAATTAAAGGAACCTGTACTCATAATAAGATTTGGATAATCATAAGCATAATACGGAATGGTCGGAACCTCAATAACTGGTACTTGCTCCGGCTTAGGTTCTTCAGGAAATACGGATAATTTTTCCAGCAAGTCACGCAACAACTCACCTGGCACAACCGTCAAATAATTATATATGGTTTGCGCATTTAACTTGTAATCCATCAGATAATCATATAACTGCCATTCCTTTCTTTTACCATCACCCTTTTTCCTTCCATCCAGCACCATAGCAAGACATTCATGATCCGATATAAAATCACCAATATACAACCTGCCAGCACGAATTTGCTCTTGATAAGCTGCTACATACTTTATTTCCTGCATAAATGACTTCCACAACTTCTTGTCTATATATTCAGGCAATGGGCCGGTTTGATTATTTTGAAAATACATTCGTACCATATTAAGACTATTTTTTGTCATACCATTAGGCTTGTTGTTCTCCTTTTTCTCCCTTAATTTCTCCAGCGTACTACAAAAATCATAGACAAACACATTTTCAAACAACTTATAGCCCAAGTCAGACTTCTGGCATGTTTCGCGTATTTCAAAATCATATACCGGTGATGGATAATACAATTTACGCTTTACCAGTTCGCCCGGCATCCACTCAGTAAATAATGTCATCGCCTGCTGCAGGAAGCCTTTCTTGACGCACCAGCGGATAATATCAATACGCGATGGCTCTGCCTTGATTATATCCCCATAATCCCGTTCCACCGTTTCCAAGACTTGGGCAAAAAGCTGCTCCTGGGCACTTTTTCCCTGATAATTTTTAAACGCCTGCAAATTAGCAGCCAGCTTTTTGAGGGACAACTCAAACCGCCCGGTGCGGCAGATTTTCACAGCATCGGAAAATTCCTGCATGGAAATCAGCAGGTCTCTGAGCCGCTTGCTGATTTCTCCTTCAGGCACAGCAGCAAAATATTTTTCCACCTCTCGCATACTGGCAAAATTAATGCAGGAATCCGTACTGGAAACCAGTTCAAACATCCTGTGGATAGAAGACACATCCTCTATCCTGTTGCGGGAAGTATCTTCCCGGAAATAGTTGGCATAGATCGCCTGCCCAATCTCAATCCCTGAATATTTCAGCATGTGAAGTACAGATAGCATCAGCACAGCAGCATGGCGCATACCGCCTGTTAAATCAGTATGAATACGCCAGCTATCAGCCTCAGTCCCCAGTATAGCACGTATTTCATCAACCATCTTTAGAACATATAAGACAATACTCTCTGCAGAACAGTTTTCATCATAATCCACATAAATTATCTTTTTCGCTAATTCCGGGCATACCTTTGCCACTTCACCAGCAAAAATATCCCGCTGAACTGCTGCCAACTGCTGACCTGTCCGGTCATCAACATAAGAAATAGTTTCCTTAGTCTTCTGAGTAGAAAAAGCAAAGATATAATCCAACGTTTCCTGCTGTCCGGCAAGCTTTTGCAGCAGATACTTCACAGCAGCCTCATTGGTCTGGATGCATTTTATATCTGCAAAAGGTGCCGCATGGTAGCTGGTTGATGACAGATATTTCCCCTTAGATAGATGAATTTCACTCAAAAACAATAAAACTGCATTTTTCATCATGATTTCTCCCCATCGTTTTCCATGCCATAGCTGCGGAACTGCACAAAACTGAATACCGACTGCCGCACAGTTTCCTGCTTCGCGTTGACAGTGGTCACTGTCTGCCGTTCACTGCAGGCAGCCAGGACAGTGACGCCTGCCTCCTGCAGCAGCTTAATCAAGGCATAGCTGTATGTATTTTGCATTGAACAGATTGTAACGTCTGGCATACCCTACGCAGGCATCTATCGACCAACGCTTATCGCGTACTTGCGCTACCATCCATTGGACGAATAGTTCGCAATCGTCACAATAAATTTTCAGAGGTTTCCTAGAGTGTTTCCGGTGTTCTTCATAAGCTTTCTGCCCACGATTGGCTGTATACTGTGGCTTACGCCCACGATTGCTTTTAGGATGGGGTGTTACCCGTCGAATTTCATTGTATATGGTAGTGTGTGCACAATCCTGTCTGGTTTTTTCTGTAGTTTATTTGGTGTGTCAGTTTCAATGCCGCACGCAGCATTTCCCTGTGCACAATTTGTACCATTCTCCTGGGGTTGCACACTGGAATAGCAAGTTTCAATGCCGCACGCGGCATTTCCCTGTGCACAATTTGCTATTTAGAGGAGACTTTGCTCTCCGAGACGTTTCAATGCCGCACGCGGCATTTCCCTGTGCACAATTTAATCGCCCTGTAGAAAGCGCATCCGTGTCTTGCGCGTTTCAATGCCGCACGCGGCATTTCCCTGTGCACAATAGCATCCCCGGTGAACCAACGGGAATGTTAGGGTTAAAACTAAAAATTATCTCAAGCGGCTGCTTTTCGCAAAAACCGCCAAATATTTCGTGGACACTGTTTCCCAAAAGCCGAAAAACAATCCGCAAACCCCTGCAACAAAGGCTTCCTTTAGTCCACGAAAATATTCAACTTACGACTGCCATTTTTCACGGTTCACAGCAGCCCTCACTCTGGGTTAATTTTATCATAACAATCTCCAGCAGTCAATTATTATCGCTCCTGGGCCTTGCCAGATATGATTTCTTCCTCACAAGACAGGAATTGATGACGCAGCCTCCCGCAATACCTGCCTCGCTTCCACGGAGTCTCCCTCCAGGCTGGAAATCTTGCAGGCAAAATCATTTGCGACACGCAGTACAGCTTCCGGCAAATCAGGCTGTGCCAATACAGCCTGCACATGCCTTTGCAAATCATTCAATTCATTGGCATAGGAATTTTTGCTCCGTGTGCAGGCGGCAAAATCCGCCTGGGCAGCCAGTCCCTGCATGTAAATAGTAATATTTTCAATATGGGCATAAGCTATCTCCAATGATTTTCTTGCCGCCGCCTCACTACCCTTCAGTCCGCTGCACATCCTGTAGACAGCATACTTCCACAGAACTACATTGGCAGGATAATCCGACATGGCAAGAACAGCCTCCATGCAATCAGCCTGCTTCAATGCCTCATACATGGAATCCGCCAGTCCCCTGTCATGCTCCACAGCCCCAGCCATAATATCTGCATACACCCTGAGTGCAAAAATGCTGCCATAATTAACAGGCAAAATTCGTTCCAGCAGCACTGCCAGCTTATGTGCACCATCAGCAGAATCATCCACATCAAATGCCATATATAAATACTCCAGGGCCTTTGCAATATGGCCATAATGGCATGCCAGGGCAGCCGTGGACAACCCGACCCTGCTGCGATTATCCGGCTTGTGCCTGAGCGCCAATTCGCTGAAAGACATGCCCCGGTCATAATTTTCCTCGCTGCGCTCCATGCAGCTCAGAGCAGCCGTCATGGAATTGTAGACCTTGCCCAGGCTGTCCGATGTCAGATTACCGGCAAACATGCCCAATTCATCCACCATTCCCATTACCTCAAGCGTATCACACAGCAGCTTTTCAAGTCCTGACAGCACCTTCATTGCCTCGCAAAAATCAAAATTGTCCTTGTAATACTCTGCCAGGCGCAGCCGGTAGGAAATATAATAATCCACCATCTCCCAGGAGGATGGCAGGCTGCCCAGCAGGCTGTTGCACACTTCTATAGCAGCTCTGGCATCCCTGTGCCTGCCCAGATGGGAATAATATGTCAGGGCATGGAAATAAAGGTCGAACTTAAACCACACCGAATCAAGCTGCCTTGCCTGCAAAAATGTCAGGTATTCATCCTGCAACCGATGCAAAAGCTTTTCTGTTCTCGCAAAATCCCTGTTGATTGCCATATTATTCAGCTGCTGTGACAATATCTCATGCTGCCTCTGCATGCCATCACGCCCCACATCCCTGATTTTGCGCTCCAAAAGCTCATAAAACTCATTTTGATGCACCTGATGGCATGCATCCTCATAATAATCAACAAACCATGCCAGCAAAGCTTCTGCCAGCTGATTGGATTCCAGGTACTTGCATACCATGCTCCAGGCATCATCTGCCAAAGCCTCAAAACGCATGATAGGCAACTTGTCCACCTTGCCTAACTGGTCAGGTGAAAAAAGCGCACGCTTGCCCCGCAGCACTGTATTGACGGCATCTGCCAACATCAGCTCCACATCATTGTTTGCATCCCCCTGCTGCAGGGAAACAGCCACCCTGTCTCTGGCGGCACGGGAAAACCTGGCCAGGCGCAAAAAGATGCGTTCCCTGATGCGCACATTATATTCTTCATTGGTCAGATAGATGCCATAGCCTGCCTTTTCACTTGCCTCATTACTCACACGCCGTGCATAGATAATATGCAAATCCACCTTCTCAGAAGTCATAAGTAGCAATTTCTGCAAAAGCTGGATAACACCTTCCGCAAAAATATTCAGATATTTCAAGTCCCTGTTGCCCAGCTTGTTCAGATGCACACTGGAAAACTCAACCAGGGAAGAATTTGCGTTGCTTTTTATTGCCTTAATCAACAAAGTTACCACAAACTCCGGCAAGGCGGCATCGTTTTCCTCCAAGCCATGAAAATTCCTGACATTGATATCCCGAAAGGCAGGGCTGCTCTTTTTGACAGCATAAAAATACGACTCAGCCTGCTGCCTGTTCAGGGGCCTGCCTTCCAGCAATAATCCTGCCACAATAGAAGGAGCAGTGCCCTGCCTGCCACTATCATCCAAAAACTTGCCACTTTCATCAAGATACAGATAATACTTCATCTCTTAGCTACACTTCCCTTGTTTCATTTTGTCCATAGCACGCAGCATATTCAGGCCGTGATACAGCACATGCCTGAGAAGCTCTATATCAACCTCACCATCATACATTGCGTGATTTATCTTATTGCGCTGGATGCGCACCCAGATGATGATGCCCAGCAAATCCCTTACATCCTCATCATCAAAATCAGTGACAGCCAGCCTTTTGCTGAGCATATTGCGGCAAGCATTCATGCGCTGTACGACAGCATTATCCAAAGATTTTGCAGAACTTCTATGCCATAAGCTTTCAAACCTTTCCATTTGCACTGACGGCAATTTTTTGTTCCTATCGATAGGCTGCAAGTGGCTCGGCAACTTGCTCAGAAGCTGTTCCAGTTCATCCTTGCTTATCTTTTTGCCTGCCTTATTGCTCTCCAGCGTGTACATCTCCTTCATGAGTGCCTTGTAGCTTTTTGGGGAAAATTCCTTCACAAAATAATCCTGCCATGTAACGAATTTCTTATCATTTTTCAGCTTGCAAAATTCCACAATCTGCTCACCGCACTCCAGTGACGGATAATAGGCTTTTTTCTCAATCAGGATTTCCGGCATCCATTCGTTGAAAAGTGTCATGGCCTGCTGCAAAAAATCCTTTTCCAGGCACCAGCGGATAATATCCTGCCGGGAAGCATCCTCCCTTACAATATCTGCATAATCACGCTCCAGGGAATGTAGCACCTGGGCAAAAAGTTCCTCATGCACGCTTTTATGCTCCAGTTGCCGGAAGCTGGACATGGCAGATGCCAAATCCCGTGCCGCTCCCTCAAATTTACCGGTGTGGCACAGCTTCACAGCATTGGAAAAGCTTTCCAAGGCAGTCAGCAGGCTGCGCAGCTCGCTACTCTGCTGCTCCGCAGGTACATGCAAGTCAAAATACGCCTGTATATCCCGCAGGTTGGCAGAGTTGAGTACAGAGTCAGTGCCGGAAACCATCTCGAACATTTCATGGACTATAGAAACATCCTCTATGCACTTACGAGGTTTTTTTGAAAAATTGGCATATACAGCATCACCAATCTGCAAGCCCGTATAGCGCAGCATGTGCAGTACGGAAAGCATCAGCACAGCCGCATGGCGCAGGCCGCCTGCCAGGTCCACATGTATCTTCCACTCATCTGGCGAGCCTGACAGCCTGTCGCTAATCAGCCCGACCATTTTCAGTACATATTGTATCGCCTGAACGTTATCCTTATCTTCATCAAAGTCGCAATAAATCAGCTTGTTTGCCAGCTGAGGGCATTTGTGCAGAATCAGCTTTTCAAATACAGCCTGATGAGTATACTCAGCTGCCGTATCCGCACCCGGTTCAATATAGGAAATCTTGTTGCCAGCTGATTCCCCCCTGCCACCTACAAGGTTGCTCACAAAGACGAAAACATAATCCAGGCTTTCACCATTCTGTGCCAGCTTCCTATCCATGTATAGAAGTGATGCCTCATTGGTATGGCCTGCTTTAATGATTCCCAGAGAATCCGTATCATATTCCTGCTCACTCAGCCTGCCGGACTGTAATTTTACATCACTTAAAAACAGCAGCATCGCGTTCTTCATATTCTTTCTCCTTTACATGGCACAAATTCATTCAGCATGTATAATTACGAAATCTCACAAAACTAAATACCGACTGCCGCACAGTTTCCTGCTTCGCGTTGACAGTGGTCACTGTCTGCCGTTCACTGCAGGCAGCCAGGACAGTGACGCCTGCCTCCTGCAGCAGCTTAATCAAGGCATAGCTGTATGTAAATTCCCCTTGCACCAGTACAGCTGACGGCTCAAGGGGCAGCATCTGCCCCAAAGCCTTCTCCGCCATCACCTGAACCTGGGCTTCATCCAGGTCAGCTGCTATACCAGGAAAGGGAATATCCATAATCTCCCCGTATGCCAGCGCAGCCTGCCGCTGCTCATCCGACCAGCTTGCTGACGGATGATTTGTGTGATTGATAAATATTCCCATTGTTCCTCCTAAATTGTATTTATTGTATATACTCGCTTGGCTTTTTCAAAATGGCTCTGTCCCTATAGCGGTGATCAGTTTTATCACCAATCGGCATGTACGCCATCTTCGGCAACCACTTTGCCTGGTTCTTTGTTACACTCCAATCAAGCATGGTTTTCAGCTCTGACAGCACCTTCTGGAAAGCCTTCTCCCGCTGCAGATGCTGTGCACGATATGCCTCAAAACCGCTTATCAGTCTATCCCACTGTTTTTCTCCGTCTGCATCGCCTGCCGCCATGCCATCAGCATCAAACATGCAGCCATAACGTGCCGCTTCATCAATAAGGTGCAAGCTGGCACTTATCTCCACACTGCCCAGGCCAATGGACTTACCCATGCCCAGCTTGTAGCAGATATTCTCATCTTGACGTGCCAAGTCAAATACAGCCAGCAGTGCTCCCAGCTCCACATCACTGAGATTGCTGAAACGTATCCTGCCCTTGAAAAGATTATTGGCAGCCAAAGGCTCAATTGGCTTCATGCCATCAATGACTTTATCCTTATTTTTATTCAGCTGCCACTGGTTTTCGTTATTGCCCTGATGCCAATAAAGTTTGTAGCCGCGGATTTTTGCCTCCTCATCCCAATGCTTCAGGGTATTCATGTCAGCATCAGGAGACTGCTCCAGATACAGCTGGAAGGAAGTAGGCTTCGGCGACAAAAGCGGATGAGTCAGGGAACTGCCCAGTTTTTTCACCGTGCCGTCATGCAGTGCATCCTCAAAGAATACCCGGCTGCCCCACAGCTCCCTGCGCCCGAAAATCATATCGGACAGGTCTGCCACGCTTTCATCCTTCAAGTTCTTTGATATGTGGTCTGCAATGGACTTCTTATAAGGTATGCGGTAATGCAGCCCATGCCCGAAATGCTGCACTACACCATCCTCTGCCAGATAACAGCAGGGTACCACAAAATCAATATCCTTGCAGTGGGTAAAACCGGCAGCCTCATTATCCTTCTTTGCCAAAGCCCTCAAACTGATGCCCTTCAGCTTGTCATTGGCTGGATGGTCGTTGTCATAGTCACGCACCACTTCACTTGGCACCGGGATACGGTTTTCCTTGCGCCAGTCAGGGGAAAAGATCGTATAATAAATCCATTTGTCCTCAAACCTGCCAGTTTTCTTATCCTTGTGAGTCATTTTGCCAGTGTGAATCTCACACCTGTAGATGTCCGTATCCTCTTTCTTCACCGGCCAGGTAACAGAACCCTTCTTGGCTGACCTTCTCCTGTCATTTTCCTCATATTTGACCTTTTTCCCCTGGGCCGGGCAAACATAATACTCACCTGTACCCTTGAGCTTAATCAGAAAGCCTGGCTGTGCCTTGCTAAAAGACTTCCGTACCTGCTTGCCATCATTAGTAAAAGTCTTCATCTCGCTCATGCGCTCAGAATAATACTTGCCAAAATTCCCCTTGGCAGCCATGCCCCGTGAGTATAAATGCTTGTCCTCAATGTCCTCCCCGGGGCGCATTGAGCCACAGGTAATAATCTTGAACAGGTTTTTCACCATTCCACGGATACTGCTACCAGGAATCATAGGCTTGCCGGAAGGGGCAAAAAACTTTTCTCCATTGCCACCAATAAATAACGGACTCTTGGATGTAATCTCCAAATCAATATAGCCGGTGTTTTTCCCATGAGCCAGTACATGCTCCTTGTAAGCTGCCTGGCTGACCTCAGCAATTTCACCAGCAACTACTTCACTAATCAAAGGCACAAAATTATATGGTGCTTCCGCATTGCGCTCAACCGATACAGGTGTATTGTTGTTATGATTGCCTCTCCTATTATTATTGCCATTCCTATTGTTACGCGAATTATTTCCTCGATAATTATTCCCAGCCATATTCTACTCCACCTCCCCATTTTCAATAGCCACATACCTGCTATCAACATATCCTGCCTGATTGTTCTCGGTATAGCCGATATAATTGCGGGTGACAAGGCCATAATATTTATGACTGCCATCATCTACAGGAATTTTCATCTGGATTTTTCTATCTGCATCCTGCAAGACTGCATAACCATCAGCAACCCCGGCATTTTCACCCCACAGCCTGCTCAGAGAATCTACATATTCTGTTTCCATCCCCTCGGCACCAGCGGCAGCCGCTCCTGCCGGATAATCGTGGCAGATGCGCACCAGATAGGTGTTATCCCCCCGGTTGCGTGCATACACCTCTGCCTCTCTGCTAAAAACGCGCATCTCCAACACATTCTCCGTCAAGCTGCTGGCCTTGGCAAAAGCAAAGCCTTTTCCGTCATAACGCCCCCACAGCACCTGCTGGGGAAGCCATGCTGTCACCAGTCCGCCCTCCGGCAATGCCTCTGCCAGCACAGTCAGCAGCTCCTGCCAGCTGCCTGCCATCACACGCTTTCTGCTGGTCAGGCAGGAAACTGCCTTATAGGGATATTTTACGATATTAGCTGCACTCATGCCCTGCCACCTGCCTTTACAAATGCTTCTACCAGACTGTTCATAGCCGCCCGGTCCTCCGCTGACACCTTGATGCCGCCAGCTGCCTTCTCCATCATATACTTGGTTCCCTTGTAGGAAACTACTGCCTTCAAGCCCTGCATAACACCGCTGCCGCCTGCCTTGTCACCGCCAAAGGCCAGCTGCCCCGTCCAGATATCCTTCAGGATAAGCAGCATCAGACCTGCCTCTGCATCACTGCAGCCGCTGATGGCAAAGCGCATGGTCATGGTTTTTGCATCGGCCTTTTTCTGCCATACAGGCTTATTGGTATAAAGGCCGCTGCCCATTTGACCGCCGGTAAACCTGTCAATGCGCACATGGGACTGATTGACAGCCTCCACCCCTTCACCAAGATATACCTCGTATGTCCTGAGCCTGCTTCTCTGCTTCGCCTTGTCAGACCTGGAATATCCCATGAGAGAGCCTAAAAAATTCTCCTCATAGTCACCCATCACGCGGCAGATATGCTCTGCCTGCTTGCGGATAACTCCTTTGACCGAGGTGCCCGGAATGACATACTCCCCCTTGCTGGACAGCATGACCTTCTGCACCTTGCCTTCCCGGTCTCCGCTTCCTGCGTCAAAGGCATCAGGCTCAGTTCCTACCAGCAGGGAGGTTTTCAATGCCAGGTCAAGCTCCGCATAAAACTCGTCAGCAGCTGTCAGAGGCTTGGCAACGGCAGCATATACATCAGCCTGAAGCCTTTCCCCCAGCAGCCACGCTTCCAAAGCAGACGGCTTGGAAAAATCATAAGTGGCAACCTCAAGCTGCCTGCCCCTGACCTCGCCAAAGCCCTTGGCTGTATGGGCACCCAGGCTGATGCCGTACATCAGCTGATCTGCCAGGGCAGCTGCCAGCTTTTCAACAGCAGCCTTGTCCTCTATATCATTTTTGCGAATGGTAATGGTAGCGGAAAAGCTTCCGGAAGCCCCTCGCTCCACCACCTCGTAGTCAAACTTGCCGGTATCCTCTGCCGTGTTGGTAATGCTGTCAATGCGCACACCATCACGCACTGTGTACACGCTGTTTTCCAGCAATACATCATCTATGTTAATCATGCTCTGGCGGTTATCAGACAAATTCCCAAACAGCAAATCCGCCTGCCTGCTGTCATAGCTATCGACTATATCACGCAGGACGCCTGCCAGAGAGGTTCCCGGAATAAAAGCCTTGCCCTGCTTGTTTTTCAGCACCAGGCTGTCTGTTATGCCATCGTCCTGACCTGAGCCTATACACAGGGGAGACTGGACAACAAGCCTGCCCGACATCTGAATTTTTTCAATGATGGCTGCCTTGCTTGCAGGCATTTTGTTCATAGCTGCCTCACTCATTATTCACACTCCCTTTTCCAGTTGCTGCCTTGATGGTCTGCTTTCTGGCATGACGGAAAAACCACAGCCAATACTCATAATAAAGCTCATCACTTTCAGGCTCAGGCAAAGTAAAATCAACATCCTTGGCAAGAGCATCAATCTCCTTGCCCAATATCTCCTGCCAGCTGAAATTCATAGCATAAGGAGATTTGTAGTTGCCTTGCAGAATCTCCAGCAGGGTATGCCCGCCATAGCTGATGCCCTTCAGGTTCTTCTCGGCAGGGCTGCCAGGTCTGATGCAGGCTTCCATGTACTGATTAAAAGCCTTTCTGGTGCCTGACTGCGCCTTGACCGTAAGCATTTCCTGCTCCATACGGCTAAAGAGATGATTGTGCCTGCTGAGGCTGCCGCATTTTTTGGCTGCATCATCAGCTGCCAGACGGCGGATTTCTCCCTTCATGCGGTTCAGCAGGATGTGCTGCACTGTTTTTTTCATCTCTGCAGAGAAAACAGGCTTCACCTCAGGAGCATTTTCCAGGCCGCTGCCCATTTTCAGCTCCTGCTGCTGCCAAGGACGGAACTGCCCGAAGCCCTCGCTGCTCCGTCTGGACATGCCGCCCAGCAAAAGCTGCTCCACTGCCTCTACAGCCTCATCTGTCCAGCCCTTGTCCTCTCCTGACCGGCAGGACAGCTGAAAAACTGTACCGGCAGCTATGGCAGGCTCATCTGCCCTTTTCAGGTTCCACACCTGAACAAAGTTAGCGATAGTCACCTGCTTGCTGACTACGGACTCCGCCTGCACCGCAAAGGATATGCCCGGGCAAAGCTCCGACAGCCTGTCTGCCAGCTCCTGCAGGGAGGCGGCGGCATCCACATTCTGCCACTCAGGCAGGTACGGAGTATCTGCCCGGAGTGCCAGAAGCCCCTTTTCGTCAATAGCCTCCCTAATCATGCCGGTATAGTCCACCTCCTGCACCCCGGAAGCAGACAGCCTGCACCTGCCATACTGGCTGTACTTGGAACGCCCGATATAAACAAAACATTCCTTTTCGGAGAAAAGCTTTTCCGACATTTCCTGCAAGGCTTCCTTGGAACCGATGATTTCCCCGGCAAAGGACTGCCCGGCATCAATGGACTCATAGTTGAAGATGTGTCCTTCCTCGCTTTTGCCGGAAATACGTTCATTTTCCAGATTTCTGGACATGTGCAGCGAAACAGATTTTCCCACATGGGCCATGCAGATTTTGCCATCACTGACAATGCCATAGCCCTTGATCCCCTTGTAGCCCTTCTGGGAGTCCTTGGCAAATAATATATCCTGCACATCGCCGTTTACCTTTTCCTTCATGAGGGAAAAAGGCAGGGCAAAGCTCCGCTGGCCGCCTGCCAGCGGATTGGCATCCACAAAGCGGACATTACTGCTGAGGAACAGCCGCTGAAAGGCAGCATCCTCATGCCCCCTGTCACCGCCACCGAATTTCCTTATGTACATGCCTGCCAGCATGCCCCGCAAAATAGAGCCGCTGATATAGTCAGCAGAATTTGTCAGCACCGTGGTATTGTTTTTCTGGCTGATTACCACAGGCTCAAGGGTATCTATCCGTATATCAATCTTTGCCAGTCTGCTCATGCTTTTCTCACCTGCTTTACTGCACACCTGATAACTTCATCCATCTTGTCAAAGCAGCACTCTATCCTGCCCAGGCCTCGATTTCTCTTGCCTCCTGCGTATTGCAGATTGCGGCATGCCAGAGCCAGGATTGCCCTGTCCTGCTCATCGCCATTGACCACCTGGATACTGCCCCGGAAGCAGCAGCCTGCCTCCACAACCCTGATGTTGTGCAGAGAATGGTCAAGGGCAGTGTGGGTAGCTTTATCTATGCTGGTCTGATAGCGGATGGAGGTATATTCCTCCAGCACATCCCTGGCATTGATAAGCCCCGGGTACTTCGCCTGCAAATACTCCCAGCCCTGCCTGTCCTGCTGGTAGCCAGGCAGATAAAAATTGTGCATGATAAGCTGCTTTTCACCGCTCACACCATGCTGGAACAGGGTATTCAGTTCATCAAGGCTAAAAAGCTTCTGCCCGGAAGCCTCTGCCATCTCCACAACCTCAAGGGCACTCTCATACAATAGCCCCTTCAGCCTTTTGGCTGGAAAATACGGTACGCCGCAATGGTCGTGCACCACCTCGGCATCCAGGTTTACATCAGCCTGGCCGGAGCCCAGATGCAGGGCTGAAACAACACTGATTGTCAAATCCAATACAAAGCCTTTATCCATACTATTCGTCATACTGCTCGCCATACTTTTCACCAGCCTTTCTTCACACTGACAGCCTGCCTGTATCATCAGTAAATTTCATCATCTCAATTATATCCACATAAGGAGTAGCCATTTCCTGAGCCTCTGCCTCACGGCACCACAGCTGCCGGCTGTAGCCTTCCCAGCCCTCTATCAGCGGCAGGGCACCGCCATTTCGGCAAAGCTGCTCCACAAACCGCTCCATGGCATGTGCATCCCTTGCCAGGACGGCACGCAGTTCCTTGATTTTGTTGTTTGCCATAGCCTGCGGCAGCAGCCTGATGCCTGCCAGCAGCTTGTCGATATCATAACGCTTATTGGCACTATTGCTGGCTGGCGTGAACACCTTGTAAGGACCAAAGTGCATATTGCCCAGCACGCCGCTATACTCCTGGCTGCGGATATCTGAAATGTCAGGTGCCTGCTCGCCATGCAGCAGGGCAAAATCCAGCCAGCTGCTGGAAATATCTTCTGCCTTCTTTTTTTCCTTGTCTTCCAGCATCTTCTTTTCCCTGCGTGAACGCTTCTTTGCCTCACCGCAGAGCTGCTCAGCCATTTCATAGCCACGGAAGAAAGGATAGGATGTGTTGAGGATGGCGATGCCGCCGCAGCAGTCAATCCTGACGCCCTCATCTGCCTCCATATAGCTAATATACCGTCTGGTGTATTCCAATGCCATCCTGCCCATGCAGACAAAGGTAACATCGTCACCGCCCAAAATCAGCGGGCGTATCGGCAGGTATGACTTGCTGCCATCTCCCGTGCCGCATCGCTTAAAGCCAAAGCTTTTATTCTCCTTCTGGGCATCGTATTCAGCAATAATACTCTGCAGCAGCTTGCCAAAGGATTTTTGACATTTATCGGCCACATCCAGGGAGAGCTTTTTCAGTTTCAGAAAATCCTTGCAGGCACCAAAGCGGATGCCCATGTTGTTGCCATCAATATGGACGATAGCCACATAATCCTCTGTTTCAATCTGTCCCAGGTCTTCCAGGCTGTCAGGGAAAGCAAATTTGCCTGCCAGTATATTCTTAAATTTCTTCGTCATGGCATCCTTCGCCATCATGGCAGTTTCCTGCAATTTTGCCATAATACCGGCATCCACAAATTCCTTTTCCCCGGAAAGCATATTCCTGTCCCAGATATCCGCCGTGCCGCCGCTTAGCTTGCAGGGCACAGTCAGCCCGGTATAAGGTATACTGGTAACAGGTGCATAGCGGTTCTGATTTTGTTTCAGCTTTTTGTAAAGCTCATCCAGGCTGGACTGGAATTTTTCCTTGCCCTCCCCCAGACAAAGGGTTCCGGCAGCAGCACCTGTCAGAAGGCCGGGATATTTTAGCAGGACCTCCTTGGTAAATTCCCTGATTACTACAGCGGTGTCCTCCTCCGGCTGAAACAGCACCAGTGCTTTGCCGCCGCCGATATACCCCACCTCGCAGCGCACGGAGGCATCGGTTTCGATTGCCAGTGCCGAGCTGGTCTTCCAGGCATCCTTTTCAATCCCATACCCCAGCCTGTTCAGCACGCCGTCAATCAGCACGTCTGAAAACAGCCTGTCCACAATATAAGATGCACCTATATTTGTTTTCAGCTTGTTGCCAGCAAAAATATATTGCTGGATTGACCGGGTATCAAATAATATAGCCTTTACTTCCATTGTGTTCACCTCTCGCAACAATTATTTACGACTACTTATAATGCTTATCTATAATTATCCAGGATTTCCTATATTTATCAATTACCTGTATGTGACCTGCATCTGCCCCAGGCCCTGCCCTGCCATCCTGCCGCAGCCGGCAAATACGCCAAACTGTGCCAAAAGCAGCAGCACCTGCCGCTCCTCCACAGGCAGCTGGGACAGATTGTAGCTGAATGTTCCCGTAAAGGTATTCACTCCCCTCTGGGGCGTGAGGTACACGCTCTTTGTCCTGCCTGACCAGTGCTCTATATACACCTTTTCTGATAGTTCCCTGACCTGTGCCTTGTCGATTTCTGCAGGCATATCCAGCTGCTGCCATTTCTCCGCCAGGGAAGGAAACACCAGCCATGGCAGCGGCATGGGATAGTCCACCACATCCACCCTGAAGGCCGTCGGGGAAATAAAATCTATTGTCAGGCGGGACAAATTCTCCTCCCCCAGAGCCAGCCCCAGCAAATCATTTTCAGCCAAAAAGCCTGCCCTGGGATTCTGCTCCCCGTCAGCAGTCAGGGCTTTTACCTGCATGGGCAGGCTGTTCACCTGCAATACCTCCCCCGGCTCCACCTGCAGCATGACCTGCAGGATGCTCTCGTGCATGCCGGTTACGCGCCACTGAAACACATCACCTTTTTTGACATAAATTCTCCCTCTTATGGACTTGTATTTCCTGCCCAGCAGGGCGGAAGCTGTAAATGGCTTCATTTTCATCTGCTCATGTACATAGTTTGCCAGCTCCTGGGATGCCTCCTGCAGCATCCTGAAAAAGACACCGTGCATCACCCTGCCGGAAAATTCCGGCAGCCAGCCTGACTGCTCCGCTTCCAATGTATAAACAACCGCTCCCAGCAAAAACTCCATCTCCTTATACAAACCTGATGAAGTATACTATTCGATATTTAAAGGCAAAATCCTTCTAAAATGTCATTATTTTTTATATTTTTCTTTGTAAATTATGTGCATACTATTTTGCACTATAAGTATATTAGCAAAAATTCACATCTTTGTTTCGTCAAAAAAACTGTGAACTTAGGCATAAAAAAGACATCATGCCATAAGTTTGTGTTTCTATGACCCATGATGTCTTTTTGTATATTTTGGCACATTTATTGATTAATACTGTCCGGTTTCACTTTTTAATATCCCAGATATGATTCACCTTTTTAGCTCAGCTTTGCCAAAAAATTCTACCCAGGACATTATAATAGACTCCCTGTTTGCACGAAGATACGCGAGAATGGCCTTCATATCTTTTTTATCCACAGAACCAGTATCATTGGCAAGCTCTATTCCTTCAGAAGTCACCCAAAATTTCGTTGCATTCTTTTGCTTGCTTTTACTGACATGGACATGCACAGGCTCACTGCCGTCACCTCCCCAAAAATATATCAGATATCCCATATACTGTATTAGGGCATTAGGCATTTTTATTTTTCATCTCCTTCCTATAATCGGACCACATCAGCATTTCATTATTCCTTATATAATTCTTTATTTTAATAGTATCATCTTCTGAAAAGCCGTATGATTTGTAGCAAAAGATATCAGGCAGTCGCCATTCACAGAACGCATCAGGGTTTTCTTCCAACTCCACCCGTACAATGAGATTGTCCCCGCCATCCCTGTCTTCATATTCTTTTATCACATGAAATTCCAGCGTCTTGTCCTTTTTAAACAGCTTGCTATACAGCATACATAACCACCTCCCCTTACGGCAGTGCCTCCTATATGAAAAACCGCTTAGTCATACAGGTTTTCATACTCAATAACAATGGCAGCCCCCTTGCATGCCGGGCAGTCACAATACTCCGCCCCCTGTGCCTTGATTGCCTGGGCGTGCTTCAGGAGCATCTCCGCGCCTTCCTTGCCCAGCACCTTGGCACCTGTTTCCGAAGCTGCAAAGCTAATCAGGTCATCAATGGGCATAATGTCCACCTTTGCCTGCGCCACCAGCTTCTTCCAGGCAGCTTCCTCCGTATCGGTATCCCCGGCATTCAGCCACTCCTCGCCTCTTGCCCTCAACACCGGATAGCAGGACTTGGCAGCAATCATATCCTGAACAACTTTTTCCATATCCTTCCTGGTCATAAAGAGTACCTCCAAAAAAATAAAGTAAAATCAGAACATCTTCTAACGGATATTATACCACTTTTAACCTGAAAAAACTCATTTTATTCTCCCAAATACCTGCCGGTAACTATCCGCAGTTCATTTTCTTTCACTGCCGTACACAAAAACAAAACCTTCACCCCGGCAGCAATAGCTTCCTCTACTGCCTTGCCATAGGCAGGATGGGTTGTGATGTTAGGACGCACCTCATTGATGCCCTCCATCTGAATGACATATGCCATAATGCAGTGATACCCCTGCCCTGCCGCGCCTGCCAGCTCCTTCAGGTGCTTGATGCCCCGCTCCGTAGGCGCATCAGGAAAATAGCCGATGCCGTCAATCTCCAAGGTGCAGCCCTTTACTTCCATCAGATAACGCTCAGAAACTTCCTGTCCCCCATCATCCAGCCTAAACTTTTCCATATAGAAGTCTATCCGGGAACTGCCATATTTATACTCCGGCTTGATCACATCATAGCCCTGGCCTGCCAGCCACTCTGCCACCACCTTGTTGGGAGCCTGGCTGTCCATATTAATCAGCCCGAAGCCCTGCTTGTACACGGCAATCAAATCATATTTCGTCTTGCGGTCGGGATTAGCCGCAACTTCCAGGATTACCCTCACCCCCGGCAGCAGCAGTTCCCGGCACCGCCCGGTATTTTTCACATGCACTGTTTCCACCACGCCGTTGATTTCCACATGGGCAATAAACCTGTTGGGCCTGTCCACAAACCGCCCGGCAACAATATTCTGATAAACCATCCAATCACCTCCGCCTACATGCTCCATATCACTCATCATATGCTATATAATATATGTAATATGCAATATACAATATCATACCAACTGCCAAAAGACAGAAAATGCGGTGCAGCTGCCACATCCCAAAAGGAATGCTTGCAGCCATGCACCGCATTTTATTAAAGCAAATTACTTAATAGCCAGGATAATATCCTCGCCGTTGATATTCCATTCCTTTGCGAAACCGCCATCAACATCAGTTGTGCCATAGGCAATGCTGTCACCCAGCACAATCTTCTTGATGAAGTCCTCGTTGCGGCTCATGATATCAGTCAGCTTGTCATTGCCAGCGGCAAATACGCTGATGCGGTCAGTAACCTCAAAGCCGTTTTCCTTGCGCATGGTCTGCAGCTTGCTGATGATTTCCCGGACAAAGCCCTCCTCAATCAGCTCCTGGCTGAGGGTAGTCTCCAAAGCAATGGTCACGGAGCCATAACGCTGGGTAGCAAAGCCCTCGGTCTGGGACATGGTAATATCCACATCCTCAGCAATCAGCTCCACAGTGCCGCTCTTGAGCTCCAGCACCAGCTTGCCGGTGCTTTCCAGCTCTGCCTTGGCGGCATGGCCATTGATAGCAGCCAGGGCAGCCTTGACCTCGCCAATCTGCTTGCCCACCTTCGGACCCAGCACCTTGAACTGCGGCTTGAAGCTATAGGAGAGATATTCCTCCATATCCGCCTTGAACTCAACGTTCTTCAAATTCAGCTCGCTGGCCACAATCTCCTTGAAGAACTCGTCCAGCTCCCGGTCAGCCTTTACATACATGTTGCCAATCGGCTGGCGGTTCTTGATGTTGGAAGCGTTACGGGCAGCACGGCCCAGTACCACGATTTCCAGCACCAGCTCCATCTCTGCCTCCAGCTCGGCATCAATCATTGCCTCGTCAGCTACAGGGAAGTCGCAGAGATGTACGGAAATCGGCGCACTTTCATCCACGCTGCATACCAGGTTGCGGTAAATGCTCTCGGTGATGAACGGCACCATCGGTGCAGACAGCTTCACCACAGTGGTCAGTGCCGTGTACAAGGTCATGTAGGCATTAATCTTGTCCTGAGTCAGCTCCTTGCCCCAGAAACGCTCACGGCTGCGGCGCACATACCAGTTGGACAGCTCATCCACAAAATCCTGCAGCACCTTGGCAGTCTCAGTTACCTTGTAGCTTGCCAGATTGCCATCAACAGCCTTAATCAGGGTATTCAGGCGGGACAGCACCCACTTGTCCATGACAGACAGCTTGTCGTATTCCAGCTGATACTTGGTGGCATCAAAATTGTCAATATTGGCATACAGCACATAGAAGGCATAGGTATTCCACAGGGTGCCCATGAACTTGCGCTGGCCTTCCTGCACCGCATCATCATGGAAGCGGTTTGGCAGCCACGGTGCGCTGTTCTCATAGAAATACCAGCGGATAGCATCTGCACCATGCTTTCTCAGGGCATCCATCGGGTCAACGGCATTGCCCTTGGATTTGCTCATCTTCTTTCCGTCCTTGTCCTGCACATGCCCCAGCACGATGACATTCTTGTAGGAGGAATTGTCAAAGAGCAAAGTGGAAATCGCCAGCAGGGAATAGAACCAGCCACGGGTCTGGTCCACAGCCTCGGAGATGAAGTCCGCCGGATAACGCTCCTCAAAAATCTCCTTGTTCTCAAACGGATAATGCCACTGGGCGAAAGGCATGGAGCCGGAATCGAACCAGCAGTCAATAACTTCCGGCACGCGCTTCATCTCGCCGCCGCACTCAGGGCACTTGATGGTTACGGCATCAATGTACGGACGATGCAGCTCAATATCCTCCGGGCAGTTATCTGACATGGACTTCAGCTCGGCAATGGAGCCGATGGAATGCTGATGGCCGCAGGAGCACTCCCACACGTTCAGCGGCGTACCCCAATAGCGGTTGCGGCTGATGCCCCAGTCCTGCACATGCTCCAGCCACTCGCCGAAGCGTCCCTTGCCGATGGACTCAGGAATCCAGTTGACAGTGTTGTTATTGTCAATGAGCTTTTCCTTGACGGAGGTCATATTGATGAACCAGGATTCACGGGCATAATAAATCAGCGGCGTATCGCAGCGCCAGCAGTGCGGATAGCTATGCTCAAACTTAGGAGCTTTAAAGAGCTTGCCGCTCTTTTTCAAATCATCCAGAATCAACGGGTCCGCATCCTTGACAAATACGCCTGCCCAGTCGGTTTCCTCTGTCATGTTGCCCTTGGCATCCACGAACTGCACAAACGGCATATCATAGGCGCGGCAGACACGGGCATCGTCCTCACCGAAGGCAGGAGCCGTATGAACGATACCAGTACCATCACTGGTAGTTACATAGCCGTCGCACATTACAAAGAAAGCCTTCTTCCTGAGGTTCTTGGCAAACGGATACAGAGGCTCATACTCGCGATGCTCCAAAGCCTTGCCCTTGAAGCGGTCAACGATGGTGCGCTCACCTTCCTTGTTGGCAAAGACGGACTCCACCAGTGCCTCTGCCATAATCAGGTTCTGCCCCTCATAGCTTACCTTTACATAGTCAACCTCAGGATTTACAACCAAACCAAGGTTGGACGGCAATGTCCAAGGGGTAGTAGTCCAGGCCAGGAAGTAGGTATTTTCCTCATCCTTTGCCGCAAACTTAACCATGGCGGAACGCTCCTTGACATCCTTGTAGCCCTGTGCCACCTCATGGGAGGACAGCGGCGTACCGCAGCGAGGGCAATAAGGCACAACCTTGTGTCCCTTGTAAAGCAGCCCTTTCTTCCAGATTTCGTTAAGAGCCCACCATACAGACTCGATATAATCATTCTCATAAGTAATATAAGGGTGCTCCATGTCAGCCCAGAAGCCTACCACATCGGAGAATTCCTCCCACATGCCCTTGTACTTCCAAACGGACTCACGGCACTTCTTGATAAAAGGCTCAATGCCGTACTTCTCAATCTGCTCCTTGCCGTCCAGTCCCAGAAGCTTCTCAACCTCCAGCTCTACCGGCAGGCCGTGGGTATCCCAGCCAGCCTTGCGGAGAACCTTCTTGCCCTTCATGGACTGGTAACGAGGCAGCATATCCTTGATAACGCGGGTCAGCACATGGCCGATGTGAGGCTTGCCGTTGGCAGTAGGCGGACCATCGTAAAATGTGAAGGTATCACAGCCTTCACGATTGGTAATGCACTTATTGGCAATATCGTTTTCCTTCCAGAATTTCAGCACCTCGGCTTCACGCTGGACAAAGTTCAGATTTGTGTCAACCTTGTTGTACACGCTTTTTACCTCCTAAAACAACAAACAAAATAAAAAGCTCCTGTCCCAAAATAGGACAAGAGCTAAAAGACTAAAAACAGCCATAAACATGGTTCTTGCAACCACCTATTTCATGTACCAGCATACACTATCCCTGTAACGGGAGAACCCGGCTCAGCCTAACGCAGCTTTCTGGCAGTACCGCCCCCGATAGGAACAGTCATCACGCCAGCCAAACTGCCTCGACCTGCTGCTCAGAAGTGATTTTCGCCACCGGCTACTGCTGCAGGGCTTGCACCCTCCCCTGCTCGCTAGGAGTATTCACCAACAGTTACTTTCTTCATCGTCGCATTCACTTATTAAACTGCTGATTATTCTATCACATAGACAGATTATTTTCAAGAAAAATAACTATTATTTGCATAATGAAATTGGAGCTAGTTTAATTCCAAGCCCACCGGGCAATGGTCACTGCCAAAAATCTCATTATAGATGGTAGCCGATTCAATCTTCGGCGTCAGGCGATTGGAAATCACAAAATAGTCAATGCGCCATCCGGCATTATTGGCACGGGCTTTCCTGAGATATGACCACCAGGTGTATGCCCCGGTCACATCAGGATAAACATGGCGGAAGGTGTCCGTAAACCCGGCTGCCAGCAGCTCCGTAAACTTCTGCCGCTCCTGGTCGGTAAAACCGGCATTTTTGCGGTTGGTCTTCGGATTTTTCAGGTCAATTTCCTTGTGAGCTACATTCAAATCACCGCAGATAATCACCGGCTTTTTTGCATCCAGCCCCAGTACATACTCCTTGAAGGCTTCCTCCCAGGTCATGCGGTAATCCAGCCGTGCCAGCTCCTTCTGTGAATTGGGTGTATATACCGTCACCAGATAATACTCCGGCAGCTCCAGGGTAATCACTCGCCCTTCGTGGTCATGCTCCTCAATCCCAAGCCCGTAGGTCACATTCAGAGGCTCTACCCGGCTGAACACTGCCGTACCTGAGTAGCCTTTCTTCTCCGCACTGTTCCAATACTGCCTATAGCCCGGCAGGTCAAGAATTGCCTGCTCCGGCTGCATCTTGGTTTCCTGCAGGCACATAATATCCGCATCCATATCCCGAAAGGACTCCATAAACCCCTTCGTCAGGCAGGCACGCAGGCCGTTGACATTCCAAGAAACAAACCGCATAAAAATCCCCTCTCATCTATCTAAAGCATCTATCATCTATATCGATGTTTATACCTAATTTTATATCAATATCCCAATCCTGTTCCATCAGGCAGATTGCTTTACCAAAGGTCAATCCTCGCTAATCACGACCTGTACCCCGATGCCGCCATTGACCTGGCAGATAATATCTTTCAATTCCTGCACATCAGCATTGCGCAGCCTGATACAGCCTTCGGAAGCATTAGTGCCGATGCTGTTTTCATCATGGGTGCCGTGAATACCTATGCCGTCCCAGCCGGTGTTCAGGGAAATGAACCATGGGCCGTAAGCACCGGCAATCTCCCCCTTGCCATCCCCGAAATCATGAGTCCAATGTCCGGCATAAACTACCTCATCCACCACAAATGGCACATACTCGCTGGGAGTCCATGGCTCTGCTCCCGGAATAGAAGCCATGATATATCCCCAGCTAAAAGGCGTCCTGTGGTCGCCGGGACGCTGCTTGTCACCTGTGTTCATGCCAGTGGCACAGCCATATCTTTTGTAAACCTCCCCATCCCGGTAAAGCTCCAGCGTATGGGAAACCTTATGCACATATATCTTATAAACCGGCACTGCATCCAAAGCCGCCGCAGTTGCCCCAGCCTGATTTTCTGTTATCTCCGCTGCTCCTGCCGCACCTGCATTGCCTGCCACCATAACGCAGGCAAAAAACACTGCCAGCCAGAACCGCACCCTGCACAAAAATCTTCTCATATACATTTCCTCCATTCAGACAAAACATTACTTTATCATTATACCACAAATCACAGCAAGAAAAAGCACCTGCCCCGGCAAATGAATCATTTACGCAATTCATTCACCAAAACAGGTGCCAAAAATTACTGCAAGATTACCGCAAAATCACTGCAAGGTCGGATCCCCCACCAGGAACAGATAAGCAATCACAATCAGGCCCAGCACGATGCGATAGTAGCCGAATGCCTTGAAGTCATTGTTCTTGATATACTGCAGCAGGAACTTGATGGACAGGATGGAAACCACAAAGGCAGTAGCCATGCCCACCACCAGAATGAAAATCTCCGCCCCGGTGTAGTGGAAGCCGAACTTCACCAGCTTCAACAGGCTGGCACCAAACATGACAGGAATCGCCAAAAAGAAGGTAAACTCCGCTGCCACATAACGGGAAGTACCAAAGAGGATACCGCCCAGAATAGTGGAACCGGAACGGGATGTACCCGGCACCAGGGACAGCACCTGGAACATGCCGATGATAAACGCGGTCTTGTCGCTCAGCTTGCTCAGGTCGCTAACGCTGGGACGGCGGTGCTTGTTGTAGTTTTCCACCACAATAAACATCACGCCATAAAAAATCAGGGTGGCAGCCACCACAGGAGCCGTCATAAAATGCTCCTCCATATAATCATTGAATGCCAGGCCGATAACGGCAGCCGGTACGCAGGCAAGGATGACCTTGTACCAGAGCTGGAAGGTCTCCTGCTTTTCCCGGCGTGTTTTCCAGCTGGAGAAAGGATTCAGCTTCTCAAAATTCAGCACCACTACCGCAAGGATTGCCCCCAGCTGAATCACCACCAAAAACATATCCATAAAAGCCTTGGAAACATCCAGCTTGATAAACTCATCCACCAAAATCATGTGCCCCGTGCTGCTGATAGGAAGCCACTCCGTCAGCCCCTCTACCACGCCCAGGATTACTGTTTTCAACAACTCAACTATACTTAAATCCACTTTTTTGCCTCCTCAAAATATCACTAAACAAAAAGCAGAGATAGTATATCACAAACAACCGCAAATGTAAAAGGCAAAAAGCACAAAACTAAAAGGCAGAAAACCGCCTTACTGCCCGTCATAAATACTCAGGCAGATATAAGCCGGATATCCCGCAAAACTCAGGTATTCCTGCTGCCCAAGATGGAAGCTGTCACCAGCTTTTGGGCACCTGCCCAGACCGTACAGACCCTCAAAACGCTCCAAAGGGGAATCGCAGTTCAGTACAGACCTGTCAAGGAATTTGCTGCTGCCCGGAAACAGGAAAATCCTGTCCACGGTGCTGGAGGACCTGTCAAAGGTCACCAGCCAGCCCTCGTTCCGATAATACCAGGCATAGCTTTCTACACCGCACAATTCCTTGGTGGCAGCTTCCTCCAGATACTCCGCCGGAGGCCCGTAGAGGTACAAAAGCTGCATCATTGGCATATCCAGGGACACGCCTCCTACAGACTCGGCATGCACCTTTTCCGCCTGCTCCGGCACTACCTTCAGCCTGCCATCCAAAAGCAGCCAGCTATCCGCCCCGTCCCTGTGATACTCCACAGTCATCTCCCGGGAACCGCGCTTTTCCATTACTGTTAGCACGGCAGAGCCATCAGCAGCATTTCCCTCCCAGTCCCGAATCCCCATAATCCTGAAGCTATTGATGCCATCCTGGCCGCCAAAAATATGCATCTGGCGATGGCCTGCCTCATCCACCCAGATACCTGCGATGCAGGGAATGAACTCCTGCACCTGCCTGTCCCCCGAATACTCCGCAAAAGCAGTATGGGCACACAAACCTGCCAGCAGCAATAGCATGGCAAAAATTCTTCTTATTTCCCTACGCATTTACATCATCCTTTCCCGCAACAATCATTGTGGCAATCCATCCTGCTGCTATTGCGGCAGCTGATTCACCCCAGCACCCAGGTGACAAAGTAAATAGACAGCGGAATAGTCACGCAGCCGATACCGATAATATCAATATACACGCCGGTACTGAGCATCTTTGTAATAGGAATGTAGCCTGTTGCATACACAATGGCATTAGGCGGCGTGGAAACCGGCAGCATAAAGCCCAGAGAGGCTGACAGGGCTATGCCCACTGCCACAGGAATCGGACTGAGTCCTGCCGACACAGCCACTGTAATGGCCAGTGGCCCAATCATATTGGTTGCCGCCGTATGGGAAGTCAGCTCGGAAAGCAGCAGCGCCATTACGGAGAACACAGCCACAATCGTCACCTGGGACACGCTGCCTCCCATGCTGCCCACGATTAAATCACCAATCCAGGCAGACAACCCTGTCTTGTACATCATGGAGCCCATAGCCAGACCGCCACCGAACAAAATCAAGGTTCCCCACTCAATGCCTTCCTTTGCCTCCTCCCAGCGGATAGTAAAACGCCGCTCGGAAAAATTAATCGGCATCAAGAACAGCAGCAAGGCACCGCCCATGGCGGCAATGGCCTCCGGGAACAGCCTGTTGTACATTTTCAGCACAGGGTCCCCCGGTGGCAGCGCCATGCTGAGAAAGCCCGGCATCACCCAAAGGACAACTGCCACGGCAAAGCAAATCAGGGTATTCTTCTGAGCCCTGGTCCAGCTGCCCAGCTCCGCAATCCTGCCAGCAATAAATTCCTCTGCCCCCTCGATGCGCTCCACATCCGCAGGAAACAGCCTGGTCAGCACCACATAGGCAATGGCAAAATAAATTACCATGGCAATAAAGCCCCATTCCATCCACTGAAAGAAGGAAATATGGACATCCGCCATCTGGTCAAGAAAGCCCAGCATAATCAGGTTAGGCGGCGTACCGATAGGTGTAAGGACACCGCCGATAGATGCACTATACGCTGTCATCAGCATAAGCCCCGTGGCATATTTGTACTCCGACAGGTCAATTTCCTTGCCATTGGCAGCCAGCATATCCTTGATGGCGGACAGCAGCCCCAGGCAGATAGGCAGCATCATGGCAGCCGTTGCCGTGTTGCTCACCCAGCCGGAGCAGAGGGCTGCCGCCATGCCGATGGCAAGAAAAATCCTCCTTGGATTGGAGCCCACCCACTTCCTGGACAAAATCCAGTAGGAAAAACGCTTATCCAAACCGTGCAGCATCATGGCCTTGGCGAGGATAAAGCCACCCATAAAGAGAAAAATCATGGGACTGGCAAAGGCGGCAAAGGCGGCATCCGCCTTTACTACACCTGTCATGACCGCCAATGTCGGTCCCAAAAGGGATGTTACCGGGATAGGCACCGGCTCCGTGATCCACCACAGTGCCACCAGCACCATAATTGACAACAGCTTGTGCGCTTCCAGTGTCAGGGCATCTATTGGCGTCATAAAAATCAAAAGTGCCAAAACAGGTGCACCAAAAAGCCCCACCGTTCTCCTCTTTCTGTCAAAAGACTGCTCCGCCCTCTTGATGGCAAGAGCGTCCTGTCCCAGCTTGCGCATGGGAACCACCTCCTCACACATTTCATAATGGCATATTATCCAATAGTTCCCAACCAATCAATATCAAGCACTACTATTTATTATACGTATTTCTATAATAACAATTACAACTAATAATGTAAATAATTTGACCAAAAATAGTATTTTAGTACTCAAAAAGCCGCAGGAAAGCCAAGCTCTCCTGCGGCTACGCTGCACACATACAGACTATTGTCTTATTTCCATTATGCAACTTAATTAACTTAATAACTTATTTCTTTATCAGTTCCGGCATGCGCTCCACCGGCCTGCTCAAATCAAGGTGCCCGGACAGGGAGTCAATCTCCTTGCCCTCCACCAGAATCTGCACCTTCTTGATTTCCGGGAACTCCGTCAGGGTATTCACCAAGGAGCCCACCAGCATTTCCTCACCTGTAGAACCGCCTACAAAGCCGGAGATTAGATTTTTGTCAAAATCCACCTTTACCACGCCGCCGCTGACAGAAACCTTCCGCAGCTTTGCCTTTTTCGGGAAAACCGCCGTCAGCTTCTTGTCATCGGTGCCTGCCAGCAAAGCCTCCACAGCTGCCTGGTACTTGTCAGCCTCCTGCGCCTTGACTGTCTTGGTCACTGCCACCAGCCCGGTAGCGTTCACATCAGGATAATAAACGCTGATATCCATGGTAGCCGCTTTCTGTCCGGCTGCACCGGAGCTGGCTGATGAACTGGAACTTCCGGAAGCCACTGCTGCGCTGCTGCTGCTGCTGCCGCTACCGGCCTTCCCCTGTTCATCACAGCCTGCCAGCATTGCTACGCACAGCACCGTCAGCACTATGGCTAAAATATTTCTAAGTCTCATATCCACTCTCCGCTCCTATCTCTTACCTCATGTTAAAGTACCGGCTGATGCCCCGGCAGATTGCCACGGCAATCTTGTACTGAAAATCAGGGTCCCCCAGCAGGGCCTCCTCCTGATAATTGCTGATAAACGCCGTTTCTATCAAGGTTGCCGGCATAGCTGAATTCTTAATTACATAAAACCTGGCAGTCTTGGCGCCACGGCTTGCCAGCCCGGTTTCCTCCACAATCGCCTGATGGATTGCCTCCGCCAGCAGCTTGCCCCGATAGCTGGACTGATAATAAAAGGTGCTGGTGCCATGAGCTGACGGCGAAGTAAAGGCATCACAGTGAATGCTGACAAAAATCTCGTTGCCGGCAGAAGCGTTGCCTACGTCTACCCGTGCCTGAAGCTCATCGTGGTCGCTGGCCATCGGACCGTACACATCCACATCGCTGTCCCTGGTCATGGTCACTATGGCACCAGAGCTTCGCAGGATATCCGCCACATTTTTCGAGATTGCCAGTGTTGCTGTCTTCTCCATCAGCCCATTATGCCCCCTGGCACCGCTGTCACTGCCCCCATGCCCCGGGTCCAGCACAATCCTGTGGCCTGACAGGTTTTCAAAGCTGTCAGGTGTCTTCGGCTTTTCCGCCTCGTACTCGCTGTCCAGCTTATTCTCAGCAATCTCAATCACCATGCGGTATGGCTTCTTGCCATGCCTCTCCGGCTCGGCAAAATAAATCTTATATGCCTGGTCTGCCACCGGCTTGTTCAGGGAAACCATCACATCCAGCGCATTGTCCCCGGTCTCCCGCAAGGTCAGGTACTTGGCAATTTTTCTGTCCAGGGAAATATCAGATTTGACCTTGCCCCTGGCAGTATCTGACAGTATCACATGCAGCTGCTTTGGCGTCAGCTCCCTCACATTGGTACTGTACTCCGTGCTGCCGCCCTTTATGCCCAGCTCCAGCCGCAACCAGTTTCTTCCCTCGTAGGTGAAGGTTTCATATTTAAAATAATTAAGCTCATGAGAAGCCGCCGCCTCTGCCCTGCCTGCATCCTCTGCCAATCCCAGAAAACCTGCAAAAGCCGCCAGCACCAGCAGCATTTTCCACAACCTGTTCCTAAAAAAACTCAAATGCACTACATCTCCTTAAATTGTTCTCTAAATTACTATTTATGTGTCTCAATCATCCATCAAGGACAATGCCTCTGCCAGCACAGCCTGCTTCTTTTCCTCATCCTGGCTAAGGCTCAGGTTGATATAATCCCCCTCGCCCATATCCTCCGGCAAAAGCTCCGCTGGGAAATTCAGCTGGTAATCCCCATCATTCAGGAGAATTACTGCCACATCTTCCTCTATTCTGTCAATATAACCTGCAATCATCCACATGCCACCTCACATCACCTGATGCAGAAAGCCTCATGCTCTGCACAAAAAACATCATGCTTTGCACAAAAAACATCATCTGCCGCATCGAACATTACTTGCCGCAGGAAACGCTATAGCCTTTGCCATCGCTGGCAATGGTCACCGTACCGTTCTGGTCTGTGCGATAAATCTGCTTGATGCCCTGCTTTTTGTACTTGTTAAGCGTTACATCGTGAGGATGGCCGTACTGATTGTTCGCCCCGGCAGAAATCACTACCGCCTCCGGCTTCACAGCCTGCAAAAGCTCCTTGGAGGATGAGCTCTTGCTTCCATGGTGGCCTGACTTCAAAATCTGGCACTGGAGCTTGCTGCCATAGGAGGCTGCCATCTGCTTTTCCACAGGGGACTCTGCATCCCCTGTCAGCAGCATGGCAAAGCTGCCAAAGCTGAGCCTGCCCACCACGGACTGGTCGTTTATCTCCGGCTTTTCACCGGCCTTGATGGCAGCCGTATCATCCTTTATCTGCTGAGCTGTCGGGCTGAATACCTCATAGGTTACCCCACTGCCAAAATCCAGCACATCACCAGCCTTAACCTTTACCTGCTTCGTGCCCTGGGCCTTGGCAGCCTTCAGGGCATTGACAAAGTATTTATTGGTAGAAGGAATACCGTTATACACCAGTTCCTTCACCCCGTATTTTTCAATTACCTGTGCCGCCTTACCGATATGGTCAGCGTGGGCATGTGTCAGCACCAGCTTATCAATGGCGGTGACATTTGCCTTTTGCAGCTCCTCAAAAAGCTGGTTGTTGACCTTGCCCTTTTTGCCATCCTCATAGTATTTGTCATCGCCAGTATCAACCAGGATAGTCTGGCTGCCTGTCTGAATGAGGATAGCATCTCCCTGCCCCACATCCAGTACCTTGACTGTCAAGCTGTTGCCAGCTGCCTTTGCCTCTGCCGCTTTCGCCTCCTGACCTGCACCTGAACCGCCAGCAGAACCACTAGTCCCCTGACCGCCGCAGCCTGTCAAAAACAGCGTACATGCCAGCAGCAGGCAGCAGATAAAGCTGCTCATACGGCTACTAACTCGTTTCATCGTCTGCCTCCCTGTAAAACTCATATCAAAACTCAATTATCGCCCTGATACCGCCATGCTTTCAGCTCTATTGCTTTTCCCGGTTGACGATATACAGACGCACCACCAGCGCCACCAGCCAGAAGCCATAGGCCGCCAGGCACACATAATCTATCGTCTGCAAATTGCCAAAGTCCATATCCAAAGCAATAATCGCCGTCATCAGAATGATAATCAGCCAATCCGTCAGCTGCATTCCCTTCAGCTTCATAAAGCACTCCTTTCCAAACCACAATACAAAAATCATACTCAAAATTATAGTACAGCAATTGCACTGCACAGATAAGCATCTACAATGCAAAACATGTACATTATAGTATACCACAAAAGTCAAATTTGAAACATGAAAAAATGCATCCAATACAGAAATGCCTAAAGTTCATAAATCTATCTTTTGAAATGTAGAAGAACAATCAGTTGCTTAACAAATTGAAGAAACACGTAAAGAAGAATCATTCCAAAAGGCCGCTGATGCAGCTGTTCACGAGGCTCTGGAAAGTGAAGAAATAATAAGCGTCAACTACAATGATTCCATATTGACTATCAATCTTGATGAAACACAAATAAAAAAACAATGGTTTCAATACTCCTCAAATTGACATTCTGGCTACCAGAGTTACAGCTGTTGGTGACAAGGTTGTGGATATTCCAGGTTTTGATGAAGCAGTTGAGAGTGTTGTAGTTAAGTTTAGATGTGGCAAAATGATAGAAATGCCTACATCTATCATTAAGATAAATGAATACAATATTTGACAAATGTGCTCGATAGGTGTATTATACATGTCACATTCATCTTAATGGATGTAAAGTTGTAAAGGAGATGCACTTATTATGAATTCATTGGAAAAACTCAGCGGCTTCGTGTCCAAGTACATGGCTGTATTTGTTATCGTAGTCGCA
>NZ_VUNR01000060.1 GCF_009695585.1 Anaerovibrio slackiae
AGGAATTACGGAAATTAACGCCCACGGAGAGTGTGTAAGTCCTTTTGCCAAGGCAGAAGGCTGTTCTCGTAGAAGTGGGAATCTCCCTCCTCAAACGCCTAGGCGTTAGGAGGGAGTAATTCAATTTTAATACGCTGGAAAATATCAAGTTCATGATACGGCTGAATCCTGCGGCGGCAGTGAATATGGTGGTGAACCTGTCCTCCATCCTGCGCTACGGCATCAACAACCTGGTGCAGGAGGTGACGCTGGCGGAGGAGTGGAAGTATACCAGGGCATACCTGGAAATCATGCAGTATCGCTTTGGCAAAAGGCTGCACTGTGAGTTTGCTTTGCAGGTGAATATGGACAGGGTAAAAATCCCCAAGCTGATTTTTCAGCCGATTCTGGAAAATGCCATCAAGTATGGGGAGGCGGAGGACGGCTCCATCAATGTGCGGCTGGGGGTGTATGAAAGAGCCGGGGAGCTGGTTATCAGCGTGGCAAATGACGGAGTGCCCATACCGCCGGAGCAGCTGCAGGAGCTGCAGTCGCTGCTGAAGGGCAGGGACAACCCTACGGTGCATACGGGGATTTACAACGTGCACCGCCGTCTGCGCCTGATGTACGGTGACAAATACGGTGTGGAGATTTATTCTGAGGCCCCCGGGGGCACCAGGGTGGAGCTTAAGCTGCCGCTGCGTACATGAGAGTCAGAAAAATATGATAATTAGCCTTCGCTATTTATCGTCTTGCCTGGCGGATTCAAAAGAACTTATATATTGTTTTTATGTCACAATAATGATATAATACATGTGTTGCAGGATTATGCCTGGAGGGCGGACGCGGTATGCAAATATCGTTATCAATGATACGGAATGGTGGTCGCTCTATAAATACGGCGGTGGGTTCTGCGCAGGCAGTTTTTCGCCGCAGAGAGCGTGATAGCATGGCTATGTTATCTAAGGTACGATAAAAGTGTTCCCTGAAAAGGGAAGCGCCTGTGATAAGGCATTAGCTGAAGCAATTCGCGCACTTATACCGTGTATCATCTTTGTGGTGGTGACAGGTGTGGTGCTGTTGTGCAAGCTGACATTCACGGGCGAACTGATTTTGATGTTTCGGCATTAAAGTATAAGCCACATATCGACCGCATCTTTCAGCATTTTTATGCACGAAAAAAGCCATCCTGGCCTGGGATGACTTCTTCGTAGATGTTGTGACCATCAGTGTTGCCTCACTGGTGCATGGTCGAATATTGTATTCACCAAAAACCTATAGTGGCGAGCCATCGTTGTGGTTCGCTCTTTTTTTATGCTTTCATTGTACAGCATTTTTTAGCTTGAGTCAACTGGCGAAAAAACATCAGCCTATTGCCGCCTTTGGAAGCGGTAATAGGCTGGTGCAGGCAGCAAAACTTTTTCAGGAAAACTTTTGATAGGTAAAGGATATTCAAGTCAAGCAGATGTTTTTTACGGCAGTCATGTTGTTCTGAGTATACTAGCTATCGGATTTAATTGCCAGCTTGCTATCGCACGGGCTGCCTGGCAAATAAAAGGTGTAGTGGGATTTGCTTTTGTTAATGTATAGGTTTCATATTCAGTTCTTTTCTCTTTTTCTGATATTCAATAGCGTCACAAGCTTTTTTATCAATCTGATAATATTTCAAAACTTCTAATACACACATATCAGAAGTTTTGGATTCGATATTAGAAAAATCATTCAGTGCAACAATATTATTTAAACGTTCTCTTTGAATATCATTAAGATTGTTGAGCTTGTTCCACCATTCATCAATCAAACCTGTTTCATACTCATAGAAATTTCTGTAAATAAGCATTGTTTCAGGCATATACAAACGTTTAAAATACTCTTCCTCGTTTTTACCAAAAGCCCTTTCAAAAAATTCTTTACCTTTGCCAATTTTTCCTTTGGTAGAGTTTAAAATAGCTTGTATAGCTCGAATAAATTTTCTATTCCAATGATCACCCATAAAATCTCTATCTCTAAAATAGTTTGGGTCTTGGATTGGGTGATACTTCATAGGGAAAGAATAGATGCTGATATTCAATTCATCACACAGATCAATGTTCATCTTCATTCTGTAATACAATTCTTCTGGTTTGTCATTAAAATTATATAACAGATAATTGGACAAATGAGTTATTCCTGCACTAGCTGCTAATCTTACAGCCTTTTCATAAGTTTTGTGCAACTCCCAATGGTCAAATGCGATGCGTAAAGGATTTATCGGAATTTCTGCCAATTTTTTTATGTTTTTCTCATTGATAAGTCTTGCGTCTACACCCTGGTTGAAGTCTACGTGACGAATCTTTGGAGCGTTTTTATACAATTTTTCAAATTTTGGTTTGAAGAAATCATCCATAAACAAAATATGTTCTCTTGTAATAGTGTGAATATCATCTAATTCGTTGTCTACCAAAACTTGAGCAATTTTCTTGCGTTCATCTTCATTTGAAGTTTTGTTTATTAAGAGATTATACTGCTTATGTAATGATTTACAATAAGCAGGAATGTTGAAGTTGGTCCTATGTCAAGATTTAGTACAACATAAAATGAGAAATTTTAATTATTTTCAGCTTACCAATAGTGATTCTCTAGCAACGCTCGCATTGTAAAGTTTTTCGAAGTCATCTGGCGAAAGATA
>NZ_VUNR01000061.1 GCF_009695585.1 Anaerovibrio slackiae
CCCATCTTTGACAGTTGTTAAACTAAAAAAGGTCTATCAAGACAGTATTTATGCGGCTTGATAGACCTTTTTGCTTCGTAACGATATATAGTATTTTTTATCTTCCCTTACTTTTTTTCTGGATATTCCTCATTTCTTGCTTTGTAATAAACTGAAAATCGGTACTAAATCCAAAAATATGATGAAGTTCATCTGTTATAGCAGTTCTCTTGTATAGTGGAATATACCCCTGCTCTTGAACTGTTGCAAAATTCATATTTCGTATAGTTCCAAGGATTTCTGTGCATGTATATCTCTTATTCATCTTTTGTTCAATGCATCTGTATAAGATTAAGGCCAGAAAACAAGTAAGAAAATGAGCTTTTATTCTGATTTCCTTTTGCAGAAATACAGGACGTGCTTCAAAATCAGTTTTCATTATCCGAAAACACTCCTCAATCTCCCAGCGGCCTTCGCTTACATGTATTATATCGCTTACCTCATCATCAAGAAGGTCAGTAGAGACAGCATATAATCCGTCATAAAGAGCTTCATTCTCTATTTTTTCATTATCGAGAAGATCATGGATATTTGCTATTTCACCATCATTGGTGACTGCTATCTTTTTTATAAAGCGGCGCGGGTCATTTGGATTCTTGCTGGTTCTCTTTGCAGTACCATCAGAAAGCATGCATTTTGCCCTTTCAATCTGCTTTTCCCTTATTGTTTTTTGATATCTGGCATATTTGGGTGAATACACGACAATAAGCCTCTGATGCAGCTCTCGGGGCGTGTAAGGGATTTCCTTATAGTAAATACCCTTATCGTCATAAGGAAGATTGGAAATATCTGTATTCGTATCATCATATAAATTTTTAAAATCGCATTTGTTTAGTGCCCATGCCCGTTCTTCTGCTTTTAATTTTTTTATGGACTGCGTAACGATGAAGGCACGCTTTCCCATGTGATTATATTCGCGAATTCTCTCCGCTCCCAGTCCTGCATCGCTGCAATAAATAAACTTTTGGCAACCGAACTGGGACAGAATCTTTTCTTCCAAAGGTTTTACAGAGGTTTGTTCATTCGAATTTCCAGGAAAAAGTGAAAAGGCAAGCGGAATGCCGTCTCCGTCCATGAACATCCCCATTTGCACTATGGGGGTTGGCCGATGTTCTTTGCTTTTCCCATATTTCTTGCATCCATCTTCCTGGGATATTTCAAAATAATAATTAGTGCAGTCGTAATATAATATCTTATCATTACGAGAGCCAAGAAAATGGCTGTTTTTATACACTTCGGATTGTATAAAGTCGCATTCTTCTCCCAGGACGCTTAATGCGCGGTATACATCGTGCAGGCTGTATGAAGGTTTTTCAAGAAATTCATTGGCAACATTGAACGAAGAACGCTTGCTTGAAGGTTCTAATATACGCGCATAGAGCATATCCGACAAAATGGAATTGATGTCATATTCAAATTTATATTTGTCTTTAAGCTTTCGGCAGATTTTATCAATGTGCAGTGCATAGTATATTGATTGCAGAAATAAATACCCTCCGCGGTGGAAGACCTGCTGGTTATACTTGATTTTAGCATCTGTATTGAAAGTAATTTTTACTTTTTTCGCTTCGTTCTCAGCCTTGTACCTCATTGTCTCTAGCTTTGCTTCTGCACGTGCCCAGGCCATAACGTCATCACGCGTAGGACCATGTTCTTTGATAAGTTCTTTGAGCGTTCCAAGTTTGCGTATATTAACGGAAGTACTTACTCCCTTGTCATTTATAAAACTTTTGGCGATATAAAAAGACTCGGAATTCTTTGATTTTGATGTAGTTACTTTCATGCCAATCGCCTCCTCGTCTTATTATACCACATAATACTATAAAATACTATATATTAAAACGAAAAATTTGACAGCGAGATTGCAATAATTACAAGGGCTGAGAGGCATTTTTTCTGTTTAGAAGTGTCAAACTCCCG
>NZ_VUNR01000063.1 GCF_009695585.1 Anaerovibrio slackiae
AGCGTTATGAACTGCATCTGATGTTGTTTTGCACGATTCTTTTTCTTATACATAAAAACACCCCAATCATAATAATATTTTACCATGAATGGAGTGCTTTATGCTAGTTTGTCAACAATCTGAGCATTTTCCTCCGGAAAATGCTAAAAACTATTCATCATCACAGGAGGTGGCAAACATGAGAGAAGAAACCATCATCATGCAGGCCTTGAAGAATGAACAGGCCCGCATCGAAACCATGAAGATTATTGAGGCTATCCGTCAGATGGGCGGTGAGGAAACTATCCTCAAACTGGCAGGCTGCATCCTGACAGCCGAAAAGAAGCCAGCGTAAGAAACGGAGGCATGAGTTACGAACTTAAAGAAACTAGCTGAATTTCTTGAAGTGCTGGCAACCCTGCCAGACAATGAGCAGGAAAAAGTCCTTGCTTATGCGCAGGGTGTCAGCGCGGGGGCAGCGGTGGCAAAGTCCACCAGCACCGAAAAGGTTAGTGCCTGAGCCGAGCCGGGCGGAATATATCAAAGGGGGAGAAAAAACATGACTGAGAAATACGAACATGCTTATGAAGTCTATAAGCTTATCATGGAAGATTACCGTAGCGAAAGCAAAGCTGAAGATAGGAAAGTTGCCCGCGACCTGCATCGTGCCAAGAAACTAGGCAAGGCTGCCAACTTTATTTGGCAGAAAATTGGGAAGCGGCAACCACTAGGTTCAATCGTACTCAGAAGGAAATAAACGAGCTGGCAGATATGTACTCTGCACTGCGATTTCAGATAGCGGAACTCCGCTATAACGCTAGGATATTGAAAAACGAGCGCAACCTGCGCCGAGAGCGGGTACACTCCAATATCCAATCTATGGTATGCAAATAAAAAAGCCCTGCTGGGCGGCAGGGCTAGAACAAGTCACTATGACTTCCAGTGCGTGTCAGCACAAGGGTGAGCGTCTCCCGCTCAACCTTGTATATCAGTAGCCAATCAGGAAGTATATGACATTCTCGGAAACCAATAAAATCGCCAGTCAAAGCATGGTCGCGGTATTTTGCTGGCAGGGGCTTTTCTTCAGCCAGCATTTTGACTACCTGGGCGAACAGTTCCGGCTTATGATTTGGACGTTTAATAACACGTTTGTAATCTTTTTTAAACTTAGAACCATAATTTATTTCAAGCATTCAAGTCCTCCATAAGTTCTTCTACACTTGAAAATTTACGGCTCATATTGCGGTGGTTATTAACATCGTTAATAGCCTGCAGAGTTTCCAAACTAGCAGGAGACAGACATACTTCGAATGGAAGCCCTCCATGTCGCACGACCGACTTTAAAAACATGGTAATAGCCGTAGATGTAGGCAGTCCCAATTCAGAGAAAATAGCCTCTGCTTGAGATTTCAGAGCGCTATCTACTCTCAGGTTTAAGGTTTTAGTAGCTGGCATTTTCATCACTCCTCGTATAATAAGTTTTGTAAGCAAGATATCCGCCTTGTATGCAAAACTTATTTTTCTTTTTACAACTAAATATTTTTCTATGAAATTGGATTTCCTGATGCTACAATAATCAAAGAGATTAT
>NZ_VUNR01000065.1 GCF_009695585.1 Anaerovibrio slackiae
TGGTCCTATGTCAAGATTTAGTACAACATAAAATGAGAAATTTTAATTATTTTCAGCTTACCAATAGTGATTCTCTAGCAACGCTCGCATTGTAAAGTTTTTCGAAGTCATCTGGCGAAAGATATCCACAATGGCTGTGAATCCGCTTTGTATTATAAAATGCTTCAATATACTCAAAAATTAGGCTGTAAGCATGATTAAAATCCCGGATTCTAAAGCGGTTCAGCCATTCACGCTTTATCAATGCGTGAAATGACTCGATACAGGCATTATCCCATGGATAAGCTTTCTTGGAATAGCTCCGCTGCATTCGTGCGGTGGCCTTCTTATATTCTTTAGCTACGTATTGGCTGCCTCGGTCTGAGTGGATAATCAGTGGTAAATCGAGGTTGCGGCGTAATTTCGCTTTTTGAATTGTTTCCGTTACGCAGCTTACTTCTAAGCTGTCAGAAAGCGTCCATGCGATGATTTTGCGAGAGTACAAGTCCATAATGCTGGTCAAGTATACAAATCCGTCAATTGTCCATACATAAGTGATGTCTGAGCACCAAACCGCATTAGGCCGTTCTGGATTAAATTGTTCATCCAAGATGTTCTGTAGACTGTCACTGAAGTCTGGATCAACGGTAGTTGGGACCCAGGGCTTAACCCATTGAGCACGAAGCCCCATCTGGCGCATATATTGACCTACAGTCCTTTCAGAGATGATTTCTCCGGCTTTACGCAGTTCTGATGTGATTTTAGGCGCACCATAATTTTGATGAGACTCATCGTAGATTCGCTGGATTTGTTCTTTTACTTCCTGTCGTCTTATTGATGTGTCTGATGGCAGACGATGGCGCCAAGCGTTATAGCCCGAGCGTGAAACGCCAAGTTTTCGCAGCATTCCGGAGACGGAAATAGGGCGTCCTTCTTCTTTTGCAATTTCCGCCTGTTCAGAGACCTGAAGATAAATGGCCTCTGTTATTTTCCCAGAATGCTGATGGCTTTTTTTAACACGTCAAGTGCGTCTTTCGTATCGCGCAATTCACGGCGTAATCTGGCAATTTCTTTCTGCTCATCTGATTCGTAGTTGCCGGAACCTCTTACAACGATATCGCCGGAGTCACGAAGTTCTTTCCGCCACTTGGTCAAAGTGCTGTAACCGATGCCTAAGTTATTGGCGCAGCCACGCAAGCCAAGCTCCTTATGATCTTCGTAATATTGAATTGCGTCAAGTTTAAACTGTTTGTCATGTTGTTTAGCCATTCTGAAATCCTCCTCAAGATAGGTACATATATTGTACCATGTCATGAACTTATTTAGGATTTCTCATTTTGACTTGTACTATTTATATTCTAACTCCA
>NZ_VUNR01000066.1 GCF_009695585.1 Anaerovibrio slackiae
AGCCGGTGGGTTAACCGCAAGGAGATAGCCGTCTAAGGTGGGGGCGATGATTGGGGTGAAGTCGTAACAAGGTAGCCGTATCGGAAGGTGCGGCTGGATCACCTCCTTTCTAAGGAGACATGCTTTTAAGTAAGCAGTCATCCAGGTCGGAGCATCGGCATTGCATTGTCTAGTTTTGAGGGAACACGCAAGTGTGAACTTAATAATGGGGGCGTAGCTCAGCTGGGAGAGCACCTGCCTTGCAAGCAGGGGGTCAGGAGTTCGATTCTCCTCGTCTCCACCATAACATGGGCCTATAGCTCAGCTGGTTAGAGCGCACGCCTGATAAGCGTGAGGTCAGTGGTTCAAGTCCACTTAGGCCCACCATCATGTACATTGAAAACTACACAGAAACAAGAAATGAAAATTTTACCAATCCATATAGATAGTGTAAACAATCTAATGAGGTAAGAACGACATTTTAGGATAACATACTTTTACAAAAATCCGAAGCATAAATCTTATGTGATTTTGTAGGTGAAGCATTAAGCAATAATGTAATTAAGCTACAAAGGGCATACGGTGGATGCCTTGGCATTGAGAGTCGATGAAGGACGCGGTAAGCTGCGAAAAGGTATGGGGAGCCGCAAGCAGGCAATGATCCATACATCTCCGAATGGGGCAACCCGGCACGAGTCATGTCGTGCCATCCTACGGGAGGATAACCCGGTGAACTGAAACATCTAAGTAGCCGGAGGAAAAGTAATCAAACGAGATTCCCATAGTAGCGGCGAGCGAACAGGGAAGAGCCCAAACCCGCTGTCTTCGGACAGCGGGGGTTGAGGACCGGCATAAATCAAAGGAAAGTCAGAAGAAGGGCATGGGAAGGCCCGGCACAGAGGGTGAGACCCCCGTATTTGAAGGCTTTTCGAGAGGGCCGGCATCCAGAGTACCACGAGACACGTGAAACCTTGTGGGAAGCAGGGTGGACCACCATCCAAGGCAAAATACTACTCAATGACCGATAGCGCATAGTACCGTGAGGGAAAGGTGAAAAGTACCCCTGGAGGGGAGTGAAATAGAACCTGAAACCGTATGTCTACAAGCAGTCGGAGCACTTTATATGTGCGACGGCGTGCCTATTGAAGAATGAACCGGCGAGTTATCCGTTGTGGCGAGGTTAAGCGGGAGACGCGGAGCCGAAGCGAAAGCGAGTCTTAAGAGGGCGAATAGTCACAGCGGGTAGACCCGAAACCACAGTGATCTATGCATGGCCAGGCTGAAGCTCAGGTAAAAATGAGTGGAGGGCCGAACCCGTGAGTGTTGAAAAACTTTGGGATGAGCTGTGC
>NZ_VUNR01000067.1 GCF_009695585.1 Anaerovibrio slackiae
TATAATGGTCCCAAGAATTTAGACCAGCACTTTATTTTTTAAGCGTGCATGATATAGTAATTAGTAACGAATGGAGGTTACTATCATGCCGAAAAGGAAATACACTGCTGAATTCAAGAGCAAGATTATCATCGCTATTTTGCAAGGCGATAAAGAATTTAACATTATATGTTCTGAAAACAATTTAAATCCAAATATGGTTCGTAAGTGGAAGCAGGACTTCTTGCAGAACGCCCATCTTGTATTTGATGCAGCACCTGAGCAAAAGATAGCTCAGAGGAAGGAGTCTGACCTGAAGAAGAAAAACGATCAAATGCTAAAAACCATTGGTCAACTGACCCTGGAACGTGATTTTCTTCAGGACTGCTTTCGCCAAGTTGGAGAACCAATCCCAGAAATCCCGGAGTTTAATTCAAAAGGATAAAGGCATTTCTATCCGCAGGCAATGTGAACTTCTGGGCATTAACCGTTCAAGCCTGTATTATGCGCCATCTGAGCCAGATCCATTGCCCAATGCTCTGGATGAGGCTATAATGGCCCGTATTGATTACTGGCATACAGCATTGCCATATTTAGGCTCCAGAAAGCTTGTCATTAAGCTAAATGAAGATGGTTATCCTGTCAAGCGAAAGATTGTAAGACGCTTAATGCAAAAGATGGGTATATATGCCATTTATCCCAAGCCTAATCTGTCGGCACGTAACTTTAAAGAAGCTATCGTCCCATATCTGCTCAGAAATTACAATGTGGCATTTCCAAATCAGGTATGGTCTATTGATATAACCTACATCCCAATGCCTCACGGGCATATGTATCTGACCGCCATAATAGACTGGTACAGCCGCAGGATTGTAGGCCACTATCTATCCGACAGTCTTGATACAGAGTCTGTCATATACGCAGTAAGGGAAGCTGTTAAGGAGTGTGGTATCCCAGCAATTATTAATTCAGATCAAGGTAGCCAGTTTACCAGTGATACCTATAAGCAATTACTAAAAGACCTTGGCATTCGTCAAAGTATGGATGGCAAGAGCCGTTGGGCTGATAACATCATGATAGAAAGGTGGTTCCGTAGTCTAAAGACTGAACAGATTTATCCCAATGAGTATGATTCGCCCAGGGAATTGCGTAAGCTGATTAACGACTATGTGGACACATATAACAGTCTTCGTCCGCATGAGGCACTGGACTACAAAGTACCAGATGAGATTTTTTATAGCTGTTTTGCAGCTTAGTATTATACTGTGTTATG
>NZ_VUNR01000068.1 GCF_009695585.1 Anaerovibrio slackiae
ATTTCCTTGTATTGGAATACATGCCGGTATTCCTCAGCATATTCCATATACTCTGACCATATATGGCGTGTCACAACCTTTGTATGGTTGCGGCTCATTGTACATTTTTCAATATATGGACATTGGCTGCATTCTAATGGATTGCTTTTATACTCACGGTAGCCTTCTCTATTAGTAGTAGAATAATGTAGCAGTTTGTTGGCTGGACATATATAGCAGTCATAGTATTCATCATAGACGTACTCAGTCTTTTTAAAGAAGCCCTTCTTGGTCATGGGACGTTTATATGGGACAACCGGTATCATGCCTCGCTGTATTATTTCTCGCATTATTCCAGGTGTCTTATATCCAGCATCCACTGCTACGGCTTTTATCTCAGACTTAAACACCTCCAGCTTCTTGAATACCTCATGAAACATCTGGCTGTCATGTATATTGCCAGCACCAAGATGAAATCCAAGCACAAAATTATGCTTGTCACAGGCTGTATTGGCAACATAAGCCAATTGACGCTCATGCTCCCCTTTAACAAACATGCCGCTATCCGGATCGGTGGTGCTTACTGTACGCTTTATGGTTTTGTCATTGTTTCCATCACGGTCAAAGGGCTTCTTTCCCTTTTGGCTACGGTCATTATCAATTTCCTGATCCAGTTCAGATTTATACTGTGGTATAGGTTTGGTCACAGTGACCTTCTGAGTCTTATGCTTATTGGCACTAGCTTTTATATGGGTTCCATCAATAAAAACAGCACTGGCATCCACAAAACCGTTGTTTACAGCATCCTGTAGTATATGCTGAAATATTTTCTCAAATATATCTGTATCCTTGAACCGTCTCGTATAGTTCTTGCTGAATGTAGAAAAATGCGGTATAGGCTCTAAAAGCTCATATCCTATGAACCATCGGTATGCTGTATTTACCTCAATTTCCTTTATGGTTTGACGCATACTTCTTATACCGAATAGATATTGAATGAATATAATTTTAAACAGCGAAACTGGATCAATTCCAGGTCTTCCGTCTCTGCCGGAGGCATATAATCCCTCAACCTCATCATATATAAAGCTAAAATCTATAGCATCATCAATCAATCTAAGAATATGATCTGCTGGAACAAGGTCATCCAGCGTTATGAACTGCATCTGATGTTGTTTTGCACGATTCTTTTTCTTATACATAAAAACACCCCAATCATAATAATATTTTACCATGAATGGAGTGC
>NZ_VUNR01000007.1 GCF_009695585.1 Anaerovibrio slackiae
TAGGAATTACGGAAATTAACGCCCACGGAGAGTGTGTAAGTCCTTTTGCCAAGGCAGAAGGCTGTTCTCGTAGAAGTGGGAATCTCCCTCCTCAAACGCCTAGGCGTTAGGAGGGAGTAATTCAATTCCAGGATGCCGTTGCCTTCGTCCGTAACCACGCATTCCGCCTTGATGCCGTCATCATCAAGTACATACATAGTGCCTTTGTCCAGGTAGCGGTCAATCATGCTTTCCTGCTCATCGGCAAGGAGCAGCAGGGAAAGATACTGTTTTTTATTTTCTGTGATTTTGCGGATGGTAAAGGAAGGGGGGATCGTGCCAGTGGACAAGGGTTCTGCCCATTTTGCCAGTTCAAAGAAGGCAATATTCAGCTGTCTTCCCTTTTCTGTCAGTGAGTATTCCACATGAGGCGGAATTTCGTTGTATTGCATTCTGCTGACTATGCCTGCACTAATGAATTTTTGCAAAACCTTGGTCAGCATGGTATTGGTAATGCCGGGAAGCAGCTTTCTTAGCTGTCCAAAGCGCAAGGTATCATGTACAAAAAGCTGGTAGATGATATTTAGCTCCCATTTACCGCTGAGGAGATTGATAGCAGTGGCAACGGGGCAGGAAGGCCGCGGGGAATTGCTTTTTAGGGCATGAGAAAATTCTGCGGGAGTTTTATAGGGAAACATTGTATCAAATCCTTTTTAGCTAAATTCATGTTAATATCTCATATGAAGTATTGTGTCCGGCATCCAGTATCCAGCATCGGTATCTTTTTTGATACCTGGTTTAAATAAACTGCGTACTTGCCAATGTTGTGCTGTGGCAATATGGTTCCATTATAGCAGGATTTGTTCAGGTAGTGAAGAAATCCTGTGGCGAAGCAATAAGGCAGTGAAGAATTGGAGGCTGACTGGTATGCAGTGTGAGAAGATGGGCAGGTATGGAGATATGATGTCAGCTACGGAGGCTATGGACAGACGATATTCTTGCCGTAGGTAGAATTTATCTGAAGATGTGTATTTTTGTACATGAATAGGTGGTGGAAATAGTATGGATATACACTATGCATGGATTTAGAGTCCGGGGATTTGAGGCTTACCTAATATATTGACATATATCAATATGTAATATATAATAATAATTGCAAGATGGCGGCTGGCACTTTTGCCAGCCGCTTTGGCAATATTTGCAACAGCTTTGGCAATAGAGCAAGCTGGCAGAGAATGGCTTAGGCCAATGGAAGATGTGGACAATACCAGTTGATGCTGGATAGTTCTGTACAATGTTGGATAATGCCGGAAGGGGATGAGATTTGTGGATTACAGGAATGATGCGAAGCTGTTTAAAGCCTTATCTGATGAGAACAGGCTGCAGATTTTAGCTCAGCTTAATGCTGAGGAAAAGTGTGCCTGTGTGCTTTTGGAAAAGCTGGCTATTTCCCAGCCGACATTATCCCATCACATGCGCGTCTTGGTTGATGCACGGCTGGTGGAGTGCAGGAGGGAAGGGAAATGGATGTATTATTCCCTGCGCCGTGGTGCCAAGGAAGAACTATCCGGGATTATTGAAGCCTATATGGCATGTCCGTGATGGAAAATTGGCGGCAAAGCAGGTGTTTTTTTGCTACAATACATCGATAGATTTAAATTTATAAATAAAGGAGCGTCCAGGTATGTTTGATTTTATTATGCAGGAAATTCTTGGCATGCACTGGCTGAGTGAATTGGTATGGCTGCTGCTGGGGAGGCTGGGGGCAAGCCAGGCTTCGCCTGTGTGGGGCAGTATACATTTTTTTATTTATGACACCATCAAAATATCTATCCTGCTGGTATCGCTGATTTTTTTCATCTCCTATATACAGTCTTATTTTCCGCCGGAGAGGACAAAGCGCATCCTGACAGGCTTTACGGGAGTGAAGGGGGAGGTGATTGCCGCGCTTCTGGGAACGGTAACGCCTTTCTGCTCCTGCTCCAGTATTCCGATTTTTATCGGCTTTACCCGGGCGGGGCTGCCCCTGGGGATGACATTTGCTTTTTTGATTTCTTCGCCTATGGTGGATATAGCTTCCATGCTGATGCTGATGTCGTTTTTTGGCAGTGGATTTGCGGTAATATATGTGGTGGTAGGCTTGCTGCTGGCGATTGGCGGCGGCCTGCTGCTGAATGTCATGGGGATGGAACGTCATATCAGGCGTTATGATAATCCTGTTCGGGATTTTTACAGTGAGTCCGAATATTTTAATCAGCGGCAGCGCATGGGCTATGCCTGCAACGACACGCGGATTATTGTGAAAAATGTTTTTCCTTATGTGCTGGCAGGTGTGGCTATCGGTGCGTTTTTGCATAACTGGGTGCCACAGGAATGGATATTGGCTGTGCTGGGGAAGGGGAATATTTTCAGCGTGCCTCTGGCAACTTTGATTGGCATACCTATTTATGCGGATATTTTCGGGGCTATACCGATAGCTGAGGCATTGTATCTGGCATCTGTACCGGCAGGGTCTATATTGGCACTGATGATGGCGATTACTACTTTATCGTTGCCATCACTGATTATGCTCAGCAAGGTGCTGGAAAGAAGGCTGCTTTTTACCTTCATTGGCATTGTTGCAGCAGGGATTATACTTATCGGATATTTGTTTAATTTGCTGATGTGATATACATGCTGATGAGATATATCGAAATTAGGTTAATATTTGTGGGATTAGTAATGGGCCCTGTCAGTTTTTATTAATAAGGCTGACGGGGCTTTTTGTTGCATAATATCAGTGGGGAGGTGTAGAATGATATGACGTTGTTTAAAGATTTGCATAGCATTTGTTGTGGAAAACGATGTGTGCAGGAAGAGGGGAGTATTGAGTGATTGGGGGAGAAGTATGGTTTTATCTTAATGTGGCAGAAGACTCCCTGCCTCTATAGGCGGGAGTCTTCTGCCACGTCCACCGAATTTACGCAAGTAATTGAGGTGGACAATAGAACATAGTGGTGATATAATAGTAAGTGACAGGAGGTGAACGATATGTTACAGCAAAAAGGCTATCAGTATAGAATATATCCCACTAAACAACAGCAACAGCTAATCAATCAGACACTGGGATGCGCCAGGTTTGTGTATAACAGGTTTTTGAATATCCGTAAAGAAGCATGGACAAATTCAAAAACAAGCGTGACTTACAAGCAGACCAGCAAAATGCTGACCGAGTTAAAATGTGAGCCGGACTATGTATGGCTGAAAGCAGTAGATAGTACCTCGCTGCAGCAGGCATTAAAAGATTTGGACAAAGGCTTCAAAAACTTTTTTGCCAAAAAAGCAGGCTATCCGAGATATAAATCAAAGCACAATCATTGCCTCAGCTATCGTTCCCAGTGTGTTAATAACAATATTGCAATCAAGAATGGCAAGCTGAAGCTTCCCAAAATTGGCTTAGTAAAAATAAAACTTTCCAGGAATTTCACAGGCAGAATTTTGAATGTCACTGTGTCACGCAAGGCCACAGGCAAGTATTTTGTTTCCCTGTGTGTTGAGGAAGAAGTAGAAATTTTTCCTAATAATGGCGGAGAAATAGGCATAGATGTGGGAATTAAGGATTTCTACTCCGATTCTAATGGTGATGTTGCTGCTAATCCGAAAACATTGAAGAAATACAGCAAAAAACTGGCAAGGGAGCAGCGGAAGCTTTCACGTAAAGCAAAAGGCAGTAATAATCGCAATAAGCAGAGAATCATCGTTGCCAGGGTACACGAAAAGATAGCAAATATCCGAAAGGACTATCTGAACAAGGTTTCCACTAAACTGGTCAAGGAAAACCAACTGATCGGTATAGAGGACTTGCAGGTCAGGAATATGCTGAAAAACCATCAACTGGCACAAGCCATTTCTGATGTATCATGGTCTGAGTTTTTCAGGATGCTTGAATACAAGGCAGTGCCGTATGGCTGCCGAGTGGTAAGGGTTCCTAGATTCTACCCAAGTTCTCAAAAATGCTGTAAATGCGGCTATCAGAATAAGGATACAAAAAATCTTGCTATTCGTGCATGGGATTGTCCGGTATGCGGGCACCACCACGATAGAGATGTGAATGCAGCCCGGAATATTCTGGCTAAAGCAAAAGAAATAATAGCTGCATAAGCTTCAAAGCATAAAAATACCGTAGGAACTACGGAAATTAACGCCCACGGAGAGTGTGTAAGTCCTTTTGCCAAGGCAGAAGGCTGTTCTCGTAGAAGTGGGAATCTCCCTCCTCAAACGCCTAGGCGTTAGGAGGGAGTAATTCAATTATTGATACGTCGGCTAATCAGCAGGGGAAGCCTATAGCGGAACGGGCTAGCCGCAAAAATTCTGGTGAAAAGTGTGAATATATTGCTACGGCAGATATGAATATAGCTCATTGCGTGGGGTGCAATTTCTGCTGGCTGAAAACGCCGGGGATTTGTGTGTTTGATGATGATTACAAGCAACTGCTGGAAAAAATTCATTCGGCGGAGAAAATATGGTTGATTTCAGAAACGAGATTTGGCTTTATATCCTTCCAGGCAAAGAAAATTGTTGATAGGATAATGCCGCTTCTCACTATTTATCTTACATGCAGCGGGCCTTATATGCGCCATGTGACAAGGTATCGGCATAATCCTGACTGGGGTGTCCTGTACATAGGCGATGGGGATAAAGTACTTATGTCTGACTGGTGCAGCCGCTTTACGAGCAACCTGGGGGTTAAGTCATTGGGGGTATATGATATTTTGCATGTGGAGGAAGCTGATTTATGAACAAGAAGATTGTTATGATTAATGCCAGTCCCAGGATTGAGAAAAACAGCAATACGAACAAGATTATTGAGGCATTCGGGCAGGGGCTTTTGCAAGGGGGCTGCAGCTTTACCAAGTATGCGATTTCCAACCGCGATGCCTGGGAAGAAATCCGGCAGGCATACATGGACAGCACAAATATTATTTTTGCTGTTCCGTTGTATGTGGAGTGTGTTCCCAGCTTATTTCTGGAATTTTTGGAGCAGCTGCCGGCGAAGGATAAAAATACTAAGGTTTCTTTTATCTTGTAGTGCGACTTTACCGAGGCACATCAGCTGCGCTGCGGCGAGGCTTTTTTGCAGAAATTGGTAGGATGCCTCGGGGTAAGCTATGGAGGTACCCTGATTCGGGGCGGAGCAGCTGCCTTTGCCGGTGCGGTTTATGGTGAATCTGATGTTTAAAACATATCTAAAGAAGAAATTCCAATGTGTTGCAAAAAAATGGGGCTGCGATATTCCTTTGGACAGAAAGGTTTTTGATGATTGAGAGAGGTAACGATAGATGAAGAATAATAAAGCAGTATTGTATGTGCATGGCAAGGGCGGCAATGCTGCAGAAGCGGCATTTTATGAGGCAATATTTCCTGAGTGCGATGTTATGGGCTTTGATTACAAAGCGGAAACGCCTTGGGAAAGTATTGGGGAATTTCAGGCGGAGGCTAAAAGACTGCTATCTGAGTACGATAGCGTTATCTTAGTGGCAAACAGCATAGGGGCGTATTTCTCCCTGCTGTCCCTGGCAGATATGCCTATAGAAAAGGCGTATTTTATTTCACCAATAGCGAATATGGAAAAGCTGATTTTGGATATGATGCAGTGGGCTGGCGTTACGGAAGATGAGATTAAGGAAAAGGGCGTCATTGCTACGGATTTTGGCGAAGATTTGTCCTGGGAATATCTGACATGGGTGCGCAGTCATCCTGTCAGCTGGCATATTCCTACGGAGATTTTGTATGGTTCGGAGGATAATTTGCAGTCCATGGATACGGTGAAGGCGTTCACTGCTGGCTGTGGTGCAGGACTGACTGTTATGGAGCATGGTGAGCACTGGTTTCACACCGAGGAGCAGATGCAGTTTTTGCGGGAATGGCTTGTGGGGTGTGAAGCCAAGAATAAAGGTTGATTTGTGATTCATTAAATAGTTGATGATATAAACCTAAAACAGCTGTTGTGGAGCTTGCACAACAGCTGTTTTAGGTTTATATAAGCTTATATTATTTTTTCCAATCGTCGGAGCAGCGCAGGTAAAATAACAGGAAAGAATCCAGAATATACAAAGTCTTGGCTTTCCAGTCGATGGTATCAAGATTTTTAGCCCGTTCCTTCATGATATTTTTGATATTTTTCACTGTATTGCTGATATCTATTGGTCTGGGCTTTTTTGGATTATCATCGGCCAGAAGGTCAGTAAATCTTTCCTGGATTTCCTGCACAGGCAATGACAGTTCAGGTGGATTTGTGCTTATGCTGACCAGCAGCAGCATATAAATATCCATTAAGCTTCCGTCTTTTAGCAAGTAGTGTGTACGCTTATTTTTGCCTTGGGCCGGGCCTTCAAGGGAAGCTTTCAGTACATGGCTGTACACCTGCTTATGCTTTGCTACTGTTTGCTTAAGGGCAATATTTACATCCTCATCAGTAACAGTGGTACAATTAGTTTTTTGCATGCGATACGCCAGGTTAAAACAAATATCCTGCATTAATTGAGGGGAACAGATACTTTCGGTGGCGATGCGGGTGAGAATATCATCGGTTACATCTATGCCAAGCAACGGGAAACCTTTATGCCCTATTTCCTTTAGTTCATCAATGCTCCAGGAGGTAATTTCGATAAAGCTGGTGCGTCCTATCAGGTCGGGGTTAAGGCGTATGGCATCATCTGCCCGATGAGGAAGCGACAATATTATTACTTTAAGTCCGCTAATGAGATATGTCTTGATGGTTCTTGCAATATACAGCTGAGTTTCTTCCGGCGCATAATGAAAATCATCTATAACCAATACCATGTCATGGGCGATAATATGTTTTATCATAGAATCCTGGCTGCGCAATACCTTTTGGGATATTTCATTTCCTTCTGCATTGCTGCTGTCGTTGCCAGTGCTAATGTTGAATTTGGCAAATGGTATTTTTAATTCGCCTGCTATGCCTGTTTTTTCGATAGCATTTTCCGTATGTGATGTTTTGATTTGTACTTCTTCGGGAATTTCAAGCTGCTCTCCTATCTGCTGCCAAAAGTCCTCTTTTGATTGGAGCTGCGAACCGCTCAAGTCTATGATTTTATTAGTAATGGATTTATGGCAGAGAACTGTTTTGCCGGATTTGGAAGCTCCTGTGATTGCAATCAGTGTGCCAGGAGTCATTAATGCTTTTTGCAGTTGTTCTGTATAGGTATCACCGTACTCATCAATGGTGCGGTCTATATATGTATGATTCGGTACTGTATTGGGCTGGAAAACATCACCGGTCTGGTGAATATCCATATTTTTTTGTAGCATAAAACTTCCCACCTGACATTTTAGTATAAGTGTATTATATCATTATCTGTAGATAATGTCTTGAAAATATCGGCTATGCAGGGATGGAAAATATACAGAAGGACATATAATGGGGGTGTGCTTTGGTATCATGTTTCATGAGAAGCTCAAGTGATGGCAGCTATGATAATCTTTAAGTTGAGGAATTCTTCTGCGTGTAGCAGGATTTTGCCAATGGATGTAGAAATATATATTATAGCAAAATGTTATAAGGGAGTTTCTAGCTCATAATTTGCAGTTGTAATTGATTAGGAGGCTGGTTAATATGGCATTTGAGATTACAGAGAGGAAAGCTAATGGTATGATTCGTTATAAGCGCAGGTGTGATTGCGGCTGGAAGGAATCTTCTACGGCTGAGATTGTACCGCCAAGGAATATATCATATACTTGCCCGAAGTGCGGCAAGAAAAATTCTGGAACTGTGGCATGATAATGTCAATGCTAATGCTGATGTTAATATTAATGTTGATGCAAATAAGAAGGTGGAGGATGTATGTACCATGGCCAATATGAAAATTGCTAACATCAAGTCCACGAGAATATGCGCATTTTGCAGGAACTGGTATGACCCGGCAAATGCCGCCATAGTGCCTAAGGCTCCTCAGGCTGGCTTTTTTGAGTATAACCACAACGCAAGAAATAAATGCATGCTGACAGGCTTGGATCAGCTGTCCTGGGCATCCTGCGGCAAGTTTTCGTGCAAGTTTTAGTTGTGCAGAAGATGATGAAGCCCTATCAGTCTTTGTGTGAATACAAGCTGGTGGGGCTTTTCCGCAATGGGATGCTTGGAAGCGGAGAGTGAAAACGGCAGAAAGAGAAAAATCGCAGGGAAACTTTAGGCTTGGCAGGATTTTTTGCTTCCGTATAGAATATAACCTTTAGGGAAAGTGTTGCAGACAACTGCTTGTAGTGAAGTGTCGGGGAGGAAGAATATTTGGATAATTTTGCAGAAAAAAATGCCAAGGACGGGTTAAGTGAGCTGGAAAGTACGGTGGCATCTGCCAGGCAGATTCACTGTGATGTGGAGGGACTCCATGAGGTCATGGGGGAATATCTGGGCCTGCTCAAAAATACTAAAAGACTGTTTTTCCTGAACCTGCTGGTAGGCATGGTGCGGGGGCTGGGCATGGCTATTGGAGCTACCATTGTTTTCGGTATCATCATCAATGTTGCTGTGCAGGTGGTGGATTTGAATTTGCCTTTCATCAGTGAATGGCTGGCAAAATTCATGCTGATGGTAGAGGAGAATCGTCACAATGTCCAGTAAGATTCTAAAACAAAACATGAAAAGCACTGGACCTGCCACGGAAATGCTCATACCCAACATGGCTGGTATCACTGTGGGAGAGATGGACAGGCTGAAGCTGAATACCGGCTGGCTGAACAATATCCTGGGGGAGCATCTGCTGCTGGTGCAGAGACTGCGCTGGCTGCTCCTGGCGGAGTTCTGCCTAGGTCTCAGCAAGGGGATAACGATATCCGTAGGTGTGACAATTCTTATGAGATTTCTTGTGTACTGGGTGCAGGATAATGTAAAATTTCTAAGCAGCACGGTTGCTGCGTTGCTGAATTATGTCAGATGAAGGCTGGATTTAAAAATTTTTTCAAAAAGTGCTTGACTTGTGTCTGCAAATCTGATAAAGTATATACCTGTCAGCGGGTTGCACGGAAGTGTAGCAGGGCTGGCAGATGATGTGGGTAGGTGCCCGAGTGGTTAAAGGGAACGGACTGTAAATCCGTCGCCGTAGGCTACGATGGTTCGAATCCATCCCTGCCCACCATTTAATATCGCGGGATGGAGCAGTAGGTAGCTCGTCGGGCTCATAACCCGAAGGTCAGAGGTTCGAGTCCTCTTCCCGCAACCAATTTGCTTCAAGTGCTGATATAGCTCAGTAGGTAGAGCGCATCCTTGGTAAGGATGAGGTCACCAGTTCAACTCTGGTTATCAGCTCCATTATATGGCTGCGTAGCTCAGCTGGCTAGAGCATTCGGTTCATACCCGGAGTGTCAGGAGTTCAAGTCTCTTCGCAGCCACCATCTTTGTAATTTAACCCCTTGATTATGAGGGGTTTTATTATGTCGATAAATAAAAATCAGGATTGTAGTTATGTAATTATCTAGTAATTTAGGAAATTAGTTATTTGGTAATTATTTACACACTGAATTATTGACATGTTTATTTATTTGTGATAAATTATATCAGTGACATTTTGTGATGTCCAAATATCTAATCAGTAAGGAGTGCATAAAATGCGCAATGCAGTTACGTTGGCCTGCACCGAGTGCAAGAGTCGCAACTATCAGACCAACAAGAACAAGAAGAACGATCCTGATAGAATCGAATTCAACAAGTATTGCAAGTTCTGCAAGAAGCACACTCTGCATAAGGAGACTAAGTAATTAGTTTCGTAGTTTGTGGCGGGTTTGCAGTATAAGACAGGATGTGAAGCAATGGCGGAAACAAAAACGTCAGGAGCTCAGCCGAAGTCTTCAGGCTTTAACCCTGTGCAGTTTTTGCGTGAAGTCTCTGCTGAGATGAAGAAGGTGTCCTGGTCCACCAGGCAGGAGCTGGCAAAGTACACGGTAGTGGTCAGCATTACGGTTGTGATTGTCTGTGCCCTGATCTGGATTTGTGACGGCTTCTTCACAAGATTGTTTAATCTCATTGTAAGGTAAGGACTGGAGGGTGCGTCTGGGATGTCAGAAAACGAATCAGCTAGACATTGGTATGTGGTTCATACCTATTCCGGTTACGAAAACAAGGTAAAAGCCAATCTTGAGCAAAAGGTACAGTCCATGGGACTGGAAAATGAGATTTTCGAGGTCATTATCCCTGTAAAGGATGAGATTGAGAAAAAAGATGGCGTTGAGAAAGTAACCCAGAGGAAGATTTTCCCAGGCTATGTTCTGGTGAATATGATTGTCAATGAAAAGACCTGGTACGATGTTCGCAATACTGACGGCGTGACCGGCTTCGTTGGCTCAGGGACCAAGCCAATTCCTCTGACTGAAGATGAGGTAGACAACATTCTGAAGGAAATGGGCATTGAGAAAGCCAAGGTTAAGCTTGACATTGATGTTGAGGTTGGCGAGACAGTGAAAATCTGCTCCGGCCCATTTGAAAATTTCGCAGCAAAAGTTATCTCTATCAACGAGGAGAAGGGCAAAATCAAGGCTCTTGTGGATATGTTTGGTAGGGAGACTAATGTTGAACTTGACTTCGATCAAGTTGAAAAAGATTAATCCCATTTAAGGAGGTGGATTTAAGATGGCAAAGAAAGTCGCTAAGATGGTAAAATTACAGGTTCAGGCTGGCAAAGCTACTCCAGCTCCTCCAGTAGGTCCTGCACTTGGTCAGGCTGGTGTAAACATCATGGCATTTGTTAAGGAGTTCAATGAGAGGACTGCTAAGCAGGTTGGCCTGATTATTCCAGTAGAAATCACTGTATTTGAGGATAGGTCCTTTACCTTTATCACCAAGACTCCTCCAGCTGCTGTACTTCTGAAGAAGGCTGCAGGCATTGAGAAGGCTTCCGGTGAGCCTAACAAGAACAAGGTTGCTAAGCTGCCACGTGCCAAGGCACAGGAGATTGCAGAGAGCAAGATGCAGGATTTGAATGCTGCAAGTGTTGAGGCTGCTACCCGCATGATTGAGGGTACTGCTCGCAGCATGGGTATCGTAATCACTGACTAATTTTTAGTTTTCAGTTTGATTTGCGCATAACCCGTGGGAGGAAATTCCGTTATTACCACGAAGGGAGAAATTTTTCATGGCAAAAGCAGGCAAGAAGTATCAGGACGCTGTAAAGCTGATTGAGACTGGCAAGGTTTATACTGCTGAGGAGGCTGTGGATCTGGTAAAGAAGACTGCAACTGCAAAGTTCGATGAGACTATTGAGCTGCATGTACGTCTGGGCGTTGATCCTAAGTATGCTGACCAGCAGGTTCGCGGTGCGATGGTGCTGCCGCATGGTACTGGTAAGTCCAAGCGCGTATTGGTATTCGCCAAGGGCGCAAAGGTAGAGGAGGCAGAGGCTGCTGGTGCAGACTTCGTTGGCTCCGATGAAATCGTAGCAAAGATTCAGGGCGGCTGGACCGATTTTGATGTAGCTGTTGCTACCCCTGATATGATGGGTACCGTAGGTCGTATTGGTAAGATCCTCGGTCCTCGTGGCTTGATGCCAAACCCTAAGCTGGGTACTGTTACTATGGACCTGGCAAAGGCTATCAGTGAGATTAAGGCTGGTAAGGTTGAGTACCGTACTGATAAGGCTGGTAACATCCATTGCCCTATCGGCAAGGCTTCCTTCGACAACGAGAAGCTGGTTGCTAACTTTAACGCACTGATGGATACTTTAATTCGAGTAAAACCGGCTGCTGCAAAAGGTCAGTATATCCGCTCCGTAACTGTCAGCGCAACTATGGGCCCTGGCGTTCCGGTAGCACATGCATAATTAATTGTGCGTTTTCTGTGTGATATTATTTGACATTTTGCGGGCTGTATAATAAAATAGTCTATGGCTGTAGACAGCAGGTAGGGGCGCAAGGCATGTGCTTTGCAGCACCGTTAATGGAAACGCCTGCCGAGGCCGGATGGTTCAAGCATGAAATACTGCGGCCTCCGGTAAATCAGCCGGAGGCCGTTTTTGCTCGTATAATTTCGAGAGGAGGTGTAATTTCATGGCTGTTACTGAAAAGAAAAAGGCGATTGTCGCTGAATTGAAGGACAAACTCACTGGCTGCAAGGGCGCTGTATTGGTTTCCTACAAGGGACTGACCGTTGCTCAGGACACTGAGCTGCGTGTGGAGCTCCGCAAGGCTGGTGTAAACTACCATGTAGTTAAGAATACAATGACTCGCATTGCTGCTACTGAGGCTGGCATGGAGGAGCTGGTTGCTCATTTGGAGGGTACCACTGCTCTGGCTGTATCCGCTGAGGATGCTGTAGCTCCTGCAAAGGTTATCAGCGAGTTCATCAAGAAGAACAACCTGGCTGAGCAGGGTATCCTGACTGTCAAGGCTGGTATCGTAGAGGGCAAGGTCGTAGGTGCCGACGAGGTAAAGGCTATTGCTTCCCTGCCATCCCGCGAGGTTCTTATTGGCAAGCTGCTGGGCAGCATTCAGGCTCCATTGTCCAACACCGTTGGCGTTATGGGCTCTATGGTTCGCAGCATCGTTACTGTGCTTGATGCTATTCGCAAGCAGAAGGAGGAGCAGGCATCTGCCTAAGCCCTTAGCTGCTTAAAATATTTTTGAAGATTAGATTTTGATTATACGGAGGAATTTAAAATGACTAACGAAGAGATCTTAGAGGCAATTGGCAATTTGACTGTACTGGAGCTGTCCGAGCTCGTAAAGGCTGCTGAGGAGAAGTTCGGCGTATCCGCTGCTGCTCCTGTAGCTGTAGCTGCTGCTGCACCTGCTGAGGGCGCTGCTGCTGCTGAGAAGTCCGAGTTTGATGTAATCCTGAAGGATGCTGGCGCAAGCAAGATCAACGTAATCAAGGCTGTTCGCGAGGCTACCGGTCTCGGCCTGAAGGAGGCTAAGGCTCTGGTTGATGGCGCTCCTGCTGCTGTAAAGGAAGGCGTTGCTAAGGCTGAGGCTGAGGACCTGAAGGGCAAGCTGGAGGCTGCTGGCGCAACTGTAGAGCTGAAGTAATTTTTGCTTCAAGCCTGATATTTCCTGAGGAAATTTTGAGACCACTCCTTGTTGGGGTGGTCTTTTATTTTGCATAAAAAATTATTGACAAGTTTAGATATTAAATGATAAAATAAATAGCTACTAAAGATAAAATAATTCGTGCATCGTCAAATGGAGTCATCAGAAGGAAAGGCGGGTCCTTAATCTTCTGGCAGTGCGCCGTGTGGTTTTAGCCCATGAAGGGGTGTTGTGATTCCGTTCTGTTTTAATGTGCGGATTTTTGCTATTTTTCAGTTGTTTTAGTTGTTGCAGTTGTTTTCAGTATTTTTTGCTAAGGAGTGAAGAACTTAATGTTTCATCCTGTGCCCGTGGGCAAAAGAACCAGGTATAGCTATGCAAAGATTAAAGAAGTCATGGAAATGCCACACTTGCTGGATATTCAGAGAAAGTCCTACGAGTGGTTTATCGGTGACTGGGAAAATAACACCAAGGGCGAGGGCCTGATGGAGATTTTCCAGGATATTTCGCCAATCTCAGATTTTCAGGGCAAGGTGAGCCTGTCCCTGCTGGATTATGAGCTGGGTGAGCCGAAATACAGCCTGGATGAGAGCAAGGAGCGGGATGCTACTTATGCAGCACCGCTGCGGGTAAAGGTTCGTCTCCTGGACAGGACTACCGGTATTTTCCAGGATTCCGAGGTATTCATGGGTGATTTCCCTCTGATGACTGCCTCCGGCACCTTTATTATCAATGGTGCAGAGCGTGTTATCGTCAGCCAGCTGGTGCGTTCTCCTGGTGCATATTATGGTGTTACCCGTGACCAGTCAGGTAAGCACCTGTTCAACTCCACTGTTATCCCGAACCGTGGTGCCTGGATTGAGCTGGAAACTGATGCCAACGATGTTATTTCTGTCCGTATCGACCGTACCAGAAAGCTGCCTGTAACTGTGTTCCTTCGTGCCCTGAACTACATCAATGAGCAGGAGAAGCTGCGTCAGGCAGAGCTGGCTACTGACGGTGTATCCACCATGCAGGGGCGCAATGATGACCATCTCCGCGTAGGCCTGACCAATCTGGTCTTTGGCAGCAGCGAGGAGATCATGGCGCTGTTTGACAACGATGATGCCATCCGTGCTACCCTGGAGCGTGACAATACGACCACTGGTGCAGAGGCATTGGAGGAGATTTATCGCCGTATCCGTCCGGGTGAGCCGTTTAACGTGGATAATGCCCATCAGATGCTCCGCAGCCTGTTCTTTGATGCCAAGCGTTATGATTTGGCAACGGTAGGCCGCTACAAGCTCACCAAGAAGCTGGGCTGGAAGCGCCGCATTCAGGGGCAGATTCTGGCAGAGCCGCTGACTGACAAGGAAACCGGTGAGATCATTGTGCCGGCTGATGTACTGCTGGATGCTGATATGCTGGAGAACATCACTGTTGAGCAGGAACAGGCTATTTTTGGCGAGGGAAATGCCATCGTCATTAATGTAAAGCGCAACGATGAGGGCGAAACCCTGCAGATGATCTGCTCTCCTACCTTGGAGTATCGTCAGCGTACTATTTCTATCAATGATATTCTGGCTTCTATCAGCTATATGCTGAACATGATGCATGGCATTGGCCGCAAGGATGATATTGACCACCTGGGCAACCGCCGCGTGCGTTCCGTGGGCGAGCTGCTGCAGAACCAGTTCCGTATCGGTCTTTCCCGTATGGAGCGCGTGGTGAAGGAGCGCATGTCCATGCAGGAGGATGTGAGCAATCCATCCAACCTGATTAATATCCGTCCTGTTGTGGCAGCTATCAAGGAGTTCTTTGGTTCATCCCAGCTGTCCCAGTTCATGGACCAGCATAACCCTCTGGCAGAGCTGACCCACAAGCGCCGTCTGTCTGCCCTGGGTCCTGGCGGTCTCTCCCGTGAGCGTGCAGGCTTCGAGGTGCGTGACGTACATAACTCCCATTACGGCCGCATGTGCCCGATTGAGACCCCGGAAGGTCCTAACATCGGTTTGATTGGTTCCCTGTCCAACTATGCCCGGATTAACCGCTTCGGCTTTATGGAAACTCCGTATCGCCGCGTGGACAAGACCAACATGCGTGTTACTGACGAGGTAAAGTATATTACTGCTGACGAGGAGGACAGCCTGATTATTGCCCAGGCCAATGAGCCTCTTGATGATAATGACTGGTTTGTAAATGAGCGCGTAGTTGCCCGTATTCACGAGGAAACCACTGAGGTTCGCCGTGAAAAGGTAGACTACATGGACGTATCACCAAAGCAGGTGGTATCCATTGCAACAGCCATGATTCCATTCTTGGAAAACGATGACGCCAACCGTGCCCTGATGGGTGCCAACATGCAGCGTCAGGCTGTGCCGCTGCTGCGTACTCAGGCACCTCTGGTAGGTACCGGCATGGAGTACAAGGCTGCCTGTGACTCCGGCGTTATGATTCTGGCCAAGCGTCCTGGCGTGGTAGAGACTGTTACCGCTGACAACATCGTTGTCCGCACTGCTGATGGCAAGCGTGACGAGTACAAGCTGCAGAAGTTCCTGCGCTCCAACCAGGGAACCTGCATCAACCAGCTTCCTATTGTATTCAAGGGGGACGAGGTTGAGGCAATGCAGCCGATTGCTGACGGCCCTTCTACCGACCACGGCGAGCTGGCTTTGGGCTACAACATCATCGTAGCCTACATGCCTTGGGAAGGCTACAACTACGAGGATGCTATCCTGCTGAGCGAGAACCTGATCAAGCGGGATATTTATACCTCTATCCATATTGAGGAGTATGACTGCGAGGCCCGTGATACCAAGCTGGGGCCTGAGGAGATTACCCGTGACATTCCGAACGTGTCTGATGACAGCCTGAAGGATCTGGATGAGATGGGTATTATCCGCAAGGGTGCCGAGGTGCGTACCGGTGATATCCTGGTGGGCAAGGTTACCCCGAAGGGTGAGACCGAGCTGTCTGCCGAGGAGCGCCTCCTGCGTGCCATCTTCGGCGAGAAGGCCCGTGAGGTGCGTGATACATCTCTCCGTGTGCCACATGGCGAGGCTGGCCGCATCGTGGATGTAAAGATTTACAGCCGCGAGAACAATGACGAGCTGAACCCTGGCGTAAACCAGATGATTCGCGTCTATATCGCCCAGAAGCGTAAGATTTCCGTAGGCGATAAGATGTCCGGCCGTCATGGTAACAAGGGTGTCGTTTCCCGTATCATGCGGGAGGAGGATATGCCGTTCCTGCCGGATGGCACTCCTGTGGACATTGTGCTGAATCCGTTGGGCGTGCCTTCCCGTATGAACATCGGCCAGATTCTGGAGACTCACCTGGGCATGGCTATCCGCAACCTGGGTACCCAGATCAAGCAGGGAGACCCTACTGTTGAGGCGCGTCTCCGTGCTATTGGCTATGACTTTGACAAGTATGGCATGCCAAAGCCGGATGTGGCAGGTATTCACATTGCTACCCCGGTATTTGACGGTGCCCGCGAGAATGACGTGTTTGATACTATCCGTGCTTCCGGCATGGACCCGACAGCCAAGACTGTGCTGTATGATGGCCGTACCGGTGAGCCGTTCAAGAATAAGGTAACTGTAGGCTGCGTATACATGCTGAAGCTGCATCATCTGGTTGATGATAAGATTCATGCCCGTTCCGTAGGTCCTTACTCCCTGGTAACCCAGCAGCCGCTGGGTGGTAAAGCCCAGTTCGGCGGCCAGCGTTTTGGTGAGATGGAGGTATGGGCACTGGAGGCATACGGTGCCGCTTACACCCTGCAGGAAATCCTGACCGTCAAGTCCGATGACGTGGTGGGCCGTGTCAAGACCTATGAGTCCATCGTCAAGGGTGAGAATATCCCTGAGCCTGGTGTTCCTGAGTCCTTCAAGGTACTCATCAAGGAGCTGCAGTCTATCGGCCTGGATATCAAGGTACAGGATGAGAATGCCAACGAAATCATGGTTCAGGATGATGATGACGAGGACATCAATATCAAGGATGTTGTCCGTGATGCGGATATGAATGATGTTGATGACAGCGGCAGGGCCGGCGAGCGTGATGACTACGCCAGTGATTATGACGAGGATGCCCAGCCTGACGATGATGATGACAGCTTCGATGGTGATATTATTGCCGATATTGGCGGCGATGATTTTGACGAGGATGCTGTCATTGCTGATGACGATGACGACATGGATAGGTTCCTGTCCGATGATGATTATACTGAAGAATAATGGAAGGGAAGTGACTCCTCCTTGTTGGATGTAAATAACTTTGATTCAATGCGCATAGGCCTGGCCTCTCCAGACAAGATTCGTGAGTGGTCCCACGGCGAGGTACTGAAGCCGGAGACTATTAACTATCGTACTCTGAAGCCGGAGAAGGATGGTCTTTTCTGCGAGAAAATTTTTGGACCAACTCGTGATTGGGAATGTCATTGCGGCAAGTACAAGCGTATCCGCCATAAGGGTACTGTCTGCGACCGCTGTGGCGTTGAGGTCACCCGTTCCAAGGTACGCCGTGAGCGTATGGGACATATTGAGCTGGCGGCTCCTGTGTCCCATATCTGGTACTTCAAGGGCATTCCTAGCCGCATGGGCCTTATTCTGGATATTCCGCCTCGCGCCATGGAGAAGGTGCTGTACTTTGCTTCCTACATTGTACTGGACCCGAAGGATACACCTCTCTCCAAGAAGCAGCTTTTGACTGAGCTGGAGTACCGCAAGGCCCGTGAGGATTATGGCCGTGAGTTCGTAGTAGGCATGGGTGCCGAGGCAATCAAGGAGCTTCTGGTGGAGCTGGAGGCTGACCTGCCTGAGGAGCAGCAGACTGAGGATATGAAGAATGGCCTGGATGTGCTGCACAGGGAGCTGACTGACGAGCTGAAGCACGTGGCAAGCCAGCAGCGCCGCATCCGCGCTATCCGCCGCCTTGAGGTGGTGGAGGCATTCAGGCGTTCCGGCAACAAGCCGTCCTGGATGATTCTGGATGTAGTGCCTGTCATTCCGCCTGAGCTTCGCCCGATGGTGCAGCTGGATGGTGGCCGCTTCGCTACTTCTGATTTGAATGACCTGTATCGCCGCGTTATCAATAGAAATAACCGCTTGAAGCGTCTTTTGGAGCTCCGTGCCCCGGATATCATCGTCCGCAACGAGAAGCGCATGCTGCAGGAGGCTGTGGATGCCCTGATTGACAACGGCCGCCGTGGCCGTCCTGTTACCGGCCCTGGCAACCGTCCGCTGAAGTCCTTGTCCGACATGCTCAAGGGCAAGCAGGGACGTTTCCGTCAGAACCTTTTGGGCAAGCGTGTTGACTACTCCGGCCGTTCTGTTATCGTAGTTGGCCCTGAGCTGAAGCTGCATCAGTGCGGCCTGCCAAAGGAGATGGCGCTGGAGCTCTTTAAGCCTTTCGTTATGAAGAAGCTGGTCAGCGAGGGCATTGCCCACAATATCAAGTCCGCCAAGCGCAAGGTTGAGCGTGCGGAGGAGGAAGTATGGGATGTATTGGAGGATGTTATCAAGGAGCATCCGGTACTTCTGAACCGTGCCCCGACGCTGCATCGCCTGGGTATTCAGGCATTTGAGCCGGTTCTCACCGAGGGCCGTGCCCTGAAGCTGCATCCACTGGCCTGCTCTGCCTACAATGCTGACTTTGATGGTGACCAGATGGCTATCCATCTGCCGCTGTCTGCCGAGGCCCAGGCGGAGGCCCGCGTACTGATGCTGGCAGCCAACCACATCCTGGCCCCGAAGGATGGCAGCCCGATTATCGTTCCTTCCCAGGATATGATTCTGGGTGCTTATTATCTGACTAAGATCCGGGCAGGTGCTTTGGGCGAGGGCAAGGTATTTACCGGCATCAACGAGGCACTGCTGGCTTATCAGCATCAGGAGCTGGATATTCAGGCTCAGGTTGAGGTGCGTATCGTTGAAAAGCAGGAAGACGGCACTACCAAGGATTATGGTCTTGTTACCACTTCCCTGGGCCGCATGATTTTCAACGAGATCCTGCCACCGCAGGTACGCTCCTATTTCCAGGATAAGGAAACCGGCAAGTGGTCCCTGGGCGAGCTTATGAAGAAGAAGCAGCTGGGCAAGCTGGTAGCGCGCTGCTTTGAGGTGCTGGGTGCCAGCCGTACTGCCGAGGTTATCGATGGCGTAAAGAATCTTGGCTACCATTATGCATGTATTGCAGGTATGACCGTTGCTATTTCGGATATTACCGTTCCGCCTAAGAAGAAGGATATTCTTGAGGCGGCACAGGCTCAGGTTACCAAGACTGAGCGGCAGTTCTCCCGTGGTCTGATTACTGATGACGAGCGTTACAAGAAGGTCTGCAGCGTCTGGAATAAGGCCACTGAGGATGTTGCTGACGAGATGTATGACAACTACGAGATCAATGACCCGTTCAATCCTATCTACATGATGGCTGACTCCGGTGCCCGCGGTAACAAGTCCCAGATGCGCCAGCTGGCAGGCATGCGCGGCCTGATGGCGGATCCATCCGGTAAGACCATCGAAATTCCTATTACGGCAAACTTCCGTGAAGGCTTGTCCGTATCCGATTACTTTATTTCTTCCCATGGTGCTAGAAAGGGTCTGGCAGATACCGCCCTGCGTACCGCCGACTCCGGTTACCTGACCCGCCGTCTGGTAGATGTGGCACAGGATGTAATTGTCCGTGAGGATGACTGCGATGTTGTGGGCATCAACCTTGTAAGAGAGCGTGCCAAGCTGGCTGACAGCGCTGCTGCTGCTGTGCAGGTATTGCAGGATTCCCTGGCTGGCCGCCTGATTGCTCAGGATGTCATCAGCCCTGAGACTGGCGAGGTTCTTTTGGAGGTTGGCGCAGAGCTGACTGCCGAGGATTTGCAGGTGATTGGCGAGGCTGGTGTATCTGAGCTGGTTCTCCGTGGCCAGTCCGACAACAACGATACTGTTGTGGGCAGCTCCTCTGTAACAGAGACTGTACAGCTGGGTGCGCCTGAGGAAAATGTCCGTGCTTCTATCCGTGAGGCTATGATGAACCAGATGCTGGGCAAGGAGGTTACTGCCGCCGTTGTTGACAGCCATGGCAGGGAGGTTATTCCTGCCGGTGTCAAGCTCACTGAGGAGTATATCGAGGCTGTGCTGGAAAGCGATGCCAAGGAGGTACGGGTTCGCAACAACAATGTCCGCGGTATTTCCGTTGAGGAGATTGTGGACGGCAACCGTGTTATTGAGCCGCTGCAGGACCGTATTATCGGCCGTGTGCTGGCTGAGGATATTGTTGACCCTGAGACCGGCGAGAAGATTGCTTCTATCAATGATACCGTTGACAAGGAGCTGGCTGAGGCTATCTGCAAGGTTAGAAAGAGCGTATCCATCCGCAGCGTACTGACCTGCAAGTCCCAGTACGGCGTCTGCATCAAGTGCTATGGCCGTGACCTGGCCAACAACACCGAGGTCAACGTGGGCGAGGCTGTCGGCATTATCGCTGCTCAGTCCATCGGTGAGCCTGGTACCCAGCTGACCATGCGTACCTTCCATTCCGGCGGTATCGCAGGCGGCGATGATATTACCCAGGGTCTGCCGCGTGTCGAGGAATTGTTCGAGGCCAGAAAGCCGAAGCACAATGCTATTATTTCCGAGGTGGAGGGTACTGTTACCGTCAAGGAGAATGGCAACCTGTACACCGTATATGTTATGCCTGAGTCCGGGGAGGCAAGGGAATACATCCTGCCGTTCGACTCCCATCTGGCAGTCAAGGATGGGCAGCATATCCAGACTGGTGGCAAGATTACCGAGGGTTCCATCAATCCGCACGATATTCTCCATATCTGCGGCATGAAGGCTACCCAGAGCTACATCGTATATGAGGTTCAGAAGGTATACCAGTCCCAGGGTGTAGGCATCAACGATAAGCATATCGAGGTAATGGTTCGCCAGATGCTGCACAAGGTGAAGATTGAGGAAGCCGGCGGCACCGAGTTCCTGCCTGGTGACCAGATTGACATCAACCTCTTTGAGGCAGCCAACACCAAGGCTATCGAGGCAGGCTTGGAGCCGGCAGTGGCGAAGCCTGTGCTCCTTGGTATTACCAAGGCATCCCTGGCAACTGACTCCTTCCTGTCTGCTGCATCCTTCCAGGAGACTACCCGTGTCCTGACTGATGCTGCTATCAAGGGCAAGGTTGATCCGCTGATTGGCCTGAAGGAGAATGTTATTATCGGTAAGCTCATTCCGGCAGGTACCGGCATGAGCCGCTACAGGAACATCAAGGTTGTTTACAAGGGCGAGGAGGAAGCAGATGAGGATAATATCCTTGATGCTTTTGCCGAGTCTGAGAATGCTTGATAGGATCTGAAAAATGATTTAAAATTTTTGACCGCCTGTGTGCATTTATTGCCTGCAGGCGGTCTTTTCTTGTGTGAAAAATAGCGGTGTGGTATAATTGTTGTGTATGACTGCAATGGGAGGGATACAGATGAAAGGTATTGTATTGGCAGGCGGTTCGGGGACACGCCTTTATCCGCTTACTACCGTGACGTCCAAGCAGCTTTTGCCTGTGTATGACAAGCCGATGATTTATTATCCGCTGTCAGTATTGATGAATGCAGGTATCCGGGATATCCTGATTATTTCCACACCGGCGGATACGCCGCGTTTTGAGGCGCTTTTGAAGGATGGCAGCCAGTTCGGGCTGCATCTCAGCTATGCGGTGCAGCCTTCTCCTGACGGACTGGCGCAGGCATTTATTATCGGCGCGGATTTTATAGGCAATGATACGGTGGCCATGGTGCTGGGGGACAATATTTTTGCCGGCCATGGCATCAATGGCAGATTGAAAAATGCTGTCGATCGTGCCGCAAATGGTGATGGCGCCACGGTCTTCGGCTACTATGTGGATGACCCGGAGCGTTTCGGTATTGTGGAGTTTGACAAGCATGGCAGGGCTGTCAGCATTGAGGAAAAGCCGGAAAAGCCAAAGAGCAATTACTGCGTGACAGGGCTTTATTTCTACGACAATCAGGTGGTGGAGCTGGCAAGGACGCTTACGCCTTCTGCCCGCGGTGAATTGGAGATTACTGACTTGAACAGGCTGTATCTGGAAGCAGGCCGCCTGAATGTGGAGCTTCTGGGGCAGGGGTATACCTGGCTGGATACGGGAACCCATGAGAGCCTGGTGGAGGCAACCAACTTTGTCAAGACGGTGGAAACCCACCAGCACCGCAAGATTGCCTGCCTGGAGGAGATTGCTTATCTCAACGGCTGGATTAGCAAGGATGATGTGCTTGCCACCTACGAGGTGCTGAAGAAAAACCAGTATGGCCAGTATCTGAAGGATGTCATTGACGGCAAATTCATTGATGTGCTGCATTGAGATATATACTGCGTTGAGCTAAGAAATAAGTTAGAGGAGCTATGAAATAATGACTATCATTGTAACCGGCGGTGCCGGTTTTATCGGCAGCAATTTTGTGTTTCACATGCTGAAGGCACACCCGGAGTATAGGATTATCTGCCTGGACAAGCTGACCTATGCAGGCAATTTGTCCACCCTGGAGCCGGTGCTGGAGCAGGATAAATTCCGCTTTGTCAGGGCTGATATCTGTGACAGGGAGGCTGTGGAGAAGCTTTTTGAGGAAGAAAAGCCTGATATGGTGGTAAACTTTGCGGCTGAGTCCCATGTGGACAGGTCCATTGAAAATCCGGGGATTTTCCTGGAAACCAATATCATGGGGACGGCAGTGCTGATGGATGCCTGCCGCAAGTACGGCATTCAGCGTTATCATCAGGTTTCTACTGATGAGGTATATGGTGATTTGCCCTTGGACAGGCCGGATTTGTTCTTTACGGAGGAAACACCGCTGCATACCAGCAGCCCGTATTCTTCTTCCAAGGCAGGGGCTGATCTTTTGGTAATGGCCTATCATCGTACCTACGGCTTGCCGGTGACTATAAGCCGCTGCAGCAACAACTATGGCCCTTATCACTTCCCGGAGAAGCTAATTCCCCTGATGATAGCCAATGCCCTGGCAGACAAGCCTTTGCCGGTATATGGCGAGGGGCTGAACGTCCGTGACTGGCTCTATGTGGAGGACCATTGCAAGGCCATTGACTTGATTATCCACAAGGGCAGGGTTGGCGAAGTCTACAATGTAGGCGGCCACAATGAGAAGCAGAACATTGAGATTGTCAAAATCATCTGCCGGGAACTGGGCAAGCCGGAGTCCCTGATTACCCATGTGGGAGACCGCAAGGGGCATGATATGCGCTATGCCATTGACCCCACTAAAATCCACAATGAGCTGGGCTGGTTGCCGGAAACCAAATTTGAGGATGGCATCAAGAAGACCATCCGTTGGTACCTGGACAACAAAAAATGGTGGCAGGATATTGTAAACGGCGAATACCAGCAGTATTACGACAAGATGTATGGCAATCGTTAAGCATAGATGTGAAATGGAGATATGGCAGTGGGCAAGATAAAAGTTACCAAGGCTCCCATTGAGGGGCTTTATGTAATAGAGCCGACAGTGTTCGGTGACAATCGTGGCTATTTCGTGGAGACCTATAATCAGCAGGATATGCATGAGGCAGGCCTGGATATGGTTTTTGTGCAGGACAATCAGAGCATGAGCACCAAGGGGGTGCTGCGGGGGCTGCATTTCCAGAAGAAGCATCCCCAGGGCAAGCTGGTCAGGGCAATCCGTGGCGAGGTGTTTGATGTGGCTGTGGATTTGCGCCAGGGCTCTGCCACCTATGGCCAGTGGTATGGCGTTACCCTGAGTGCGGAAAACAAGAAGCAGTTTTATATTTCCGAGGGGTTTGCCCACGGCTTCCTGGTGTTGAGCGATGAGGCGGAGTTCTGCTACAAGGTGACGGACTTCTATCAGCCCGGGGATGAAGGCGGCCTGGCTTGGAACGACCCGGAAATCGGCATAGAGTGGCCGAAGCTGAAAGGCGAGTATCAGGGCAGTGCTGATTCTGCCGGATACACGGTGGATGGCGTGCCACTGAATTTGTCAGATAAGGACAAGAAGTGGCTGGGACTGAAGGATACCTTTAAGTTTGATTGACAGGAGCAAAGCATAATGAAAGTTTTTGTTACGGGAGTCAATGGCCAGCTGGGGCATGATGTAATGAATGAGCTGGCAGCGAGAGGCCATGAGGCCATAGGCTCTGATTTATCTGAGGCCTACAGCGGCATACAGGACGGCAGTGCCGTATGCAGTGCGCCTTATTGTCAGCTGAATATTCTGGACAGGACAGGTGTGAGGGAGGCTATCTTCGATTTGCAGCCTGATGCGGTGATTCACTGTGCGGCCTGGACCAATGTGGATGCGGCTGAGGAGCCGGAAAACAAGGAAAAGGTATTGGATGTAAACGGCAACGGCACCAGCAATATTGTGGATGCCTGCAATTATATTCACTGCAAGATGATGTATATATCCACGGATTATGTCTTTGCCGGGCAGGGAACCGAGCCATGGGATGCGGATTGCCATGAGTATGACCCATTGAATGTTTACGGCTTTGGCAAGCTGATGGGGGAGCTGGTGGTGAAGGAGTGCCTGGAGAAGTTCTTCGTGGTGCGCATTTCCTGGGTATTTGGCAGAAACGGCAACAATTTTATCAAGACCATGCTGAATGTGGGCAAAAAATATCCTGAGCTTAGGGTGGTTAATGACCAGATTGGCAGGCCTACCTATACGCTGGATTTGGCGCGGCTGCTGACAGATATGATAGAGACGGAAAAATATGGCTTCTACAATGCCACCAATGAGGGGGATTATATCAGCTGGTATGATTTTGCCTGTGAGATTTTCCGTCAGGCCGGTTATGATACAAAGGTAATTCCTGTTACCACTGAGGAATATGGCGTCAGCAAGGCTGCCCGGCCATTTAATAGCAGGCTGGCTACCGGTAAGCTGACGGCAAATGGCTTTCAGCCGCTGCCTGAGTGGCAGGATGCCTTGAAGCGTTACCTGAAGGATTTGGAATCCTAGAAAAAATATATGAAAACTTTGACAGGCTTTTTCTGTTGGTATAAAATATTGATACCGCATCCGCTTAGAGGTGCGAATAAATGATGAAATGAATGAATAAATAACTAACTAGAATGAAAGAAATGTATGAGCAATAATCTTTGCAGTGCTTGTTTTTGGTCGTTTGTACATTGCATGGAAAGGAATGAAGGTTTTTATGGCAGGGAAGTTATTTGGTATTGGTGTGGGGCCTGGTGACCCGGAGCTTTTGACAGTAAAGGCCATCAATGCAATCAAGCAGCTGGATGTGATTATTGCACCTAAGACAGAGAAAAAGGATGGCAGTGTGGCGCTGAACATTGCCAGCCAGTATATCAAGCCGGAAACGGAAATCGTATATCAGGTTTTTCCTATGACGGTAGGCTTTGCGGAGGATGATACCGCCTGGCAGAGCAACAAGCAGGAAATCCTGGAGCTGTTGCAGGCTGGGAAAAATGTGGGCTTCCTGACATTGGGAGATCCCATGTTTTATAGTACCTACATTTATGTGTTCCGGCTTTTGCAGCATGAGGCTGTGGAGATAGAGACGATTCCGGGGATTCCGGCTTTTTGTGCCATCGGCAGTGCTACCAACACCCCGATTGTGGAGGGAGACAGCATTCTGAGCATTATTCCTGCCAACATGCCGGAAGACAGGGTGCGGTCTGCCTTGAAGACCTGCGATAATGCCGTGCTGATGAAGGTGTACAAGAACTCCGATGCCGTGATTGATATGCTCGCGGAGGAAGGGTTGGCAAAGCAGGCAGTGCTGGCAAGCCGCTGCGGCCTTGACGATGAGGTGATTATCCGGGATATTTCCGGGGAGAAGGGCAGGAAGCTGAATTATCTGTCCACTATTCTCACAAGAAGGTAAAGATATTTTTCCTTTGCTACGATATTATTAACGTAGCAAGGATTTTAGTTGGTTCAATGGTGCTGGCTAATAAGCTCGAAAAGTTTTCAATGGATTGAAGGAAGCAAGTTGAAAGGAGCTTTTTTATGACTAGCAAGGTTAATGGAGCCGGTCTTGGCATAGGCATCTGGACAGGCGCAAAGGCGCGGAATACGGAGCATGAGGAGACCTGTTCCAATTTTTCTGTGCTTTTGGACAAGATGAAAAAGGGGCAGAGTCCCAGCCTGAATTCTGATGACGGGGGAGACCCGGAGAAGACCGTGACGGTGACGAGAATTTTGTCTGATGGTTCTACGCTGATTACTGTCATGCGGGAGGACAAAATAGTGTCACAGACCAAGACTCATGCCGTGCGGCAGGAGGACAGCCCGAAGCTTTTGAATACTATCTCCCAGGTGGGGGCAGGGTTGACCATTGCTACGCCGCAGGAGGGTGAGGAGGCCAAGGGCGGCGGTGCCGTTGATGCTGGGCATTTTTATGGCACAGGGGCTATGAATTTTTAAATTTCAGTTTGTCGTAGTGCTTGATCGTTACTTCGTGCATATACTGATGACGTAGTTTGATATTTCGTGGATTCTGTTCAGGCATTATAAAGGGACAGGTAGCGGCAGTACCCATAGAAAACTCGCTCTCGCTCTTAGCACAGCCTCGCGCTTCTAAGCTCCTGCATCGCTTACGCTCGCACTTGCTAAGAAGCGAGGCTGCACTCAAGGTTTTCTTTGGGTACATGCCGCACCTGTCCTTCTTTTTGTCTGAACAGATATGCACATAATAATCCAACTGCATTCAATTAGTATGTAACTGTAGCAACTAATCTGACTTTACGAAAAAGCTGAAAAGGGGGAGCTGGGAACTGACGAAGCCTGTTACTGCCAACCGTTGTATAAACTGAATTTTGCGTAAAAATTGACACTACCCAGGAACTGCAGTGGAAGTTTTTAGGAAACTGCTATATAATTGCGTTAGAAAATATATGGGGAGGCAGATAGAATGTACAACAAATTTATCCTGGATATGCACACGCATACACTGGCAAGCGGCCATGCCTACGGCACCATCAGGGAGATGGCGCAGGCAGCTGCGGAAAAGGGCTTGGAGCTGCTGGGCATCAGCGAGCATGCACCAGGCATTCCCGGCACTGTGGACCCGTTTTATTACTGTAACTTATCGGTGGTTCCTCGCAGCCTCTATGGGGTGGAAGTGCTTTTTGGCAGCGAGGTGAATGTGCTGGCAGGTGGGCATCTGTCCCTGGACGATGAATGGCTGGACAAGCTGGATTATGCCATTGCCGGGATTCATGCTACCTGCTATGAGGATGCTGGCAGGGAAGCCAATACCGATAATCTCATCGCCTGCATGCGCCATCCGAAAATCAAGTTTGTTTCACATCCTGATGATGACCATACACCGCTGGATTATGAGCGTCTGGTTCCGGCTGCCAAGGAAAATGGCGTGGCTCTTGAGGTAAATAACAGCTCTTTTTTGAAGCGTGAGGGGTTCCGGCTGAATTATCGTGAGAACTATCGCAGGATGCTGGCACTGTGCAAGCAGCATCACGCCCCGATTATCGTGAATTCTGATGCTCATGACCCTAGTGCTGTTGGTGGCTTTGATGAGGCAAGGAAATTTTTGCAGGAGCAGGATTTTCCAGAGGAATTGATTTTGAACGTAGCTGCTGACAGGCTGAAAAGATTTATAAGCTGGCAGGCGTAAAGCTGGTTCAAGTCAGTTTTAGCAAAATCTTAGTACCTGCATAATATCATAATATTGTTATTTTGCTATACTGTATGCTTTCTATCTCTTTTCATAAATGCATTTAAGCATGCTGTAAAGCTTCTGTCCAGATTTTATGACTGCTCGTTGATATTTGACTGAATGTGTAGCAATATCTGGTAAAATAGTGGTAAAAAACACCGTTATCATTAAAGTTTTGTATGGCTTAATGATAACGGTGTTTTTGGGTTGATTTATGTTTTATGCTGCAGGGAGGACATAGTTATTAAGGCACGCAAAAAAGGCATTGCCTCACGGCAATGCCTTTTACTATGCAATTCTGGTCGGGATGACAGGATTCGAACCTGCGACCTCATCGTCCCGAACGATGCGCGCTACCAAACTGTGCTACATCCCGACAAGAAAGTATTATACGCTTACTTGGGAAAAATTGCAAGTAAAATTTGTATTTTTTATGTGTAAAGCGAATTTGTTGCATAAATTTCGCAAAAAGTGTATAGTAGAAATAATATAGCCTGTGGAAATGCAGTGCAGTGATACGGAGCGGCAATTCGAGGCAGCTGTGAGTGTGAGGACGGCATGATACAGGCATGATGTGAGTACGCAATAAGCAAGATGTTGGTACGATATTAGTACGGAATGAGTACGAGATAAGAGGCGAAGCGATATGACACAGTTTTCCACCCGCAATATCAGCATGATGATGGATTTGTATGAAATGACCATGGCTAACGGCTATTTTGCCCATCATGAAACTCAGCCCAGGGTTATTTTCGACATTTTTTACCGCAAGAACCCTGATGAGGGCGGCTTTGCAATTTTTGCCGGCCTGGAGCAGATGATTGAGTACGTGGAGAATATGCATTTTACGGAGGAGGATATTGCTTACTTTGAGTCATTGAATCTGTTTTCCGGGGAGTTTTTGGCTTATCTGAAGGATTTTCATTTTTCCGGGGATATTTATGCCTTCCCGGAGGGGACTGTCATGTATCCGAACGAGCCTTGCGTGACGGTGGTGGCGCCCCTGATTGATGCCCAGCTGGTGGAGACTGCCCTCTTGGCGCTGGTCAACCACCAGTCCTTGATTGCTACCAAGACCAGCCGTATCGTCCGGGCGGCAGATGGCAGAGCCGTGTCGGATTTTGGCGCCCGCAGGGCACACAACATGGATGCTGCCGTATACGGTGCCCGGGCGGCGTATATTGCAGGGGCTGTAGGCACGGCAACGGTGCTGGCGGGACAGAAGTTCAACATCCCTGTCAGCGGTACCATGGCACACAGCTGGGTGATGTTCTATCAGGATGAGTATACTGCTTTTAAAAAGTATGCGGAGGTTTATCCTGATGCTACTGTTTTGCTGGTAGACACCTATGATGTGATTCATTCCGGCATTCCGGCTGCCATCAGGGTGGCAAAGGAAGTGCTGGAGCCTATGGGCAAGCGGCTGAAGGGCATCCGCATTGATTCCGGCGACCTGGCATATCTTTCCAAGAAGGTGCGGAAAATGCTGGATGAGGCAGGGCTGGAGGATTGCAAAATCGTGGTTTCCAACAGCCTGGATGAGTATACCATTACCTCTATTCTCAGGCAGGGGGGACAGATTGATGCCTTTGGCGTAGGCGAGCGGCTGATTACTGCCAAGAGCGACCCTGTCTTCGGGGCGGTGTACAAGATTGCCGCGGTGGAGTATGAGGGCAGGTATGTGCCCCGCATCAAGGTTTCCGAGGCGGTGGAGAAGATTACCAACCCGGGTTTCAAGCGGGTATACCGCATCTACGGGGAGGAGGGCTATGCCGTAGCCGACCTGATTGCCGGTTTTGATGAAGTAGTCGATATGTCCAAGCCATACCGCTATGTGGACCCGGAGAAGCCTTGGAAGAACCGCTTCTTTGAGAACTGCACGGTAAAGGAGCTGCAGCAGCTGGTGGTGAAGGACGGCAAGAGGGTGCAGCCGAAGCGCGACCTGGAGGAAATCCGTGCCTATGTGAAGCAGCAGCTGGACAAGGAAATCTGGCAGGAGGAGCAGCGGTTTGAGAACCCTCATAAGCATTATCTGGACATGAGCCCTGATTATTATGAGATGAAAATGTCCCTTTTGCACGATTTGCGGGGCTGAGTGCTTTAGTTTTTTGTTTTGTATTGCGATGCCGAAGGTATGGGGCGTGGCATCTGTCCGGGCGGGGCAGGTGCTGCGTCCTTTTATTGTTCCATAAATAAAATATATGGCTAATTGAATAATGTATACATTTCATTTACTATTGAAAAACATTAAATTTGTAGTATAATAATTTTGCTGTGTGTTGTATACAGAAATGATATAGAATGTTTTTTGTATACATGAAAAAATGTTATTTCATTTGTTATTCATTGGAGGTATATTATCTTGGCAAGTTATGTTGAAGAAATCATCGCAAAGGTTCAGGCTGAAAATCCAGGCGAGACCGAATTCCACAATACTGTAAAAGAGGTTTTGACTTCTATTGCTCCTGTGTTGGAGAAGAATCCTAAGTATCAGCAGGCAGCTATTCTTGAGCGTATCGTAGAGCCTGAGCGTGTTGTAATGTTCCGCGTTCCTTGGACTGATGATGCAGGCAAGGTGCATGTCAACAAGGGCTATCGCGTACAGTTCAATAGTGCCATTGGACCATACAAGGGCGGCTTGCGCCTCCATCCATCCGTAAATCTGAGCATCATCAAGTTCCTGGGCTTTGAGCAGGTGTTCAAGAATTCCCTGACTACCCTGCCAATCGGCGGCGGCAAGGGCGGTTCCAATTTTGACCCGAAGGGCAAGTCTGATGCAGAAATCATGCGTTTCTGCCAGAGCTTCATGACCGAGCTGTGCCGTCACATCGGCCTGAACACTGATGTTCCTGCCGGTGATATCGGCGTAGGCGGCCGTGAGATTGGCTATCTCTATGGCCAGTACAAGCGCATCCGCAACGCTTATGATGCAGGCGTGCTGACCGGCAAGGGCCTGAACTACGGCGGCAGCCTGGCCCGTACCGAGGCTACCGGCTATGGCCTCCTGTATTTCACCAAGCTGATGCTGGCTGATGCAGGTCTTGACTACAAGGATAAGACTGTTGTTATCTCCGGCTCTGGCAACGTTGCTACTTATGCTATTGAAAAGGCTCAGGAATTCGGTGCCAAGGTTGTGGCATGCTCCGATTCCAACGGCTATGTATATGACAAGGACGGCATTGACCTGGCTCTCGTAAAGGAGATCAAGGAAGTTCGCCGCGGCCGCATCAAGGAGTATGTTGATGCGAAGCCATCCGCTGAGTACCATGAGGGCTGCAAGGGCATCTGGACTATTCCATGCGATATTGCCCTGCCATGCGCTACCCAGCAGGAGCTGGATCTGGAGTCCGCCAAGGCTCTGGTTGCTAACGGTGTCAAGGCTGTAGGCGAGGGTGCCAACATGCCTTCTACCCTGGATGCTATTGAGTATCTGCAGAACAACAATGTTCTGTTCGCTCCTGCCAAGGCTGCCAACGCTGGCGGCGTAGCTGTTTCCGCTTTGGAGATGGCTCAGAACTCCATGCGCTACAGCTGGACCTTCGAGGAAGTTGACAACAAGCTGAAGAACATCATGGCTGACATCTATGAGAACTCCAAGCGTTGCGCCAAGGAGTACGGCCATGAGGGTGACCTTTTGGTAGGCTGCAACATCGCAGGCTTCCTGAAGGTTGCTGATGCTATGCTGGCTCAGGGCGTTTGCTAAGAAGCCTGCACAGCAGCGTTGCAATACGGATAGACATTTTTATAAATATCAGAGTGAGACCGCTGTCCCTGAGGGGATGGCGGTTTTATTTTTGGGGTAATGTTCCATAAATTTGCATTAAATAGCGGAAACGGCTATAATTAGAGCATTAAGTGATTTTGCTTTTTGATGAAAAGGATGTGGATTTTTTGGATACCCCTTATCCGTCTATTTGGCTGTGCGTGATTTTTTTGCTGATTTTTATTAATGTGTTTTTTGCTCTGGCAGAGACCTCCTTGAATGAGAGCCACAAGAGCAGGCTGGAAAGGCTGCTGGACGATGGCAATGAGGATGCTGCCAAGGCATTGAAGCTTTTGGAGCACCCGGAGCGTGCCAATGCTGTCATCCAGCTGGGGATTACCTTCGTAAGTATCCTGATCGGTGTCAGCACCAGCGTGATTCTGGCGCCCATGGTGAAGCCATATATTTATCTGGTACCTTATGCCGATGAGCTGTCACTGGGGCTGAGCATTCTGATTGTGACTTATCTGACGTTGATGCTCAGCGAATTCCTGCCGACGCGGATTGCTATGCAGAAGCCGGAGGAAACACTGATTCACTGTGAAAAGACACTGAGCAAGCTGATTTTCGTGACGAAGCCGGTGGTTTCCCTGCTGGCTAATTCCGTGCGCCTGCTGCTGGCCATGCTGGGGCTGAATCTGAAGATTGACGATACAGTCACTGAGGATGAGGTAAAGGATTTAATTGAGCAGGCTACCGAGGACGGCACCTTTGAAAAGAAGGAGCAGAGCCTGGTGGACAGGGTGTTCCACATGAGCGACCAGACGGCTTACTCACTGATGACGCCCCGCACCCAGATGATGTGGATTGATTTGGAGGATACACTGGAGCAGAACCTGGCCATTATCCGCGCCACATCGGAGGCGATTATCCCGGTGGGCAAGGAAAGCCTGGATGATTTCTGCGGCGTTATCTATATCAAGGATATTTTTAATGCGGCACTTGACAACAAGCCCCTGGATTTAAGCCAGTTCATCAGGAAGCCTATGTTTATTCCCCGTTCCATGGAGAGCTTCCGGGTGCTGGAGCAGTTTCAGGAGACCGGCATCCACGAGGCGGCGGTGCTGGACGAGTACGGCGGTGTCATCGGCTTCATTACCCTGCAGGATATTCTGCTGGAGCTGATTGGTGATACCAATAATATCAACGAGCCGGAGCCGGTGCAGATTACGGCACGGGATGATAACAGCTGGAATATTGAAGGGCTTTGCTCTATTGATGATTTCAAGGAAAAGTTTGATATTGACGAGCTGCCGGACGAGGACCAGGACCACTATCAGACCATGGGCGGTTTTGTAACGGCGTTGTTTGGCTATATTCCGAAAAAAGGAGAGTCGGTGCGCTGGGAGAATTTTGTGTTTGAGATTGCCCGGCTGGACCGCTATCGGATAGACAAGATTATTTGTACAGTGGAGGATAAGAAGCAGGATAATGATGGTGAAGAAAAAGACTGAGGATAGGGAGAAGGAGCTGAGATGGCAGCAGTGGGCTGCCAAGGCATTGTTCTTCGTGGGGGGCTTTGGCTGTGCCAGCTGGGCTCCCATGGTGCCTATGCTGAAGGAACGGCTGGCACTGACGGAGGATGTACTGGGCATGCTGCTTTTGTGCGTGGGCATTGGCTCCTTGATGACGATGCCCTTCTCCGGCGGAGCTGCCGGGAAATGGGGCTGCCGCAAGGTTCTGGTGACGGCAGGTGTCTTTTATGGCATGGTGCTGGTGCTGCTCAGCATGGTGCAGTCCTTATACATGCTGGTACCGCTGATTTTGCTGCTGGGTGCCCTGATGGGCTCCATTGATGTGGTGGTTAATGTGCTTGCCGTAATGGTGGAGAAGAAGTCCGGCGTGCGGCTTATGTCCGGCATGCATGCTTTTTGGAGCATAGGGGGCTTTGCAGGGGCAGGTATTTTCAGTGTCTGGCTGAATGCAGGGCTCAATTATTTTCAGGCGGCTGTGATTGCCTGGGGGATTATCCTGGTGCTGCTGGCTGTATTCAGGCCACATCTGATGTCTGAGGGCGGCGAAAAGCGGGAAGGCTCCCTGCTGGCAGTGCCTAGGGGAATTGTGGTATTCATCGGCATGGTGGCATTTGTGTCCTTCCTGGTGGAGGGAGCCGTCATGGATTGGAGCGGCGTGTTCCTGACCAGTGTGAAGCAGTTTGATATGAGCATGGCAGGTGTGGGCTTTACGGTCTTTTCGGCGGCTATGCTGATTATGCGGCTGGCAGGGGACTGGACCGTCAACAGGCTGGGGGCGCCGGTGGTGACTATCGGCGGCGGGCTTTTGGCTTGTGCAGGGTTCGTGCTGCTGATTTGGGCGCCTGCTGCCTGGCTTTTGTATGCCGGGTTCTTTATTATCGGTATCGGCAGTGCCAATATAGTGCCGGTGTTTTATTCGCTGATGGGCAGGCAGAAGGTCATGCCGCTTAATCAGGCAGTGTCTGCCGCCAGCACTATGGGGTATCTGGGGATTCTCATGGGGCCTGCCCTCATCGGGTTTGTGGCTGATAGTACAAATCTGTATGTGTCCTTTGGGCTGCTGGGAGCGCTGGCGTTCAGCCAGGCTGTTATTGCCAAATATGTAATGAGAAGTTTCAGTTTGTCGTAGTGCTGGATCGTTACTTCGTGCATATACTGACTGATGTAATTTGATACTTCGTGGACTCTGTTCAGACATTGGAAAGGGACAGGTAGCGGCAGTACCCATAGAAAACTCGCTCTCGCTCTTAGCACAGCCTCGCGCTTCTAAGCTCCTGCGTCGCTTACGCTCGCACTCGCTAAGAAGCGAGGCTGCACTCAAGGTTTTCTTTGGGTACATGCCGCACCTGTCCCTCTTTGTGTCTGAACAGATACAACAGAATAATACAACTTCCACAAATTAGTATGAAGCTTTAGTAACTAATCCTACTTTACGAGCAAGCCTGAAAGGGGGGGAGCTGGGAGGCTGACGAAACATGCTATTGCCAACCGCCGTATAACATATAGTGCCCCGACCTCCCTTTTTCAGGCTTGTTCGTAATGCATCATCATGCTGCTACGGCAAAATATAAAGGCTTGCTGAGAAGTGAGTGGGGAGCTGTCGCAGGCTTGTAACTGTTGGCAGATAATGCGATGGGCGGTTGACTTTATAAGCAGAGTTGTGAAAATTTTGTGTCAGACCTCTTAAAGAGTATCAGGGCATGTACCATTCGCATGGCACTGAGACGCGCCTCGGTGCTTAGCAATTCGCGAGCCGTAAGGCGAAGCGAGAGCTTAGCATCCGCTAGGCGTGGATAGTAGCGCGAGCGTGCCTGCGATGGTACTGCCTTGAGGCTCTATAAAAAGGTCTGACCGTAAGTAGGTTTATACACAACAATGTAAAAAATGACCGCCCATTGGGATATATGCTGATATTTTTCAGACAGCTCCCCTGCACTAATCAATACACCTTACATATCTCGCCGAAGTAACGATCAAGCACTACGACAAACTGAAATTTTCATTATTTTGCTTGATGTAAAGTGTGCAGTGTGGTATAATTTTTTACAGAACTTGTTTTCTTATCCTTGTCTATCGTCGTGATTTTTGTCTACCAAAATACGGAAAAATACGATTTTTGACAATGCAGGATAAAAACGGAAACTATATTCAGATATTTAACCATATCACCAATAAACACGCGGTTTCATGGGAATACAATAAAAGATTAGAGAGGATTATATTGAATGGAAAATACGGAAAAAACACAAATAAAACCCTTCTCCTGGTATCCGGGCCACATGAAGAAAGCCAAGGATATTATTGTGAATAATCTGAAGCTGGTGGATGTGGTCATAGAGCTTTTGGATGCGCGGATTCCTTATAGCAGTGCCAATCCCATGCTGCAGGAGATTATTGCAGGCAAGCCGCGGCTGGTGGCATTGAATAAGTCGGATTTGGCTGATACGAAGGTTACAAAGGAATGGGTGGCGTATTTCCGTCAGCAGGGGATTCCGGCGGTGGCGGTGGATGCACCCCAGGGGCGCGGCATCAAGCAGCTGGTGTCTATGACGGAAGCCCTGGCAAAGCCTATGACCGACAAGCTGGTCAGCAAGGGGGCAAAGCCGCGGGCTGCCAGGGTGATGATTCTGGGCATTCCCAACGTGGGAAAGTCTTCCCTGATAAACAGGCTGGCAGGCTCCAACAAGGCAAAGACGGCAGACAAGCCGGGCGTTACCCGTGCCAAGCAGTGGATACGCCTGGGGGGCAATCTGGAGCTTCTTGATACGCCGGGGATTCTGTGGCCGAAGTTCGAGGATATGACTGCCGGGCTGAAGCTGGCGTTTACCGGGGCGATTAATGACGAGGCCATTGACAGGGAGCTCATCACCGGCGTATTTTTGCAGACCATGGCGGAGATGTACCCTGACAGGCTGAGGGAACGCTACAAGCTGGCAGGGGATTTGCCATCGGAGCCCCATGAGCTGCTGGAGCTGATTGGCAGGAAGCGGGGCTGCCTGGTGAAGGGGGGCATCGTAGATACGGAGAAGGCACAGCGCATTGTGCTGACGGACTTCAGGAGCGGCAAGCTGGGCACAGTCAGCCTTGATATGCCGCCACAGGATGATGGCATGGCAGAGGATGAGCAGTGATATATGCCGGTGCGTGTGATAAAGTGGCGATAAATCTTGGCACTTTATTTGTGGTGATTGTGTATGGATATAAGCAATTTGACGATAAAAGAATTGGAGAGGCTTTTTAAGCAGGAACAGGAAAATCAGATAACGGATGAGCTGCTGGCGGCATGCCGCAATGATAGCCGCATTGCTGCCCAAAAGCTGGTGCAGAAATATGAACGGCAGCAGGCGAAATTGGCAGAGGAAAAAAAGCGTCTGCTGGCCATGTATCAGTTCGAGGAGGAAGGCAGGCAGAAGGGATTTGAGGTGATTGCCGGTGTGGATGAGGCAGGCAGGGGGCCTTTGGCAGGGCCGGTGTCGGTGGCTGCCGTCATTCTGCCGCCCCAGCTTTTGCTGCCTCATTTGAATGATTCCAAGAAGCTGAGCCCCAAGGTAAGGGATGAGCTTTACGAGGACATAATGGCCAAGGCAGTGGCCGTCCGTCAGGTATTTGTGGAGCCTGAGGTTATTGACAGGTTAAATATCCTGCAGGCAACCATGCAGGGCATGTACGATGCTATTTTTGCCCTGCCCTGTGAGCCGCAGCTGGTGCTGATAGATGCGGTGCATCTGAAGGAGCTGAATATTCCGCAGCTGTCCTTGATTAAGGGCGATGCCAGGTCTGCCTCCATAGCGGCGGCATCTATTATTGCCAAGGTTGCCCGTGACCGCCTGATGGATGAATATGACAAGCAGTATCCTCAGTACGGCTTCGCCAGTCACAAGGGATATGGCACGGCAGAGCATGTGGCTGCTATCAGGAAATACGGCCCCTGCCCGATTCATCGCCTGACCTTTGAGCCTGTCCGCTCCATAGCAGCAGGAAAGTAATGTGAGTGTTTTCAGGGAGGTACATTATGCCCACAAATGTAAATTCAGCGGTAGGTCCTTCTATACAGCCCGCAGGCAGGACTGCGGAAACCAAAACCGACCGCATAGCCATAAACAAGGATGGTAGTTCCAGCTCGGCATTTGCCAAGCAGACGGATGTCAAGTTTACCACTTCCGTGGACAATATGTCTGCCGTGCTGGATAAGATTGCCAACAGCCGTCTGGGGACGGAGGCTGTCCTGCCCAAGCAGCTGCAGGAGATGATAAACAATGTGGTGCGCAACGCCTTTTCTCTGGAAAACTCACTGGGCGAAGGGCTGGGCAGTGCCATGGCAAGCGAGCGGTATTCTGCGGAGCAGCTGACTATCCTGGGGCGGATTTTCCAGCAGCTGGGCAATATGGCGGAGGCTAATGCTGTTTCTGCCAGCCAGCTGACCGGCGGCCAGGCTGGCGGCAGTGTAATGGCAGGTGAGCTGACGGATGTGCTGCAGCTGATGATGGCAAATATAAAAAATATTATCGGGGAGAGTGCCCTGTCAGGCAATACAGGCGATTTGGAGCTGGTACAGCTGAACAAGCTGGCCTTTCAGCTTTTGAACAGCGGCAATGCCGAGGGCCTGCCTGAGGATTTGGCACGCCTTTTGCAGCAGCTGTCCGGGCAGCTGGCATCTTTCGGGCAGGCTGGTGCAGCCTCCGGACAGGGGAATGGGGACACGGGCATAATGAAGCAGCTGATTGATGTGCTGTTCCCCAAGCCTCTGTCCGGCAATGCAGCAGATACGGCAGCAGGCGGTCCGGTAGCAGGGAATACGGCACCAGGCGGTCCGGCAGCAGGGAATACGGCACCAGGCGGTGCATCGGCAGGCAGTATGGCTGGTAGCAACGTTCCACAGGGAAATGCCGCAGGCGGCAGCGTTATGGCTGGCAGTGGCAATGCCGGTGCTGCTGGTGGAGCTTCCGGCCAGGTTGCCGGAGAAAATCAGCCGTTGCAGCAAAATGGCCAGGGGGCTAATACCGCCCCAGGTGTGTCGCAAAATAGTGCAGCCTTCGGAGGTCAGGGCACGTTAGCGGCAAATACAGCCCAGGGGCAGGCGCAGACGGCTGGGAATAACGCTCAGTTGGCACAGCAGAATCCTGCCAGCCCGGGGGGGCAGGCAGCAGCAAATGCAGCCCAGGGGCAGCCGGTTGCCAATGCAGCTACGGGTCAGACGGCCGGGAATAATGCTTCTGAAATGCAGCAAAATGCAGCCGGCCGGGCTGGACAGGCCGCTGACAAGGCAGATAATTCTCAAGGCTCACAGCAGATTGCCAGGAATGGCAACGGGCAGAGTTTTGCCGGCGCCCACAGCAGGGCAGCGGAGCTGGAAAACAATCCCCTTTTTCGGCAAATTTTCAGCAGGTACGGCTATACTCAGGAGACAGGTGTGGTGAAAAATCCTGTCCAGCAGGCACAGCAGTCCCAGCCCCAGCTTGCCAACAACCAGCAGACGGTGGCAGCCTTCAAGGACATGGCACAGCTGTTGCTGAAGGACAGCAGCCTGACGGTGAAGGATGCACAGCTTTTGCAGGATTTTGTCAATGGCAGCCAGGAGGCGTTGAGCCAGCAGGATGCCAAGCAGCTGAACCTGCTTCTCAGGATGGTGCAGGGCAACATTCCTGCCGCCATCCAGCAGGCAGGGCAGCAGCAGGGCATGGAAGGCCTGCCGAAGCTGTGGGCATTTTTGCAGCTGGCAGAGCTGGGGACATTGAAAAATATCAAGGCAAGGGATTTGAAGAATGCCAGCAAGGAAATCAAGACCATGCTTTCCTCCATGAAGGGGGCAGTGAGCAGCGAGGGCAGCTACAAGGCAGACGGGCAGAAGTCCATCAGCTTTGTGATGCCTCTGTACATAGGCGAGAATGAGCAGAGCTATCCGGCCTATGTCAACCTGTATCATGAGCCGCCCCATGAGGATGAGCGGGGCAGGCTGCGCAAGGACACCTGGTTCAGGGTTTGTGTCCTGACGGAGAATATCGGGGCAGTGGATATTGTTTGCCAGCTTTACGAGGGTAACAACCTCAATCTGCGTGTCAGGTTTTCAGACCAGGAGGCGGTGCAGGCATTCAGCGAGTACCTGCCGGATATCCGCAAGGCATTGTATGATACATCAGTTCATTTGAACGACTTGAAGGTAGGGACGGTGAATTAATTGCTAAAGGACAGGATGAGGCCCAAGGAGGAGCCGGAGCTGGACCCCCAGGCGGAAAAGAAGGCCGTTGCCCTCAAGTATGACATGGAGAAAAACAGGGCACCGAAGCTGGTTGCCAAGGGCAAGGGGCATGTGGCGGAAAATATTCTGGAGGCGGCAAAGAAAGGACAGGTGCCGGTCTATCAGAACAAGTCCCTGGTCAACATGCTGATGGCCTTGGAGCTGGACAAGGAAATCCCGACGGAGCTGTACACCACCGTGGCGGAGATACTTGCCTATGTGTACAGGATAGACAAGCGGCGCAAGGAAAAGCTGATGGAGACGCCGCTGGCAAAGGAGCTGTAAGATTCGTGGACAGCAAGGAACTGGGCAGGTGTGGCGAAAGGCTGGCAGCAGGCTATCTGTCTTCCCACGGCTACAGTGTATTGGAGATGAATTACCGCTGCCGGTTCGGCGAACTGGATATTGTGGCCAGGCGTGATGACATGGTGATTTTTGCCGAGGTCAAGACACGGCGGTCAGGCAGGTTTGGCAGGCCGGGGGGAGCGGTAGATTATTTCAAGCAGCAGAAGATTATCAGGAGCGCGAAGTGGTATATTCGCAGCAAGGGGCTGGAGAATAACCGCTTCCGTTTTGATGTGCTGGAAATCTTGCGCACACCTGCCGGTCAGATGAGCGTAAATCACATCAGGAATGCGTTTGAGGTATAAAGAGAGGATGTATGGAAGAATGAAGATTATAGTGGGTATTACAGGTGCCAGTGGCAGTATCTACGGGCTGAAGCTGATTGAGGTGCTGAAAAATGCAGGCCATCAGGTGCATGTGGTGATTTCGGACAGCGGCCTGGGAGTCATTCAGTACGAGTGCGATACTACCCTTGAGGATATTGCTGTGGTGGCAGACAAGATTTACAACGTGCATAACGTGGGGGCGGCCATTGCCAGCGGTTCCTTTCAGGCGGATGCCATGGTGATAGCACCCTGTTCCATGAACACCTGCGGCTGCCTGGCCAACGGCATAACGGATAATCTCCTGACCAGGGCAGCTGATGTAATGCTTAAAGAGGGGCGCAAGCTGATTGTGGTGCCCCGGGAGACGCCTATGCATGCAGGGCATCTGGAAAATCTCCTGAAGCTGTGCCGCATGGGAGCCGTGATTATTCCGGCCAGCCCGGGCTTTTATCATCGCCCTGATACGATTATGGATTTGGTTAACATGCTGGTGGGAAAAATCTGCGATAATCTGGGTGTAAAAAACAACTTATTTGCCCGTTGGCAGGGGACAATGTGAGTTTTTGCTTAAAAAGATTCGATATATTTTTAATAAAAACAGTATTTGTGAGCTGCTGCGGTATTTACAAGCCTTTGCAACAATGCTATATTTGATTTGTAATGAAGTGCACGGAAATTACAAATCAGATATGGGCTTAAATACAAGTATATAAGTTTAAATGAAGTCAGGCAATGCATAGAGGGGGGCATGAAATGGCATACGTTAGCTTTGTTGCGGAAGGTGGTCCTATTTATGATATCAAGAAAAGATTGGGGGTGATATCAAAATCGCGAAATGGCTGGACGAAGGAAATGAATCTGGTGGCATGGAATGATGGGGAGCCCAGGTATGAGCTGCGCTCATGGTCACCTGACCACAGCCGTATGGGGAAGGGGATTTCCCTGAGCGTAGCGGAGATGGACTCCTTGAGAGAAATACTTGGTGATATCATGGAGAATATCCCTGAAGTGGTGGCTGAGCAGGCTCGGGAGGCGCAGGAAGCTAAGGCAACTGAGTCAACCGGGGCAACTAAGGCACCTAAGGCAGCTAAGAAAACCCGGGCTGCTAAGGCACCTAGGGCAACTAAGTTGCCTAAGGCACTGGGGGTATAAAATCAGCTTAATTTATTTCAGGCAGAGCATACCTGCAATGGTGATGCATGGTCGGGAAGCCTGAACAGGCAGAGTCGAAGATAAAGAATCTAAAATAAATGTCAGGCAGAATATCGGCTACAGCTGATAACTGGCAATAAGATATAACAGAGTGCGGAAAATCTCAATGCGATAGGAAATATAAGTGCAAAGAAATGACCGGTGCGTACAGAGGTATACGTTACCGGTCATTTTCTATCCTGATGAAATTAAGCCATTGCGCCTGAGCCGTCAGTCCTCCAGGGCAGAGCGCAGGGCGGCAGCCATTGGCTCCTGGGGGAGCACCTGGCCTGTCCAGAGACGGAAGGCCTCGGCACCCTGGCCCACCAGCATGGCTTCCCCGTTCAGCGTCCGGCAGCCATGCTCCCGTGCCGTCCTGAGGAAAAGGGTTTCGGCAGGGGTGTAGATGATGTCGTAGACGAAGGTATCAGGCTGAACCTTGCTCCAGTCCACAGGCGGCATGGCGTCTGTCTTTGGTGCCATGCCAAGAGGTGTGGAGTTGATGAGAAGCTGTGCCCCTGAAAGCTTTGCGGCAAACTCAGGGCTGTGCCAGTCCAGCACTTCTATGGGCAGGTAATGGCTGAAATAATCGGCCACAGGCTGCACCTTGGCAACGTTCCTGACACCGATGGTGAGGCTTTTGACCTTTTCCTTGATGAGCCCCCAGATGATGGCCCGGGCGGCACCGCCTGCCCCCAGCAGGATGGCATTTTTGCCGGCCGGGGAAAAGCCCTGCTGCTTCATGCCGTCGATGAAGCCGGTTACATCGGTGTTGTAGCCGGTGAGATGGCCGTCCTCGTTTTTGACTGCGTTGACGGCACCGATGATTTTGGCATCTTCGTGTATCTCATCCAGGTACTCCATAATCGCCTGCTTGTGGGGGATGGTGACATTGAAGCCACGGAAGCCCAGCGCCTTCAGTCCGGCCACAGCTTCCTTCAGATTTTCGTTCCGTACCGGCATGGCGATATAGGCATAGTCCAGCCCTGCTGCCTGGATGCCCGCGTTCTGCATTGCCGGGGAAAGTGAATGGCCGATAGGGTTGCCTATCACGCCCAGATTGATGGTTTTTCCCGTAAACATAGTATTTTATCAGCTCCTTGGTCTTGATTATTTAATTATACTAAAAAAATTCCACAAATGTCTACTGGTACTATTGTCAAGTTTACAGTTATCGTGCTATAATATCCCTTGTATGTAGAAAAACATCTTTATAGGGTGTACGGAGGTAAGAAGAAATGAGTAAAAGTGAAAAAAACGGCTATTTTCTTGTGCGTGAGGAAATTCTGCCAGAGGCCATAAAGAAGACTATCCGTGTAAAGGAAATGCTGAAAAGGGGCGATGCCCGCACCATCAATGAGGCGGTGGAGCGCATGGAGCTGAGCCGCAGTGCGTACTACAAGTACAAGGATTATGTATTCCCATTCTATGAGGCAAGCCAGAACAAGATTGTCACCCTGACATTCCTGCTAGAGCACAAGAGGGGGGTACTGTCCAGCGTGCTGAATACCATTTCCAGCGATTCCGGCAGCGTGCTGACCATCAATCAGGGCATTCCTTTGCAGGGGGTTGCCAACGCTACTGTTTCCATTGAGACTGCCAATATGTCAGTGGATTTGGAAGCTTTGCTGGACAAGCTGCGCATGGTTGATGGCGTGAAGCGCATGGAGGTATTGGGACAGGCACAGGCTTAAAAACTTGCCGTTCCGCAATTTGCTAGAAGGAGAAATGTTTTTTATATGTCCAAGGAAATTAGTATAGGCCTTTTGGGTTCCGGCACTGTAGGTACCGGCGTGGTCAGGGTTTTGAAGGAAAATGCAGATGATATTGCCAAGAAGGTTGGCGGCAGGATTGCCATCAAGAAGATACTGGTAAGGGATATCAGCAAGAAGCGGGAGTATCTGGAGGATATCCAGCTTACGGACAATGCAGATGATATCCTGAATGACCCGGAGATTGATATTGTAGTGGAGCTTCTGGGGGGACAGCATCCAGCCCGGGAGTACATGCTGAAGGCTATGGAGAATGGCAAGCATGTAGTTACTGCCAACAAGGATGTGGTGGCTCAGTTCGGTCACGACCTTTTTGATATGGCTGAAGCCAAGGGCGTTGACTTCAAGTTTGAGGCCAGCGTGGGGGGCGGTATCCCGATTATCACCCCTTTGAAGGAGTGCCTGACAGGCAACCGCATCAGCGAGATTATGGGTATTGTCAACGGTACCACCAACTATATGCTGACGAAGATGACCGAGGATGGCTCTGACTATGCCAGCATTCTGAAGGAAGCTCAGGCCATGGGCTATGCTGAGGCAAACCCTGCTGCTGATGTGGAGGGCTGGGATGCTGCCCGCAAAGCGGTAATCCTTGCTTCCATCGGCTTTAACACCCGTATCAACCTGGAGCAGGTGTCCGTGGAGGGCATCACCCACATCGAGCCTGCGGATATCAACTATGCTAATGAGCTGGGCTATGTAATCAAGCTTTTGGCTGTGGCCAAGGATTATGGCGAGAAGGGCGTCAATGTCAGGGTGCATCCGGTATTTTTGCCGAGCAGCCATCCGCTGGCTGCGGTGAAGGACGTGTTCAATGCGATTTTCCTCCGGGGCAATGCCATCGGTGATGCCATGTTCTATGGCCGTGGTGCAGGCTCCCTGCCTACTGCCTCTGCGGTGGTGGCAGATATTATCGGCGAGGCCAGGAATATTGTCAGCGATGTGCATTCCGTGATCGGCTGCACCTGCTACAACAGCCGTGCTTTCTGCCCGATTGAGGAAACGGAGTCTTCCTACTATGTGCGCCTTCATGTGGATGATGAGCCGGGGGTGCTGGGCTCCATTGCTACTGCCTTCGGCGAGAGCGGTGTCAGCCTGAAATCCGTTATCCAGACGCGGAAGGTGGGCGTTCATGCTGAGATTGTGGCTGTTACCCATGTGGTGCAGCACAGGAATTTGCAGAAGGCGGCAGATGTGCTGCAGGGGCTGAAGGTTGTTGACAGCATCCGCAGCATTATCCGCGTGGAGGAGAACTGAGCTAGGAGGCTTTCCGATGGAAGTAAGAAGTGTGAAGGTCAGGGTTCCGGGAACCTCAGCCAACTGCGGGCCGGGCTTTGACTGCCTGGGCGTGGCATGTACTATTTATAATGAATTGGAGCTGACTCTCCTTGAGGAGGAGCGGCTGGACATAGAGATAACGGGCGATGGCGCTGAAAATATCCCTGTGGACGAAAGGAACATCGTGTGGCGTTCCATTCAGAAGCTTTTGGAAAGGGCCGGCAAGGCGCAGGAGTACAAGGGGGCTATTATCAGGATGGATAATGGCGTGCCCCTGTCCAGGGGATTGGGCAGCAGCGCTACAGCTATTGTAGGAGGCTTGAAGGCTGCTAATGAGTGCTTGGGCAATCCCTTTACCAATCGTGACCTTTTGCAGATGGCTACGGAGATTGAGGGGCACCCTGACAATGTGGCACCGGCTATCTTTGGCGGCTTTACCATCAGCATTGTCAGGAACGGCAAGCCGGAGTGCTTCTCCCTGATGCCGAAGCTTCCCCTGAAGCTGGTGGTGACGGTGCCGGATTTCTTCCTGCCTACCAAGGCGGCCAGGGCGGTGCTGCCGGCTGAGGTGCCTATGAAGGATGCCGTGTTCAACATCGGCAGGGCGGCAATGCTGACAGCGGCTCTCTGCAAGGGCAACAAGAGCTTTTTGCGCAGCGTCTTTGATGATGCCCTGCACCAGCCTTATCGCGCCAAGCTGATTCCCGGCATGTATGATGTGTTCAAGGCGGCCCGGGCGGCAGGTGCCCTGGGGGCCAGCATGAGCGGTGCCGGTCCGTGCCTGATTGCCTTTACGGTGGAAAATGCCGATGCCGTAGGCATGGCAATGCGGGATGCCTTTGCGAAAAATAACGTCAAGTCCCAGTATCATGTTTTTGATATTGACGGCACAGGGGCAACTGTGATTTAGTTATTTACATAAAATGTATTATTTGGCTGATTTTATTGTATGCTGTATAATAAAGTCAGCCAATTTTTATGTGCTGACAAATTGCTTTATGTGTGATGAATAATTTTGTGTGGTGATAAATAACTTTATGTGCTAATGAATAACTTTATGTGCTGATAAGCTATTTTGTGGATTATTGGAGCATTATGCAGATAATTTTCAGGAGATGTGTTTATGCTGGAAGCGGAGTTTGTGGCAAGGGTGGAGGCTGCCGGGGGGCATGCCTTCGCGGTAGGCGGCTGGGTAAGGGACTTCCTGCGGGGAGAACAGCCGGAGGACAAGGATTATGTGGTAACAGGCATGGATGCCGTCAGCTTTGAGGCGGCATTCCCGGAGGGAAAGCTCATCGGCAGGGCGTTTCCTGTTTTTCTGCTGCCTATCGAGGCTGATGGCGGCAGGGGGGACAGGCAGTGCGAGGTGGCCATGGCACGCCGGGAGCGGAAGGAGGGCAGCGGCTACCGGGGCTTTGTGGCAGAGGCGGACAGCTCCATCACTATTGAGGATGATTTGTATCGCCGGGACTTGACCATCAACAGTATGGCGCTGGATCTGCATGAGGGCAGGCTGGTGGACCCTTATGGAGGGCAGGCAGATATAGCTGACAGGGTGCTGCGGCCTGTGTCGGAGCACTTTGGGGAGGATCCGGTACGGGCCCTGCGGGCGGCACGGTTTGCGGCACGGCTGGGCTATGCACCGGCACCGGAGCTTTTGGCAGCTATGGGGCAGTGCCGCAGTGAGCTTTGTCAGGAGCCGGGGGAGAGGATTCTGGGGGAGCTGAAAAAAGCACTGGCGGCGGACAGGCCCTCCCAATTTTTCCGTCTTCTCCATAGTGCCGGGCTGCTGCAGGATATTTTCCCGGAAATCCATGCCCTTATTGGCAAGACACAGCCAGAGGTGTATCACCCGGAGGGGGATGCCTTTGAGCATGTGATGCTGATTGTGGATGAGGTAGCAGGCAGGACGGAGAATATTACGGCAAGGTTTGCGTCCCTCTGCCATGACCTGGGCAAGGGAGTCACGCCGGAAGAAATGCTGCCCCATCACTACGGCCATGAGGTAAAGGGCCTGGAGGTGCTGGCTGGCTGGAATCGCCGTGTCACCCTGCCGTCGGCGTGGCTGAAGGCGGCAAGGTTCATTATCAGCCAGCACATGCGGGCGCCACGCCTGTCAAAGCCACCGAAAATCTGTGAGCTGCTCCTGATGATGAAGGCTGTGGCGGCGGAGCTCTCTATCAGTGACATCAAAATCATCATCGGGGCGGATAACAAGGGGCTGCCGCCGTATCTTGAGCATGCGGAGGAAATCATCAGTGCCATGAGCGAGGTTTCCGGCTCAGATGCCCCACGGGGGCTCACCGGCAGGAAAATCGGTGACTGGGTAAAGGGGCAGCAGCTGGAGATATGCAAAAGAATGCTGGCACAGTGCAGGGCATAGTGCCATAAATAAAAGTAATTAATCTATAGCAAATTAGACAATTTTCTGTTATAATAATACAAAAGAAATGTAATTGGGCTGCTGCAGCTATGGCAGCCGGGTATTCCAGGAAGGTGATTTTTATGGCAGTTTATCCGTACAAGGATATTAATCCTGATTTAGCTGATGATGTTTTTGTCGCGCCTACTGCTTCCGTAGTAGGGGATGTGAAGCTGGGGGCAGGTACCAATGTATGGTTTGGTGCTGTGGTGCGCGGCGATGTGAACAAGGTGGTTGTCGGCAAGCACACCAATATACAGGATAATGCCACTATCCATACCATGAGTGATTCGCCAACGGAAATCGGTGACCATGTAACCATCGGCCACAATGCGGTGGTGCATTGCAGCAAGGTGGGCAATAACTGCCTGATTGGCATGGGCAGCGTGCTGATTGGCTACTCGGAGATTGGGGATAACTGCGTTATCGGCGCCAATTCCTTTATCCCTCAGCACAAGAAGATTCCCTCCGGCTCCCTGGTGTATGGCAATCCTGCCAAGCTGGTGCGTGCCCTCAGGGATGACGAGCTGGAGGCATTGAAGGCATCTACCGAGAACTACTACAAGCTGGGGCAGGTCTATGCGGAAATCATGGGCAATAAGTAAAAGTATCCTGCCGTGAAACAGGCAGAGAAATTTTGCAAAATTTGTTAGATGAATTTTGCCTGAAAAGCAGGATTTTCGCTATCAATGTAGAATTATACTAGTACAGAAGAAGTATTCAGGAGAGAAGGTATTGAAAAAATGGAAAAAACTTTGGTGCTTATAAAGCCGGACGCTGTAAGGGGTAAACACATCGGTGACATCGTCAAAATCTACGAGGAAAAGGGCTTGAAGATTTTGGCAATGAAGATGCTGCAGATGGATGAAAAGCTGGCTTCCAAGCATTATGAGGAGCATATTGGCCGTCCTTATTATGATGATCTGATGGGCTTTATGACCTCCGGCCCGATTATTGCCATGGTGCTGGAGGGCGAGGGAGCCATTGCCAATGTGCGTGCCATCAATGGCAAGACCAACCCGGCAGAGGCAGCCGAGGGGACCATCCGCAAGCTGTACGCGGCCAGCGGCAGCCGCAATGCGGTGCATGCCTCCGATTCGCCTGAGAATGCTGCCAGGGAGATTTCCATTTTCTTTAATGCCTCTGAAATTTTCGATTGAGTTCGATTGATTGTGAGGGGGAATTTATATGAGCTTGTACACTGCTAGAGGCGATAGCGGCATGACCGACCTGAGCACCGGCCAGAGAATTGCCAAGAACTCCTGGCGAGTTAAGGCATACGGTGCTTTGGATGAATTTGGCTCTGCTCTTGGCATGGCAAGGGCTTTTTGCGAGAATGAGAAGGTGAAGGACCTGTGCCTGCGCCTGCAGAAGCTGAACGGCCTCCTGATGACTGACCTGGCCAGCCTGAACGACTATGAGCCTTTGATTACCCATGACCATGTGGTGTACCTGGAGGATATGATGGACAAGATGGAGGAGCAGATGGAGCCTCTCCATGGTTTCCTCATCCCTGGCGAGACCAAGGGCGGTGCCTGCCTGGATCTGGCAAGGACTGTAGCAAGGCGTGCCGAGCGTGTCATGTGGGATCTGGCCAAGAATGAGATTGTGCCTGACCAGGACAGGATTCTGCTGAACCGTATTTCTGACTTCTGCTTCATGCTGATGCGTCTTGAGGAAGACAGATAAGGGGCTGGCAGCCTGATTTTTGAAGTAAATAGCTGCAAGGAAGCGCGTGTTGAAAAAATTTTTTCTTCAATACGCGTTTTTTTTGTGCCGCAGGCAGGATTTTTGCAATATATAGCGAATATGTTCTCTTAGAAAGATAAATAACTGCTGCAAAATCGCCCTAGGGGAGTGAGCGGCAGATGCGTTGTTTTTAGGAAGAAGATTTATATGCGAAAAATTTGGAACATCAGACAAAAGGATAAGGAAAAGGCAGCCGCCCTCGCGGCAGAGCTGGGAGTGTCCGCCCTTCTGGCAGGCATCCTGCTGAACAGGGGCATTGATAATGCAGCTGCGGCCAGGGAGTTTCTGCACCCTGAGGAAAGGGAGTATTATGACCCATACCTGCTGCCGGATATGGACAAGGCTGTCAAGCGCATCAGGGCAGCTATTGAGGCCAGGGAGCAGATTGTGGTGTACGGGGATTATGATGCTGACGGCATCACGGCTACTACGGTGCTGCTGCGCACATTGCAGCAGCTGGGGGGCTGGGCGGATTACTATATCCCAGACCGCTTTACGGAGGGCTATGGCGTAAATCTTGAGGCACTGAAACGCATGCATCGTCAGGGTACCAGCCTGGTGATTACCGTTGACTGCGGCATCAAGTCCGTGGAGGAGCTCAGGCAGATGCAGGACTGCATGGACTTCGTGGTGACTGACCACCATCTGCCGGGGGATGAGCTGCCTCCGGCGGTGGCGGTAATCGATGCCCACAGGCAGGACTCAAAGTACCCCTGCGGGGAGCTTGCCGGAGTGGGCATTGCCTTCAAGCTGTGCCAGGCCCTGTGGCTGGCCATGAAAAAGGTACCGGCAGAAAATCCGGGACTGGAGATTGTGGCCCTGGGCACGGTGGCAGATGCGGTGCCCCTGGTAGATGAGAACAGGAAGATTGTGGCTGAGGGCTTGAAGCGCATGAAGGATTCCAGCTTTGTGGGGATACGCGCCCTGATTGAGGCCACGGGGCTGGGAAACCGGGAGATTGACAGCATGGGCATCGGCTTTGTGCTGGCTCCCCGCATCAACGTAGCCGGCAGGCTGAAAAGCGCCCGTCTCAGCGTGGAGCTGCTGCTGTCCGAGAACGAGGACATGGCACGGGAGATGGCAGGGAAGCTGAACGAGCTGAACAACACCCGCAAGGAGCTGAAGGAGGAAATCCAGGCCATGGCGGAGGAACAGCTAAAGTCCATGGATATTGGCAACGCCCGGGTAATCGTGGTGGCAGGAGAGGAATGGCATCATGGTGTCCTGGGGCTGGTGGCATATTCCTTGCAGGAGAAATACTACCTGCCCACCATTGTCATCAGCGTAAAGGATGGCATTGGCAAGGGCTCCTGCCGCAGCATTCCGGGGTTCAACCTCTTTAAGGCCCTGACCAGCTGCCAGTCTGCCCTGGTGCAGTTCGGCGGCCACGAGATGGCGGCAGGGCTGACGGTGAGGGCGGAGAATATTGATCTGCTCCGGGAGCTTCTGGAGGCGGAGGCCAGGCGGCAGATGACTGCTGCCCAGTATATTCCCTGCTACGATATTGACATGGAGATTTCACCGGCGGAGATGACCATGGAGATGGTGGAGGAGCTTTCCCTTTTGGAGCCCTGCGGCATGAAAAACGAGCCGCCGCTGTTTGGCTGCCGGGGGCTTAGCTGCCTCAACCCTGAGCTGAAGGGGGCGGATGCCAGGCATCTGAAATTCACCGTCTCCGACCGGGGCAGGCTGGTGGATGCCATTGCCTTCAACATGCCGGAGGAGCTGGCCAGGGTGGCACGGGGCGGCTTTGACATGGTTTATGCCGCCGGTATCAACGAGTGGCGCGACATGAGAAGCCTGCAGTGCATGGTGCGCTCTTTGGATGAGCCTGTGCCGGTGCAGGAGCCTGTGGCTGTGGACAGGGATTTCATGCGGCAGATTTATGTTTTCCTCCGCAGCAGGGTGCAGGGGGGGCATAGGCTGTCGGCTGACCTTGGGTGGCTGGCCATGCAGGCAAGGCTGGAGGGCTGCCGGGCGGAGGAGCAGAACGTGGCGGATGCTGTGACGGTGCTCTTGGAGCTGGGGCTTCTTAAAAAGACGCCGGAGGGCTATCTGGAGCTAAGCAGTACGGCAAAGAAAATGGATTTGTATGATTCGCCTACTTTTAGACGGCTAAATAGCTGAATAGGAAGTTAAATCTCGGAAAATGTGCTATAATGTTTTCTAAAAGCAATAGAAATTAGTTGGTGGTGGTTTTTATGTTGGAGAAAAAGGGCCAGAATGATGTCAATATTTATATTCCCGAGGTGGCAAGTGCAACAGCCGAGGTGACTATCGACGAGGTTATCAATGCGGTGCTGAAGTATCAGCCCCATGCCGATGTGGAGCTGGTGCGCAAGGCATATGAGCTTGCCAATGCGGCTCATGGCGGACAGAAGCGTGCCTCCGGCGAGGACTATATCATCCATCCCCTGTGCGTGGCAAAAATCCTTACGGAGCTGCAGATTGACAGTACCACCATCACGGCGGCGCTTCTCCATGATGTGGTGGAGGATACGACTTATTCTCAGGCCCAGATGGAGGATATTTTCGGCACCGAGGTGGCGATGCTGATTGATGGCGTCACCAAGCTGGGGAAAATCAAGTACCAGTCCCGGGAGGAGCAGCAGTCGGAGAATTACCGCAAGCTGTTTCTGGCCATGGCCAAGGACATCAGGGTAATCATGATTAAGCTGGCTGACCGGCTGCACAACATGCGCACCCTGAAATTCGTCAAGGAAGAAAAGCAGAAGCGCATTGCCAAGGAAACCATCGAGGTGTATGCGCCCCTTGCCAACCGCCTGGGTATTTCCAATATCAAGTGGGAGCTGGAGGACTTGTGCCTCAGGTACCTGGAGCCGGAGTTTTATTATGATTTGGTGGAGAAGGTCAAGCAGAAGCGGCAGGAGCGCCAGCGGTTTATTGAGGATGCCATCCTGCAGATTCACACCAAGCTTATCAGGAGCAGCATCAAGGCGGAAATCAGCGGCAGGGCGAAGCATTTTTACAGCATTTACCGCAAGATGAAGCGGGACAACAAGGATATCAGCGAGATCTATGACCTGTCAGCTGTCCGGGTGCTGGTGCACAATGTAAAGGACTGCTACGCGGTGCTGGGGGTTATCCATGCCATGTGGAAGCCTATCCCGGGCCGGTTCAAGGACTATATCGCCATGCCCAAGTCCAATGGCTACCAGTCCCTGCATACCACGGTCATGACCAGGGGCTACCCTCTGGAAATACAGATTCGTACCTTTGCCATGCACAAGGTTTCCGAATACGGCGTGGCAGCCCACTGGAAGTACAAGGAAGCCGGACGCAGCGTAGGTGCCGGCAATGACTACGAGAAAAAGATTTCCTGGCTGCGGCAGATGATGAATCTGCAGCACGAGGTGAACGACCCGACAGAATATCTGGAAGCATTGAAGATGGATATTTTCTCCGATGAGGTATTTGTCTTTACCCCCAATGGTGATGTGATTGATTTGCCGAAGGGCTCCGTGCCGATAGATTTCGCCTATCGCATTCATACGGAGGTGGGGCATCACTGCGTTGGTGCCAAGGTCAACGGCAAGATTGTGCCATTGGAGTACAAGCTGAAAAACGGCGACCAGGTATCCATCATTACCAATAAGGCGAATAACGGCCCTAGCCGCGACTGGCTGAATATCGTGGCTTCCTCGGATACCAGGGCAAAAATCCGCTCCTGGTTCAAGAAGGTGAAGCGGGAGGAAAATGTCATCCGGGGCAGGGAGCTTCTGGAGAAGGAGGCAAAAAGGCTTGGCTATGAGCCAAAGGATTTGCTGCGGGATGAATGGCTGAATTCTGTCTGCCTGCGGTTCAACATCAACAATGACGAGGACATGCTGGCGGCAGTAGGCTATGGCGGCGTGGCAGTCAATGGCGTCATTGCCAAGCTGATTGAGCATCACAAGAAGGCCATCAAGGCGGCAACGCCGCCGGATGTCAGCGAGATGCTGGAAACCATCAAGCAGCAGCACAACAACTCCCGGAAGAATAAGGCAAGCCACGGCATTCTGGTGGAGGGCGAGTCCGGGATGCTGGTGCGGCTGGCCAAGTGCTGCAACCCGATACCGGGGGACCCTATTGTGGGCTATATCACCAAGGGGCGGGGCGTTTCCGTCCACCGGGCGGACTGCCCAAATGTGCTGTCGGATGACGGTGACACCACCCGGGTGATCGATGTGAACTGGGATATCGGCCTTGACAAGGATTATACGGTGGAGATTGAGATTATCTGCAACGATGCGGCAGGGGTGCTGACCAGCGTGCTGTCAGTACCGGCGGAGATGAAAATCAATGTGTCCGCTGTCAATGCCAAGGCAAACAAGGGCAACAAGACATCGACGATTATCATGAGCCTTGAGGTGCACAATGCGGCCCAGGTCTCCCTGGTGATGGGCAAAATCCGCCGCCTGAAGGATGTGTTCAGCGTCAGCCGTGCTATGGCAAGTGCAGCTGATAATAACAGCAACACCAGGCATGGAAGATAAGCGGAGAGATTCAGAAGCGTGAGCGATAGGAATAGCAATAGTTGTGGTTGACAGTGATAGTTTATAGTTATAGTTATAGTAATAGTAATGGCAATAAGCGATAATAATAGCGTGTGTGAGGTGCAAGATGAGCTTTAGTGTAGATACTTTGGTGGTGGGCCCGATTGAGGAAAACTGCTATGTGCTGAAGGATGAGGAAACTGGTGAAGGTATTATTATTGATGCCGGGGACAACGGGCAGGAAATTCTTGCTTATGTCAGGGATAACGGCATTGATATAAAGCTTCTGGTGAATACCCATGGCCATTGGGACCATATCGGTGCCGTGGATGTGCTGCGGGATGCCCTGGGGGTTCAGCTGGCAATCCATAGGGAGGATGCGCCTATGCTGACAGCCAGCGAGGAAGAAATGGCTGTGTACAGCGTGTTTGTGGGCAAGAAAAAACCGGCGGAGATTTTGCTGGAGGACGGCGATGTGATTAACTTTGGCAAATCCAGCCTGAAGGTCATCCATACGCCGGGGCACACCAAGGGCGGCATCTGCCTGTATGGGGGAGGCTGCCTCTTTAGCGGTGATACCCTGTTTGCCAGCAGTGTAGGGCGTACCGACCTGCCCGGGGGTGATTATCACGAAATCCTGCATTCCGTGAATGTGGCTCTGGCACAGGTTGCTGACGAAACCAAGGTTTATCCTGGGCACGGCCCTGCCAGCCGCATGGGCAGGGAACGCCGCTGCAATCCGTATTTGCAACAAGGATAAGTGGATTTCAGTTTGTCGTGGTGCTTGTTTGTAACTACGAGCATATACTGAAAGAAGTAGTTTGGGATTTAGTGGACTCTGTTCAGACATTATAAAGGGACAGGTAGCGGCAGTACCCATAGAAAACTCGCTCTCGCTCTTAGCACAGCCTCGCGCTTCTAAGCTCCTGCATCGCTTACGCTCGCACTCGCTAAGAAGCGAGGCTGCACTCAAGGTTTTCTTTGGGTACATGCCACACCTGTCCCTCTTTTGGTCTGAACAGATACAACAAAATAATACAACGATATTCAGTTAGTATGGGGCTGTAGCAGCTAATCCTGCTTTACGAGCAAGCCTGAAAAAGGGGGCGGAAAGGCTGGCGAAGTTTGATACTGCCAGCCGCTGTACAAACTGAAATAAGCTAATTTCGTTTTGTTTTAAGTAACAATTCAGTATCACGAAAATTTGAATGTTGCGAAAATTTTCCCTTTGTTTTAGAATGGAAGCAGGTATATGGATGTGTCAGAAACATGGAAAGGTCAGAAAGGCAGCGCCGGTATGATGAGCGGCTCCGCGATGGAGCTGATTGCCTGTTTGATGTGTTTTTTGCCGTGGCTTTTTATATAAGGTGCCACGGTTTATTTTTTTGCTTTTTGCACATATCTTTGATATAATATATTGTATTTGAATTTTACGGATAAAGGAGGCTGCGGTCATGTCAGCTACATATTCTTTGGATGATTTGAGGCAGAAGCTGCAAAACAGCCCATATAAGTGTACCCACCAGCGGAGGGTTGTGCTGGAGGTTTTTGTGAACAATCCCGGCGTACATCTCAGTGCCGAGGAAGTGCATGATATTTTGAAGCAGAAGTCTGCTGATATAGGCCTGGCTACTGTGTACAGGGCACTGGAGCTTTTGTGCAGCAAGGAGATAGGCATCCTGCAGAAGATTGATTTCGGTGATGGCTGTTCCCGTTATGAGCTGAATCTGACGGAGCCCAACTCCCATCAGCATCATCACATGATTTGCACAAATTGCAAGAAGGTAATCGAGTTTTCCGAGGATATGCTGGATGATTTGGAAGCGGATATTATGAAAAAGTGCGGCTTCAAGGTAACTGACCATCAGGTGAAGTTCTTTGGGCTGTGTGAGGAGTGCCGGAACGAAATTGCGAATTAAGGAATTTTTGCTCAACAGCCAGAACCAGGTAGTCTGCAAGGTGGTGCGGGAGGTATTGAACCTCTTTAAAATGGAGCTGCCGGTGCCAGTGGAAAAGCTGCCCTACAGAAAGAGTCCTGAGAAGCAGGCGGAGCTTATTAGTAATGCCGCCTATGATATTTTGGAGCTGAAAATCGAGAATTTTACGGAGAGCGTGCCGGGGGAGACTACCTCGTCCCTGACGGAGCGGCCGGGGGAGCTGCCTGTGGTACGGACTATGGTGCATTATATTGCCGCTGACGGCAGCAGCCATGGCATGGAGCGCACCGATAGGGGCAGGGGCAGCGAGCGGTTTGAGGCAGGGAAGCACCGGCTGATTAAGCTGAACCTTTATCACCTGCTGCGGCAGGAGTTTGGCTTTCCTGAGGCTCCCTGGGGCATTCTGCACGGGGTGCGGCCCACGAAGATTGTCCACCGGCTTTTGAATGACGGCCTGGGCCGTGATGAGGTGGTGGAAAGGCTTAGGACGGACTATGCTGCAAGCTGGGAAAAGGCAACGGTCATTACGGATATGGCCATCCGCCAGCGGCCTTTTTTGGCAAAATCGGACAGGCAGACTGTCAGCATCTATGTGGGCATCCCTTTCTGCCTGACCAGGTGCCTGTACTGTTCCTTTCCTGCCCACATCCTGCCGGGGAAGAAGGGCATAGAGCGTTTTATGGCAGCCTTCCGCAAGGATTTGCTGGCAGCAAGGGATTTGGTGCAGGCTTACGGCTTCAAGGTGCAGTCCGTCTATGTGGGAGGCGGTACTCCTACCAGCCTGCCGGATGACTATTTCTCCGAAATGCTGCAGCTGGTGAAGGAAAGCTTCTGCTGTGAGCATACGGTGGAGTTTACGGTGGAGGCAGGGCGGCCGGACAGTATGTCAGAGGTGAAGCTGGCTGCCATGCAGCAGTGCGGTGTCACCCGTGTCAGCTGCAATCCCCAGACCATGCAGCAGCGCACCTTGAAGCGCATCGGCAGGAACCACACGGTGGAGTCGGTGTCCGAGATGTTCCACAGCCTTCGCCGGGCAGGGATTCCGGAAATCAACATGGATTTGATTATCGGCCTGCCGGGAGAAGGGGTGGAGGATGTCAGGGATACCATGGAGCAGATTACTGCCCTGGCACCTGACGATATCACCCTCCATTCCCTGGCACTGAAGCGGGGTTCCAGGCTGAAGATGAACCTGGCTGACTATGAGCTGCCCGAGGACGATACCTGCCGGGAGATGTTTGCGGTGGCCATGGATTATGTGACGAAGTCCGGGCTGAAGCCATACTATCTCTACCGTCAGGGCTATATGAGCGGCCAGATGGAAAACGTGGGCTGCAGCCGTGACGGGGCGGAGAGCATGTACAATATCCAGATTATGGAGGAACAGCAGACAATTCTTGGCATTGGCGGTGCTGCCACCACCAAGGTGGTGGATTTTCGGGAGAACCGCCTGAAATCTGTCTTTAATGCCAAGGATCTGGTGACCTATGAACGGGATATTGACGTATATATCGAAAAGCGCAGGGCACTGCTGGAGGAAATCTACGGCAAGCCGCAGCCAGAAATATAGTGATTAATTGTAATTTTGACATACAGGAGGATAAAGAGGAATGTTGACAAATGCACCTCGTGGAACAAAGGATATACTGCCTGACTCAGTAGGCGATTGGAATTATGTGGAGGGGGAAATCCGTGAGCTGTGCCGCCGCTTTGGCTACAGCGAAATCAGGACCCCGATTTTTGAGCATACGGAGCTTTTCCAGCGGGGCATCGGCGAGGGCACAGATGTGGTGGACAAGGAAATGTACACCTTTACCGACCGGGGGGACAGGAGCATTACCCTGCGGCCTGAGAATACGGCTTCCGCTGTCCGTGCCTATCTGCAGAACAAGCTTTATGCGGAGTCCAATTTGGTGAAGCTGTTCTACATCGGTTCCATGTTCCGCTATGACCGCCCGCAGGCAGGACGCATGCGTGAGTTCCATCAGTTTGGCGTGGAGGCACTGGGGGAGGCCAATCCTGCCGTTGATGCAGAGGTAATCCTGCTGGCCATGAGCCTGCTGGAAGGGCTGGGGCTGAAGGACCTGGAGCTTTCCATCAATTCCGTGGGCTGCCCGAAGTGCCGCAGCAAATACCGCACCATGCTGCAGGATTTCTTCCGGGACAAGCTGGATGATTTGTGCGAGGACTGCCGCAGCCGCTTTGACAGAAGCCCTCTGCGCATCCTGGACTGCAAGAAGGACAGTGACAAACCATACATGGCAGATGCACCGAAGATTACCGACTGCCTCTGCGATGAGTGCAGTGACCATTTTGCAAAGCTCAAGGAGCACCTTGCCAATGCCGGTATCAGCTTCCAGCATGACCCTAGGCTGGTGCGTGGCCTGGACTACTACACCAAGACCGCCTTTGAAATCAAGTATCCGCCGCTGGGGGCTCAGAGTGCCGTGGCCGGTGGCGGCCGCTATGACGGGCTGATTGAGGAAATGGGCGGCAGTCCTACCCCGGCCGTGGGTTTTGCCACAGGTTTGGAGCGGCTCCTTCTGGCGTTGGAGAGCCAGAACCTGCTGCCGGAGAAGAACCGCAGCGTGGATGCCTATGTGGTGGCACTGGGTGAGGCTGCCCAGTCCGAGGGATTCAAGCTCTTGAACAACCTGCGCAAGGCTGGCCTGTCTGCGGCGATGGATTTTGCCGGCCGCAGCATGAAGGCTCAGATGAAGCAGGCCAACAAGCTGGGGGCACGTTATGCCCTTATCCTTGGTGATGACGAGATTGTCGAGGGAGTGGTAATGCTCCGCAGCATGTCTGACAGCCAGCAGGAAAAGGTAGCCCTTGCCGAGGTAATAGGGAAAATTAAGGCGTAACATTTTGCAAAATCATTGTCAGTTTTTGGCGAGTTTGCTATAATGATGGTTGCGAAAAAAATATTCGATTATTAGACGATAATTAGATTTTATGAGGTGAAAGGTTTAGATGGATACTTTAGAAGGTTTGAAGCGTTCCCATCACTGCGGTGAGCTGCGTGCTGACCATGTAGGCAGTGAGGTTGTCCTTTGCGGCTGGGTTTCCCGCCGCCGTGACCATGGCGGACTGATTTTTGTTGACCTGCGTGACCGCTCCGGTCTGGTGCAGGTGGTAATTGACGAGGCTGCCATCGGCGAGGAGGCATTCCACAAGGCTGAGACTATCCGCAACGAGTTCGTTGTGGCTGTCCGGGGCAGCGTGCGCGCCCGTTCCCAGGAAACCGTAAATCCTAACATGGCTACCGGCATGATAGAGGTGGTAGTAGAGGAGCTGCGCATCCTTAACAAGGCAAAGACTCCTCCGTTCTACATCCAGGATGGCATCGAGGTGGATGAGATGCTGCGCCTGAAGTACCGCTATCTTGATTTGCGCCGCCCTGAGATGCAGAAGAATCTCATGCTGCGCCATCGCGTTACCAAGATTATGCGTGATTACTTTGACAGGAACGGCTTCCTGGAGATTGAGACTCCTATGCTCTGCAAGTCCACCCCTGAGGGTGCCCGTGACTTCCTGGTGCCTAGCCGCCTGAATCCTGGGGAGTTCTACGCATTGCCGCAGTCTCCGCAGATTTACAAGCAGATTCTGATGCTCTCCGGCATGGAGAAGTATTTCCAGATTGTCCGCTGCTTCCGCGATGAGGATTTGCGTGCTGACCGCCAGCCTGAGTTTACCCAGCTGGATATTGAGATGTCCTTCATCGACCAGGAGACCATCCTGACCATGATGGAAGGCATGATGGGTGAGATTTTTGATAAGGCCCTGGACAGGAAAATCCCTGAGAAGTTCCTGCGCATGACCTGGGACGAGGCCATGGAGCGTTACGGCTCTGACAAGCCTGACCTGCGCTTTGGCATGGAGCTGATGGATATTTCCGAGCATGTACAGGGTTCTGACTTCAAGGTGTTCAAGTCCGTGCTGGAAAATGGCGGACAGGTAAAGGTTATCAATGTTGAGGGTTATGCCAATATTCCGCGCCGCGAGCTGGACGGCCTGGTACAGTATGTACAGGGGTACGGTGCCAAGGGGCTGGCATGGATTCAGTACACCGAGGAAGGCATCAAGTCTCCGTTCAAGAAGTTCTACTCTGATGAGACCTTTGAGAACATCAAGCAGGCAACCGGTGCCAAGACCGGCGATTTGCTGCTGGTTATTGCTGATAAGCCGCTGGTTGTAGCTCAGGCCCTGGGCGAGTTGCGCCTGGAGATGGCACGCCGCCGCGGCTTGATTGACCCGGACAAGCTCAGCTTCCTGTGGGTTGTTGACTTCCCTATGTTCGAGTACAGCGAGGAAGACAAGCGCTGGAAGGCTATGCATCATCCGTTTACCGCGCCTCGTGACGAGGATGTGCAGTATCTTATCTCCGACCCTGGCCGTGTCAAGGCTATTGCCTACGATATGGTTCTCAACGGCGTGGAGATTGGCGGCGGTTCCCTGCGTATCTATCAGAACGATATTCAGGAGAAGGTATTTGAGGCTATCGGCCTGACTGCCGAGGCTGCTCACAGCAAGTTCGGCTTTATGCTGGATGCCTTCAAGTACGGTGCTCCGCCTCATGGGGGCTTGGCCTTCGGCCTTGACCGCCTGATTATGCTGATGGCCAAGAGGAAGTCCATCCGCGACGTTATCGCCTTCCCGAAGACCCAGAGTGCTTCCGATGTTATGTCCCAGGCACCTTCCGAGGTGGATGAGAAGCAGCTGAAGGAGCTGTCCATCCGTACTCATGTGAAGAAGAAGGTCAAGGAAGATAAGGAATAAGCTATAGAATAATACCCTGCCGGAATTTTGTGTTCCGGCAGGGTATTTTTTTGTAAATGCCTAGTGCAGAAGTCGTATTTATGATATAATCACATGTAATTATTTTGCTGAAAAGGATTGATTGCATGGATGCTCATACTTCCGTAGTCAGTATCACCTGTCTCCTGATGCTGACTATGCTGGTTCAGACATATACATCTGACTCGATTGACGGACGGCTGCGCAGGGCGTTTCTCCACGGCTTTGCTATCATACTGTTCTGCGCTGTGCTGGACTGGACACGGGTGGAGCTGAATGGCTCCCAGCTGGTGCCTGTATGGCTGCACGGTGCCGTTGTCAGCCTGGAATATACCCTGGCACCGGTGGTGGTGCTATTTTTGATTGGCGTGATGGGTGCCATTGAGCGCAACAGCTTTTTGGTGCCGCTGCTGGCCTTCAACGGCCTTTTGCAGTTTACCAGCGGCTTTACGGAGTGGATTTTTTATATTGACGCTGCCAACAACTTCGTCCGGGGCGAATGGTTCCGGGTGTATGTGCTGATTTATTCCATAGGTATTTTCGTCATGTACCGGGAGGTGTACAGGTGCAGCTGGATATACCAGAATAGGAACGGCTGGATGCTGTTTATGAGTATTCTGTCCCTGACCATCGGGGTGGGGGAGAATGAGTTCGGAGGCGAGTGCCACACCACCTTCCTTGCGGTGTCCATAGCTGCTACCATGTTTTATGTGTACTTTATGGATATCGGCATCCAGACGGATCCTATGACGAAGCTTTTGAACCGCCGCTGCTATGACAGCCATCTGAAAAAGATTGACTACCCTACGGCTGTGGTCATGTTTGATGTGGACAAGTTCAAGTACATCAATGATACCTATGGCCATGAAAAGGGTGATATCGTGCTGCAGCACGTAGCAATCTGCCTGCGGAGAACCTTCGGCAGGCTGGGCTATCTCTATCGGCTGGGGGGTGACGAGTTCTGCCTGATTTTGCGCAAGGGGTATCTGGACAAGGTGGACTTCGGGCTGCTGCGCCGCGCCCTGGACAGGCATCTGGAGATGTACAGGCGGCATGAGCCCCTGATGCCTGCCGTGTCCATGGGGCATGCCATATATGACGGCGGCCTGTCCGTGCAGAATGTGGTGAAGCAGGCTGACCAGCAGATGTATGCTGACAAGAAGGGCAGAAGCTGATTTTGAAATCTTCTCCATGCCTTATATATCTATATATAAATATATATTTATATATAGATATATAACGAATATTTTTTCGATTTTTTAGCAAAAAAGCTGGCAATGAAGCTGATTTTTTGGTATGATAGGTACAGAAATTTTGTTGAGGCGACGGCAGCTGCCTGACGTAGTGCAGGCGGGGCTGCCGGGCTGTATTTGTATTTTGATTGGGGGATTGAGCAAATGAACAAGGTTATTTTGAAGGGGCGCCTGGCCCGTGATGTAGATTTGCGTACCACGCCAAGCGGCAAATCCGTGGCTCAGGCTACTATTGCGGTGGATCGCTGGGGCAAGGACCAGCCGGCGGATTTCATTCCGCTGGTTATCTGGGGACAGCAGGCAGAGACTTTTGCCAGGTATCTCTACAAGGGCCGTGAGGTGCTGGTAGAGGGGCGCATGCAGGTGCGCAGCTATGATGACAAGACCGGCGCCAAGCGTTATGTGACAGAGGTCATTGTGGAGAACTTTGAGTTCTGCGGCAGCAAGAACGATGCAGGCAATGCTCCGGCGGCTGGCGGCTTCGACGGTGGCAGCGGCTTCGGTGCGCCTGCCGGTGGCAGCGGGGCACCTGCTGGCGGTTCCGCCTTTGGCACCAGCGAGGGCTTTGGCCAGCCGGTAGATGGGGATATTCCTTTCTGATGGCCTGATGGTGTGATTCCAAGCTGCGTTGACAGGTATTTTACTGCTGATGGATAAGCATTCGGTTTATTCATCAGCAGTTTTTTTTTTGTAAGGCAAGTAGTTTTTTGTAAGAAATCTGCAAATTTTTTCTAAAATTTTCTTTTCCTGGCAGGATTATTCTGACGGGCAGCGAAATATACCCTATAAGGATTTGACGGGAAAAGGGTGTGGCGGCCTGGCTGGATTTTGAGGATATGGCATAGATAGCGCTGCTGCTGGAAAAATTTTATTCGGAGGGATATATAATGGGCAATCTGATTTTTAGGGGAAAATCGTTGCGGGCAAAAATCTCCATGGTAATCATGGGATGCATACTTTTTGCTGTGCTGCTGGTGGGAGGCATTTCGATTTATTACTCACTGGAGGCCTCGGAGGAAAATGCCAGGAAGGAAATCCTGCTGGCCAGCCAGATGAGGGCAGGGGAGCTGGAAAAGACACTGGCATGCATAGAGACCGGGGTGAATACCCTGGCAGCTGCCGCCAATGACGAGGTAAAGGACATAGGCCGCTTCAAGACGGACAAGAACTATGTGGAGCTGTGCGCGGCAAATCTTAGGCAGGTGGGGCTGAACTGCGGCAGGAACGTGGATGGAGCCATGTCCTACTATGTGCGCTTTAATCCTGACTACAGCTATCCTACATCAGGGCTTTTTGGCGTCAGGAACAGCCAGAATGAGCCATTTCAGGTGGTGCCCTGCACGGACATCAGCATGTATGACAAGAACGATATGGAGCATGTAGGCTGGTACTATATCCCTGTCAACCGGGGCAAGCCTACCTGGATGAATCCTTATATGAACGCCAATATCAACGTGTACATGATTTCCTATGTGGTGCCTTTGTTCCTGCCTGATGGAACCTCCGCAGGCATAGCAGGCATGGATGTGGATTTTACCGGCATTCAGCAGCAGATAGCCGGGGTGAAGCTATATGAGACGGGCTATGCCATGCTGGTGAACAGCGAGAATCAGATTCTTGCCGGATGGGAAGGGGACAAGACTGCTGACCTGAAGTCTGTCAGCCAGGAGCTGAATGCCTATGTGGGCAGTGAAAATCCTCAGGGCATTATTGTTTACAGCCGTGATGGGGAAGACTATGTGGCAGGGTACTCGGTGCTGGCCAACGGCATGAAGTATGTGGTTACCGTGCCAAAGGCGGAGGTGGACAGTGCCTCCCGCTTCCTGGTGCTGATGATCGGCATCGGCATGCTGCTGACGCTCCTTGCCGGGGCGGCCTGCGGCAGTATCCTCAGTGGACGGCTCCTGAAGCCATTGTCAGAGCTGCAGGCAGGAGCCAGGCGCATAGCAGGGGGTGATTTATCCGTGTCCTTGCAGGCTGACAGCCAGGATGAGATAGGTGCTGTGGCTGGTGCCTTTAACGATATGTCGGCACAGCTCAATGACCTGCTGAGAAAGATTTCCACAGCTTCCCAGCAGGTGGCTAGCGGCTCCCGGAACATTGCCGACTCCGGCAACACCCTGGCGGATGGTGCGGCACGGCAGGCATCCTCGGTGGAGGAGCTTTCCGCCTCCATTGCGGAAATCAATGCCCAGATTGGCACCATGGCCGGCAATGCCGGCTGTGCTGCCGGGGTAACTGCGGAGGTCAGGAACAATTCCCAGCAGGGCAATGAAAAGATGGCGCAGATGGTGGCAGCCATGGAGAACATTGAGACCTCCTCCAAGGATATCTCCAAGATTATCAAGACCATTGACGAGATAGCCTTCCAGACCAATATCCTCTCCCTGAATGCGGCAGTAGAGGCTGCCAGGGCAGGCCAGCACGGCAAGGGCTTTGCAGTGGTGGCGGAGGAAGTGCGCAATCTGGCAGGACGTTCCGCCAAGGCGGCACGGGAAACCACGGAGATTATTGAGGAATCCCTGCACCGGGTGGAGGCAGGCACCAGGCTGGCCAACGAGACGGCAGCCGCCCTGCAGACCATCAATCAGGAGATTGACCAGGTGGCAGGGCTGGTGCAGGAGATAGCTGAGTCCTCAGAGCGCCAGCAGAGAGCCATGGATATGCTTGATAAGGGCGTGAAGCAGGTTGCCAATGTGGTGCAGGCAAATTCTGCCACGGCGGAGGAAAGCGCTTCTGCCAGCCAGCAGCTCAGCGCCCAGGCAGAGCTTTTGCAGGAGTCGGTAAAGGGCTTCCGCCTGCGCAGCTGTACAGCAGATGCGATGCTTGCCAGCGTTAAGTAATATATTGGATATATTGGCATTATAAATAAAATTTAAGATTTAATCCCAACTGCGATATTGATATTTATCATTTCTGAGCAGTTGGGATTTTATTTTTGCGCTGATTGTGGTATACTTTATATATATCATGTATTGTGACTTTAGAACTAGCTGAATTTGTCTTTAATTAGGCTGTTAATTAGGAGTGATGATGATGGGAAAGGCTTTAGTTGCATATTTTTCTGTAGGGCAGGAGACTGCCAAGGTTGCGAAGATGGTGGCAGGCGTGGAGCATGCCGATTTGTTTGAGATTGTGCCGTCAGTGCCTTATAAGCCGGGGGATATGGAGTGGCTCAGCAAGACATCCCGCGTGACCATTGAGCAGAAGGACTATTTCTGCCGCCCGAAAATGGCGGTGCCACTTGCTAACGCTGGTGATTATGATACGATATTTTTCGGTTTTCCTATCTGGATGTTTGATGCACCGAAGATCATCTACACCTTCCTGGAAAGCTTCAGTCTGCAGGGCAAGACACTGGTGCCTTTTGCTACCTCCGGCGGCAGCGGCCGCAGGGAGACGGAGAAGAAGCTGCAGGAGTACTTCAGGGACAAGCCGGTGAAGCTTTTGCCGTTGTTCGAGCTGAACGGCATGAGCCGTCAGGATGTATTTGACTGGCACAAGAAATTGGTATTTTAACGGCAAATGATTTATTGCCGATGGTTTTTTGAACGGAAGATGAGGTTGGACTATGGATACTTTAAAGGCATTGGCTACGAGGAAAAGTGTACGGGAATTTACAGATGAGGGGCTTACCTTCGAGGATATCAAGACCATCCTGACGGCAGGCATGAGCGGCCCTACCTGTGAGAACAAGCGCATGTGGTCCTTTATCGTGGTGCGCAACAAGGAAACCCTGGGCAAGATGGCTGTGGCAAACGGCCTGGATGCCAGCCCGGTAAGGCGTGCAGCTATTGGCATCCTGGTGTGCGGCGATCTGGACAGGGCACTGCCTGAGGCGCCTGATTATTGGGTGATTGATGCCTCCATTGCGGCACAGAACATGGTGCTGGCAGCTCATGACCTGGGCATTGGCAGCGTGTGGCTGGGCTGCTGGCCGATGGAGGACAGGGTGCAGGAAATCAAGGAGTTGTTCAGGCTGCCTGAGAATATTGTGCCTCATTCCATCCTGGCACTGGGTTATGCGGCGGAGCCGGATTTGACGGAGCGCAACCTGTACGAGGGTGACAGGGTTCATTTTGATGAGTGGTAAATATTATGGAATGGTAATTTTTCTAATGCAATCTTAATCTCCTTATCAGTATTTTTTCATTTTGGCTGGCTATAATGAAATCACTTAATACGGAGGAGGTATCGTAAGATGCTAAAGAAAAATTTGTGGGCGGTGCTGATGGCAATGCTGTTGTGCCTGGGCATGAGCAGTGTGGCGATGGCGGCACCGGGTCCCGGTCCTGCTGTGATTTCTGTCAGCGGCCAGGGCAGGGCTGATGTGGCTCCTGATATGGCTGTTGTCAATATCGGCATTGTCACTACGGGCAAGACTGCCCAGCTGGCACAGGCGGAGAATGCCAAGGTTGCCAGTGATGTAACCGCTGCCCTGGGGCAGCTGGGGATTTTCAGCAAGGATATCCAGACACATTACACCATGAGCCCGGTTTATGAAAAGGGTGACTACAGGAAGACTGCTGGCTATCGTGCCAGCAATACCGTCACTGTCACTGTCAATGATGTGGCCAAGACCGGCCAGGTAATCGATACCGCCCTGAAAAGCGGTGCTACCGATGTGAACGGCCTCAGCTTCGGCCTGAAGGATGCCAGGTCTGTCCGCAATACTGCGCTGCAGATGGCTGTGCAGGACGCCAGGAGCAAGGCGGATGCTATTGCCGCAGCCCTGGGCGTGAAGATTGTGGGCATTCAGAATGTGAAGGAAGACGGCGGCAATTTCGCCCGCTATGAGGTGGCGAATGCCCGGCTTGCCAAGCTGGACGGCGGGGCAGCTGCTGATACGCCGGTTAGTGCCGGGACTGTAGAGGTAAACGCTGATGTGCATATTGATTTTCAGATTCAGTGATTTGCCTGATATTTATTTTTAATTAGCTTCCCAGTTCATTTTAATAACCATTTTCCCAAGTAAGAGAGGATGCCGTGCAGGGCTTTCTGTCAATCGTGAGGTGCGTTTGTGCCCCTGATTGTGGAAAGACCTGTGTGACATCCTCTTTTATGTGGTATAATGGTTCAGTGATTTGTTTTTTCATATGTTATAATTTTATGTGTTTTTTATATGTGTTATATGTGATTTTATGGGAGGATGAGTTTTTTTGAGTATCAGTAAGCCGCGGCTGGCGGCCATAGAGTATATCCGGGGTATCTCCATGCTGGGGGTGGTGGGCATTCATACGGGCTCCCAGTATCTGGCCAACCCTGCTGCCAATATGCATCTGGTGGCGCTTTTCGAGGTGGCAACCAGGTTCAGCGTGCCGATTTTCTTCTTTATTTCGGCCTTTGGCATGTTTTACAACCTAGATATGGCGCAGCCCTTTGACTACAGGAGCTTTCTGCGGCGGCGCATCAGGACGGTGCTGGTTCCCTATGTGGTGTGGTCGCTGTTTTACCTTGTTCACTATGCGGTGCTGTGGGGGGACTTCAGCGTGCTGAGTCCTTTTTATATGGCTTTCAGCCTGTTTTTCGGCACGGCTGGCTATCAGCTTTATTTCATGGTGATTCTGCTGTGGTTTTACCTGATGATGCCGGTGTGGGCATGGCTGGTCAGGAGGCTGAAGGGCTGGATGCTGGCAGGGCTCTTTGCCTTTCAGGTGGCATTTGATTACTGGTCCTGCTTCAGCCTGAACTCCGCCGGGGTGGACAATTTCTTTTTGAAGTCTTTGATTGACTACCGGCTGAACTACTGGGTGATGCATTATATCTTTATCTTTGTGCTGGGAGGTTATTTTGCGGTGCATATTGATGGCTTTATGGCTTTCATGGCACGGCGCAGGAGAAGCCTGGTTGTCTTTTTCTGGCTGTCCCTGGGGGGGCTTTTGGGATATTATTACTGGCTGATTTTTACCAAGGGATATACGCCATTGGAGGGGATTAACACGGCACAGCAGCTTTGCCCGGCCGGGATTGTCTACACATTGGCGGCAAGTTTGTTCTTCTTTGCGATTTTTACCATCTGGCGGCTGCCGGACTTTTTGCGGCCGGTGCTGTCCATGCTGGGCAGGCATTCCTATTTTGTCTATCTGGCACATCCTGTGGCCATTACCTATCTGGGCATCCTGCTTGCCAAAAGTGGCAGGATTATGACGGCACCTCTTGCCCTGGGCTTTTATCTGGCGGTGGTGCTGCTGACACTGGCAGCTGCCGTCTGTATGCGCAGGCTGGGGGAGAGGTTTCCGCGGCTCAATCAGTGGACCATTGGCGTCTACAGGAAAAAGTGATAAATTCACTTTTATTTATTAAAGCAATGTAGTATTATATAAGATATGCTTAATATGTGTGATTTTATTTATGGGAGATGTATCGATGCATAAGGAATTTTTGATGGGCAACGAGGCCATTGCCCTAGGAGCTCTGGCAGCCGGGGTAAGGCTGGTGGCAGGCTATCCGGGCACTCCTTCTACGGAGGTGCTGGAGACGGTGGCAAAGCACCGCCTGCCTGAGACCTATGTGGAGTGGTCAATCAACGAAAAGACTGCCATGGAAGTGGGGGCAGGTGCTGCCTATGGCGGAGCCAGGGTGCTGGTTACCATGAAGCAGGTAGGGCTGAATGTAGCGGCGGATCCCCTCATGTGCCTTGAGTACATAGGCGTCAAAGGGGGCATGGTGGTGCTGGTGGCAGATGATCCGGGGCCTATTTCCTCCCAGACGGAGCAGGATACCAGGCATTTTTCCCGCTTTGCCAAGCTGCCCTGCTTTGACCCGTCTACGGTGCAGGAAGCCTACGAGATGGTACAGGAGGCCTTTGAGTATTCTGAGAAGTACGGCACGCCGGTATTTTTCCGCAGCACTACCCGTGTGTCCCACGGTTATGCCTCTATAGAGGTCAAGGACCGGGAGGAATACAGGCAGGTAGTGCCGGAGGGCTTTGTGAAGGATACGAAGCGCTGGGTGATTTTCCCGCGCCTCAGCTATCAGGCACATATCAATATCGAGGCCCGCAATGAAAAGCTGGGCAAGGTGTTTTCAGGCTATGGGCGGAACTTCATCATCCCTGCCGATGCACAGGTCAGCAGTGACAGTGTTTTGTGCCGCAGGGGTGTTGCCACAGGCGGTTTCAGCTTCACCTATGTCAACGAGGCCATGGCGGAGCTGGGGCAGCTCCGGGAACTGAAGGTCTCCACCCCTCATCCTTTTCCTGAGGATTTGGCAGTGGAGTTTTTGCAGGGACTGGATGAGGTGCTCTGCGTAGAGGAGCTGGACCCTGTGCTTGAGCGGGAGCTGACCTATATCTGCGGCAAGCATCACCTGCCGGTGAAGATACTGGGCAAGCTTACCCATGATGTGAAAAATTCCGGGGAAAATACCCGTGACAGCGTCATGGAGAACCTTGCTTCCTTCATGGGCAGGGCAGTGCCGCAGCAGGGAGCCCTGACGGCAGAGGAGCTGTCAGATATGCCGGAGCTGCCGGTACGGCCGCCGGTGCTGTGCGCAGGCTGCCCGCACCGGGCATCCTTCTATGCAGTGAAGCAGGCCATGAAGGGGAAAAAGACCATCTTCTGCGGCGATATTGGCTGCTACACCATGGGCAACGCCATGCCCCTCGACATGGTGGACACCTGCCTCTGCATGGGGGCAGGGCTGGGCATCGCCCAGGGGGTGAACCACATGGAGCCTGATACCAGCTGCTTCGCCTTTGTGGGTGACTCTACCTTCTTTGCGGCGGCCATTCCCAGCGTGATAAATGCTGTGTACAATCAGGCGGAAATGACCTTGATTGTGCTGGACAATTCCACTACCGCCATGACAGGCCATCAGCCTCATCCTGGCACCGGGCGTACCATGATGGGGGATGTGGTGAACAAGGTCAGCATTGAGGGGATTTTACGGGGCATCGGGCTGGAGTCTGTGGAAACAGTGAATCCTCTTGATTTGCAGGCTTCCATAGCTGCCGTGAAAAAGGCGGCAGGCCTGCCAGGCGTCAAGGCGATTATCTTTAAATATCCGTGCATTGCCATCGAAAAGCCTGAGGGGTGCATGGCAGTGGACAGCAGCAAGTGCATCAACTGCCGCAAGTGCATCAGGGAACTGGGCTGCCCTGCTTTGATTATCCGTGACAATCAGGTTGTAATCGATGAAACTCTGTGCACAGGCTGCGGCCTTTGCAGCCAGGTCTGCCCGGTACAGGCGATAGGAGGTGCCAGCCATGAGTAAAGGTCAGGAGAAAAAAGGCAATGATGAAAGCAGGAATATTGTGCTGTGCGGCGTAGGCGGCCAGGGAACCATCCTTGCCTCCAAGCTGATTTCGGCTGCCTCCATGGCCAAGGGCATGGAGGTGCGCAGTGCCGAGACCATCGGCATGGCTCAGCGGGGCGGCTCCGTGTTCAGCCATATCCGCCTGGGCAGTGGTGCCCAGTGCCCTATGAATGCCGCAGGCACGGCAGATATTATCCTGGGCTTTGAGCCGGGGGAAACGGTGCGGATGCTGCCGTATCTGAAAAAGGGCGGCATGGTGGTGGTCAGCTCCCGTCCTGTGATGCCGGTGACGGCGGCCCTGGCTGGCTCTAACTACAACGGCGCAGCCATGATAGAGTACCTCCGAGCAAAGGCTGGCAGGGTTGTGGTGGTCGATACGGAAAAGGCATGCCGTGAGCTGGGCTCAGGCAAAATCGTGAACCTGCTGCTCCTGGGAGTGGCTGCCGCCAGCGGCCAGCTAGGGCTCACTGTCGAGGATATCAGGCAGGCGGTGAAGCTGAAAGTGCCGGCCAAATTCCATGAGCTGAACTTCCGGGCATTGGAGTATGCAGAAAAGCTGGCGCAATAATATGCTGATATGATTGCAGGTAAGAAGGACAGGAGGCAAAGCAAGGTATGCAGATTTCAGAAGCACAGATAAAGCTGGTCAATGACCGCATCCAGGCATTGGTCAGGGCGGAGAGCTTCTACGGCAAGAAGCTGGAGGAAGCAGGCATAGAAAAGATTGAGACGGCAGAGGATTTTCTCAAGCTGCCTTTTTCTGAGAAAAATGATTTGCGGGAGGCATATCCCCTGGGGCTGAGAACAGCTCCTGAGGAAGATATTGTGCGTATTCACTCATCCTCAGGCACCACGGGGCTGCCTGTCATCATTCCTTATACCCAGAAGGATGTGGATGACTGGGCATTGATGTTTGCCCGCTGCTATGAGATGGCAGGGCTGACCAAGAAGGACAGGGTGCAGATTACGCCGGGCTACGGCTTGTGGACTGCCGGCATCGGCTTTCAGGCAGGTGCGGAAAGGCTGGGTGCCATGGTAGTGCCTATGGGGCCGGGCAACACTGACAAGCAGCTGCAGATGATGCAGGACATGCAGAGCACGGTGCTCTGTGCCACATCATCCTACGCCCTGCTTCTGGCAGAGGAAATCCAGAAACGCGGCATCCGTGATAAGATTTACCTGAAAAAGGGCGTCATCGGCTCCGAGCGGTGGGGCCAGAAGATGCGTGACCGTATTTCCAGCGAGCTGGGCATCGAGCTGTACGACATTTACGGCCTGACGGAGATTTATGGCCCGGGTATCGGCATCAGCTGCAAATACGACAACGGCATGCATTACTGGGATGATTATATTTATCTGGAAATCATCGACCCTGTTACCCTGCAGCCGGTGGCTGACGGGGAGTGGGGCGAGATTGTCATCACCACCCTGGTGAAGGAAGGGGCGCCGCTGATCCGCTACCGTACCCACGATATGTCCAGGATTATCCCGGGTGAGTGCCAGTGCGGCAGCAGGTATCCTCGCATCGATGTGATTGCCGGGCGTACTGATGACATGATGAAAATCAAGGGCGTCAATGTATTCCCTAAGCAGATTGAGGAAATCCTCCAGCAGTTCCCTGAGCTTTCCAGCGAGTACCAGATCCGCATCTCCCATCTGGACGGAAAGGACACCATGCGCATCTATGTGGAGACCAACGGCTCCGTGGACTTTTTGGATATGGCAAAGCGGGTGGCAAGCCGCGTAAAGAGCAGGATTGGCTTCACGCCGCTGGTAAAGGTAGTAGAAATCGGCCTGCTGCCTCGCAGCGAGAAAAAGACCAAGCGCGTCATTGACGAGCGTTATAATTAAAATTAATACACTTGCTGAAAAATTATTGAAAAGTTGCTAAAAAGTTGTTGACATGATAGTGCTGATGTGATAATATATTATTGTTGCTTGGCACTAGATGCCTTACTTAGCAACCATTGCCGAAGTGGCGGAATTGGCAGACGCACTTGACTCAAAATCAAGCGTAGTTACCCTACGTGCCGGTTCGAGTCCGGCCTTCGGCACCATTGAAGATACTGGCCTTGCAGAGGTTTCTGCAAGGTCTTTTTTTATGAAATTCTGCCTGGAAAAGTGCCGTGAGCACATGGTGAGCATATAATTTTCCGCTGGACCTGCAAAATAAATTTTTATGCGTGTATCAAAAACCTGTTTTTTATGTTATAATATCATGTATCTTTTGAAAGGAAACGACATGGTATGATTTCTAATAACGAGCTGTATGATATTATGTATGATGAAGCTTTCAGGCTGAAAAAGGCGAAGGCATGGCGTATGCTGGATGACCGGGAGATTGTGGCTGTCAGAACCATGCATGATGGTACCTGGTTTTGTACCCTGATGGTAGATGAGTATGGTTACCGAAATGGGATATGCGTATATGATGAGCAGAGTGGTGTAAGCGTCCTGCGTCAGATAATGGATTTGGAGTTGGATGAAGGACGCGAAATATATGAGCAGTTAGAGCTGGTTTTGTCTCATTATGGCTATATAATAGGATTTGCTTCCAAAAGCTCGATCACAGAAGATCCAGTTGGGGCAGGGACTTTGGATTATTGCAAGCGAAAAAAAATCAGGGCAAGAGGCAAGAATTTTTATCCGATGATCAAGGTTTTGCGCCCTCATCATATACCATGGAAGCTGGAGACGGAGGCTGATCTGCGGATTGTGACGGCAGTAATGCGGGTTTTTGGGCAAATGGACGATGATTTTGTCTGGCAGAATGGCGGGGGCACGCTGGAGAGATTTGATGAAAAGATTGCAGTGCCTGTTTTTGTCGAAAATGAGGACGGCAGCTTCAGGCTTGGCACCATGCAGCTGCCTCGCTACCGTGAGTTGGAATACAGCAGCCCGGATTGGAATGATTTGCAGGCAGCACGGCTGAAAAAGGTCAAGAAAACCAGTAGCGTATGGCTGGCGGAGTGCTTCCTGATGATGCAGTGCATTGCCGAAGGCGGGGACGAGCTGGCAGAGGGGGAGCATCCTGAGCATGCGCCTTTTTATCCTGAGAACCTGGTTGTGCTGGATGATGCAACCGGCTCTATTGTCATGATGGAAAGCAGTAGTGAAGATGCAGATTATGAGGTTATTCTGGACAAGCTGTGCAGCGTTATCCTGTCCAATGGCAGGCCGCGCCAGATTCTGGTGCGTACCAAAAGGACGGAAAAGTTTTTCAAAAAGCTGTGCCGCAGGCTGGATATTAAGCTGGTTCTGGATGAGGAGCTGCTTGAATTGAAGGATTTGCGGGATGATTTCATGAGCGATATGAGCGGTATTGACTACATGGATGCGTATGATGAGGATGGCTGCGGAACCTATGATGAAAATTTGCAGCCTGTAGATATTCTGGATGAGGACTTTGAGAAGAAGGTAAACGAGAACTTTACGCGCATGGTTAAGTCAGGAGTTTTATCAGAATTGCCAAATTCAGATTTTGCCGCTGCGGTGGATTTCTTTCTGATTAATGACGGTCTTGGTATGGATGTCCTGGAAGTCATGCGCAAGGAGTATCGCAGGCGCCGCCGGGAGAGAATCATCGGCATGCTGAAATTCGGTGCGTCATCACGGGGACGAAGAAGGTAAAGGTGCGTGAGAGGAGTATCCTGTTCCACGGTAAATATCACAAGCAGATATTAGAAATAAATATCATAACCAAAATGTGAACATCCCGGCTTCTTGCGAAACCGGGATGTTTGCTTACTATAGTATTTTACATGAGATGGCTGTGCTCGTTGATGTCCTCAATAACGTGCTTGATGACTACCATGAAAGGCACTGCCAGGAACATGCCTGCCGCATCAAGGAGCTCACCCCCCAGGATGATGCCCAGGATGACGGCAACAGGGTGCAGGTGCAGGGACTTGCCCACGATGGCAGGGTAGACCAGGTTGTGGTTTATCTGCGTCATGATCAGGTAAAAGACTGCCGTCTGGATGGTCAGCCCCGGGGTGTGGATAGCTGTCATGAGAATGCCGAAGCCGGAGGCCACCGTAGGCCCCAGCACCGGGATGAACTCGCTGAGAGCCGATGCCACAGCGAAGACGGAGGCATAAGGCAAATCCATGATGGTAAAGTACCCGTAGACGATAAAGCCGGTGATGAAGCAGATGACCAGCTGGCTGCGGATGTAGGTGCGCAGTGCCAGCAGGATTTCATCCAGCAGGCTGACAATGCGTTTCTTGTCCTTGTCCGGGAAAAGATGTGCCACATACAGCTTGATTTTGTCCCCGTCCATCAGCAGGTAGAAGGTCAGGAAAAGAATGATGACGAAATCTATCAGCTTGTTGAACAGGGAAAAGGCTATCAGCAGGGAGGACTTGATGGCCTTGGTGCTGATGGCGGTAAGCTCCGCCCATGCTTCGTCCACTCCCTTTTGGAAAAGCCCTGTCTCCGTCAGCCCGTTCAGCTGCTGGATATTGGTGGCCAGGGTTGGCAGCTCATCAGTGAAGCGGGAGAGGGTAGGGATAAAGTTGCTGGACACAATGGTTATCAGTCCCAGAAAGATGACAAGGAAGCCACCCAGCACCAGCAGGGAAGCCAATCCCCTTGGCATCTTGAGGCTGAGCTTGTCCACCGGGTCCAGAAGCAGCAGTGTCAGCAGTATGGACAGGAAAAAGACAAAGGCAAAGGCCTGCATGTACCAAAAGGCCAGCAGCAGGGCAATGATAGCTGCGCCGATAATTATCGAGGTTTTGTGGTTTTCCCACATGGGCATCATCTCCAATATAAAACAAGAAATGGGGCTGCCATTGACGGGGCAGCCCCGGGGGTACGAAATACCGGAAAGCAGGTCCTGAATAAGGCATGCTTTCCAGGTAAATAGCCAGCCAAAAGCGGATTGGCTGAAGCCGGTTACTTCTGCAATGCGTTGAGGCGGTCAGCCAGCTCCTGGGCGGAAAGGTCACCGGCAGCAGGCGTTATGATAGCCTGATCCTCCAGGTAGACGGTGCCGTTCTGAACGTATGCCTGGGCAATGTTCCTGGTGCCCTTGTGGTAATAGCGTGCCAGGTTGCCTGCTACGAAGTAGGAACGCTCGGCACCGCTCATGGAAGCGGTGGAAGCAGGGGCAACGAACTCCTTGCCGTGGATTTTTACAACGCCGTTTGCCACGGTGACAACCTTGTTGGAATACTCGCTGATCTGCTTGGCGTAGGTATCCCGGCGCTCCTCGTGGCCCGGATGGTCGGACGGGTTGAAGATTTCACCGGCAAAGCTGCTGGAGCTTTCACCGTACTTCTCGATAACCTTCTGCCATACGGCAGCAGTGGCACCGATGTTGTAGCTGGTGTTGGCTATGTACTCAAAGGCCAGCTTGTCAGCCTCACGCTCCTGTGGCTTGGTGATGTGCACGGAATCGATGTAGTTTACTGCCACGCTGGCACCGATAGCTGCCGCAGTGCCGCCACCGGCTGCTGCCGCAGTGCCCAGCAGGGTGACAGGAATCTGCTGCTGGTAGCCCTTCAGCACGTGGTTCTTCTGGCCGTGTGCCATCTCATGCCCCAGCACGACGGCGATTTCGTCATCAGTAACCAGCAGGTCAAAGATGCCGGTGTTGATGGTCATGTTGTGGCCCAGGGAGCAGGCAGCATTGAAGCTGGTGTCAGGGTTGATGTAGTAGTTGTACGGCATATCGTTGATGGAAGGGTCCACCTTGGCAACACCGGCGGAGAGGTTGGCCATGATGGTATCCACCCGGCTGTTCAGATACGGATCGTTGTTGACCCCCTGCTTGTTCTTCATCTCCTGAAAGAGGGCCTGACGGCCTTCCTCAGTGTCGTTGAGCTGGCTGAGCTGGTGGTTGGTCTCTGCCATCTGTATGCCTGCGGCAATAACAGAGCCCAGCACGCTGGCATCAGCCTGGGACGGCATGGTTGCCAGCGGCATGCCGGCTGCCAGGCTGGTGATAATTATTTTTGCAAGATTTTTCTTTACATTAAACATTTTTTCCTCCATGAAATAATCAGTAAATAAATTTTCATTCTATTAATGCGTGTGGTATGAATATATGATAATATATGTACGAGGATATTTCAAATTAAAAATTGCTTAGAAGCAAATAAAAAAACAAAGTTAGTAAAATATTCCCAGGAGGTTTTTTATGGAGAAGCTTGTGGAGCAAGGCAATATGGAGCATGGCAACGTAGCCGGCGGCAGTATGGATAGCGGTACTATGGAGAAGCTTTTGGACAAATACGCGAAGCTGGTGGTCTGCACAGGTGTCAATCTACAAAAGGGGCAGCTGCTGGTGGTGAATGCGCCGATAGAGTGCGCTGATTTTGCCAGGCGGATTGCCGGGGCGGCTTTTACTGCCGGGGCAAGGGACGTGAAGGTGAACTGGTCTGATGAGCAGTTTGCCCGCATCCGGCTGGAGGAGGCTGCGGCAGAGGTCTTTGATGAGTTTCCTGACTGGCGCAGGGATATGTTCATGGACTTCAAGGCGAAGGGGGCGGCTGTGGTTTCTATCCATGCCTCGGATCCGATGATTTTCCAGCATGTGGAGCCTGACAAGATGCTGCGGAGCCAGCGGGCGGCAGGCAAGGCACTCCTTGAGTACCGCCAGGCCATGATGAATAACGAGCTGCGCTGGTGCGTGGTGTCCATTCCTACGGAGAGCTGGGCGAAGAAGGTCTTTGCAGGCGAGGAGGGGGAACAGGCTGTGGCACGGCTGTGGCAGGCTATCTTCCGGGCGGTGCGGATTGATGCTGAGCAGGAGGGTGCTGACCCAGTGGAGGCATGGCAGCAGCATGTGGACTTTTTGCAGAGGGCGTGCCGCTTCATGAATGAGCAGCAGTTTGCCGCCCTGCACTACACCAACGGGCTGGGGACTGACCTGACGGTGAAGCTGCCCAAGGGGCATATCTGGGCAGGGGGTGCGGAGATTGCCGGTGACGGCGTGCGCTTTGTAGCCAATATGCCTACGGAGGAAATCTACACCCTGCCTGACAGGAATGGCGTTGATGGGGTGGTCTATGCCTCCAAGCCACTGAATTACAATGGCAACCTCATTGAGGAGATGCGGCTGGAATTTGCCGCTGGCAAGGTGGTCAGGGCAGAGGCTGCCAGGGGGCAGGAAATCCTGGACAAGCTCCTGGCTGTGGATGAGGGTGCCAGCTATCTGGGGGAAGTGGCGCTGGTGCAGTACGATTCGCCAATTTCCAATAGCGGCATCCTGTTTTACAACACCCTCTTTGACGAGAATGCCGCCTGCCATCTGGCCTTTGGCAAGGCATATCCTACCTGCTTGCAGGGGGGGGAGAAGATGGATTCCGTGGAGCTTTTGCAGCACGGGGTAAATGACTCCCTGGTGCATGAGGACTTTATGATTGGCACCGCTGACCTGGCCATTGAGGGTATCAGGGCTGATGGCAGCCGGGTGCAGGTCTTTAAGGATGGCAATTTTGCCATAGCATAAAATATAATAATTCGGAGATGCAGAAGATTGGATGGATTTATCAATAAAAAAGTGCTGAAGGCAGCGTGGCCTATTGCCTTTGGCTATATACCGCTGGGGATGGCATGCGGCATCCTGGCGCAGAAGACCGGCTTTGACTGGTTCCAGATGTTGATGATGTCTACATTTCTCTTTGCCGGCAGCGGCCAGTTCATCGCCCTTGCCATGATTGGCAGCGGCAGTACCATTATACCGGTGGTGATGACGGTGTGCATTGTCAATCTCAGGCATTTGCTGTATGCCTTGATTTTGAATCAGTATATTGCCGGTCAGTCCCGGCTGTACAAGGCTTTTTACGCCCAGGAAATCGTGGATGAGACCTTTGCGGTCAACCATACCCAGTTTGCCCGGCTGGGGAAGGAATGGACGGGCAGCAATGCCCTTGGCGTGAATTTTGTGGGGCATGTTTCCTGGATTTTGGCCACGGTGGCAGGGCTTTTCCTGGGGAACACGATTTACATCGATACGGCCCTGGTGAGCTATGCCTTGATTGCCATGTTCATCGGGCTGTGGTCCTTTCATTTCGTCAGCCCCAGCCTGGTACTGACGGGGGTGCTGGGGGGGATTCTCGCCCTGGTGCTGTCCTTCTGGCTGGACCACATGCTGAACGTGGTGGCGGCTACGATTATTGCGGCTGCGGTGGCAGCTGCGTATAGGGCAATGGCTGAAAAGGGGGCAGAGGAATGAGCTACGATGAAATTTTGCTGTGTATTTTCGGGCTTTTTCTGGTATCATATATTCCGAGGGTGCTGCCCTTTGCCTTGCTGGGGAACAGGGAGCTGCCCAGGTTTTTCCACCTGTGGCTGCAGTATGTGCCTACAGCGGTGTTCGGGGCATTGATTTTTACCTCGATTTTTGGCAGCGGTGCGGAAGGCTTCCGCTTTTCCTGGGAAAACAAGGAGCTGGTGGCATCTATTGTGGTGCTGCCTGTGGCAGCTGCCACCAAGTCCCTGCCCTATAGCATTATTACGGGGCTGGTGACCTACTGGCTGGCCCAGCAGATATTGTAACGTTGTATGTTGTATGTTGAATATTTTGTATAAAGGATTGGGTGGTGTTGGTTTTGAGTATGTTGGTGGAAATGGGTTCCGTGGTGGAGAACAATATCCTGTCGGATGATGTGCGTGCTATGGTGATTCAGGCACCTCGGGTGGCAGCCCAGGCGGAGCCGGGGCAGTTTGTCATGGTGAAGAATGAGAGCGGCAGCACGTTCCTGCGCCGTCCCTTCGGCGTTGCCGATGTGGACAGGGAGCAGGGCAGGCTGCTCCTGATTTATCGGGTGGCCGGCAAGGGCACCCGGGAGCTGGCGGGGCTGGAGCCTACCATGGAAATCAGCGTGGAGGGCCCTCTGGGGGGCGGCTTCAGGTTTGGTGAGGTTTCTGGCGGTGCTTACTCCGGGAAAGAGGACGGCAGGACATTGCTTATCGGCGGTGGCGTAGGCGTGGCACCCCTTATTTATACGGCACGCTATCTGGCCGAGAGGGAGCCTGAGAACAAGCCGTTGTTTTTGCTTGGCGTAAGGAGCGCGGAGGAGCTTTTCTGGCAGGACTACCTGAAGGAGTTCACGGAGGAAATTATCGTGACTACCAATGACGGCTCCGCCGGCAAAAAGGGCTTTGCCATTGATGCCCTGCCGGATATTCTGGCTGCTCATGACATCAGGCACATCAAGATTTGCGGCCCTACCATTATGATGGAGGGGCTGGCGAAGCTGGCCATGGAGCGGGGCATAGAGTGCCAGGTTTCCTTGGAGAAGCGCATGGCCTGCGGCATCGGCGTGTGCCTGGGCTGCACCTTTGAGGGCAAGGTCAGCGGCAAGCGCTGGAAGATCTGCCATGACGGCCCTGTATTCCCTGCGGAGGAGGTTTTTGAGAAATGAATTTTGAGAGACTGGCGACGGATTTTGCCGGAATTAAGCTGAAAACCCCTGTGATGGGGGCGTCCGGCACCTTTGGCTTTGGCATTGAATACAAGGATTTTCTAAATCTGGGTGATGTGGGGGCGATTATCAGCAAGGGGCTGACACCTCTGCCGCGGCCTGGCAACAACGGGGTGCGTGTGGCGGAAACCCCGGGGGGCATGCTGAACTGCATCGGCCTGGAAAATCCCGGCATTGAGGGATTTTTGCGTGACATTCTGCCGAAGGTAAGGCAGGAGGCCGCTGATACGGCCTTTATTGCCAATTTTTCTGCCGGTACGGTGGAGGACTATGGCATGATGGCTGCCAGGCTGGACGTGGATGGCGTAGACGGCGTGGAGGTGAATATCTCCTGCCCTAATGTGAAGGAAGGGGGCATCGTCTTCGGCACGGACCCGCGGGCGGCGGCAGCCGTTACGGAGGCGGTGAAGAAAAACACGAAAAAGCCGGTGATTGTGAAGCTGTCCCCAAATGTGACGGATATTGCCCTCATGGCAAGGGCTGTGGAGGAGGCAGGGGCGGATGCCATCGCCCTGATTAATACCCTGACGGGCATGGTGATTGATACCCGTACCTGGCAGCCTCTCCTGGGCAATATTACAGGGGGGCTTTCCGGCCCTGCTGTGAAGCCTATTGCCGTCCGCATGGTGTGGCAGGCGGCTCAGGCAGTGAAGATTCCGATTCTCGGACTGGGAGGCATTACCTGCGGCGAGGATGCAGTGGAATTTTTGCTGGCAGGTGCCAGTGCCGTGGCGGTAGGGGCGGAGAACTTCGTGCATCCTGATGCGGTAGTCAGGGTGGCAGAGGATATTGATGCCTATCTGGCTGCCAGGGGGCTGGAGCATGTTTCCCAGCTGGTGGGACAGGTGAAGCTGTAAGCCTGCAATATTATGGTATTTATTAGAAAATTAGCTAAATATGTGAATATTTTTCCAGTCAAAAAGAGGATTTTGCCTTTTTGTGGCGAATATTAGATTTTAAAAGGAGAAGTATTTGCGATAGGGTTGCCATTAGGGGGTACGGATATGTTTTTATTTGGCTCAAGTAAGGAAGATAAAAAGCCTGCAATGCGTGGTGAGGATTGCAGTCAGATGAAGCGTGATGTGGATGGGATGGACAGGTTCCTGCAGCAGGTGATAGATGGAGATTATACTGCCAGGGCACCTCAGGCTCATTCGCCGGAAATGCAGCGTCTGGGCAGGAAAATGGAGCAGCTTTTGCAGAAGCAGCGGGATGATCTGCGTTCCATGCTGATGACCTTGAATGAGTCAGTGTACGATTCCACCGAGGTTTCCGAGGCGTTGAATGCCATCGTGACGGAGAATATCCACGTTTCCGCCCGGATTGATGAGATGCACAAGGTTGTGGAGTCCCTGGCCAATGAGATTATGGGTCTAGCAGGTACTGCCACGGAGACCTCTGACCAGACACGGCAGGGCATGGAGGCAATGCGCAACACTGAGAACAGTATTGATACGGTTTCCAAGGAGACTGCGGCGGCAGAGGAAAGCCTGCAGAGCATGCATGGCAGTGTTGTCCAGCTGCAGAAGGATACCGTGAATATCAACAATCTGGTGGAGACGGTGCGGGGCATAGCTGACCAGACCAACCTGCTGGCTCTGAATGCCTCCATTGAGGCAGCCCGTGCCGGTGAGCATGGCAGGGGCTTTGCGGTTGTTGCCGAGGAGGTAAGGAAGCTGGCGGAGCAGTCCAAGCTGTCCGTTAGTGAAATCAATGAGCATTTGTCCAGCATCAAGGGCACATCTCAGGAAATTACGGATGAGTTTACCCAGATGGATGCTGCCTTCAAAAACAATACTGCGGCAGTGCAGGAGGCCAGCTCCCATACCCAGAAGCTGACAGGTGTCTTTGATGGCATTGACAATGCGGTGAACATTCTGGCACCGCTGGCGGAGGAGCAGTCGGCGGCTTTCCAGGAGATGACTGCCTCCCTGCGCACCACCATGGATGATGTGCACCGGCAGAATGATTCCACCAGGAATTGCAACCGCTTTGTGTACGAGGCACTGAAGGCCTCCAGCCAGATGCGCACAACCCTGGCAGGGCTGGATCTGGATATTACCGACAAGGAAAATGTGGAGCTTGCCAAGACTGATCATCTTTTGTGGCGTGCCCGCATCAGCCAGATGCTGTGGGGCAATATCGACCTGGATGCTTCTAATGTCCGCGACCATACTACATGCCGGCTGGGCAGGTGGTATGCCACCAAGGGCAGGGAGCTCTTTGGCAGTCAGCCTGAGTTCCAGAAGCTGGAGCGGGATCATGCCAGGTTCCATGCCTGCTGCGCGGAGGCTATTGATGCCTACCATGGGAAAAACAAGAAGCTGGTGGATAATCTGACGGAGGAGCTGTCGGCACTTTCGGCTACTGTTATCGGCAGCCTGGATGAGCTCAAGAACAAGCTGTAAGGATTTGCAGGGCTGGTTATTTGCGGGAAGCGGCATGAAGCTGCCGGGGATGGAGTTTTTGTTCCCGATGGCAGATGCCGCTTTTTGCTTGCGGATATTTTTTTATCAGCTATAGGCTGATTTTTGCTTATGGATATATTTTCCCCGGCTATGGAGTGATTTTTTGCTTGTCAGGACGGGCTTTTTGTGGTATATGTAAGAAGTTAAATATTTTTTCAGGAGGAAGGATTTTGGCTGATTTTAAAGAAGAAATCCGGAAGCGTCGCACCTTTGCGATTATTTCCCATCCGGATGCAGGTAAGACTACCCTGACGGAGAAGCTGCTGCTGTACGGCGGTGCTATCCATCTGGCTGGTTCCATCAAGTCGAGAAAAACCCAGCACCACGCTGTGTCTGACTGGATGGAGATAGAGAAGCAGCGCGGTATTTCTGTTACCTCGTCTGTTTTGCAGTTTAATTATAATGGCTATTGCATCAATATCCTTGATACGCCGGGCCATCAGGACTTTTCTGAGGACACCTACCGCACCCTGATGGCGGTGGATAGTGCCGTCATGATTATCGATGTGGCAAAGGGTGTGGAGGCTCAGACCAAGAAGCTGTTCAAGGTCTGCAAGCAGCGGGGGATTCCTATCTTTACCTTTGTCAACAAGCTGGACCGCTTCGGCAAGGCTCCTCTGGATTTGATGGATGAGCTGGAAAATGTGCTGGGCATCCGCTCTTATCCGATGAATTGGCCGATTGGCACAGACGGCAATTATTTTGGCGTGTATGACAGGCAGAAGAAGCAGATTGAGCTTTTTGATGATGATACCTCCCATGGCCAGAATGCCAGGGCATCTGTGACCGGCTCTTTGGAGGATGCCGAGTTTGTGGAGATGCTGGGGGCGGAGGCTCATCAGACCTTGGTTGATGATATTGACCTTCTGGATACTGCCGGTGAGGAGTTTGACCTTGAGAAGGTGGCACGGGGAGAGCTGACGCCGATGTTCTTCGGTTCTGCCATGACCAACTTCGGCGTGCAGAACTTTCTGGAGGAATATTTGAAGCTGGCTCCGGAGCCTGTGGGCAGGAAGTCCACGGAGGGCGTTATTGAGCCTGATGATGAGAAGTTTTCTGCCTTTGTGTTCAAGATTCAGGCAAATATGAATCCTGCCCATCGTGACCGCCTGGCCTTTATCCGCATCTGTTCCGGCAAGTTTGAGCGGGGCATGAGCGTGTACCACAGCCGCAGCGGCAAACCTATCAAGCTGGCGCAGCCGCAGCAGTTCCTGGCTCAGGACAGGCAGATTGTGGACGAGGCATATCCGGGGGATATTGTGGGACTCTTTGACCCGGGGATTTTCGGTATCGGCGATACACTGTGCGATGCCTCCCATAAGTTCAGCTATGAGGATTTCCCTGTGTTCCCGCCGGAGAAATTTGCCCGGGTGCAGGCAAAGGACACCATGAAGCGCAAGCAGTTTGTGAAGGGCGTGGAGCAGCTTACCCAGGAGGGGGCTATCCAGCTGTTCCAGCAGGCAGGTGCAGGTACGGAGTCCTATATTGTGGGCACGGTGGGTACTTTGCAGTTCGAGGTGCTGGAGTACAGGCTGAAGAACGAGTATGGCGTGGATATTGTCATGACCATGCAGCCTTATGAGGTGGCTCGCTGGATGACCTATGCTGATGGCAGGGAGGTTACCCCGGCAGGGCTTCGTGGTGCGGACAGGGGCATGTTTGTGTATGACCGCCGCAATAACCCTGTGCTTCTGGTGAGCAATGAATGGGCCCTGGGGTGGATTACGGATAATAATCCTGATTTGGAGCTGCATACTGTGCCTGTGGACAAGCAGGAAGTATAACTGGCTGTTTGCTTGTGCAAAATGTGCAGCTGCATAGGCACATAAGTACAGCTTGACATTTGCAAGGGAAAGTTATAAAATTAACGCAAGACATGCAACGAGGCATATTTGCTTTTGCTGCATGTCTTTTTTGTGTTATAAAAAAGGAGTGTATGATTATGAGAAGCTTCCCTTTGTTTGAGGAATTGGAACGTGAGCGTGACAAGGTGAATGAGGAATTTCACAGGACTACCAAGCCGCAGCTGATTGAGCGGCTGAAGGAGTTTGGGTTCATGCAGCCTGACCCTGATAATCCCACCAAGTTCGTGCTGGCGGAGAAGGCTACTGACAATGTGTATCACCTGTCGATTAACAGGTATAGCGTTACCGTTCAGTTTCAGCATGTAAAGCGCGGGGAGGTAAAGCTGATCTGCGATATCAGTAATTTTGCCATGAGTACCCACAATATGATGAATGTGATTATCAAGTGCGTGGATTACTGGCTGCAGTATGGCGTGGTTTATGATTATATTTCTGCCCAAGGCTTCAAAGAATGCTAAGATAGATTTCAGTTTATCGTGGTGCTTGATTGTCACTACGAGCATATATGAATTGATATAGTTTGTTAGTTCGTGGACTCTGTTCAGACCTTTAAAAGGGACAGGTAGCGGCAGTACCCATAGAAAACTCGCTCTCGCTCTTAGCACAGCCTCGCGCTTCTAAGCTCCTGCGTCGCTTACGCTCGCACTCGCTAAGAAGCGAGGCTGCACTCAAGGTTTTCTTTGGGTACATGCCGCACCTGTCCCTCTTTTTGTCTGAACAGATACAACAAAATAATCCAATTACATTCAATCAGTATGATATTGTAGCAATTAATCTAACTTCACGAAAAAGCTGAAAAGGGGAGCCGGGAAGCTGACGAAGCCTGCAACTGTCAACCGTTGTATAACGTATAGTGCAATCAAACAATTCTTTAGTCCAGCTACATAAGTTGCATAGGATAGACTGCTAACCTTGGCATAAGAATATAGTGACATGTCAACAAACCTGTTTATAAGAGCAGGTTGCCTTGCATAGTTGTTGGCAGTATCAGGCTTCGTCAGCTCCTAGCCCCCCTATTTCAGGCTTATTCGTAAAGCTGTATGGGGCACTATGGTAACAAATAATGTATGTGGTTCTGTCATTTTGTTTATATCTGTTCAGACAAAGAAAGGGATGAGTGAGGACAGTACCCATAGAAAACCTTTGTTGTGCCTCGTTACTTCATTCATCAGAGCCGCAGGCGATAGATGAATGTTAGTAACGAGGCACAACTAGGAGCGCGAGCGTGTTTTCTATGGGTAGCTGTCCCGCTCAGCCCATTTTTAATCTGAACAGAATCCACAAACTAACAAAACTCATCCGTTAATGTTCTAAAAGTCTCGTACCTTCACGACGATAAACTGAAATTTCATAATTTGTGGAAGATTGGCTCCATTTTTTCAAAGGTGCAGAATTCGGTAAATCCCAATTCCCTGAGAACCTGCATGGACTCAGGCACGTATTCTGCCAGCCGCTTGACGTTGTGGGCATCGCTGCCGATGGTGATGATGCGTCCTCCCAGGTCATGGTAGAGCCGCAAAATATCGCGGGATGGGGTAGTGTCCTTCAGCTTGTAGTGGGTGCTGGAGGTATTCAGCTCGATGCCCTTGCCGTCAGCAATGGCAGTCTGGAAAATCTTGGTGAGAATCGGCTTGATTTTCTCAAACGGATATAATCCGGCTTTATCATAGCGGGAAATCAAATCCACATGGGCCAGCACGCTGTAGTCGTGGAACTTTTCCACCACCGCCAGCATTTCCTCATAGTAGCGCATGTTGTATTCCTCCTGGGTGCGCCCCTTCTGAAAATCCCCCGTCCAGAATTCCGTGTCATCCACCTCATGAATGGACAGCAGGACAAAATCCAGCTGGCTGCCGTACTGCTTAATCAGCTTTTTGTACTGAGGGATAGTGTGGCTCTGCACCCCAAATTCCAGGCCAGCCTTGATAACCATCTTGCCCTGATAAATGCGGCGCATGCGGAGCAGCTTGGCAAAATACTCCGGATAGTTGACATTCAGGATATGATACTTGCCTTCATGAATTTCAAAGGGCTTGTCCCATTCATCCCAGTCCGGCTTGATGCCGTAGTCAACATGGTCAGTAAAGCAGAGTTCGTCCATGCCCAGCTCCATGGCACGCTCAATATGGGTTTCCATTCTCTCCAGGCTGTCATCGCTGAACTCCGTGTGAATGTGATAATCAGTATACATATTGCATAACCCCTTTCTATACTTCTTCAATGTTATTTTATCATAACAGGCAGCAGGGGTATAGGGCAGGGAATGATGCATGTACAATGTGTCAGAGATAAGTGGTTTTTGGGACAACAATGTGTCAGTCCAAATATATAGATTATTGTGATGAGCTAATTGCTATGCTGGCAGATATGATTAATAGCTTTATGGTAGTTTGGTCTGGCTTGTCAAAAATTCACGAAAACATTATAATTAAATCGCTAAAAAAAAACGTACATGGGCGGTGGTGCGATGGACCGCTTCTGTACGTTTTTTTGTGCCACAATGGCAATTGCCCTCGCCTTAGCAGGTTTCACCCTGCTGGAATTTCATAGGCAGGGGAGTCAGATCAGGCAAAGGCTCGTGGCGGATCATGGCTATGATGGTGTCAGCCGCTTTTTTGCCCAGCTCTGAGATGGGCTGGAGGATAGCTGTCAGCATCAGGGAAGGCAGGCGGGAGATATATGTGCCGTCATAGGCGACGATGGACAGCTCCTCCGGCACCCGGCGCCTGCGCAGGGATGCTTCCCGGAGGGCGGCGATGGCACCCAGGTCGGTGCTGGAAATGGCATCCACATCAGGGTAACGGTCAAATACTTTTTTGGCGGCACGGGCAAAGTCCTCCGGCCGCAGGGCATTGGCAGACATTACTACGCTGTCCAGCTGTATGCCTGCCTCCTGGATGCAGCGGCTAAACACATCCTCATGCTCATGTGCCGGGGTGTGGACGCTGGGATGGCCGGTGATTTGCACCACATGCTTTGGTTTTCTCGCCAGCAGTGCCTTGGCTGCCATGGTGCCTCCCTGATTGTGGTCTGCCCTGACGATGGGAATACTGTCGTTGATGAATCTGTCAAATGCCACAATGGGCAGGTCAATATCCCTGTAGCTTTCCAGATGCAGGGCATGGGCTCCTACAATCAGCCCGTCCATGGTGTGGCGGCGCAGCATATCCAGAAAGACCAGCTCGGAGTTTTCCTTTTCGCCGGTGGAGCAAATCATGGTCTTGTAGCCGTAGCGGTACAGGGCGATTTCGATTTCGTGCAGCAGGGCTGCAAAGAAAGGGTGGGCTATGTCAGGGATGATGACACCGATGATATTGGTGCGGTTCAGGGACAGGTTCCGTGCCACCTCGCTGGGCACATAATTCAGCTCCTTCACGGCAGCCTGGACCTTGGCCCGGGTGGCCTCTGATACATAGCCTTTATTGTTGAGAACCAGGGACACTGTGCTGGGGCTTACGTTTGCCAGCTTTGCCACATCTTTGATTTTTGCCATAGAAGTCGGTTTCCTTTCAGGGATTTTTTGAAATGCTTATGTGGTTATTTTAGCATAAAAAATAGTTTTGTGTGCTGAAAAAATTGATTGACAGCAGGGCTGATTTGCTATATACTCTAACTATCGAAACGGTTCGATACAAGCGGCTGGAATAGAAAAGGGTGATTTAACCAGCTGCCGGATGTGTCAGGGGTTGCCATTTCGCTTTCTTGGAAATACGTCTCGAACCGATTTGATGGATGAGTAATCGCGCCAATAGCTATTGGGTACAGTCTTCCATTCCCTTGTTAGCTGCTATTGGTTCCCTCAGTTCTTCCATTTTTTTTACTCGTCCATCAAACCGGTTCGAGAAAGCGGTTGCAGGAAAAAGGTTTAATTCTATTTATTTTAAGGATGTATTTATAAGCATTATTGCATGGAGGGGTATGCAAATGACAACTGAAAATGGTCTTGTAAAAGCTGATGAGTTTATTGCTGCCAACGCTGGCAAGGTAAGCAAGCGCTGGTATCCGAGGTTCCACATCGCACCGCCTGTGGGCTGGTGCAACGACCCGAACGGCTTTTGCTATTATCAGGGTACCTGGCACTTTTTCTATCAGTTTTATCCTTATGAGCCAAAGTGGGGGCCTATGCACTGGGGACATGTCACCAGCAAGGATTTGGTTCATTGGCAGCATGAGAAGACTGCCCTCTGCCCTGACAAGCCATACGATGTGGACGGCTGCTTTACGGGCAGCGGCATCGAGAAGGACGGCAGGCTGTATCTCCTGTATACCGGTCATGTGGATTTGCTGAAGAAGCCGGGACAGCCGGACAGGATTGAGAGCCAGTGCCTGGCTGTCAGTGAAGATGGCATCAATTTTGCCAAGCTGGAACAGAATCCTGTCATCGCCTTGCCGGAAAATGTCTCCAAGGCAGAGGATCATCATTTCCGTGACCCGAAGGTGTGGGAGCATGAGGGCACTTATTACACGGTGGTGGGGGCCCAGACTGAGGAGGAGACAGGGCAGGTGCTGCTGTTCAAGTCCCGGGATCTGGTACAGTGGGATTTTGTCAACGTGATGTCAAGAGCCAGGGGCAATGAGGGCTTCATGTGGGAATGCCCGAATTTTGCGGAGTTTGACGGGCATGAGGCACTGATTATGTCACCTCAGGGGGTAAAGCCTGAGGGCTATCGCTTTATGAATCTTCATCAGTCTGTAGCCATGCTGGGGGCAATGGATTATGAGTCCGGCAGGTTCTATCGGGATGAGTTCCAGCTTTTGGATCACGGCTTTGATTTTTATGCACCTCAGGTGGCACAGGCACCTGATGGACGCTGCCTGATGTTTGGCTGGCTGGCAATGTGGGAAAGCGCCATGCCGGAGCAGGCGGATAACTGGGCATGTCAGATGACCGTGCCGAGGGAGCTGCACTACCGGGAGGGCAGGGTTGTATCCACGCCGGCAGCGGAGCTGGAGTCCTTGCGGCAGGAGGCTTATGTGGAGAATGCCTGCGCCTTTAGTGAGGAATGTTCCTTTGAACGCTGGAATCTGCCGGCAGGGGAGCTGTGCGCGGATTTCGATTTGACCTCCGCAGAGGGGCTGGCTGTGCATTTTTGTGATGGCGCGTCCATCGCTGTGAGCCTGTTGATTGAGAAGGCAAGCGGCAGCGTCCGCCTTACCAGAAAGTCTCCTATGAGCGGCAGAAGCGAGGAGCGCAGGGGGCAGCTGGCAGACGGCACGAAGCATATTTCCCTGCGGGTGTTCAAGGATAATTCTTCCCTTGAGTTCTTCATCAATGATGGTGATTTGGTGTTCAGCACCAGGTATTATCCGCAGATGGAGGACAGGGCAGTGATTTTTGAGCCTCAGGGGGGCTCTGTGCTGATGGAGCGGGGTACTTTCTATCAGCTGGCTGACATGTGATTTTTCTTTGTGGGGTTTTGATGGAAAATCATTTAAGTTTGGCACAAGTTTTGCATATAATATGTATATAATGTAATAGAGGGGTTATAAAAATGAAAAATTCTGTATACCTGCGCCTGAGCAGCTTTTTGTTTACCTTTTTCTTCTGCTGGCTGGTCTTTCTTGCCTTTATGCCTATTTGGTTCAAGCAGGTGCTGCATCTGAGCGGTGCCCAGATTGGCACGATTTATGCTGCCAACGCCATTGCTGCTATGACATTCCAGCCTATATACGGCTATATTTCTGACCGCATCGGCCTTAGGAAGCATCTTTTGGGCTTTATTAACTTCTGCGTGGCTATGACAGCACCCTTTTTCCTGCTGGTTTATCAGCCCCTTTTGGAAAGCTTCTTCTTTGCCGGCGTAGTGGCTGGCGCCCTGTTCATGGCTATTGCCTACAATGCAGGCGTGGCAGCTATTGAGTCCTTTGTGGAGAAGGCAGGACGCAGCAATGATTTTGAGTTTGGCCGCGCCCGCTGCTGGGGCTCCCTAGGTGCAGCGGTAGGTATTTTTGCTGCCGGGCTGGTGTTCAATCTCAATCCTAGCTATATCTTTATCCTGGCATCCATCATGTCCCTGCCGCTGGCAGCTATTCTCTATACCACCCGGCTGAAGGCAGCTGATTTGGAGATTGCACAGAAGAACAATATTTCTCTGGCAGATGTCAAGGCACTGTTCAAGATTAAGAATGTGTGGCTGTTCATGATTTTCATTCTGGGCTCTGCCTGCGTGTACAGCGTGTTTGACCAGCAGTTTGCCATCTATTATGCTTCCCTGTTTCCTACTGAGGCAGAGGGCAACGAGGCTTTTGGCTACCTGAATTCCTTCCAGGTATTTTTGGAGGCTGCTGCCATGTTTGCGGCACCGTATTTTGTCAACAAGCTGGGAGCAAAGCGCAGCCTGATTCTTGCCGGTACCATTATGACCTGCCGTATGGTAGGCTCCGGCGTGGTGGTAAATACCATCGGCATTTCTGCTATCAAGCTTTTGCATGCCGTAGAGCTGTCTTTGCTGCTGGTAGCTGTGTTCAAGTACATTGCCAAAAACTTTGACAACCGCCTGGCTTCTGTAATGTATCTGGTAGGCTATCAGCTGTCCAATCAGCTGGGGGCTGCTATCCTTTCGCCGGTTGTAGGCTCCTTCTATGACAGCATCGGCTTCCCTAGCACCTATCTGTTCCTGGGAGCAGTGGTGGGCTCCTTTACCCTGTTTGGTGCCTTTGTGCTGGTATCTGACAGCAAGGCTCCTTATCAGCAGAGGGAGGAGGCAGAGTCTGCCCCTGAGGCAGCATAACGAAGTTTCATAGCTAGCAATGCAATTTCATATCTGCTTGTTTCTTTTGGAGGCTGACCGTCAGGCAGCCTCTTTTGATTATGGTTATTTTGCTGGATGATGGGCTGCTATCCCATGCTGTGCTATGTTATCTCATCTCATCTCATGCTATTCTGTGCTATCCCATGCTATGCTATGGGATTCTTTTCATCAGGCAGCACTGTATATTTATTGATGCTTTCATAGAGAAAAAGATGTATTTTTCTAGGAGATTGTACTCATTTTGCAGTAAAAAATGAATAATTGCTGCATGAACTACCAAAAAAGTGGCAAAAAGTGGTGGAATGTGGTAACATATCCATGAAGGTGGTGAGGAAGTATGCTTATGGGCGAGTATATGCATTCTATTGATGCCAAGGGCAGGGTTATACTGCCTGCTGATTTTCGCTCGGAATTAGGCGAGAGCTTCATTATCACCAAAGGGTTGGACAACTGCCTGTTCCTCTACACCACCTCGGAATGGGAGAACCTGTCCAACAAGCTGAAGCAGCTTCCTCTTGCCAAGGCGGAGGCGCGGGCTTTTGTCCGCTTCTTTTTTTCCGGGGCACGGCAGCTGGAATGTGACAAGCAGGGGCGTTTTCTGGTTCCTGCCACTTTGCGCGCCTATGCCGGCTTGCAGAAGGAAGTTGTGCTGATTGGCGTCTCCAGCCGCATAGAGCTGTGGGGCAAGGAAGAATGGCTCAAGTACAACGAGGAAATCACGCCGTCCGTTTCCAGCATTGCGGAAACATTGGCGGATTTGGGAATATAAGGAGTTCGCATGGAGTTTCATCATATTAGCGTAATGCCGGAGGAGACCGTCTCCGGGCTGGTGACCAGCAGGGAAGGCATCTATGTGGACTGTACGCTGGGCGGTGCCGGTCATTCCCGGCTGATAGCGGATATGCTCATGGCAGAGGGAAGGCTGGTGGGCATAGACCAGGACACGGCCGCCATTGAGACAGCCAGGGAAAGGCTGGCTGATTGCAGGTGCCGCGTGGATATTGTTAAAAGCAATTTTAGCAGGCTGGAGAATGTGCTGGCGGAGCTGGGCATTGACAAGGTGGATGGTGTGCTGTTTGATCTGGGGGTTTCCTCCCATCAGCTGGATACGGCTGACAGGGGATTTTCCTATATGCAGGATGCCCCGCTGGATATGCGCATGAACCAGCAGGCAGAGTTTAGTGCCTATGATGTGGTGAACGGCTACGATGCAGATGAGCTGAACCGTATATTTAGGGAGTACGGCGAGGAACGCTGGTCAAAGCGGATTGCTGAGTTTATTGTAGCAGCCCGCAGGGAAAAGCCGGTGGAGACTACCGGTGAGCTGGTGGATATCATCAAGAGGGCTGTTCCGGCGGCAGTGAGGAATGCCAAGGGAGGGCACCCGGCCAAAAGGATTTTTCAGGCAGTGCGCATCGAGGTGAATGATGAGCTGGGGATTCTGGAAAATTCCTTCCGCGCTGCGGTTTCCCATCTGAAGCCCGGGGGCAGGATTGCCATTATCACCTTTCATTCTTTGGAAGACAGGATTGCCAAGAATGTGCTGAAGGAAATGGCCAGGGGATGTATCTGTCCGCCCCGGCTGCCAGTGTGCACCTGCGGTCACAAGCCGGAGGTAAAGCTTCTGGTGAAGGGCACGGCAGCCTCAAGGGATGAGCTGGAGCGTAATTCCCGCTCCAAGAGTGCCAAGCTGAGAATTGCGGAAAAGCTCTGATGAGGATATTTTTGGGAAGCGGTGTTTTAGGGGCAGTGCTTCTAAGAATAGTTTAGGTTTGATGTTTTGGTGTTAGTTTTTTAGGGATTATTGCAAGGAAGTTTTAGGGAAGGAGGTTGTCTTATGCTGGCAAGACAGCTTGAGGAGGAAGAATATTACGAGGAGCTTCCCCGGCAGCAGGTGACTGCTCATCGGCAGCATCGGCAGTATGAGCAGAATCGGCTTATCAGGCGGAGGATTGTAAAGCGTAATAACCTCCGCAGCAGGATGGCTATCCTGCTGATAGTGGTATCGGTGCTGGCGGTGTTTATTACGGCACGCAGCAGCGTGATTGCAGGCAGGGGCTTTGAGATTGTCCAGATGCGTACCGAGGCGGCGAAGCTGGAGGCGGAGAATGCCAGGCTGAGGATTGCCAATGCGCAGCTGAAGAATCCCACCCGTGTCAAGGAGATTGCGGAGCAGAAGCTGGGCATGGGCGTGTCCGAGCAGGTTTATTTTGCCGAGGGCAAGTGATGGCGGCAGGTTATCGTGCTGGTGGCAGGATGCTGCCGGGCAGAGGGTAAAATGATTTGTTTTTTGGCTTATGAAAAGCTGGATGTTGTACGTCAGTAAGGGCTGATGTGCAGTATCCAGCTTTTTTGTGGCAAATAAAGCTTCACAGCAACGGGAAATGGTTATATAATATATAAGTTAAAATCTAACTCGTATGCTGAAATGCTATCTGAAATGTTATATGGAGGTAAAGCTTTTATGGCAAAGACATTGGGCCAGCTGGCTGCCCTGGCAGCCGGGGCTGAGATTATTGGCAATCAGGATTTGGAAATCAAGGATATAGAGCATGATTCCCGCAAGATTAGTGAGGGGGCGTTGTTTGTCTGCATGGAGGGCGTTCATGTGGATGGGCACAAATTTATCCCCCAGGCACGGGAAAAGGGTGCTGTGGCGATTATTACGGAGCGTGAGATGGAAGCCCCGGAGGGAATGGCGGTGCTCCGGGTGCCGGATCTGAAGCAGGCACTGCATGCCATTGTGCCGTATTTTCACGATTATCCGGCTCGCAGCATGCGGGTGATAGGCATTACCGGCACCAATGGCAAGACCTCCATCAGCTATATGCTCCGGGCCATGCTGCGGCGCATGGGCTGTCGTGTGGGGCTTATCGGCACCATTCAGATTATGATTGAGGATGAGGTGCTGCCTATTCACAATACTACGCCGGATGTGGTGGATTTGCAGCGTACCCTTGCCATGATGCGTGATGCCAACATGGATTATGTGGTGATGGAGGTTTCCAGCCACGCCCTGGATCAGAACCGGGTGGCAGGCATCGAGTTTGATACAGCCGTGTTCACCAATCTTACCCAGGACCATCTGGATTACCACAAGACCTTGGAGAACTACAAGAAGGCCAAGACCATCCTCTTTGACCTGGTAGCCAGGCCGGGGGTAAAGAACGGCAAGACTGCGGTGGTGAATGTTGATGATGCCGCCGGGCAGGACATGCTGGCAGCTGCTGACTGCCGCCATATTACCTACGCCATCCATCAGGATGCGGTGCTGAAGGCGGAGAATATTCAGGTGCTGGCAGGGGGCGCGGAGTTTGACATCAGGGTGGGCGAGTCCCGTCTGCCGCTGAAATTGCAGATTACCGGCATCTTCAACGTGTACAATGTAATGGCGGCTGTGGGAGCTGCCATGGCAGAGGGAGTGCCTGCCCCTATTATCAAGGCATGCATGGAGGAATTTACCTCGGTGCCGGGACGCTTTGAGCTGGTGCGGGGCGGTCAGGACTTTGCCGTGATAGTTGATTATGCCCATACCCCTGACGGCCTGGAAAATATCCTGCACACGGCACGGCAGATTGCCAAAAAGCGGATTATTACGGTCTTTGGCTGCGGCGGTGACAGGGACAACACCAAGCGGCCTATCATGGGCAGGATTGCGGCAGAGCTGTCTGACTATGTGGTGGCAACCTCGGACAATCCACGCAGCGAGGATCCACAGCGGATTCTCGGCATGGTGGAGGCCGGTGTGGAGGAAAAAATCGGCACCAAGCCTCATGAGGCGATTATTGACCGCAGGGAGGCAATCTTCCGGGCTGTTGAGCTGGCGGAGAAGGATGATATTGTCATCATTGCCGGCAAGGGCCATGAGAATTATCAGATTTTGGCGGATAAGACAATTCATTTTGACGATAAAGAGGTTGCTCTGGAGGCTATCCGGGCGGCGCAGGAGAAAAACGGGAGCAAAGGGGAGTAAGATATTTTATGCCAGCATTTTCTTTGGATGATGTGATACATGCCCTGCAAAGGTGTGCAGTCCTTGAGCAGGTAAAGACGCAGTTTACCGATATTGTGACGGATACCAGGAAGATTGTGCCGGGGGCGCTGTTCGTGGCACTGAAGGGGGAGCGGTTCAACGGCGAGGATTTTGCTGCCCAGGCGGTAGAGCAGGGGGCAGCCGGTGTGCTGGTGGGCAGTGAGTACAAGCAGCAGCCGGGAGAGTTCGGGGCAACCCTTATCAAGGCTGTGGCCGATACCCAGCTGGCCTATCAGCAGCTGGCGGCTTTCTGGCGCAGGAAGTTTGACATTCCTGTGATTGCCATTACCGGCTCCAACGGCAAGACCACTACCAAGGACATGACGGCGGCGGTGCTGTCAGCCCGGTTCCCGGTGCTGAAAACCCAGGGCAATTTCAACAACGAAATCGGCATGCCTTATACCCTGCTGCAGCTGAACGATATGCACAGGGCGGCTGTGGTGGAAATCGGCATGCGGGGCCTGGGGCAGATTGCAGCCCTGGCACCTTTTGCGGCCCCGGAGATCGGCATTGTGACCAACGTGGGGGAAACCCATATTGAGCTTCTGGGCTCCATTGAAAATATTGCCAAGGCCAAGGCAGAGCTGGTAGAGGCTGTTCCTGCCGGTGGCACGGTGATTTTGAACAACGACAATCCTTATACCGCTGCCATGAAGGACAAGGCAAAGGCTGGCGTGAGAATCGTGACCTTTGGCATTGACAATGATGCGGACATCAAGGCGGCAGCCCTGATAAGCCATGCAGGCAAGACCTTTTTCCAGTGCCGCATCGGCAGGGAGGGGGAGCAGAAGCAGCTTTCCATCCCGATGCTGGGCAGGCACAATGTATCCAATGCCCTGGCGGCTGTGGCAGCAGGCCATGTGCTGGGGCTGACGGCAGAGCAGATTGCCGAGGGGCTGGAGAGCCTTGAGATGACGGGCATGCGCTTTGAATGCAAGCGCATAGGGGCGTATAACATCATCAATGATGCCTACAATGCCAGCCCTATGTCCATGGAGGCATCCCTCACTACCCTGAAGGAGATTGCCGCTGACAAGGGAAAGCGTTCCATCGCTGTGCTGGGCGATATGCTGGAGCTGGGGCATGTGGCTGTGGCTGCCCATCAGAAGGTGGGGCAGCAGGCGGCGGCAGCCGGTGTATGCGGCCTGATTACCTTGGGGGAAATGGGCAGGGAGATTGCCAGGGGGGCACGGGAAGCCGGGCTTGAGGCAGTCTATTCCTTTGATACCCATGAGGAAGCCGCAGCAAAGCTCCGTGAGCTTTTGCAGCCGGAGGACACCATACTCTTTAAAGGCTCCCGCGGCATGAAGATGGAAACAATAATAGATTTGCTGTAATATTGGAGGTATTATTTTTTCATGGAATATATAACGTATCCCCTGGCAGCCGTTATCCTGGCGGCAGGGCTGGTGACGGCAATGGCGCCGCGGCTTATCCCTGAGCTCCACAAGCTGAAATTCGGTCAGAGCATCCGGGAGGAGGGTCCCAAGAGCCATCAGGCCAAGAGCGGCACCCCTACCATGGGGGGCATCATGATTATCCTGTCCATTGCGGTTGCTTCATTGGTCATCTGTCCCTTTACCCTGGAGCTGACGCTGGCACTGGGGATTATGCTGGGGCATTTTCTGCTGGGCTTCCTGGATGATTACATCAAGGTGGTGAAGAAGCAGAACCTGGGCCTGAAGGCGAAGCAGAAGCTTTTGGGGCAGATTATCATCGCGGTGCTGGTGGCGTACTATGCAGGGCTGCCTACGGATTTGTGGGTGCCTTTTGCCGGCAATATTGACCTGGGCATTGGCTTTTATGCCCTGCTGCTGTTCGTGCTGGTGGGAACCAGCAACGCAGTGAACCTTACGGACGGCTTGGACGGCCTTGCCTCCGGCACGGTGATTGTGGCGGCTCTTTCCTACATGCTCATCTGCCTGTGGCTGGACAAGCTGGAGCTGGCAGTTTTCTGCGGGGCTATGGCAGGTGCCTGCCTGGGCTTTTTGAAGTACAACTACCACCCGGCAAAGATTTTTATGGGTGATACCGGCTCCCTGGCCCTGGGCGGTGCCATTGCGGCAGTGGGCATCCTCACTCATACGGAGGTGCTGCTGGCGGTAATCGGCATTATCTTTGTCTGCGAGGCCATGTCCGTTATTATTCAGGTGACTTCCTTCAAGACCAGGGGCAAGCGGGTATTTTTGATGAGCCCGATTCACCATCACTTTGAGCTGAAGGGCTGGTCGGAGAAGAAGGTTGTGTGGCGTTTCTGGCTGGGAGGGCTGATTGGCGGACTTTGCGGCCTGCTGCTTTTCCAGATAGGATAATTAGAAGCTGAACATTAATGATTAACTATTTATGATTTATAACTTATAACTTATAAATTTATAAGTTATAAGTTGATATTATTAGGAAGGATCTGGCAAAAATGATGGATTTTGCAAATAAGAATGTACTGGTGGTAGGCGTAGGCATCAGCGGCAATGCGGCAGCCAAGCTTGCCAAGAAGCTGGGGGCGGCAAAGGTCGTCCTGAGCGATGCCAAGGCTGAGAAGGACTTGAAATATGACCTGTCTGACGTGCGGGCTGCCGGTGTGGAGCTGGTATTTGGCCCTCAGGCTGCGAGCCTCTTGGATGGGGTGGACATGGTAATCCTTTCCCCTGCGGTACCTGTGAAGGTGCCTCTGGTGCAGGAGGCGTACAAGCGCAGCATCAGCGTTGTAACCGAGGTGCAGGTAGCATACGAGCTGGCAAAATCCCCTATTTTGGCAGTAACCGGCACCAACGGCAAAACCACTACCGTTACCCTGCTGGGGGAGCTCATGAAGACCAGGTATGAAAATGCCGGTGTAGGCGGCAATATCGGCATCCCTCTCTGCGAGCAGGCGGTACAGGCCGGTGAGGGCAGCTGCGTAGTGGCGGAGATTTCCAGCTACCAGATGGAGGCCACTACCAATTTCCGGCCTCATGTGGCAGTGGTGCTGAACGTTACCCCTGACCATGTGGTGCGCCACGGCAGCCTTGAGGTTTATCAGCAGATGAAGGAGAAGATGTTCTCCCAGCAGACGCCGGAGGACTACCTGGTGCTGAATTATGATAACGACAAAACACGTGATATGGCAAACCGTGCCAAGGGACAGGTATTTTTCTTCAGCCGCCTGAAAAAGCTGGAGGAAGGTGCTTTTGTGCAGGATGGCTGGCTGACCATCGTCTGGAAGGGACAGACCTGCCGCCTCTGCCGTACCGATGAGCTGAAAATCAAGGGCGGCCACAATGTGGAAAACGCTTTGGCTGCGGCTGCTGCCGCCTTTTTGGCAGGGGCCAGGATCCCGAAGATTATTGATGTGTTGAAGGAATTTGCCGGGGTAGAGCACCGTATTGAGCCGGTGGCAACTATTGCCGGTGTTTCCTACTACAACGATTCCAAGGCTACCAATACTGATTCCTCCATCAAGGCACTGGAAAGCTTTGACGGACACATCGTGCTGATTGCCGGTGGCGATGACAAGATGACTGACTTGACGGATTTTATGACCTTGGTGAAGGAGCGTGTGGATGAGCTGATTCTGGTGGGAGATGCTGCGGCACGCTTCAAGGAGAATGCCCTGAAGCTGGGGTATCCGGCAGAGCATATTCATGAGGCCGGCTACTCCATGGAGGAGGCTGTGAAGACGGCTCATGCCATTGCCGGGCCGCCTCAGACCGTGCTGCTGTCTCCTGCCTGTGCAAGCTTTGACATGTATGAGGGCTTCGAGGCCAGGGGCAGGGACTTCAAGCGGCTGGTCAAGGCATTGGCAGATAATTGATTGCCATAGATTGAAGCATTGGCAGCTTTTTGAGTAGTGATTAATTATTTGCTGTATGGAGTATATGAAGATGAAGATTATTGTTTCGGGTGGCGGCACGGGCGGTCATATTTATCCGGCCCTGACACTGATTCGGACATTGGAAAAGAAGGTTGACAGGCTGGAAGTGCTGTATGTGGGCACTCATGCAGGGCTGGAGGCTGATATTATACCTAAAGAGGGGATACCCTTTGCAACGGTGGATTTGCAGGGCTTCAAGAGGAGCCTCAGCCCGGAGAATATCCTGAGGGCTGCCAGGGCGATAAAGGGCGTAGGCAAGGCCATGGGCATTGTGAAAAAATTTCAGCCGGATGTGGTCATCGGCACCGGCGGCTATGTATGCGGCCCTGTGCTGATGGCGGCAGGCCTTTTGGGGATTCCGTCCCTGATTCAGGAGCAGAATGTCATTCCGGGGATTACCAACAAAATCTTGGCCAAATTTGTGGATAGGATTGCCACCGGCTATCAGGAGGCAAGCAAGCATTTTCCGGCTGGCAAGGTGGAATTTACCGGCAACCCTATCCGCGCAGAGGTAATGGCCCCGCGGCAGGAGGGGGACTATGAGGCATTTGATTTGCTGCCGGGCAGGAAGACCATCCTGGTGTCAGGAGGCAGCCGGGGTGCCAGGAGCATCAACCGTGCCATGGTGGATGTGCTGAAGCATTATGCCGGACGTCGTGATGTGCAGATCCTCCATGCTACCGGCAAGGGAGAGTACGAGGATATCATGAGCCGCCTCCGGGCAGCCGGGGTGGATTTGGAGAAAGCCTGCAACTTGCAGGTGGTGCCATACCTGTACAACATGCCCCAGGCCATGTCCATTGCTGACCTGGCAGTGTTCCGTGCAGGTGCTACGGGGCTGGCGGAGCTGACGGCCAAGGGGATTCCGGCGATTTTGATTCCTTATCCTTATGCGGCGGAAAATCATCAGGAGCACAATGCCCGGGCGGTGGAAAAGGCCGGGGCGGCAAGGGTTATCCTGAACAAGGATATCAGCCCGGAGCTTTTGATTGAGACTATTGATGACCTGCTGGAAGACCAGGGCACCCTGCGCAAAATGGCGGCAGCCAGCAGGTCCCTGGGCAGGCCGCAGGCGGCGGATACCATAGCCGAGATGATTTTGGAACTGGCGAGAAACAGGCAGTAAAGGAGAGAGTTTTCGTGTTAGATGGTATAAATAAAGTGCATTTTGTAGGCATTGGCGGCGCAGGCATGAGCGCACTGGCCAAAATCCTGGTGGAGAAGGGCTACCAGGTGTCCGGCTCCGATGTAAAGGAGTCTGTTATGACAGGTGTGCTGCGGGATTTAGGCGCACGGATATTTATCGGGCAGAAGGCTGAGAACGTGCATGGGGCGGAGGCCATCGTGGTTTCCACCGCCATCAGGGAGGAAAATCCCGAGGTGGTGGAGGCCAAGAAGCTGGGACTCAGGCGGCTGCACCGCTCCGATGTGAATGCCTACCTCATCAATAACTGCAAAGGCATTGCCGTAGCAGGTGCCCACGGCAAGACTACCACTACCTCCATGCTGGGGGTGGCCCTTGATTATGAGGGAGTATCACCAAGCATCATCATCGGCGGCGAGGTGGATTACCTGGGCAGCAACGCCAAGCTGGGCAAGAGCGATTACCTGGTGTCCGAGGCAGATGAAAGCGATGGCACTTTCCTGAAGTATTATCCTTATGTGGGCATTGTGACCAATGTGGAGAATGACCACATGGACCATTATGGCACCATGGAGAATATCATCAAGGCATTTACCCAGTTCCTCGGCCAGATTCGCCCTGAGGGCTTCGGGGTTGTGTGCTTTGACAATGAAAATATTCGCAATATTGTAAAAGAAAATAAGGATAACAATAAGTTCAGGGCGCGGATTATCTCCTATGCAATTGAGTGCGGCGAGGCTGATTATCAGGCTGCAAATATTGAGAGCTCCGTGGAGGGGACTTCCTTTGATGTTATCCACAAGGGAGAAAATCTTGGCAAGGTGAAGCTACATGTGCCGGGACGCCACAATGTACTCAATGCCATGGCTGCCGTGGTGACGGGCTTGCAGCTGGGGCTGACCGTAGCGCAGATGGCGGAAGGCCTGACTATGTTCAACGGAGCCAAGCGCCGCTTCCAGACCAAGGGCAAGGTTGACGGCATCTGGGTGGTGGATGATTATGCCCATCATCCGACGGAGATTGCCACTACATTGAAGGCAGCCCGCCAGACTCAGCCCAAGCGGCTGATTTGTGCTTTCCAGCCTCATCGCTACAGCCGCACCCAGCTTTTGCAGAAGGAGTACGGCAGCTGCTTCCAGGGCTGTGATGTGCTGGTGCTGACAGATGTGTATTCTGCGGGTGAGGACCCGATTCCGGGCATTGACGGAGAGCTTCTGGTGAAGGAAGTCAGGGAGCAGACCGGCCAGCAGGCGGTGTATATCCAGGACAAGAAGGAGATTGCCGGGTATCTGAAATCCATCGCCCAGCCGGGAGATTTGATTATGACCATGGGTGCCGGTGATATTGTCAAGTGCGGCGAAACCCTCGTAGATTTATTGCAGAAATAAAGCATAGGAGAATATTTATGAAAAAAATCGTAGTAGTCATGGGCGGCCCATCAACGGAGGCGGAGGTATCACGCCGCAGCGGCACCGCAATCCTCGAAGCCCTGAAAGCAAAAGGATACAATGCAGAGGGATTGGAGCTGAACCCTGCCACCTTTGCCAATGACATAAAGGCCAGCGGCGCGGAGTTCGTGTTTAACGCCCTCCATGGCAAGTTCGGCGAGGACGGCATCATTCAGGGCACCCTTGAGATGATGGGTATTCCATATACCGGCTCCGGCGTCATGGCAGCAGCCGTTACCATGGACAAGGTGGCAACCAAGCGGTTCTTTATGGCAGAGGGGATTCCTACCCCGAAAGCACATACATATTTCAGATATGAGTTTAAAAAGCGCGACCTGACAGGCGAGATTTTGCAGGAATTCAGCGTGCCTGTAGTAGTCAAGGCTTCTTCCCAGGGCTCCAGCATCGGCGTAGTCATTGTGGAAAAGGCGGAGGAGCTGGAAGCAGCTCTTTCTGAGGCATTCAAGTATGACAGGGAAGTGCTGGTAGAGGAATTCATCAAGGGCAGGGAGTTGACCGTTGCCGTCTGGGGCAACGAGGAAAAGCAGGAGGCTTTGCCGATTATCGAGATTACTACTGTAACCGGCAGGTATGACTATGTGACCAAGTACAAGGTGGGGGCTTCAACCCACATCATCCCGGCACCGCTGCCGGAGGAAGTGACCAAAAAGGTCAAGGAGATTGCCATCCGCGCCTTTGCTGTCTGCGGCTGCAGCGGCATGGCAAGAGTGGATTTCATGCTGGGGGAGGACAATCAGCCGTATGTCATCGAGGTGAATACCATCCCGGGCATGACAGAGACTTCCCTGGTGCCGGATGCAGGCCGGGCGGCAGGCATTGAGTTCCCTGAGCTGTGTGCCAGGATTTTGGCCATGGCAGGCTACGAGCCTTGATGACGGCAGGCTGTGAGCCTTGATTCCAGCAGATGGATATCGGGAAAGGTTCCCAGAAATGGGGAGCAGAGAAGAATAGCAGAAAAGGATGGATGAGCAGTGGACGGAAAAAAGCATAAAATGATTTCCCAGGGCTCCGTGGCAACCCTTTTGGTGGGATTGATCGTGGTGCTTGGCATATTGGCGTGCGCTCTTTCACCCATATTTGTGTTGAAGACCGTGAATATTCAGGGCAACCGCTTCGTGCAGGATGAGGATATTATCCGCATTGCAGGCATCAGGCTGGGGGAAAACCTTTTTCAGCTGCAGACTGATGAAATCAAGCGCAGCCTGACCAAGGATTTGCGCATTGAGCAGGCGGTAGTGCAGCGTTCTTTTCCCAGCCAGCTGGATATCAGCATTTCAGAAAGAATCCCGCTTGCTATGATAAAATGTGACTATGGTTATCTGGAGCTGGGCAAGGGCGGTATCGTGCTGGATGCCCACCGCACCCTGCGGGACATGCCGGTGCCTATGATCAGCGGCGCCGGGGTGGCGGATTTGTTCGTGGGCGATGTGGTGGCCGATGAGCAGGTAGGCAAGGTGCTGTCCTTCCTGGATGCCGTGGGAGAAAATACAGTCAAGAGCCTGTCAGAGATTAACATCACCAACCCGGAGGATGTAATGCTCTATGCCGGTTCCGTGCAGATACGCCTGGGGGCGCTGGACAGGCTGGACAGCAAGATTGAGGTTACCAAGAGTGTGATTAGCGAGCTGCAGCAGACGAAGCATCCTATTGCTTATGTGGATGCCAGGTTTGATGTGTATTCTGTGCGGCTGCGTCAGTAAGAAGGAGACGATGGGGATGCATATAGAAAGAGGGCGGCTTTCCATAGCCTGCGTATGTATGGTACTTGGCTTCATGCTGGCTGTTCAGTTCCGGACAACCCAGGACATAAAATCTGCCGCACCCCTGCAGCGCGTAGAGGTGCTGACGGAGAGGCTCCAAGCACTGGAGAGTGAAAACGAGGATTTGCGCAGCGAGCTGCAGGAGCTGAAAGGCAGCACTGCAGCAGGCAAGGATTGCAAGCTCAGCGAGGACATGCTGATGATGTCCGGCAGCATGGCACTGGAAGGCCCGGGGGTGATTATCACCATTGATGACAGCAGCAAGGGCGCCCAGGAGCTGAAAAAGGCAGATGATCCCAATCTCTATCTGGTACACGATGAGGATTTGCTGAAGGTGGTCAATGAGCTGCGGGCAGCAGGGGCGGAAGCCATCTCCCTCAATGGCCAGAGATTGACGGCAAATTCGGAAATACGCTGTGCCGGGCCTACGGTATCGGTGAACAATGTGCGCTCGGCACCGCCTTTTGAGATCCGTGCCATCGGCAACATCAAGGATTTGGAAAATGCCGTCAACATGCGGGGAGGCGTGGCTGATACCCTGAAGGTGTGGGGTATCCACATGGAGCTGGCCAGCTCCGGCAAGGTGTGGATACCGGCATACAAGAATGTCATGCGCTACAAGTATGCCACGGCAGCAGCAGAGCAGGAGGAAGAAAAATGATTTTAGCAATTGTGGGCCTGTGCCTGGGTATCGTGCTGGGCTTTCTTTTCCCTTGGAGTATTCCTGTGGCGTACTCCAAGCTGTTTTCCATTGCCCTGCTGGCCTCCCTTGACTCGGTATTTGGCGGTATCAGGGCAGCCAGCGAGGGCACCTTTGATGACAGGATTTTTATCTCCGGCTTCTTTTCCAACGCTTTGCTGGCAGCATTTTTGGTCTATGTAGGCGACCACCTGGGCATTGATCTTTATTATGTGGCCCTTCTGGCACTGGGACTGCGCATCTTCAACAATCTGGGCCGAATCCGCCAGTACCTTTTGAAAAAGCATTGATGTATAGAAACATTGCTAGGTAATATTATAGTATGCAAGCATGAAGTGTAATCTGGATGTACTACAGGTTGCACTTTTTTTGCTTTGGCAGAAATATGAGTTTGTGTTGAGTTTGCTAAAATAATATTTCTATATCTGCATAAAGTCAATATTGTGCTAATTCTTATCGAAAAATGCCCTTCTGCCGGGGCATTTATTTTTTTACAATGATTTTCATAAGAATTTGTGATGATGTTGCGGCTGTTTTGGCTAGTGGTGGAGTTTCTGCTATGAGCGTCATGTGAGTGTCATGTGAGTGCCATATTAGTGCTATTAGTGCCAGGACAGCGGGATTTTGGGAAAAATTGGAAAAGAGGTATTGGGATGAAGAAAGCGTTGATTACAGGCGTTACCGGCCAGGATGGCTCTTATCTGGCAGAGTTTTTGCTGGAGAAGGGATATGATGTGCATGGCATAATCCGCCGTTCTTCGGTGGATTATCGGGAGAGGATTGCTCATTTGGAGGGAAAAGAGAAATTCCACCTTCACTATGGGGATATGGGGGATTCCATGGGGCTGATGGCTGTGATCAGCAGTGTGCGCCCTGATGAGATTTACAACCTGGCGGCACAGAGCCATGTGCAGGTCAGCTTTGATGCGCCTGAGTTTACGGCAGATGTGGATGCCACCGGGGTACTGCGCATTTTGGAGGCAGTAAGGCTATGCGGCCTGGCTGCTACCTGCCGGATTTATCAGGCATCCACCTCAGAGCTTTATGGCAAGGTGGAGGAAGTGCCCCAGAATGAAAATACGCCATTTCACCCATACAGTCCTTATGCTGTTGCCAAGCAGTACGGCTTCTGGATTACCAAGGAGTATCGTGAGGCTTATAACATGTATGCCTGCTCCGGCATTTTGTTCAACCATGAATCGGAGCGCAGGGGTGAGACCTTTGTTACCAGAAAGATTACCCTGGCTGCTGCCCGCATTGCCCAGGGCAAGCAGGACAAGCTGTATCTTGGCAATCTGGACAGCCTGCGTGACTGGGGCTATGCCAAGGATTATGTGGAGTGCATGTGGCTGATCTTGCAGCAGGAAAAGCCGGAGGATTTTGTGATAGCTACCGGCGTGCAGCACAGCGTCAGGGAATTTTGCCAGCTGGCCTTCCATCATGCCGGCATTGAGCTGGAATTTTCCGGCAGCGGCATGGAGGAAAAAGGCATCGACAAGGCCACCGGCAGGGTGGTGATTGAGGTGTCACCTGATTTTTATCGTCCTACCGATGTGGTAAACCTCTGGGGGGACCCGACCAAGGCAAGAACTGTGCTGGGCTGGAATCCCCAGAAGACCACTTTTGAGGAGCTTGTGGCCATCATGGTAAGGCACGATATGGAAAAGGTGGCGGATGAGCGAATCAGGGAGCATGCCAATCTGGCTGAGTTTTTGGAAAAAGGCATTATTAAATGATGGTGTGTTGGTAATTGGGGGATGCAGTTTGTGATGGAAAAGAATGCAAAAATTTATGTGGCCGGTCACAGGGGCATGGTGGGCTCTGCCATTGTCAGGGAGCTGAAGCGGCAGGGATATGCGGATATTATTACCCGCACCCACAGGGAGCTGGATTTGTGCCGCCAGGCAGAGGTGGAGGCGTTTTTCGCTGAGGAGAAGCCGGAATATGTTTTCCTGGCGGCTGCCAAGGTGGGGGGCATTGTAGCCAACAGCGAGGCTCTGGCTGATTTTATGTATGAAAATATGATGCTGGAGATGAACGTTATCCACGCCGCCTGGCAGCATGGCTGCAAGAAACTGGAATTTCTGGGCTCATCCTGCATCTATCCACGCCTGGCACCCCAGCCTATGAAGGAAAGCTGCCTTTTGACCAGTGAGCTGGAAAAGACCAATGAAGCATACGCACTGGCCAAAATCAGCGGCCTGAAATATTGCGAGTTCTTGAATAAGCAGTACGGCACGGACTATATCTCGGTAATGCCCACCAATCTCTACGGGCCAAATGACAATTATCATCCTACCCACAGCCATGTGCTGCCTGCGCTGATTCGCAGGTTCCATGAGGCCAAGGAAAGCCGGGCGGCCAGCGTTACCTGCTGGGGTGACGGCAGCCCCCTGCGTGAGTTTTTGTATGTGGACGATTTGGCCAATCTCTGTGTGTTCCTGATGAACAATTACAGCGGCAACGAGACCGTCAATGCAGGTACCGGCAAGGAACTCAGCATCAGGGAGCTGACGGAGCTGGTGGCAAAGGTAGTGGGCTATGAGGGGGAAATCCTGTGGGATACCTCCAGGCCTAACGGAACGCCGCGCAAGCTGCTGGATGTATCCAAGGCGGCACAGCTGGGATGGACTTATCGGACGGAGCTGGAAGATGGCATCAGGTTGGCATATGAGGATTTTTTGCACAATCCTGTCCGGGCGGAGCGATGAGACAGGGGAATAGTGAAAGTATAGTTTAATTTAATGAGAGGCTTGTGGCATGCATATAGTTTTATTATCTGGCGGTTCGGGCAAGAGGCTGTGGCCTTTGTCAAACGACATCCGTTCCAAGCAGTTTATAAAAATCTTTAAAAATGAATCCGGTCAGTATGAATCCATGGTGCAGCGGGTGTATGGACAGATTAAGCGTGTTCTGCCTGAGGCGGATGTGACTATTGCTACCTCGAAATCCCAGGTTTCTTCTATACTGAATCAGCTGGGGGAGAAGGTGGGGATTTCCGTGGAGCCATGCCGCAGGGATACCTTTCCGGCTATTGCCTTGTCTGCTGCCTATCTGGCAGATGTCAGGCAGGTGCCTCTGGATGAGCCGGTGGTGGTCTGCCCGGTGGACCCTTTGGTGGAGGATGAGTATTTTGCCGCTTTTGCAGGGCTTTGTGAGCAGGTGCTGGCAGGAGAAGCCAATCTGGTGCTGATGGGCATTGAGCCTGCCTATCCTAGCGAGAAGTATGGCTATATCATCCCGGAGGACGGCAAGGCGGTCAGCAGGGTGCGCACCTTCAAGGAAAAGCCGGATAAGGAAACTGCCGGTGAGTACATCAGCCAGGGGGCGCTGTGGAATGGGGGCGTCTTTGCCTTCCGGCTGGGGTATCTGATGGACAAGGCTCATGAGCTGATTGAGTTTGCGGATTATCGTGATTTGCTGGACAGGTACGCTGGCCTCAGGAAAATCAGCTTTGACTATGCAGTGGTGGAGCAGGAGACCCGGATTCAGGTCATGCGCTTTCAAGGCACCTGGAAGGATTTGGGTACCTGGAATACACTGACGGAAGCTATGGACGAGCAGTCCATCGGCGAGGTTATCACCAATGATACCTGCGAAAATGTGCATGTTATCAATGCCCTGGATGTGCCGGTGCTGGCCATGGGGCTGAAAAATGTGGTTGTGTCCGCCTCCCCGGAGGGGATACTGGTCAGCGACAAGGAGCAGAGTGCCTATATCAAGCCGTATGTGGATGGCATCAGCCAGCAGGTGATGTTTGCAGAAAAAAGCTGGGGAAGCTACCGGGTAATGCACGTGGAAGCTGGCAGCCTCACTGTGCTGGTTATGCTGAAGCAGGGGCACAGCATGAATTACCACAGCCACCAGTGCCGCGATGAGGTCTGGACTGCGCTGTCAGGCTACGGGCGCACCGTGATTGATGGGGAAATGCAGAATATCAAGCCCGGGGATGTGGTGAAGCTGCCGTCCGGCTGCAAGCATACGGTATTTGCCGACACGGACTTGAAGCTTCTGGAGGTGCAGCTGGGACAGGATATCAGCGTTGGGGACAAGATAAAGCATGATTTTGAGCCTGATACAAGCTGCTTTGGCAGTGGCGATATCCGCGGCATCTACCCAACTCAGGTAAATGAGGAACTGGCATATAGGATAGGCAGGTATTTCAGAAAAATCCTCTCCCTGCCCGGGGAGGGTGATGCCGGTGCTGCAAATAGCAATGCACATGATGTATATAGTGCTGTAAATGGCAGCGAAAGCAGTGGCATAAACAGCGGTGCAGATGGCAATGATGGCTGTGATGGGGAAAAGAAGCGGCAGCTCAGGATTGCCGTGGGGCATGATATACGCCTGTCAGGGCCGTCACTGAAGAAAGCACTGGTCAGGGGGCTGACGGAAGCAGGCTGTGATGTGGTGGATATCGGTCAGTGCGGCACGGAGATGATTTATTTTGCCACCGCCCATGGGAAGCTGGATGGCGGCATCATGGTGACGGCCAGCCACAATCCCAAATCCTACAATGGCTTTAAGCTGGTAGGCGGCGGGGCACGGCCTATTTCCAAGGACAGCGGACTGAAAGAGCTGGAGCGTTTTTGCCGGGCGGAGCCGGAGCAGAACCAGAAGGAAGAATCTCCTGCTGAGAAGGCAGGCATGGTAGAGCAAGCTGATATTTTGCAGGATTATATTGAACATCTGCTGAGTTATGTGGATATGGATGGTATGTGCCGCAGGGCAGAGGAAGGCGGCAGGCGGCTGCGCATCGTGGTCAATGCTGGCAACGGTGCGGCGGGGCCGGTAATTGATGCCCTGGCAGGCAGGCTGCCTTTTGAATTTATCAAGCTAAATAACACTCCTGACGGCAATTTTCCTAATGGGGTGCCAAATCCCCTGCTGATGGAAAATCGTGCCGCTACGGCAGATGCGGTAGTGGCATACAAGGCAGATGCGGGAATTGCCTGGGATGGTGATTTTGACCGCTGCTTTATGTTTGACGAAAATGGCAGCATGATTGAGGGCTACTACATGGTGGGGCTTCTGGCAGAGGCATTTTTGAAAAAATTCCCACAGGCGAGGATTATCCATGACCCGAGGGTGTACTGGAATACCCGGGATATTTGCCGGAGCCTTGGCGGTGAGGCGGTGCTCTGCCGCAGCGGACATTCCTTTATCAAGGCAAAGATGAGGGAGATTGATGCCGTATATGGCGGCGAGATGAGTGCCCATCATTATTTCAGGGATTTTGCCTACTGTGACAGCGGCATGATTCCGTGGCTGCTGGTACTGGAGCTTTTGCAGCAGGGGAGCCGGAAATTTTCCGCGTTTTTGGCAGAGCGCATGGCGATGTATCCATGCAGCGGTGAGATTAACAGCAAGGTGGACAGCGTTCAGGCGGCTGAGGAAATCATAGGTGCTGTGCAGGCCAAATATGCTGACGGGCAGGCGGATTATACGGATGGATTGTCTGTAGCGTATCCTGACTGGCGATTCAACATCAGGAAATCCAACACGGAGCCGGTCATCAGGCTGAATGTGGAGACACGGGGGGATAGGATGATGCTGCAGGAAAAGACGGAGGAGCTTTTGAAGCTGATCAGGTCTGCTGATTAAAAAGATTAAAAAAATTGTAATTGAGCCCTAGAAAATAAAAAACTGGTACTTTCATATGTTAATGAAAATACCAGTTTTTTTCATGCTTTAAATTTTTTGCTGTTTATGCAGCAGTGTTAGGGCGATTGAAATAATAATAGCCGTTGCGCAGTTCCAGTATCAGCTCATCCACTTTGTTGGAAAACCTGTCCAGCGTGGCTTGGAATTTTACCAGCAGGTAGCAGGAGACAACGATGGGGAAGCCCACTGTAGAAATGGCGGATAAAAGCTTTTCTTCCATGAATGTGCTTGCTCCTTTCGATATTAAAATTGCCCCGCCGGGGAAGCGGGGCAACGTAGGGAAATAATAGGTGGTAAACAAAGTTCATGCCTTGAACCTTCAGGCGTTCAAGCTGGCCTTATGCCTCCGGCAGCTCC
>NZ_VUNR01000008.1 GCF_009695585.1 Anaerovibrio slackiae
CCGTAGGAACTACGGAAATTAACGCCCACGGAGAGTGTGTAAGACCTTTTGCTAAGGCAGAAGGCTGTTCTCGTAGAAGTGGGAATCTCCCTCCTCAAACGCTAAGCGTTAGGAGGGAGTAGTTCAAATGCTTTTTTAGTCCTCCAAAAGTGCCTTGCCGGTGAACTGGTCGGTAATCAGCACATTGGCATAGCGTCCCTTGAGGGCTGCCCTGATGGCGTTGATTTTGGCCTCGCCGCCTGAAATCATGATGCTGAATTCCTTGTCCCGCAGCTCGCTGAGGGTAATGCCCACGGTGCGGTCATCCAGGTCACGGTTGCAAATGCGCCCCTCCACGTCAAAGAACCTTGAGCAGATATCACCTACGGAGCTTTTCTGGATTTTCTCCTGCTCCTCGATGCCCGTATAGCCCAGGCGGAAGAACAGGGCATTTGGCCTGACCGTCCCTACGCTGAAGATGGCGATATTGGCATGGCGCCCCAGCTCCAGCACCCTCTTGATATAGCGGTCCTTGTCTACCAGCTCCTTGGTTTCCTTGGTATCAAAGATAACCGGCAGCGGCATGTACTGTGCCACCGTATCAAAGTTGGCAGCAAAGCTCTCCAGGATTTCCCGGGCATAGTTGTTCCACTCGGAATGGCTGACGCCGCCCTCCAGCTGGACCACCTGTGAGCCCTTTATCGCCTTTGGCACCAGTGCCTGCGACATGTTGTACAGGGTGGTTCCCCAGCCGACACCGATGATGTCCCCGTCCTTGATGATGGAGTCCAGGTACCGGGCGGCGGTGATGCCAATGTATTTCTTGATTTCTTCCTCGTCATTGATGGTGGAGGACGCGATTTTTACGTCTTTCAGGTGCAGCTTGTCCTTCAGACGCTGCTCCATATGGCTCATATCCTCTACCGGATCCACAATCTGGATATTCACATAGCCCTTGTCCTTGGCATACTGCAAAAGCCTTGAGATGGAAGGCCTGGATACGCCTAGCTCCTGAGCAATTTTCTGCTGGCTATAATCAGAACGGTAATACAGCTTGGCTACGTTGATGGCCAGCTTGTCCTTATCGCGATACATGTCTTTTCCCCCTAGGTGATGGTTTACTATTCCAAATTCCACTAGTTATTATGAACATTATTCGAGCAAAAATCAAGGATTTTGCACAAAAAGTTGATGTTTTTGCGAAAAAATTTTCATTTCGGTGTGATGAATTTGAAAAATCGTCAAAAAATAATGTAAATACATTTTATCATAGTCTTGAATTTGTGTAAATATCGTGTTAAATAAATGTCCAACTCATGCACAATAAATATAAAAAAGAGATGCCGTACCAAACAAGGCACAATGGCATCTCTTTTGGATTTTTGCGTCAGGCTGTCAATGGATGGATTTCTTCTTGAAGCGTCCGCCTACAATGTCATGCACCGGATTGATGGTAACGAAGGCGGTTTCGTCCTTTTCCAGGGCGATATCCTTCAGCTTGCCCACCTCAAGACGGGTAACAACGCAGTAGAGCACCTTTTTGGCATCGCCGGTGTAGGCACCCTGGCCGTGGAGGAAGGTAACGCCGCGCCCCAGCCTGTGCATGAGGGCATCGGCAATCTCCTCGTTTTCATCGGAGACAATCATGACGGCATAGGACTCGTCCAGGCCCTTTATTACGACGTCAATCATCTTGGAGATGACGAAGTATGCTACCAGGGAGTACATGGCCTTGTCCCAGCCGAAGACGAAGCCTGCCGCCCCCAGGATAAAGAGGTTGAAGAACATGACAACCTCGCCGACGGAGAAGGTGGTTTTCTTGTCAATGATGATGGCGACGATTTCCGTGCCGTCCAGGGAACCGCCGTGGCGGATGATCAGCCCCACGCCGGCGCCGGTGATGATGCCGCCGAAGATAGCCGCCAGAAAGTAATCGCCGGTGATGCTGGGGATGGGCTCAAAGTAAACCGAGAGCACGGAGATGGCTACGATAGATACCACGGTAGAAATGGCAAAGGACTTGCCTATCTGCTTGTAGCCCATGTAGAGGAAGGGCAGGTTCAGCAGGATCATGAACACGCCGAAGGGAGCTCCGGTGAGATGGCTTGCCATGATGGAGATACCTACCACGCCGCCATCGATGATGTTGTTGGGCACCAGGAAAATTTCCAGTCCCGTGGTGTAAATCAGGGAGCCCAAAAGGAGCAGAAAGTATTTTTTTATCCAGTCCTTGGCTTTTTTCCGCTTTCTGAGGATGGGCCTGAAGGTTTTTGCTGTTTCCTGTTTAAGATCTGTCATAGAATACCACCTTTGTCGTTTTCTTTCCTATTTATTATATAAGAAATGAGCTTTTTTTGTCCAGCTTATGGGAAAAGTATACAATAACCCTGCATAAATGGTATAATATATATGCAGTTAATATTTTTGCGGGGCAGCTAGGGGAGCCCTGCCGGCAGGCGGCGTATTTTGGAGCGTGCAGCCTGCTGCAGTGTTTTAGAAGGGGGACTTATTATGTCAAAGAAATCCGAGGGCTCAGGGCTTGGCAGCCTCGGCAAGTGGATTATTATCGCCACTGTGCTGGGTGCCGTTGTAGGCCTGGTAATGGGCAAGGAGGCTCATGCGCTGGCACCGATAGGTGACCTGTTCATGACGCTCATCAAGATGGTTGTCGTGCCGATGGTGTTCTTTTCACTGGTGGGGGGCGCGGCTTCCCTGGGCAACTCCAAGAGTGCCGGTAAAATCGGTGCGGTAACGTTTATTTACTACGGTGTGACTACTGCCGTGGCTGTAGGGCTGGGGCTGATTGCCAGCGAGCTGGCAAAGCCTGGCGTGGGCATCAACATGTCGGCTATTTCCGGGGCGGCAATTGATGTGGACATGTCCCAGAGCGGTTCCATCCCTGGCTTCTGGGAGACGGTTATCGGCTTCGTGCCGGTTAATCCTTTTGCGGCACTGGTGGAGGGCAATATTTTGCAGACCATTGTATTTGGCCTGTTTGTGGGTTTTGCCCTGTCCATGCTGGAGGATGAGAAAAAGAATTTTATGATGAAGATTTTCAACTACTTTACGGAAATCTTCATCAAGATTATGACCGGCATCATGTATGTGGCTCCTGTGGGTGTATTTGCCTTGATGGCTGACGCTACAGGTACCTTCGGCTATGATGTGCTGGTAAAAATCATGCAGCTGGTAGGCCTGTATGTGGTGGTGCTTGCCATCGTCACCTATGGCATGATTGGCGGCTCCGTGGCTCTTTTCTCCAAGAAAATCGGCTATGTTCAGTTCTTTAAGAGCATGTGGAAATGCCAGGTGTTTGCTTTCTCAACGGCTTCTTCCATGGCAACCCTGCCACTGAACATGAATACTTGTGAGAAGGAATTCGGGCTGAACAAGGGTACGGTTTCCTTTGCCCTGCCGCTGGGCGCCACCATCAACATGAACGGCAATGCGGCGTATTATGCTATGGCGGCATGCTTTATTGCCCAGATGTATGGCATTGAGCTGAGCTTTGGCCAGTATATTGCCATTATAATTACCTCCACTCTGGGTGCTGTAGGTCAGGCTGGTGTGCCGGGGCCTACCCTGCTGGTAGTTGCCGTGCTGGTATCTGCCGGTATTCCGATTGATGCCTTGCCAATCCTCTTTGGTGTTGACCGTATCTTTGATATGCTGCGTACCGCAGTAAATATCACCGGCGATGCGGCGTGCGCCACCATTGTGGACAGGTTCCGCGAAGAAACCTGAGTGGCACAGGGCGTTGTAAAAAATATCAAACAAGTCGTATAGAGATGCAATCCCCCGGGCGGCAGGCTGAAAGGCTAAATTCCGTCCGGGGGATTTTTTGCTTGCTTTTTCGTATGTATGTTGTATAATGTATAGAAAGGGCGATTGTAGGTTTGTTTTTGTATGCTTTGGCAATGAGAAAGGGGGCTGCCAGGATGGCAAAGCGGCTGGTGATGCATGTGGATATGGATGCCTTTTATGCTTCGGTGGAGCAGCTGGATCACGAGGAATACCGGGGCAAGCCAGTGATTGTGGCAGGGCTGGGCAAGCGCAGCGTGGTGTCCACCTGCTCCTACGAGGCCAGGAAGTTCGGCGTCCGCTCTGCCATGACTACGGCAAGGGCGATGCAGCTCTGTCCCCAGGGGATTTTTGTGGAAGGGAATTTCCGGCGGTACAGCGAGGTGTCCAGGGAGATTTTCAAGATATTTGACAGGTATTCCCCGGTGGTGGAGCCCCTGTCCATCGATGAGGCGTTCCTTGACCTGACCGGCATGGAGCGGCTGATGGAGAGCCCACGCCAGTATGCCATGAAGCTGAAGGAGGAAATCCGGGCAAGGACGGGGATTGTGGCATCTGCCGGTATTGCGCCCAACAAGTTTCTGGCCAAGCTGGCATCGGATTTGGAGAAGCCGGACGGGCTGACGATTATTGAGGAGGACAGGGTGCAGGAGGTGCTTGCTCCCCTGCCGGTCAGCAGAATCTGGGGCGTTGGCAAGAAATCAAATCAGGTGCTGGCGGATATGGGGATTATGCGCATCGGGCAGCTTTTGCAGGCTGATTACAGGCAGCTGGAGAGGCGGCTGGGGCCCAGCATGGCAAAGCATCTCTACGCCTTGTCCCGGGGGCAGGATGACAGGCCGGTGGCTCCCAGAGAGCCTGCCAAGTCCATTGGCAATGAGATTACATTTCCCGAGGATATTCAAGGGCAGGAGGCGGCGGAGCAGGTGCTGCTGGAGCTTTCGGTCAAGGTTGGGTGGCGGCTGAGGCAGGCGGGGGTCCGGGCCAAGACCGTGCATATCAAGGTGCGAAAGCATGACTTTACGACCTTTACCAGGCAGAAGCAGCTGGCGGAGATGTCCGGCTTTGACAATGATATCTATCGGGCGGCACGGGAGCTCTTTCGGGAGCTGGGGATTTTTTATGGCATCCGCCTCATGGGGGTGTCCGCCTCCGGCTTTGATGCCCACGAGGAAATGTCCCTTTTTGCCGCGGACAATGCAAAGCAGGAAAGGCTCTATGATGCCATTGACAGCATCAACAAGCGTTTTGGCAGCCTTGGAATTACAAGAGCAAACTTGCTGAGGTAAATATCATAAAGCTGGAAATATTATTTGAAAAATTGTAATATATATGGAGAAGCGTAGAAGCATACAGGTGTGGTGACAGGGCACTGATTTTGAGGTGAAATGTTGTGCGTGTAGTAATAGTAGGAGCAGGCAAGCTGGGATACAGCATTGCAGAGCTTTTATCCCAGGAAGAATATGATATTGTCGTCATAGACAAGGAGGAGAAGCAGCTTTCAAATATCAAGGAGAACCTTGATGTGCTGACCATAGCTGCCAACGGCTCCAGCCCCATCACTATGGATGACCCTGATGTGCAGGGGGCAGATATGCTGATTGCTGTGACAGGCAGCGACGAGGTGAACATGGTCTGCTGCATACTGGCCAAGAAGCACGGTATCGTCCATACTGTTGCCCGTATCCGGGATATGCAGTTCATGTCCGAGGCGAAGGAATATCTCAAGGCGAACTTTGACATCGACCTGATGCTGAACCCTGAGTACATCACTGCCATGGAGATAAACCGCATCCTCATGGTGCCGGCAGCCCTCAACGTGGAGGATTTTGCCGAGGGCAGGGTGCGCCTTTTTGAGACCAAGGTGCGCCGCAAATCCCCTCTGGCGAATATTCCCCTGAAGGATCTGGACATACCCAAGTCCATCCTGGCTGCCATGATTTTCCGTGATCACCGCATGATTGTGCCTCACGGCGATGACTGCCTGATGGCTCATGACAACGTGTACTTCGTAGGTGAAAAGGGGGCTATAGAGAGCTTCAGCAAGAACCTGGTCCGGAGCGATGCCAGGAAGGTGAGCCGGGCGGTGATTATCGGTGCCGGCCGTGCCGGGCGGTTTACAGCACTGGAGCTGGATAAGCAGGATGTGCAGGTGAAGATTTTTGACACCAATCGTGAGAGATGCCGCCTGATAGCGGCGAAGCTTTCCGGCCACAGCATGGCCATCAATGCTGATGGCACCAACCTGGAGCTGCTGCAGGCCGAGGGGGTGGCGGATGCGGATGTGATGATCTGCCTGACCGGTGATGACAAGCTGAACCTGCTGCTGGCACTTATGGGCAGGCACATGGGGGTGCAGAAGACCATTGTCAAGGTAGACCGCTATGATTATATCGAGCTGATGGAAAAGGTAGGTGTAGATATCGTTCTTTCATCCCGCTTTTTGGCTGCCAGCGAAGTGCTTGCCTTCGTGCGCCGGGGTGGTATAGTGTCCGTCTCCCTGCTGGAGGGTGCCAAGGCGGAGGCTATAGAGGTAGTTGTGCAGGCAGGTGCCAGGGTGGCAGGCAAGAAGCTGATGGATGCGGCACTGCCCCGGGAGTGCCTGGTCTGCGGCTATGTGCGGGGCAGCGAGGCTTTTGTGCCTAATGGCCATACAGTGCTGGAGCCTGGTGACAGGGCGATTATTATCGTAAAGGTCAAGCACTCCAAGAATGTGCTGAAATATTTTCAAAAGGATTGACGGCTGACAATGAATAGATTAGTTCTTTTGCTGATGGGCAGGGTAATCCTCATGTGCAGCGGCTTGCAGCTCATTCCCTTCGGCTACAGCCTCTATCATGGCTATGAGCAGTCGGCAGGCGCCTTTGCCGCCTCGGTGCTGATTGCCCTGCTGGCAGGGATATGGCTCATCGGCATGGCAGAGAGAGGGTACAAGGAAAGCCTCAGCGTGCTGGACGGGGCGGCATTCCTGGCTGTCTGCTGGTGGGTCATGTCCATATTCGGGGGACTGCCCTATTATATTGACGGGGACCTGGGCATTGCCAATGCCTTTTTTGACAGCATTTCCTGCTTTACCACTACAGGCGTCATGGATTTGCCCTACGAGGCGGATGATGCCATTATCCTCTGGCGCAGCCTGTCCCAGTGGCTGGGAGGCTATATGGTGCTTCTGCTTCTCAGTACGGTGCTGCCGGGCACCAGCGGCTGCTTTGGTACGGCGTTTATCCTGTCCGGCAACATGCGCACCGGGGCTATTACCCTGAGGCGTATCAACAGGACGTCTGTCAAGCTGCTGAAAATTTATTCTGCTGTGACTTTGGGGGGCATCCTGCTCTACTGGTTCTGCGGGCTGTCCATGTACGATGCGGTAAATATGTCCCTGGTGACGATTTCTACCGGCGGCTGCTATACCCCGGATGCAAAGATTACGGTCAGCGGCTGGGTAGCGGTTACTGCTATTCTCGGTGTCATAGCGGCAGGCTGCAATATCCTGCTCTATTGGCAGGCGGTGGATCACAAGGAAATCCGCGCCTTTCATCAGACCTGGAAAAACAGCGAGACCAGGATTTTTGCCGGGCTGGTGCTGTGCTTTACGGCGATTATTGCCACGCATCTCTACCTGAAGGGGTATTATGATGCGGGGGATGCCATCAGCAACGCCCTGTTTCATGTGGTGTCTTTCGGCTGTACCAACGGCATCATGGCAGAGGGCATGTATCACTGGGATGATGTGGACAAGTTCTTCCTTATGTGCATGGCGCTGATTGGCGGCTGCATTGGTTCCATTTCCGGCGGCTTCAAGATTTTCCGCTTGCAGGTGCTTTTGAAAAGCTCCCTGGCGGAGCTGAAAAGAACCCTGCACCCTCACATGGTGGTGCATATCCAGGTGGACGGCAAGGCAGTGCCTCAGAAGATTATTGAGCGCATACTGGGCTATTTCTTCATGTTCTTCGTCACCATCCTGGTGTCCCTGCTGGTGATTTCCCTGTCAGGGCTGAATATGCAGCAGACCATGGATGTGGCTATTGCCTGCATTACCAGCTCCGGTCCCATGATGATGTTCCATCTGGATGCCGGTGAGGTCAGGAACCTGCCTGACTGGGTGAAGCTGTATTGCAGTATGTTGATGGTCATAGGCAAGGTAAACGTGTTTACCTTCCTGCTGATTGTGCATGGAGCCTGGAACGGGCTTCAGGAAAGGCAGTGGTAGGTGAAATGCGATGAATTTGAAGGTTATTGCGTATGTACTGAGCCGCCTGCAGTTCTTTGTTACCTTTTCCATGGGGGTTCCCTTCGTGATGGCGCTTTTATGGGGTGAGGACTGCGCTATGGACTTTGCCGGGACAATTTTGGTGAGTCTTGGTGTGAGTGTTTATTTTTACAACAATGGCAGGCTGGAGCATGAAAATCTTACCCTGCGGGAGGGAATTGCCATTACCGGCATCGCCTGGTTTTTGATACCAGTGGTGTCGGCATTGCCTTTTCTGGCATCTCATCAGCTCAATCTGGTGGACAGCCTATTTGAGAGCTTTTCGGGGCTGACCTGTACCGGTGGTTCCGTGATAAGTGACCTGGATGTGGTGCCCAGGAGCCTTATTCTGTGGCGGGGAGTGACCCACTGGGTTGGGGGCTTGGGCATTGTGGTGCTTTTTATTGCATTGTTTCCCCAGCCGGGCAGCGGTGCGGCGCGGATGTTCAACGCGGAGGGAGCAGGTCCCTCTGAGAGCCGGGTGGTGCCCCGGATAAAGGAAACTGCCAACGCCCTGCTCATTATGTATGTGGCGTTTTCATTGGTGCTGCTGACCTTGCTGCTGCTGTGCGGCCTGAGCCTCTTTGATGCGGTAAATCTTGCCATGTCTGCTGTGGCTACAGGTGGTTTTGCTACCACCAACGGCAGTGCCGGGGACTTCAACAGCCTGCCGGTGGAAATTGTGCTGATTATTTTTATGCTGATTGGCGGTGGCAATTTCGGGCTGTATTTTATGGGCTGGAAAAAGGGTTACCGCCACATCCTGAAGGACACGGAGTTCCGTGTATATATCTTGATGTTCCTGATTGTTACCCCTTTGGTGATGCTTAACCTGACCAATATCATGGGGCTGGATGGTGGTACAGCCCTGCGCCATGCGGCTTTTCAGATGGCGTCTATCATGACCTCTACGGGGCTGGCAACCTGCAACTTTGACCAGTGGCCGGCATTTTCCCAGTTCTGCATCATCATCGCCATGCTGACAGGAGGCTGTGCAGGCTCCACGGCAGGGGGCATGAAGCTGTCCCGGGTGATTATCCTCTGGAAGATGGTGGGGACGATTATCCAGGAAAAGCTGCACCCCAACAGCATTGCCAGGGTGCGGCTGGAGGACCAGAGCCAGTCCTCTACGGTGGTGTTCCGGGTGGCACGGTTTTTCTTTCTGTATGTGATGATTGCCTTGATTGCGGCATGCTTTTTCAACTTTGACGGGCTGCCGGTGGTGGACTCCGTCATGCTGGGGCTGTCCTGCATGGGCAACATGGGGGTAGCCTTTGGCGCGGCTTATACCTTTTATGATCTGCCGGATATGACAAAGGTTGTCTGCTGCCTGTGCATGGTCATCGGCAGGCTGGAGATTTTTACTTTCCTTGCCATGCTGCAGCCAGGGTTCTGGAAGCGTGACAGCAACTGGTAAATAACTGGCACAATCGTCAGCAAAAGAGCAGGAAATATCAACAAAAGCATCAAAAAACTCCCTTGCAGGTGGCTAGTCTGCAAGGGAGTTTTTCGATGCTTTTGTTTTATTTCTCAAAAAATTCGTTTTCCACCGCGATGCACAGCAGGTGGTAGATTGGCAGGTGGTATTCCTGAATCTTGTAGGTTTCCAGCTCAGGGGCGGCAATCACGATATCGCAGAGGTTCTGCATGCGGCACTGGCGGTTGCCAATAAGACCGATGGTTTTGATGCCCAGGGTTTTTGCCAGCTGCACGGCATAAATGACGTTGGCGGAGTTGCCGGAGGTGCTGATGCCGATGAGGATATCCTCCGGGCGGCCAAGGCCCAGTACCTGCTGCGCCATAGCCAGGTCAGGCGCCTGGTCGTTGGCAAAGGCGCTGTTCAATGCCACGGCATTCATCAGGGAGATGGCCGGCAGGGCTTCCTGCAGGTTGTCACGCAGGTAGTCAGCCTCGTTGGGGCAGACTGCCTTCATCTTCTCATAGAGCTCATCTGTTATAGGGCGCTTCTTGACAAAGCCCTTCATCAGCTCCCCTACGATATGCTCGGAGTCGGAGGCACTGCCGCCATTGCCGCAGACAATGACCTTGCCGCCGTTTTTGTAGGTGGTGCAGAGAGCCTCCACGGCTTCGGTAATAGACTGGCGGCACACGCTTAGGGCAGGGTAACGCTCAATCAGGTTATCAATTTTTGCAAGGGTGGTGTCCTTCATATATCATCAGTCCTTTCTATTGTCAACGCTAACAATAGTATAATAATGCAAAACGAGAAAAATTGCAATTTATATATGTCTATGATATAATTAAAAAGTCAAAAAGTTAAAGTTTGTAAAAACCAGACTTTGCGAATGTTCAATTTGAGTGGAAATGAGGTTGAGAATATGTCACAGAGAATGACTCTGAATGAGGTAATCAGGGAGTATGGCGTGCCGCAGATAAAGCTGGACATCCATGCCAAAGCAAGCGAGTGCCAGAAGCTGCGTGAGAAGCTGATGGATATTGTGAAGCTCAGCGGAGCCAATGAGCAGGGGTATCTGGATATTGACTGCAAGCTGTACATTGATGTGGATGATATTGACCGCTACCTGTCAGGGGAGCTGGACACCCTGGGTGAGCTGTATGCTTTCCCGGAGGATATCAAGTCTTACAAGGAGGACTAAGAGATTATGAGGATGAAAAAGATAGGTGCTGTGCTGGCAGTGGCAGCCTTCCTGTTTTCGGCGTCTGCCGGTGTGGCTGATGCGGCAAAGGGCGGTGCCAGGATTTCTGCACCGAAGGTTTCCGCGCCAAAGGCGGCTGCCCCGAAGGCTTCCGCGCCTGCCACCAAGAAGGCTGACAAGCCAAATCAGGAATATGCGCCTTCCAAGAAGGCAAGCGATTTGAAGGACAAGGCTCCTGCCGCCAAGGCAAATAACAACGCTGCGGCCAACGCCAATGCAGCTGCTGCCAACACCGGCACCAAATGGGGCAATGCCCTGCGCACTATGGGCCTGCTGGCTGGCGGCATGATGCTGGGCAGCATGCTGGGGCATCTCTTTGGCTTTGGCGGCGGCTTTTTGGCAGATGCCATGGGGCTGTTGTTTAATATTATTTTTGCCGTTATTGCCTTTAAGCTGATTATGATGCTGGTGCGCCGTTTTATGGGAAAAAAGAACGAAACTGCCGGCAATGGCGGCTATGAGCGCTACAACGAGCCTCAGGGCAATCAGTACAATCAGTATGGTGCTATGAACGATGCACCGGTTGTGACTGATATCCGCCGTGATGGTGACGGTCTGGTGAATGTGTCTCCGGTTGGCAGCAGCATGGGGACTGACTATGACCCGAAGGCTACGGCAGACAAGTACCGCCGTATGTGATTTGTCAGGTAGGCAGGGCGTGGTTTTGCTGTGCCTGTCACAGCTGGTGATATTTTAGCGGGTTATTTGCTGGCTGCGGTGATGATTTTTTGCAGCTCCCGCACCTGGTTCAGGTGGGTTTCGTAGTCCAGGTCATTGGCATCGTACTGCATGCGCTTTTTCAGCTCATCAATCCGTGCCTGCAGCCTGCTGCGTACTTCCGGGCTTAGTGCCATGTTTTATCGTCTCCTTTTCAGAAAAATATTTTTCATTGTATAACAAACGCCCCTTGTTTTCAAGGGGCATTTTATCTGCCTTCACTTTTGAAAAATTTTTGTAAACGAATTTCGTCCGTGCAGTATTGAGGCAAGGAGATAATGCTAGCTTGCAAATTTGTGCTGGTAGTGCTGTTGACGATATGAAGGTTTTGTCTCATAATATTTATCATGGAGTAGTATTGTAAGTGACAGGGCTGATATGAAGGATTGCTGGATGTGATGGATGCAGATAAGGTACTGAGAGAGGCGGTGGCACTGTGCCGGGAGCATGGTGCAGGGCGCGTGGTTTTGTTTGGTTCAAGGGCGAAGGGTATGGCACTGCCGGAGAGCGATATAGATATCGCAGTCAGCGGGGTGCAGGATGTAGAGGCACTCCGGGAGGCACTGGAGAAATTGCCTACGCTGTACAAGATTGATTTGGTTTCGCTGGATGATTGTGCCAATGAGCTTTTGCTGGAGGATATTGCAAAATATGGACGAGAAATGCAGGAAAAGATTTGATTCATACAAAAAATCCCTTGCCAGCCTGGCGGAAGCAAGGGCAAGGGATATGAGTGATTCCTTTGTGCTTAGTGGCACTGGTGCCAAGTTTTCTATTACCTTTGATTTGGCTTGGAAGGTCATGAAGGATATTCTGGTGCAGCATTATGCCATCATTGATTTTGTGGCAGGTTCTCCCAGGGATGTTTTGCGTGCTGCTTTCCGGGCGAAGCTGATAGATGACGAGATATGGATGGAGATGCTCAAGGTGTGCAATCAGCTGGCTCATGACTATGACGGGCAGATAGTTGAGAAATACTGTGAGGATATTGTGAAGGTGTATATAGGCAGGCTGGAGGACTTCAGGGATGTGGCGGAAGCCGTACTGGCAGATGCTGCTCAGGATGATTTTTAGGGAGGTGAGGCTATGGTAGTACATGGTGCGGTGATTATTGAGCAGGGGGTGACTTTTGCCATTGTGGTGGTCAAGCAGACAGTTACCCAGTATACGGTGCGGGCAATCAGGTTCCGGCAGTCCATTGCGCCGTTTTTTCCCAATATGCCCATTATTCTCATGTCCCAGGACAGGGAGGGCAATCCCCATTACTATGGCAGGAAAGATATTGTGGATTTTTTGAAGACTGTGCCGCTGGATAAAATTCCCTGGAAGACATACCATATATACTGAATGAGAGGAAATCATGTAAAAAAGACTCCCCGTTATCGAGGGAGTCTTTTAGCGTTAAATAAGCAGGGGATTAGCTATTGCTTCATGGGCGGGAAAAGGGCGGTGACTGATGCAAGGCTGGCAGAACGTTTTTTGTCATGGCTTCAGGGAGGTTACAGGTACTACATAAACATTATCCTCTCGCTGTTTGAATAGTTTTGTTATTTGCTGACAGCTGTATTATAATATTGGTACAGCAGTCCTTTTGTAGTTATGGAAATTATCAGAAAAATATCTTGAAAATCATTCTCAATTGTGTTATATTAATCATGTAAATGATAATTATACTCAATTGAGAGGTGATAAGATGGACAGGAAACAGTTTGACCAGCTACTGGCATTGCACTGTGCGCCCACGTTGGCGGGGCTGAAGGCTGCCAGCATGGTGGCGCTGCCGGGGAGGAGCCTGGCGGAGCTGCAGGGATTTTTTGACCTGTATGAAAAATGCTTTGAGTGCAAGGGGCTGAAGGTGCTGGAGCTTCGCCGCCAGAGGGCTCATGTGCTGCTTTTGATATACCGGCCTGTGGTGCTGCAGCGTCTTCTGAGGCGCAGCAAGGCTCAGGTGTTACTGGCAGAGTGCGGCTATCCTTCCGGGGGCTCTTTGGATGAGCTGCTGCAGCACCTGAAAGAGAGGATGCAGACGTCAGGGGCTGGCGGCAGGTGTACCATAACAGAGGATTGTGCAGGTGCAGATGCTGGTTCTGGCGGCAGGGGCACAGGTGCAGGGGAGCGCTTTCCCCATGAGATAGGGCTGTTCCTTGGCTATCCCCCTCATGATGTGGAAGGGTTTATCCGGTATGGAGGACAGAATTTCCGCCAGTGCGGCTTTTGGAAGGTTTATGATAATGAAAAGGCGGTTATGCACTTGTTTCACTGCTATGCGGCATGTATCAGAAAGATATATGACAGCTTGCAGGAAGGCGCGAGCCTGCAATCCATGATTTGCAGTGCGGCATGACAGAGAGCTTTTGTGATGCTGCGGCATGACAGGCAGATTCTTGTGCTGTAGAGGTATTATAAGCAGATTTTTGTGATTTTATGAGAAGGAGTGGATTTTTTGTGAAGTTGGCAGTTGTATATTGGAGCGGTACCGGCAATACGGAGCTGATGGCGAAGGCCATGGCTGAGGGGGCGAAGGCTGCCGGTGCGGAGGTGGAGCTCCTGACGCCGGATTTTTTCCCTGCCTCAAAGCTGGCGGATTTTGACAGCCTGCTGCTGGGCTGTCCTGCCATGGGCAACGAGGTGCTGGAGGAAGCGGAGTTTGAGCCTATGTTCACTGCATTGGAGAAGAATCTGGCAGGTGTGCCTGTGGGGCTGTTCGGCTCCTATGGCTGGGGCAGCGGCGAATGGATGGAGGACTGGCAGAACAGGTGCAAGGAGCACGGTGCCAAGGTCTTCGGGGACGGGGTAATCGTCAACAATACCCCGGATGATGAGGCACTGGCAGGGTGCAGGAGCTTTGCAGAGGATTTTGTCAGGGCAAATAGCTAGGAGAAGCCTGCCAGGGCAAAAGAGCTAAGAGATGAAACTACCTGACGGATAATATAAAAAAGCAGATATTATTTTCTATCGTTAAGAGGATTTTTCAACCCCTGTGTCGAATATCACAGTATGTGGTGCAAGTATTTTTGGTACTTTGCCATGTGCTGTGATATTTTTTTGAGAAATATTTTTCGGGATACTTTGCGAGATGCTTTGGAAATAAAAACCATAGAAGTTATAGAAGGCGATGAGCGGCTATGAAGAAGAAATGCCGGTGGACATGGGCTGGCAGGCTGGGGTGGATTTTTGGTTTCTGCGGGGCAATCTGGCTGTGGGCGGCGTGGCTGCTGCCCACGGCTGTTTCGCCTGCAACGGTGGCTGTTAGTGGCAGCAGGGTGACAGAGGGCAATTATCAGCAGAAGATCGTCCGGGTGGCGTATTATCAGGAGCCTGACTGGCAGGAGGGGGCCGGCGAGGGGAATGTGAAGCGGGGCTACTGCTATGAGTATTATCAGCGGCTGGCTCCTTATGCCAATTGGCGATATGAGTATGTGTACGGCTCCTTCCCGGAGCTGTATAAGATGTTCCTGCAGGGGGAGATTGATGTTTTTGCAGGGCTGTCCTGGACGGAGGAGCGTACCGGGCAGTTTCTGTATCCGGAGCTGCCCATGGGACAGGCACAGTACATCTTCCTGAAGCGCAGCGGGGACAGCTCCATAACGGAAGATCCTGCGTCCTTTAACGGCAAGCGGCTGGGCACGGTGGCAGGCATCGTGGAGAGCAGCCTGAGGGAGTTTGTGAAGCAGCAGCACCTTCGGACGGAGGTGCTGGCCTATGGCAATACGGGGGCCGCCATTGCCGCCCTGCAGGAGGGGACGGTGGATGCGGTGCTGGGAGAGCCCAGCATCGGGGTTATTGCCAATACCGGCCTGGAGTCCTTTGTCAGTGTCGGCACCAAGGATTTTTATCTCTGCGTGACAGCCGGCAGGGAGGATTTGCTGCAGGACCTGAATTATGCCCAGGAAAGCCTGCATCAGGTAATGCCTGCGCTGACCAAGCAGCTGGGGGACAAGTATTTTCGCCGCTCCAATGTTTCAGCAACCCTGACGGCAGGAGAAAAGAAGTGGGTGGCGGAGCACGATATGCTGCGGGTGGGCATACTGAGCAATTATATGCCTTTTTCCGGCACGGATGAGCACGGCATGGCAACGGGCATCGTCAAGGAAATCCTGCCGGAAATGATGAAGCTGCTGGGGCTGGGGGAGAAAATCCAGGTTACCTACAGGAGCTATAGCAGCATTTCCAACATGGCGGAGGACTTGCATAAAGGGGAGCTGGATGTGATTTTCCCGGTGTTCAGCGACATGTGGGTGGCAGAGCAGTACGGCCTGGCAGGTACGGCGGATGTGGTCAGCATGGGCTCTGATTTTGTCTACGCCGGTGAGTACGCCAAGGCGAAGGAACGGAAAATCGCCGTGGTGCGGGGCAACTACATGCAGCTGGCAGCCAGCCGCTCCATCTATCCCGAGGCGGAGATTTTGTTCTACGATACGATAGAGGGCTGCCTGGATGCGGTGAAATACGGCGGTGCAGGCGGCACGCTGCTGAACGGCATGCGTACCTATCCCCTGCTGCGGCAGGGCAGGTACAAGATGCTGAATGTGTCCCCTACTTCGGAAATAGCTATGCTGGGCTTTGGCGTGGCAGGGGGCTCGGCGGAGCTCCTGAACCTTTTGAACCGGGGCGTGAGCCTGCTGCCGGATGATTATGTCATGGTGAATATCAGGACATATGAGCAGGATATGTATGAGTACACCCTGGCGGATTTCTTTGCGGAGTATCAGTTTCTGGTGATTTTTATCCTGAGCCTGATTGCGGTGCTGGCTGTAGCAGTAGCGGTCATGTATGTCCGGGCAGCCAGGACGGAGAAGAAGACCCACTATGTGCTGCAGAGGGCGCTGGAGCAGGCCGAGGAAGGCAGCCGTGCCAAGACAAATTTCCTCTTTAATATGTCCCATGATATCAGGACGCCTATGAATGCCATCCTGGGCTTTACGGAGCTTTTGAAGAAGAACAAGGACAAGCCGGAGCTGGTTAATGACTATGTGGCGAAAATTCAGTCCTCGGGGGATTTTCTGCTGAGCCTCATCAATAACGTGCTGGAGATGGCTCGGATTGAGAGCGGCCAGGAAACCCTGTCCGAGGAAGTCATCAACGTGCATGAGCTGGTGAAGAATGTCCGGGCGGTCTTTGAGGCAAGCCTCAGGGCAAAGAACCTGATTTTGCAGACTAAAGTGCTGGTGGAGCATCCCGATGCCTATGTTGATACCACCAAGGTACGGCAGATTTTCCTGAACCTTCTCAGCAATGCGGTGAAGTATACGCCGTCCGGGGGCAAGATATGGCTGGAAATCAGGGAGCAGCACTCGGATTGGCAGGGCTACGGCAGGTTCCAGATTGAGGTCAGGGACACGGGCATCGGCATGTCGGAGGAATTTCTGCCCCATATCTTTGACGAGTTTTCCCGTGCCAGGAATACTACGGAGTCCAAGATTATCGGCACCGGCCTGGGCATGCCTATCGTCAAGAAGCTGGTGGACCTGATGGGCGGCTCCATTCAGGTGGAAAGCCAGGCGGGCAGGGGCACGACCTTTAGAATAGTTGTGTATTTCCGGCTGGCAGAGCAGCAGAATAGCGAGCAGGAGGAAAATGCGGCCGGGCAGCTGGCTGACCTTCGGGACAGGCACATCCTGCTGGCGGAGGACAACGACCTGAATGCGGAGATTGCCATAGCCATCCTGACGGAGATGGGCTGCCAGGTGGACAGGGCATGTGACGGGCTGGAGTGCGTGGACATGCTGGCGAAGGCGGCATCGGATTATTATGACCTGGTGCTCATGGATGTGCAGATGCCTAACATGAACGGCTTGCAGGCAACAGGTGCCATACGCAGCATGACTGATGAGGCCAAGGCAAAGATACCGATTGTTGCCATGACTGCCAACGCTTTTGAGGAAGACAGGAAAAAGTGCCTGGAGGCAGGTATGAACGACCATCTGGGCAAGCCCATTGATGTGGCGATTATGCTGCAGGTGATTGCCAGATATGTAAAATAAGCTGCAAATAAAATAAGCTTCATAGGTTTCATAAGCTTTACAAGGACGGCTATTGTTCTTGTGGCGGATTATCCCCTTTGTCAGACAGAAGGCGGCAGAGGGGATTTTTTATTGGGGAGAATGGGTGAGAGGATTTTATTGAGAGAGGCATCAGAGGGGGCTTTAGGTCGGCAACGGGAATAATTCCGATAAATTTCCTCGGGATTATTGACAAGGGTTATTCATACTCTTATAATAGGTAATAGTAATTCTGAGTAATTTAGTAAGAAATAACATTGCGTGATTTATCTTTATTTTTTGTCGTTGGTATTGTGTATTGACTATTGTTAGTTTTGTGTATTAGGAGAGTTTGTTATGAGCAAGAAGTTATTGGAAATCAGGGATTTGCGTGCAGGGGTGGCTGACAGGCAGGACAAGGGTGAAATCCTGCAGGGGTTAGACCTGGAGATTAATGCAGGCGAAATCCATGTTATTCTGGGGCCTAACGGCTCCGGCAAGTCAACGCTGATGAACGTGATTATGGGGCACCCGAAGTATGAGGTGACCGGCGGCAGTATCGGCTTCGAGGGGGAGGATTTGCAGGTGCTGAAGACTTTTGAGCGTGCCCGCAGGGGGATTTTCCTGTCCTTCCAGAACCCGGAGGAAATCCCGGGCATCACGGTGGAGAACATGCTCCGCGCCTCCCGGCAGGCCGTTACCGGCAAGCCGGTGAAAATCATGAAGTTCCGCAAGGAGCTGAAGGCTGCCATGGAGGAGTTGCAGATTGAGCCGGAGTACGCCGGGCGGTATATGAACGTGGGCTTTTCCGGCGGCGAGAAGAAGCGCAACGAGATTTTGCAGCTGCTGCTTCTGAATCCGAAGCTGGCGCTTTTGGATGAAACTGATTCAGGGCTGGACGTGGATGCGGTGCAGATTGTGTCCAGCGGCGTCAGGAAGTTCCACAATGAGGAGAATGCCTGCCTGATTATCACCCACAACACCCGTATTCTGGAACAGCTTTCCGTGGACAGGGTGCATGTGCTTTTGAACGGACGGATTGTGGAGGAAGGCGGTTCTGAGCTGATTGAGAAGATTGACAGGGAAGGCTTCGGCTTTTTGAAGCAGGATTGAGAGGCAGGACTATGGAAAACAGGAAAAAGACCTTTGTGGAGGATATTGAGCGTACCCTCTACGATATCAGGAATGAGGACCGTTCTGCCTACAAGTCCCAGGCAGGGCTGACGGAGGCGGTAGTGCGGGATATTTCCGCCAGGAAGCATGACCCGGAGTGGATGCTGGAACGCCGTTTGGAATCACTGAAGGTGTACAACAGCCTGAGGCTTCCTACCTGGGGGCCGGATTTGTCTGAGCTGAATATTGAGGAGATTGTGACCTATGTGCAGCCGGATGCTAAAATGGCTGGTAGATGGGAGGATGTGCCGGAGGATATCAAGTCCACCTTTGATCGGCTGGGCATTCCAGAGGCGGAGAAGGTGTCCCTGGCAGGCGTAGGTGCCCAGTATGACTCCGAGGTGGTGTATCACAGCATTCAGGACAGCCTTATCCAGCAGGGTGTGGTATATACTGACATGGAAACGGCATTACGGGAGTACGAGCCCATTGTCAAGGAGCATTTTATGCGGCTGGTGCCGCCCAAGGACCACAAGTTTGCGGCGCTCCATGGGGCGGTGTGGTCAGGTGGCTCCTTTGTCTATGTGCCGGAAGGGGTGCATGTGGATATTCCTTTGCAGTCCTATTTCCGCCTGAATGCGGCAGGGGCAGGGCAGTTCGAGCATACGCTGATTATTTTGGAAAAAAATTCCAGCCTGCACTTTATTGAGGGGTGCAGTGCGCCAAAATACAACGTGACCAACCTCCATGCAGGCTGCGTGGAGCTGTTTGTGGGGGAGGGGGCAAGGCTCCGCTACTCCACCATCGAGAACTGGTCCCGGAATATGATGAATTTGAATACCAAGAGGGCCCTGGTGGAGAAGGACGGTATTATTGAGTGGGTGTCCGGTTCCTTTGGCTCCCATGTGTCCATGCTGTATCCATGCAGCATTCTCCACGGGGAGCATGCCCGTTGCGAGTTTACCGGCGTGACCTTTGCTTCCAAGGGGCAGAACCTGGATACCGGTGCCAGCGTGATTCATGCGGCACCGTACACTTCGGCCAATATCAGCACCAGGACCATCTCCAAGGCAGGGGGCAAGGCAACCTACAGAAGTGCTGTGAAGGTGACGCCAAATGCCCACCATGCCAAGTGCTCCGTCAACTGCGAGTCACTGATGCTGGATGATATTTCCCGCTCCGATACCCTGCCGGTAATGGATATTCAGGGGGACGAGGCGGATATCGGCCATGAGGCCACCATCGGCCGCATCAGCGAGGAGGCGGTGTTCTACCTTATGAGCCGCGGCATCAGTGAGGAGGAGGCGCGGGCCATGATTGTCCGGGGCTTTGTGGAGCCTATTGCCAAGGAGCTGCCCCTGGAGTATGCGGTGGAGATGAACAACCTGATTAATATTGAGCTGGAAGGCACAATGGGCTGAGAAAGGCGTGAGGTATGAAGATGGCAGAAAAGATTTATAGTGAAATCCCGATGCGTACCTGGCGCTGGCTGGGTGTCAATGAGGCGAGGGTGGCAGATGCTGTTCTTGCCCAGGATATAGATGATGTGCAGTCCCTGTCCGTGGCTGCTGGTGAGAGCCGGGAGCTGACGGTGGTGTACCGTCAGGAGGGACAGGGCAGGATAGATGTCAAGGTGGCAGAAGGTGGCTCTTTGAAGCTGACAGTGGTGCAGCTGCTGCCTACGGACAAGCGGCATGCGAGCCAGGTGGCGGTGGAGCTGGCCAGGGGTGCCCGGCTGGAAGCTGTGGCGGTGGAAGTCGGGGCAGCCAGGTCTGTCAGCAAGATGGAGGTATTGTTGCAGGGGGATGAGTCCCGTGCCGATGTGCATGTGCTTTACTTTGGTAACGAGGCAAGGCAGCTGGACATGAACTATGTGCTGGTGCAGGAGGGCAGGCAGACGGAGGCTAACCTCAATGTCTACGGTGCCCTTCTTGGGCAGGCGGACAAGATTTTCCGTGGGACTTTGGACTTCCGGCATGGCTCCAAGGGCTCCAAGGGCTACGAGAAGGAGCAGGTGATGGTTCTGTCCGGCAAGGTGCGGAACCGCAGCGTGCCCTTGATGCTGTCCGGCGAGGATGCGGTAGAGGGGCATCATGCTGTTTCCATCGGCAAGATGGATGAGAACAAGCTGTTTTACCTCATGAGCCGGGGGCTGGATATGGCAGAGGCCAGGCGGCTGGTGGTTGAGGCGGCATTTAACCCGGTGCTGGACAGGATTGGTGACGAGGAGCTTTATGGTGAGCTTGATGATTATATAAAGGAGCGGCTGGCTGATGAGTGAGATTAGTGCAGATAATGCAATTAAGAATTATAAAAAGGACTTTCCCCTGCTGCAGCAGAAGATGCATGACAGGCAGATTGTCTACCTGGATAATGGTGCCACCACTCAGAAGCCTGAGTCGGTCATCCATGCCATGTGCAGCTATTATGGCGGCTGCAATGCCAATCCCCACCGGGGAGCTTATGAACTGAGCGTTCGGGCCACGGATATTTATGAGAATGCCAGGGAGCGGGTAAAGAAGTTTATCAATGCAAGGCACAGCCATGAGATTATCTTTACCAAGAATGCTACGGAGTCATTGAACCTGATTGCCTACAGCTACGGCATGAGCAATATCGGTGCCGGTGACGAGGTGGTGATTGCCATTTCCGAGCATCATAGCAACCTGGTGCCCTGGCAGCAGATTTGCCGCCAGAAGGGTGCTGTGCTGAAGTATATCTACCTGGAGGAGGATGGCAATCTTTCCCGGGGGGATATTGAGACGAAAATTACGGACAGGACGAAGCTGGTGGCTGTGGCGCAGGTTTCCAACGTGCTGGGACTGGTGAATCCCGTGAAGGAGATTGCTGCCAGGGCCCATAGTGTTGGCGCGGTGATGGTGGTGGACGGCTCCCAGTCCGTGCCGCACATCAAGGTGGATGTGCAGGATATGGATGCGGATTTCTTCGTCTTTTCCGGTCACAAGATGTTGTCACCGATGGGAATCGGTGTCCTCTACGGCAAGGAAGCTCTTTTGGATGCAATGCCGCCGTTTTTGATGGGTGGTGACATGATTGACTACGTGGAGGAGCAGGAGACGGAGTTTGCGCCGCTGCCGGCCAAGTTTGAGGCAGGAACCCAGAATGTGGGCGGTGCGGCAGGGCTGACTGCGGCCATTGATTATCTGGAAAAGGTGGGCTTTGAGTACGTGGAGTCGGTGGAGCGGGAGCTTATTGACTACGCCCTGCCGAAGCTGAAGGCCATGCCTTATATTGAGCTGTACGGCTGTGATTCCCGGCAGGATAACAAGACCGGCATCATCACTTTCAACGTGAAGGATGTGCATCCTCATGATGTGGCTACTATACTGGATGCCCAGGGAGTGGCAATCAGGGCGGGGCATCACTGCGCCCAGCCTCTGATGAAGTATCTGGGGCAGAATGCCACCTGCCGCGCCAGCTTTTATTTTTACAATACCAAGGAAGATGTGGACCGCTGGCTGGAAGCACTGTCCACGGTAAGGGGGGTGCTGGGCTATGCTGAGTAATAACCATGCGGACAATCACGCAGGGCTGGGTGGCCTGGGCGGTGTCGGAGGTGCTGGCGGCATCGGCGGACTGGACAGCATTTACACGGAGCTGATTGCGGAGCATAGCCGCTCTGTGGAGAACAGGCACAGGCTGCAATTTGCTACTGTTTCCCAGAAGGGCAGGAATCCAAGCTGCGGTGATGAGATCACCCTGGAGCTGCAGGTGGAGGATGGCGTTATCAAGGATGCTGCCTTTACCGGCATCGGCTGTGCCATTTCCCAGGCATCTACCTCTATCATGATTGACCTTATAAAAGGCGAGCCTGTGGAGCAGGCGCGTCATCTGGCGGATTTGTTCCTGAAGATGATTAAGGGGGAAATTACTGATGATGACGAGCTGGAGGAACTGGATGAGGCATTGGCACTGAAGAATATCTCCCGGATGCCGGCACGGGTGAAGTGTGCCGTGCTGTCATGGCGCACTCTCCAAGAAATGATATAAATTTCAGTTTATCGTCGTGAAGGTACGAGACTTCTAGAACATTAACGGATGAATTTTGTGGGTTTGTGCACTCTGTTCAGATTAAAAATGGGCTGAGCGGGACAGCTACCCATAGAAAACACGCTCGCGCTCCTAGTTGTACCTAGCGGATGCTAAGCTCTTGCTGCGCCTGACGGCTTGCAAGTCGCTAAGCACCGAGGTACAACAAAGGTTTTCTATGGGTACTGTCCTCACTCATCCCTTTCTTTGTCTGAACAGATATAAACAAAATGACAGAACCACATACATTATTTGCTACCATAGTGCCCCATACAGCTTTACGAATAAGCCTGAAATAGGGGGGCTGGGAGCTGACGAGACCTGCTACTGCCAACAACTATGCAAGGCAACCTGCTCTTATAAACAGGCTTGTTTACATGTCACTATATTCTTATGCTAAGGTTAGCAGTTTATCCCATGCAACGTATACTGTTGGGCTGAAGAATTGTTTACTTGCACTATATGTTATGCAACGGTTGGCAATTGCAAGTTTCGTCAGTCTCCCGGCTCCCCTTTTTCAGGCTTGCTCGTAAAGTCAGAATTAGTTGCTACAGTTGCATACTAAATTGAATGCAGTTGGATTATTATGTGCATATCTGTTCAGACACAAAGAGGGACAGGTGCGGCATGTACCCAAAGAAAACCTTGAGTGCAGCCTCGCTTCTTAGCGAGTGCGAGCGTAAGCGATGCAGGAGCTTAGAAGCGCGAGGCTGTGCTAAGAGCGAGAGCGAGTTTTCTATGGGTACTGCCGCTACCTGTCCCTTTTAAATGTCTGAACAGAGTCCACGAACTGTCAAACTATTTCATTCAATATATGCTCGTAGTTACAATCCAGCACTACGACAAACTGAAATCTCATGTACAAGGCTATCGTCAAGGCGTATAATACCAGGTAGAAGATTAATGCTATAAAAAGTTGTAAAAAGCGGGGGATATAATCATGTTTGACAAGAATCATTTGACGGGCAACGGGCATTTGTCAGCGGAGGCGGCGGATGCCTTTGAAGTGCGCATGGTGCGTGAAAAGCCGGAGCTGGCAGAGGGCATCAGGAAGCTGCAGGAGCTTCTGGAGCCTGAGGTATATAAAAGGGCGTTCAGCAATATCCAGACCTTCAACAAGCGGGGGGATGCCCTCTTGATTGTCAGCGGCGGTATCATGCAGCGAACCTTTTTGGAGAGGGACTGCATTCCTGCCCTGAAGGAAGCCTTTGGCGTAAAGAGGATACAGATTATCGGCTGAGCTGCACAGGAAATCCATGGCAGGGGACAGACTGCATGAGCTTGCAGGATTTGCATGGGCTGATGGCAGAGCATGTGGGGCATCAAAAAAGGCGTACCGGGCGGCATTTTTAGCACGGTACGCCTGATTTTTTGCACGAGAAAAGGGTGGAAAATCTTCCACCCTGCCCAACGGTTATATGACGTACGCCGCAATCAATAATAAGTGCGGGAAAACGGCGAGGCCATCTCTTTAACCTGAGAATAGTATAGTCTTTTCTTCCTGTATTGTCAAGAAAAATGTATAACAATAATTATTATTTTTTTGGACTTTTTTATTAAAGGAGTCGGATTTTAGTATCATTGTATACATGAGATGCACATAATAGGTCTAAAGTAGCGATTTTGCAAATTTAATTGTCTAATGAATTTTTGTGTAGCCATTTCTGGACAACTGTTGTAGAATGAGTCTGTTAAGTCTATATTGTCATGGGGAGGCGGTCAAGATGGAGGATAATTCCAGCAACGAAATCAATGAGCAGGTTCTGGCTCATCTGCATAATTTTTATCATGAAAATCCTTATGTGCAGCTATTGGGCATCAAGGTGGAGAGCGTGGAGCGGGGGCGTGTAACCCTGTCCATGGAGTCGGAGGAAAAGCTGTCCAACTTTTATCACATAGCTCATGGCGGTGCGCTGATGAGCCTGGCGGATACTGCCATGGGAGCCACCTGCTTGTCTGTGAACAAGAAGGTGGTAACCCAGTCCATGAACAGCTTCTTTCTCAAGGCGGCCAGCGAGGGGGCGCATCTGACAGCAACGGGACATATCCTGCACAATGGCAGGAAAACCCTGGTCTGCGAGACGGAAATCAGGGATGAGGAAGGGACTGTTCTCTGCAAGGCAACGGCGAATTTCTTCGTCATCGGGCAGTGCGTGGCGGAGTTGTAAGCTGTAAGCAGTAAGCTGTATAATGCAGATATGCAGCATAAGGTGCAGGATATATGGAACACAAAAAGGGCGGCAACCCGTGCCGGGTATGCCGCCCTTTGCCTGTCAATATTTAGTGCCCAGAGGCTGACTTACTGTACGTTCATGGAAAGGTCAATGAACTTGTTGGCGATTTTTACCTTCTGCAGAACTTCCTCAGTTACGGTATCGCCCTCGTTTACCAGCACAACACCGGAATCAGTGGTGATCTTGCGGGTAACGGTCTTGCCCAGCAGGAAACGGCGATGGCGCTCCTCAGTTGCCTTGTCAGCCATCTGAATGGAAGGGTCTGCCTTTGGTGCTTCTGCCTTGGCAGGCTCTGCCTTTGGAGCAGGCTTTGCCTCCTGCTTTGGTTCAGCCTTTGGGGCTGGTGCCGGTGCAGGTGCCGCCTTTGGCTCAGCCTTAGGTGCTTCTGCTTTGGCAGGCTCGGCCTTTGGTGCCTCAGCCTTTGGCTCCGCTGCCGGTTTTTCCTCAGCCTTTGGGGCTGCTACGGCCTCAGCAGGAGCCTTGGGTGCTATAAGTTCAGTTTTTTTTTCCAGGTCGGAATCGATGACAGTTACCTGCTTGCCGAAGATGGAAATCTGGTCAGAAGTGATTTCGGACAGGCTGCCATCCCGTGCTTCAATCTCGCACTTCTCGATTTTGCCGTTGTCGCCAACGTAAATCTCAACCACCTTGCCCTGGATAGTACCTGACTTGGTGATGGCCTTGGTGCCGATGATCTTTATATTGGCATCCATCATGGCCTCGTAGTCACCTGCATCCTCCAGCGTCAGGATGTTTTCGCTGTTGGTAACAGTGACGGCATCCTCACCGATGGCAATGACGGAGGAGTATGGCAGCAGCTTTACGCCCCTGTACCAATCCTCGTCCTCGATGGTGATGGCGGCAATAGTGCCGTTCTTGGCATCAATGAGCAGAGTCTTGCTCATACCCAGCTCCCGGCCCTCGGTAATGCTGATTACCGGCAAGCCGATGATTTCAATACTTTTTTTCATGGGAATTCCTCCTGAAATTTTTTATTTAGCGAGACTTTCTGCTATTGTAGATAGACTCGATTTGTGACATATATTTTTTCGGGATATCCTTGAAGGATATGCTGTCCACCCCTGCCCTGTGCAGTACCTTCCGGGTAATCGTCAGGTAGAGGCGCGTGTCCTCAAACTGATTCCTGATGGATTCGTTTTCCTGCAGGGCAGGCAGGTCCATGGCAGACTGGATGCTGTCGATGGCCGCCTGATAGTTGCCCAGCTCCTTGTGTATGTTGGCAATGGAAACAACGATGAAGGGCGCATAGCTGTCCTCCCGGTAGCGGGTAAGGGCTTCCCTGTAGGCTGCCAGTGCCACGGTGTGATTTTTCTGCATGCTGTGCTCAAAGGCAAAGTCCAGCAGCTGGTCCATGGTGGTCATGGTGGTCATGGCAGTCAGTGCAGCAGCCATGTCATCATCAGCTTCCTTATCGGCTTCGGCTTCTTCATCGGCCTCCGCAGGTGTACCATTGGTTTCCTCATCAGCGTCCACAGGAACAGGCTCGTCATGTGCATCCTGCGGTATATCAGGAGGCAGAGCAGGCTCATCCTGTGTCTCATCCGGCAGCATATCAGCAGCTGGAACAGGTTCCTCCTGTGTAGTTGGCGGCAGGTCAGGAGCTGCCGCAGGTTCGGCATTGACTTCCGGCTGTATGTCGGCAGCCAGGAAATGCTCTGCCCTAGCTTCCTTTGCTTCCTGCTCTGGCACTAGCATTTGCGCCTGATCCTGTTCCTGAGGCATCACCGGAAGCACAGCCGGTCCAGCCGGGCGCAGTTTTCTGTGCAGCCAGTATTTATTATAGCAGGTTGTGCCGAAGGCTGCAAAGGTAATCATCGCCCCGGCAGTATAGTAATATGATTTTGTCAGGAACGGTGTTACCGAGATGATGACAAAGTTGATTACTATGGCACAAAGCCCGCATAAAACCAAAGAGGATAAGGGCAGCTCGCAACCGAAATGCCTTGCCAGCCTGTGAATGGACACAATCAGCAGGGACATTACGCTTGCGGCAATAATGAAAAACATCACAATATAATCACCACGATTTTACAATTTTCCTGTCCATTATACCATGAATGAGGAGAAATTTTTATTTTTTCAATTATTTTTTTGATTTGTATTGTTTTAGGCTTGCAAATCTTGCACAATCCCTGTACAATAATACAGCGAGACTTTATTTCGTTGATAAATTGCGACGATGTACACAAATTTTGAGATTTTTCGAGTTTTTTTCTCTGAAAAGCAGGGAATTTTGTATTAATGTCGAATTAAATAATCAACGAAAGTATAATATTATTATATTTAGTATATCACAATCTAAGAAATGAGGGGTAAAAATGCGCGAAGAAAATTTCACTATCATTAATGCTCAGGGTTTGCATGCTCGTCCGGCAGGACAGATTGCCAAGGAGGCAAGAGCCTTTAAGTCCAAGATTACTCTGTCTGTGGCTGCTACCGGCAAGAACTCTGATGCCAAGAGCCTGATGGGCATCATGACCCTGCAGGCCAAGAAGGGCACTGTACTGACTGTTACTGCAGACGGCCCAGATGAGGATGCAGCTATTGAGAAGTTTGGTGGCATGATTACGTCCGGTTTTGGTGAGGACTAATTGAAGCAAGTATCAAATTTCGGGAGGACGGATTAATTATGCCAGAAAAATTGCAAGGAATGGGAGCAATTCCAGGCGTTGCCATTGGTAAGATCATGAAGGCCGGTCAGGCACTGGATGGCCATTTGGCAGCGTACAAGCCGGGAACGGTGGAGGAAGAACTGGAAAAGCTGAATGCAGCTGTTGCTGAGGTTGCAGATGTTCTGGAAAAGAGCGTGGAGCAGATGAGGGCTGCCGGTCATGACGAGCAGGCCAACATAATGGAAGCTCACATGTTCTTGGCACAGGACCCTATGCTTACTGACGGCATGACTGCCAAGATTGAGGAGATGGGCAATGCCCCGGCTGCTGTATTGGCATCCGCTGCTGAGTCTGCGGCAATTTTCCAGTCCATGGATGACGAATACCTGCGCGAGCGTGCAGCCGATGTGCTGGATGTGAGCAAGCGCATCGCCCGCAAGATTTTGGGTATCAAGGAGCCTGAGGTGGGCGAGGATATGGTTGTGCTTTGCGGCTATGAGGTAGAGCCATCCGTAATTGCCGGTGTGCCTGATGACAAGATTGCCGGCGTTATTATGGGGCAGGGCAGTACCACCTGCCATGCAGTTATCATTGCCAAGTCCAGGGCGATTCCTACAGTTGTAGGCATCGAGCATCAGACGGATGAGATTCCGGAGGGTGCCAAGGTGGTTCTGGACGGGCACAAGGGCTTGATTATTATTGACCCTGATCCGGCTACCCTGCTGGAGTACATGGAGAAGCTGAAGCAGCAGAAAGAGGCTGAGGCCCGCTATGCTGCCCTGAGGGATCTGCCTGCTGTTACCAAGGATGGCGTGGAGGTTCAGTTGGCTGCCAACATCGGCAGCCCGAATGATGCCGCCAACGCTGCCAAGTACGGCAACAGGGGGGTAGGCCTGTTCCGCTCCGAGTTTGTGTTTATGGGCAGGGAGGATATCCCTTCCGAGGAAATGCAGTTCGAGAGCTACAAGAAGGCTATTGAGGCGTGCAACGGCGAGCTGTGCGTTATCCGTACCATGGATATCGGCGGTGATAAGCCGCTGCCTTACCTGAACATTCCTCATGAGGATAATCCGTTCCTGGGTTATCGTGCTATCCGCATCAGCCTGAACCGCCGTGATTTGTTCATGCCGCAGCTGAAGGCTATCCTTCGTGCCGGTGTGTATGGCAAGGCTGCCATTATGGCACCGATGGTGGTAAGCGTTGATGAGATCCTGCGCCTGAGGGCTTTCGTAAGGGAGGCAATGCAGGAGCTGGAGGATGAGGGCAAGGAATACTCCAAGAGCGTGCAGCTTGGTATCATGGTTGAGACACCTGCGGCAGCAGTGATGACACCGACCTTTGCCAAGTATGTGGATTTCTTCAGCATCGGTACTAATGATTTGGTTCAGTATACCTTGTCTGTAGACCGTGTAAATCCGAATGTGCATTATCTCTACAATCACTTCCATCCGGCTGTGCTGCAGCTGATTCATCGTACTATCAAGGCCGCTAACGACCATGATATCTGGGCCGGCATGTGCGGTGAGATGGCAAGCGACCCGTATGCCGCTGTTATCCTGATGGCTATGGGCATCAACGAGCTGAGCATGAGTGCACCGTCTATTCCGCGCGTCAAGGAAATGATCAGGTCTGTGACCTTTGAGGAGGCCAAGGGGCACCTTGCCAAGGTTATGGAGATGGAGACTGGTGAGCAGGTGCTCAAGTATCTCCAGGAGGCTATGGAACGCTGATAGGTGTTGATAGGTGTGGATAAATGACAGGTTATGCACAGTATATAGCCACGATGTGGATAAAATTGTGGATAAGTTCCAAAATTTTGTGTATAGCTGATGTTTAATGAGAGGCAGCTGCCTGGTTTGCCAGGTGGCTGCTTTTTGTGTGCGCGGCTTTATTTTTTGACTGGTACATAGTAGAATAATAACTGTGTCAATGATTTTTTGTTTGTGTTTGGTGGGAGATGGCAGCATGCGGATATTCAAGAATGATTGGGAACAGTACCTGACGGAGGAAATGCAGAAGCCTTATTATCGGGAACTGAGGCAGTTTTTGATTAATCAGTACAGGACGGTGCAGGTATTTCCAGGCATGTACGACATTTTTAATGCCTTGCATTATACCAGCTATGCTGATACTAAGGTATTGATACTGGGGCAGGACCCATATCATGAGCCGGGGCAGGCTCATGGACTGAGCTTTTCAGTGCTGCCCAATGTACCGCCGCCGCCGTCCTTGATAAATATCTTTAAGGAGCTGGAAACGGATTTGGGCTGCCATACGCCGGATACTGGCTGTCTGGAACCATGGGCAAGGCAGGGAGTGCTGCTTTTGAATACGGTGCTGACTGTGCAGGCTCATAGGGCGAACTCCCATCGGGACAAGGGGTGGGAGATTTTTACGGACAAGATTATCTCGCTTTTGAATGAGCGGGAGAAGCCTGTGGCATTTGTGCTGTGGGGGGCACCGGCCAGGCGGAAGAAGGCTATGATTACCAATTCGCGGCACCTGGTGGTGGAGTCGGCACATCCGAGTCCTTTATCAGCTTTTCGGGGATTCTTTGGCAGCAGGCCGTTTTCCAGGGTTAACCGCTTTTTGGAGTCTGTGGGGGAGACACCGATCAATTGGCAATTGTAAATTTAAATTTCAGTTTGTCGTAGTGCCGGTTTGTTACTTCGTGCACATACTGACTAAAATGGTTTGATAGTTCGTGGACTCTGTTCAGGCATTTAAAAGGGACAGGTAGCGGCAGTATCTGTCCTTCTTTTTGTCTGAACAGATATGCACGTAGCTATCAACTATACTCTGCTGTACGATGTCATGGTAATCAATCTGACTTTACGAAAAAGCTGAAAAGGGGGAGCGTGGAGGCTGACGAGACCTGCTACTGCCGGCCGCTGTACAAAATGGAATTTAAAAAAAATATTTGACAAGGAGATGAATTTGTCGTATAATACTTTTTGTTCACGACACAACAGTATATGATTTATAGGGGTATCGCCAAGTTGGTAAGGCACTGGATTCTGAATCCAGCATGCGTTGGTTCGAGTCCAGCTACCCCTGCCATTGAAATTTGAGCACACCTGAGGCATTAGGTGTGCTTTTTGTTTTATGCAATAGCATATTTTAATAAAGGGCAACGGGAATGTTGCAGTATTTGTAGCATTCCGGGATGGTCATGATTTTGGTGACCGAACGGTTTTTCAGGGGGACGGAAGCTCGCAGCAAAAATCCCGATGGCTCCGGGCTGGCTGCAGGAAAAAATAAAAAAATTGCTTGCACAAAATCTCAATCCATGATATACTCATTCAGTCAAAAGGACAGGATAGTTGCAAATAACATTTGTAAACTTTCTCTGCTCTCTCGTGAAGGAGGGGGCCAAAGACCAAAGAGGGAGGTGATTTCGTGAGAAAGTACGAAGTCATATTCATTGTTAAACCAATGGAGGAAGAAGCAACCAACGCTGTAGTTGAGAAGTTCACCAAGTTGATTGCTGACAATGGCGGTACAGTTGACAGCGAGGATCGCTGGGGCAAGAAGCGTCTTGCTTATGAGATTAAGGACTGCACCGAGGGCTACTATGTACTGCTGAACGTAACAGCAGAGCCTGCATGTGTGGCTGAGGCTGATCGTGTAATGAAGATTACCGATGAGCTCCTGAAGCACATGATTGTTAAAGCAGAGGACTAATTCATGGCTGTCCATGAAGGGTGACGTTCCGTGAGCAGCACGGGATGATATTCCATATTGAAGGAGGGAATATACTTTGATCAAGCGTGATAGAAGCAGAAGACCTCGTAAAAAGGTTTGCAGTTTCTGCGTAGATAAGGTTGAGCAGATTGATTACAAGGATGTAGCTAAGCTGCGTCGTTACATTACCGAGCGTGGCAAGATTTTGCCTCGCCGCATTTCCGGCAACTGTGCCAAGCATCAGCGTCAGGTAACCGTTGCTATCAAGCGTGCACGCAACATTGCACTCTTGCCTTTCACTGCTGAATAAGTGATAATGAGGGGTCTCCGCAAGGGGACTCCTTTTTGTGTTGTGAAGATAAATAAATGTGGGCAGGAATTTATGAGCAGGAATGTAAAGAGACGTTTTCGCCTGAGATTGATACTGGAGGGCTGTGGCACGGGGCTTGCCGCAGGATTGTCCGTGGGTGTTTTCCGCTATCTTTTGGGAGCCTCCGAGGATTTCAGGCAGATTGTATATGAAAATATCAGGCTGGCCGCCGGGGAGGGCAGGTGGCTTTTTCCTCTTTTATATGTGGCTGCCTTTGTGGCTATAGCCTGGCTGCTGGCCAAAATCGTGGCTCGGGAGCCTATGTGCACCGGCAGCGGCATCCCCCAGGTGAAGGGAATCCTGATGGGGAGGATGTCCATGGGCTGGGCCTCTGTCATGGTGGCGAAGATTGCAGGGGGCGTGCTGGCTATCGGTGCCGGCATGTCCCTGGGGCGGGAAGGCCCCAGCGTGCAGATTGGCGCCTGTGCCGGGCAGGGCATAGGACGCCTCAGCCAAAGCTCTGACAGGGGGCTGGAGGCGAGAACCCTGCTGGTGGCAGGAGCCGGTGCCGGCCTGGCAGCTGCCTTCAATGCGCCTTTTGCCGGGGTGATTTTCGGGCTGGAGGAGCTGCAGCGCACCTTTTCAGCTGCCGGGCTTCTGGTGTCCATTACGGCAGCGGTGACGGCTGCGGCGGTGACGGAGCTGTTTTTTGGCAGCAGTCCTGTATTTTCCCTGGGATATCTTCTGCCTATGCCCCTTGATATGCTGGGCTGGCTGGCAGTCCAGGGGCTTTTTGTGGGAGCTTTGGGCAGGATGTTTAACCCTTCCCTGCTTTGGGCACAGGATTTTTATGAGAGGCTGGGGCTGAAGGGGATGTGCAAGCCGCTGCTGCCCCTGCTGCTGGCGGCATGCCTTGGCTTTGTGCTGCCGGAGATTCTGGGAGGCGGCAACCGGCTGGTGGATGCCCTGGCGGTGGAGAGCTATAGCCTGGCATTTCTCTGCCTGCTTTTTGCCGGGAAGTTTTTGTTTACCATGCTGTGCTTCGGCTCCGGGGTGCCGGGAGGGATTTTTCTGCCCATGCTGGTGCTGGGGGCGCTGGGCGGTGCAATTTTCGGACATTTGCTGGCAGCTGCCGGGCTTTTTCCTGCCATGTACCTGCCGGATATGATTGTCTTCGGCATGGCGGCTTATTTTGCCGTGGTGGTCAAGTCCCCGGTGACAGGCAGCGTGCTGATTATGGAGATGACAGGCTCATTCCAGCACATGCTGGCGCTTCTGATAGTATCTCTGTCTGCCTATGCCGTTTCCGATCTGACCGGCGGCAGGCCTGTGTATGGTGAGCTTTTGGGCAGGCTGCTGCGCAGAAATAAGGGCAGGGAAAAGAAAATTTTATCAAGAGTTGACAAAATAAAGAAAAGTGTAATAAAATAGGACAGTATTCCCATATAAACAATAGATAAAAATATTACTTGATAAAAAGCAATATTCCGTGTAAAATAATAGGAAATTGGAATTATTGGGCATTGTTGAATAAAAATTGAACAATCGTGATAGGTACTATGTGCACATGTGCACAAATTGAAAATATAGGTTTAGAGAAATTGGGAGTGTGATATCATGTTTTTGGAAGAACGTCAGGAAAGCATTATGAACATGCTGAATGCCGAAGGAAAGGTGCGCGTAAAGGAGCTCAGCGAGAAGTTTGGTGTGACGGAGGACTGTATCCGCAAGGATCTGGGGTCCCTGGAGAAGCAGGGCCGCCTGAAGCGTACCTATGGCGGTGCCGTGGTACTGCGCGAGAATAACCATGTGATTGAAATCAGCAAGCGCAAGACCACTGATGTGGATGCCAAGAGGCGCATTGCCCATGCTGCGGTGAAGCTCATTCATGACAGGGATATGGTATTTCTGGATATTTCCACCAGCAATCTTGCCATTGCGGAGCTTTTGGCCAAGGACCAGCGTGAGCTGACCATCGTGACCAATATGATTGACATCCTGCTGATTCTTGCCAATCATCCGAAAATCCGCGTGGTCTTTGCCGGCGGCAAGATAAACAAGAGCCGTGACGGCTTCTGGGGCGGCATGACCATGGACTTTATCTCCAGGCTGAAGCCTGATATTGCTTTTGTGGGCGCTATCGGTGTAGATGCTATGGAGAACAGCGTGTCCACCTACGATATTGAGGACGGCATCAACAAGGCGCAGATTATCCGCGTCAGCAAGCGTGCCTATGTGGTGGCAGAGGCCAGGAAGCTCAGCACGGACGGCAACTACAACTATGCGACTCTTGATACCCTGTCCGGGCTTATCACGGATTCTATGCCGTCTGAGAAGGTTTGCGAGGCTCTGGCACGGCATGGTGTAGAGCTTATTGTGCCATGATAAGGTATATATGCAGGGGACTGAAGGTATTTTGCTTTTATCTTTCAGTCCTTTCTCTTTGCAGGCTGGTGTTCTGTCTGTGGCTGCAGGAGTATTGGGGAGCCGGTACGGGAGCCGGGGAGCTGGTCACCGCCCTGTGGCTGGGTACCAGGCTCAGTATTCAGACGGCTGGGGTGCTGGTGCTTTTGACCATGGTGCCTGCCGGTATAGTGACGGCATTTTCCCGGCGGCTGGGGCAGGGAGCGGAACGGCTTCTCAGCTGGCTGGTGCTGTCTGTTACCTCTATTCTCTTTGTGGCAAGCTTTCCCTATTACCGGCAGTTTCACAGCCGGTTTCATCAGCTCTTGTTTAACGCGGGCAACGATGATATGTATGCCCTGCTGGTGTCCCTGGTGCAGGAGTTCAACCTGCCTCTCAGGTTGGCAGGGGCGCTGCTCCTTGGCTACGGCCTGTGGCGGCTTATGTATGTGATGCTCGGCAGCTTCAGCGCAAGCGAGGCTGATGGCAGGACTCGCAGGGTGATGGGGGTTTCCTACAGGGAAGCGGCTGCGCCCGGTTCTTTTGGTGGCTTTTTGCGCTTTCGGCATGGGAGCTGGTGCAGGGGCGTTATCCTGGCAGCGGTGCTCTATGTGCTGGGGCGGCTGGTGATTTTTGGCGGCAGCTGGGGCTGGGAAACGGCCCTGGAATGGGAAAATGTAGGCGTTACCAACGATGCCTTTATGAATGAGGCAATTCTCGATGATTATCAGGCTATCTATCGCGGTTATCGTATGAATAACCGCCTGTTGGCGTGCAACGGATTAAATTTTACGGCAGAGCAGATTAAAAATCTGGCGGCAGCAAGGGCGGGACTGCCGCCTGACAGCGACAACCTGGATGATTACCTGAGGCGCAGTGCCGGTGGTGCAGCTATTGCAAAGCCCAAGCAGATTTTCTTGCTGGTGTCCGAGAGCTATGCCAACTGGCCTCTTTTGGACAAGTATGCGGATTTGCATATTGCAGAGGGCATGCGGCGGCTGATTGCGGAGCCTGATACGGATTACTGCCCTGCTATGCTGCCTAACGGTGCCAGCACCATTTCGGCACTGACCGGGGTGGTGACGGGGCTGGCGGATGCCAACCTTTATCTGACCACCATGCCTGAGTCCTTCGGGGCACCTTATATTACGGCCTTGGCACCTCAGATGGAGCGGCTGGGCTATGAGACGGCCTTCTGGTATGCAGGGCCTGCCACCTGGGAGCGCATCGGGGCCTTTACCAGGGCCCAGGGCTTCCAGCATTTTTATGGCAGGGGGGATATGCCTGAGTCGGCGGAGGGCAGTGTCTGGGGCTGCGATGATGAGTACCTGTATGACCAGGTGCTGAAGGAGGTTTCCCCCGACAGGGAGAGCTTCAACGTGATTATGAATGCCTCCAATCATTCCCCTTATAGCGTGGATGTGGCAGGCAAGGGCTTTGATGAGGAGGCGGTGCGCCGCGTTCTGCCCAAGGAGGTTCAGGGGGATGAATGGCTCCTGCGGGAGCTGGGGCATTACTGGTATGCTGACCGGGAAATGGCCAGGCTGGTGGCTGCCCTGAAGGAGCATTACCCGGAGTGCCTGATAATGATTGTGGGAGACCATGCGGACAGGTACAACATCGATAAGACCCCTTCCATGTACGAGCGGTATGCAGTGCCGTTTATCGTAACGGGCAAGGGAGTGCATAAAGGCATCCTGCTGCCTGACAGCGCCGGCAGCCAGATTGATATTGGCCCGACGCTGATTGAGCTGATTGCCCCGAAGGGATTTGAGTATTATGCTGTGGGGGCGAGCCTTTCCAGGGACAACCGCCAGGGTGTCAATTACGGTTTCTGGATTACCCGTGACTTTATAGGCGAGGCGGACAGGGTGCCTCTGGAGCCTGTGCAGATTGAGGGCAGCCAGGGGCGGGGCTTTGACCAGGCGGCGTTGCAGCGGTATATTGACACCGTGCGCAGCGTGTCCTGGTGGCGGCCCAAGTACGGGCCGGTGCTGGATGAGCGTTTGCTGGAAGGGCGGTGAGGCGTATGCTGCTGGCTAAAGAGGCAAGGGACAGCCTGCTGGCAAACTGCCAGCTGTGCCCGAGGCAGTGCGGTGCAAACAGGCTGCTGGGCAAGGGTGCCTGCGGCGGCGGTGACAGGGCGGTAGTGGCCAAGGTGAGCCTTCACCCGTGGGAGGAGCCTGTGCTGACAGGGGAAAAGGGTGCCGGTACGGTGTTCTTTTCCGGCTGCAGCCTGCGCTGCGTCTTTTGCCAGAATTATGAAATCAGCCATCAGGAAAAGGGGGTGGCGGTGTCTGATGAGGAGCTGGGCAGGCTTTTCCTCAGGCAGCAGGCGGCAGGGGCGGCGGTGCTGGATCTGGTGACGCCAACCCATTATGCGCCCCAGATAATCAACGGCATTTATTTTGCCCGGCAGGAGGGGCTTTCCTTGCCTGTGGCGTACAATTCAAGCGGCTATGAAGCAATCACCGCCCTGGAGATGCTGAAGGATAGCGTGGATGTTTTCCTGCCGGACTTGAAGTATTATGACAGCAGTTTGTCCGGGCAGTATTCCGGGGCACCTGATTACTTTGCCGTAGCCTCCGGGGCTATCGAGAAGATGGTGGAGCTGGCAGGGCCGCCAGTGCTGAATGATGCCGGTATCATGACCGGCGGCGTGCTGGTGCGGCACATGGTGCTGCCGGGAGCCAGGAAGGACAGCATGAAGCTTCTGGACTGGCTGTGGTCAGAGTTTGGGGATGATATTTATCTCAGCCTGATGAGCCAGTATACCCCCATGTATCGGGCAAAGGAGTTCCCCAAGCTTACGCGGCGGCTGACTACCTTCGAGTATGAGTCGGTGACGGATTATGCGGCAGGGCTGGGCTTTACCAGATGCTTTGTGCAGGAGCGGTCATCGGCAGATGCTGCCTATGTGCCGGACTGGGATGATGCCGGTGTGTTTTAAACGAATTTAAGAAATTAAATTTGGGATTGTTTTGAGCTCCAATTGCTAGTATAATGTATGTAGCAGACTATAGGGGTATCTTTGATATTTCAGGAATGATTAGGGAGAGGTGTGTTATTGTGGCAGAAGATGTTCGCGTAGAAGATGTATTTGATATGGATTTCTTGCAGAAGTTCCAGGATAACTTTGCGAGAGCGGTAGGTATGACTGCCGTTACTGTGGATGCGGATGGCAAGCCGATTACCCGTCCTACGGATTGGTCTGAGTTTTGCATGAAGTACACCCGTGGCACTGCGGAGGGTTGCCGCCGCTGCGAGCAGTGCGACAAAAATGGCGGTGAGACTGCTGCCCGTACCGGGCGTCCTACCCTGTATGAGTGCCATGCAGGCCTGTATGATTTCGGTGCGCCGATTATTGTAGATGGCAAGCAGATTGGTTCCATCCTGGGCGGCCAGATTCTGACGGCACCGCCTAATGAGGACAAGTTCCGTGCCTATGCCAAGGAGATTGGCGCAGACCCGGAGAAGTATGTGGAGGCAGTGCGCAAGATTCAGATTATGCCAAGGGAGCGCCTGGAGTATGCCGCAGAGGTGCTGTTCATGATGGCAAGCTCCTTCTCCCGGATGGGGCATTATCAGTATCAGCTGAGGAAGATGGCTGAGTCCATCAATGAGACTGCTATGCATGTTTCCGCAGCGATGGAGGAGCTGGCGGCTTCTGCCAACGATGTAAATGAGAATCAGAAGGGCTTGAATAAGGAGATTGAGAATGTAAGCGCAATTTCCAGCAAGATCAACGAGTTCACCAGCCTCATCAGGGATATTGCGAAGCAGACACGCCTCCTGGGCCTGAATGCTTCTATTGAGGCTGCCCGTGCAGGTACTGCCGGTGCAGGCTTTGCCGTAGTTTCCGAGGAAATCGGCAAGCTGGCTGACAGCTCCCGTGAGACTGTTGACAAGATTCAGGAGTTCACCGACCAGATTGGCGAGTCCGTAAACGAGACTGTTTCCAAGGGCGAGGCAACCTCTGAGATTGTAGGCCAGCAGACCTCCGCTATTGCCGAGGTAGCACAGGAGCTGACCAGGCTGTCTGAGACTGCCGGCAAGCTGGTGGAGCTGGCTAACCACAAATAAGATATTTTTTCAAAAGGCTGTCTTTTCAGGCGGCCTTTTTTTGTCGGAAGGTATTGTATTGCATGGAAAAGGGGATTTGCATGGAAAAGAAACCTGGCATGAAAAAGAGGATTTGCTTTATTGCAACAGGCGGGACTATTGCCTGCTCGGACAGCGGCAATGGGCTGATGCCCTCCCTGGGGGCGGAGGGGCTGGCAGCTGCCGTGCCGGAAGCAGGGGAGCTTTGCAGCATTGATTTTGTGCAGCTGATGCAGCTGGACAGCAGCAATCTCACCCCTGCCCACTGGCAGGAGATTGCCGGGGCGGTGGCAGAAAGGCATGATGCCTATGACGGCTTTGTTATCAGCCATGGCACGGATACCATGGCATATACGGCAGCGGCCCTTTATTATATGCTGGAGAATGTCAAGGTGCCGGTGGTGCTGACGGGCTCCCAGCTGCCTATGGAGCACCCGGAGACAGATGCCAAAAGGAATCTTCTGACGGCATTTCATGCTGCTGCCAGCGGCAGGGCCGGGGTGTTTCTTGCCTTTGACGGCCATGTGCTTTTCGGGGACAGTGCCAAGAAGCTGTACTCCAAGGAGTTCCACGCTTTCCACAGCATCAACAGGCCGGAGGCAGGGGTGATGGATTTTGCCGCAGGCAAAATGGTGTGGCACCAGCAGGACTGCCCTTCTTCCGGCAGTTTCCGACTGCACCGTCAGCTGGATGACAGGGTGATGGTGCTGAAGCTGCTGCCTGGCACCAGCCCGGAGCTGCTCAAGCTGGCAGTTGATGCAGGCTACAGGGGGATTATCCTGGAGTCCTTTGGTTCTGGCGGTGTGCCTACGGACGAGTCGCCTCATAGCTTTCTGCCGATGATTGATTATGCCATTCAAAAGGGAGTGGTGCTGGTCTGCACTACCCAGTGCATTTACGACGGGGTGCATCTTGAGACCTACGAGGTAGGCGTCAGGGCCATGCAGCATGGCGTTATTTCCGGCGGCACTGCTACAGTGGAGGCCCTGGCGGTGAAGCTGATGCTGGCACTGGGGGAAGGCAGGGATTTGACAGATTTTTAATTTGTTAATCAATTTGGGAAAGGATGACGTATATGGAGAAGGATATAGTATTGGAATCCAGGCTGGTGGGAACGATAAAAGGAGATTTTTTTGTTCCCTCTTATCAAAGAGGGTATCGCTGGGGCAAGACAGAGGTTGTTCGGTTATTGGATGATATTTATTCCTGCGATGGAGATAGTTATTATCTTCAGCCAGTAGTAGTAAGAAAAAATGGTAACAAATATGAATTGATTGATGGGCAGCAAAGATTGACTACTATTTATCTTATTTATCGTTACATGAATAATGTAAGTGGTGATTTACGTTATGCACCTAAGTTTTCTTTGGAATATGCTACAAGAAAAAAATCAGCAAGTTTCCTTCAGTCTGTGGATATGGCTAGAAAAGAAGAAAATATTGATTTTTGGTTTATATGCAATGCCTATGAAAGTATAGAACAGTGGTTTAAAGACAAGGATGAGCAGATTTTTGGTAACATTGACAAATGTTTTAACGAAAAAGTGCAAATTATTTGGTATGAAGTTAATGATAGCGATGATGAAGCCATATCGTTATTTGCCCGGTTGAATATAGGCAAAATTCCCCTGACTAGTGCGGAATTGGTTAAGGCTATGTTTTTGAGCAGGGATACCCGGCTGGGAATTGACGAGAATGTGAGGCAGGAAATAGCTCTCCAGTGGGATAACATAGAAAGGGACTTGCATAAGGATAATTTTTGGTATTTCCTTACTAATCAGAGTATTGCCAGCTATCAAACAAGAATTGATTTAGTACTTGATTTGGTAGCTGGCAAAAAGAAAAGCAATGGAGAAACATATTATACATTTTTTTATTTTGATAACATGCGTCAGGAAATTTCTATTAAAGAGATATGGCGCAAAATTCATAAGACCTTTTTAGTGCTAACAGATTGGTTTGAAAATCATAATTTATATCACAAAATAGGCTATCTTATTGCTGCTCAAGAATTAACTTTGATGGAAATATACAACATGTCCCTGAATAAGACGAAGCCTAAATTCATTGATGACCTTGATAGTCGTATAAAATACAGCATGAAAGATATTCATTCAGGATTGACCTATGATGATCCGGCTGACAAGAAGAAAATAAGGAAGTTGCTGTTTTTATTCAATGTGGAGTCAGTACATAGTTTTGAAGAAAATACTCAATGGTTTCCGTTTGATAAATTTAAGGTTATTGATAATGGCAAGGTGGCATGGAGCTTGGAACATATTCATGCCCAGCAATCCGATAGATTAAGGGACAAAAAGGCATGGAAAGAATGGCTGAATACGCATATTGAATCTATAAAAGTTGTAGCCGGTAATGAGAAAAATCTAATAGCTAAAATGGAAGCGGCACTCCATAAATCAGATTTGCGGGGTGAGGACTTTGATAAAATACAGCAGGAAGCTATAGATGTGCTGTCTGAAAAAGGAAATATAGGCGACATTCATTCTGTTTCTAATTTGGCACTGCTGAAAGCAAGTGACAATGCCGCACTGAGTAATTCTGTCTTTGATGTGAAGCGTAATGAAATCATAAAAATGGACAGTGAAGGTAAATACATTCCATTTTGTACTAGAATGGTTTTTCTAAAATATTATACGTCATCTGCTGACAATCAACTGCATTTCTGGGGCCAGTCGGATCGGGAAGCGTATCTCGCTGCCATTAACAGGGTATTGAATAAATATTTGCCGGAGAAAATAGTTGAGTAGAGCGAGGAAAAATATATGGAAGCAAAACTTCATTCATTTTTTGATATTTTTGATACTGGCGTGGAAGATGCTCAGGGCAATATACAGGTAAACAAGATTGTTATTCCTGTTATTCAGCGGGATTATGCTCAGGGAAGAACTTCTCCGGAAATTGCAAGGGTGAGAAAGCGTTTTCTTGATTCTTTGTATAGGGCTGTTACAGAAGAACCGGTAACATTGGATTTTGTATATGGTGATATTGATGTGAACGGTGTTATGACGCCTTTGGATGGTCAGCAACGGCTAACTACTTTGTTTTTACTTTATTGGTATGCAGCCCGGAAGTCAGCTATAACGGAGTGTGAGTTTTTAAACAAATTTAGTTACGAAACCAGGTGTACTGCCAGGGACTTCTGCCTGGAATTAGTAAATTTTGTGCCATCTTTTGATGGTGAGCTTTCAAAAGAAATCAAAGATCAGGCATGGTTTCCGCTTGACTGGCTCAAAGACCCTACCGTTAGTGCGATGCTGGTAATGCTGGATGCTATTGCTGAGAAATTTGCTGAGGTTTGTGACCTTTGGGAAAAGCTCCAAAATAATGCCATCACATTCTATTTTTTGCCTATCAGGGCTATGGGAATGACTGATGAACTTTATATAAAGATGAATTCCCGTGGCAAGCCTCTGACTGCGTTTGAGCATTTCAAGGCAGAACTTGAACGTGAACTTCGAAAAGTGGATGATGTGGCAGCCAAGCGAATAATGGGCAAGATAGACAGGGAATGGACTGATTTGCTTTGGGGGTATCGTAATGGGCATACAGGTACTGTGGCTGATAATATAGTAGATGATGAATTTTTGCGGTATTTCAAATTTGTTTGTGATATTATTGGCTATAGGGGCGGTGAATCGTTGCAGGGGAAAAGCAGAGATGAATTTGATTTGCTCAAAAGATATTTTTTCGCAGAGAGTGAGTTTGTAAGAGAGAATATAGATACATTAGAGATATTTTTTGATTGCTGGTGCGATATTCCGGGATATGATACGCCGACAGAATTTCTAAAATCATTTATTGCCGAAGGTGATGAACATGAACCAGGTAAGATAATTGCAGGTGATAAAAAGGATATATTTGAGGATTGCCTGCATAGAGATACAGGTTTAGTTTTAGGTAACAAAGTGCGTTTATATGCAATTATTGTTTATTTGCAAAATTATGATAGGGTGACAAGGCAAGAATTTGTTCGCAGAATACGCATAATAGACAATTTGGTGCGAAATTCAAATGATGAAGTAGTTGACAGAAGTGACCGTAATCGTATGCCGGCAATTTTGGCGCAGGTGGATACGATTATGCTTTATGGCAGGATTGACATCTTTAGAAAGACTAAGTTAAAAAAGATTAAGCGAAAAAAGGGTACGTTTAATTGGCATCAGTTGCTAGAGGAACAGAAAAAAATAAAGTTTGTGCATGAGCACCCTGAGCAAGCAGAGATTTTGTTTGAACTAGAAGACCATTATCTGCTTAGGGGGCAGATTGGTATTATCGGGCTTGAGCATTTAGACTATGCAGGCAGATTTTTTTCGTTGTTTTCTAATTGGAGCAAGGAAAAAATGGATAAAATAGATTGCGCCATGATGAGCCTAGGCGATTATGGGCAAAAGGAGTACTCTGGGAGGTATCAATATGCATCATATGATAAGGAGGAAGTGTGGCGAAAACTTTTTCATAGAAGTGGTAATTCTGATTTTGCTAAAACAAAGAATGTTTTGTTGAATTTACTGGCAAAAAGTGAAAGTTTTGATGATAATGTGTTGCAGAAAATAATTGATGATTTTATAGCAGAGTGTGAGGAGAAGCATGAATATCCTTGGCGGTATTATTATGTAAAGTATGATGTATACCGGGCGGGAAAAGATGGCAAGCTATATAATGATGCCACGGAAGAGCAACCATATCTTTTTTTGGTTATGCAAACCAAACTACGGTGTTCAAAAAATTCATATATGCCATATTTAAAGGCAGCTGATGATGAACATCTATCCGAAGAGTATTGCGGACAGATACTTATTTATGGTAATAGGTACATTATGTGCGAAAATGGTGGTTATCTGTTGTGTGATTTTAAAACTGATCAATTAATACGAAAAATATCTGTCAAGCAAAATGAAAAAGGAATTGATACAGAAGATAGAGTGGTCAGACTAAAGAAATACATCCGCAGGGCAGGTTTATGATTGCAAATTATCTTTGTGTAGTTTGACATAAGCCTGCCTGAGTGCTATTCTATTAGGAACACAGCATTTTTAGGAGAGTTCATAATAGATATTGAGATACAAGGAGGCCAATTATTTATGGCAGAGGAAGCAAAGGAAGCAAAGACAGCAGGAAAAGCGGAGCCTACTATTGAGGAGGTTCTTGAGCATACATCTATTGCGGATGTGTATCATGCCGCAAAGCAGCTGGATGGTGTGGTGAGGAAGACAAGGCTGATTGAGAGCCCTTATTTTTCGGATTTGTGTGGCAACAGCGTGTATCTGAAGCCGGAGAATTTGCAGAATACAGGCTCTTTCAAGCTGCGGGGGGCGTATAATAAGATTAGCCAGCTTTCTTATGAGGAAAGGAAAAAGGGCGTTATCACCGCTTCTGCCGGCAATCATGCCCAGGGCGTGGCTTTTGCAGCACAGCAGCTGGGTTGCAAGGCGATTATCTGCATGCCTGCTACCACGCCTATCCTGAAGGTTGAGGCAACCCGCGCTTATGGTGCCGAGGTGGTTCTTTACGGTGACAGCTTCGATGATGCCTATGCCAAGTCCATGGATTTGCAGAAGAAAAAGGGCTATGTGTACATTCATCCTTTTAATGACCAGAAGGTACTGGCAGGCCAGGGAACTACTGCCCTGGAGATTATTGACGAGCTGAAGGATGTGGATGCTATTCTGGTGCCGATTGGCGGTGGCGGCTTCGCCAGCGGTGTGGCTCTTGCCACCAAGGCGGTTAATCCTCATGTGAAGGTTATCGGCGTGGAGCCTGAGGGGGCAGCCTGCATGGAGACTTCCTTTATGCAGGGCAGCGTAGCAACCCTGCCGATGGTGGATACCGTGGCAGATGGCTGTGCGGTGAAAACACCTGGTGATCTGACTTATGCCTTCTGCAAAAAGTACCTTGACCAGATTATTACGGTTTCCGAGATGGAAATCATGTCTGCCTTGCTGTCTTTGATTGAGAAGCACAAGTTGATTGCGGAGGGGGCCGGTGCCCTGAGCCTGGCGGCACTTAATAAGCTGCCGTTCAAGGGCAAGAAGGTGGCTGCTATCATCAGCGGCGGCAATATCGATATTTCCACTATCTCTGCCCTGATTGACAAGGCTTTGATTGCCCGTGGCAGGGTGTTCTGCTTCTCGGTGCAGCTGCCTGACAAGCCGGGACAGCTCCTGACTGTTTCCCAGATTTTGGCAGATGAAAATGCCAATGTTATCAAGCTGGACCACAACCAGTCCAAGGTTACTGACAGCTTCAAGAAGGTGGCGCTGGATGTTACTGTGGAAACCCACGGCCATGAGCACGTACAGCGCATCATCAGGGCATTGGAAAATGCTGGCTTTGTGATTGATAAGATTTATTAAATTTCAGTTTATCGTAGTGCTGGTTTGTTACTTCGTGCATATACTGAATGAAATAGTTTGATAGTTCGTGGACTCTGTTCAGACATTTAAAAGGGACAGGTAGCGGCAGTACCCATAGAAAACTCGCTCTCGCTCTTAGCACAGCCTCGCGCTTCTAAGCTCCTGCATCGCTTACGCTCGCACTCGCTAAGAAGCGAGGCTGCACTCAAGGTTTTCTTTGGGTACATGCCTCACCTGTCCCTCTTTGTGTCTGAACAGATACAACAGAATAATACAACTGCCACCAATTAGTATGAAGCTTTAGCAACTAATCCTACTTTACGAGCAAGCCTGAAAAGGGGGAGCCGGGAGGCTGACGAAACTTGCAATTGCCAACCGTTGCATAACGTATAGTGCAAGTAAACAATTCTTCAGCCCAACTGTATAAGTTGCATGGGATAAACTGCTAACCTTAGCATAAGAATATAGTGACATGTAAACAAGCCTGTTTATAAGAGCAGGTTGCCTTGCATAGCTGTTGGCAGTAGCAGGTCTCGTCAGCTCCCAGCCCCCCTATTTCAGGCTTATTCGTAAAGCTGTATGTAGCACTATGGTAACATATAACAATTGGCTTTTTATCATTTTGTTGTATCTGTTCAGACAAAGAAAGATGGGGCGGCAGGGCATTATGGCTGAATTATGTAGAGGGCGCGAGGGAGCGGATTGCTTTTTCGGATATGAGCCACCATCTTTTCCGCAGGAAAAGCGGCTCCGCTTGTCTGCGTAACTATGATAGATGGTGTTTTGGCCAGCCGTAATTTTGCTTGCGCAGCAAGCAAAATAGGCGTTAGTTGGAGACGGAGGCTGAGGTACGAAGCGGACCGTTTGTGGCGAATGGAGAAAAAGTATGTCCGTCCCGGGAGCCCGTGCCACAAAATTTTCAACCATTATTGTAATCACCTGCCGCCCCAGCCAATTTTTATTCTGAACAGAGTCCACGAAATATCAAACTACGTCATCAGTATATGCACGAAGTAACGATCAAGCACTACGAAAAACTGAAATAAAAAATAACAACTCCGCGGTGTGGATGCGGAGCTGTTATTTTAAGGGATTATAGGATGTTTAAGTAACGACAAGCGTTAAAGGGGATAACAAAATTACAAGATGCTAATTACAGCACACATGGCAACCATAGCAGCAAATACGCCTACGCGCATGCCCATGATGCCAAAGGAAAAATCAGTGCTGAAGGCTTCCAGCTTAGGGAGCACATTCAGGCTGAATGCCTCGGAGCCGGTAACACCAGCAGCTGCCACAGCAGGGTTTAACATGGTTTTCATGATAATAGCCTCCTTTCCATCACTTGGAATTGTATAGCTCAACTGTAAATCTCCTTGAATACTTGGGAGGTTTTCCAGCTGATGCCTTGCTTTCTTTTGATGATTTAAGTATACTGTAAAAAATGGAAAATATCTAATGCACAAACGACAGGAAATGTTCTAAAAGCGACAAAAATCAAGAAATTGTGAATTTTGTATACAAGGCCACAGGATGCTTTTGATGAGGATGGCAGGAATGCCAAGTGTGTATGTATTTTCTGCTTGAAGGAGGCGGCTGGCATGATTCAGCAGATGACGGCTATGCGGATAGCTGCTGACAAGGAAAAGGAGCAGCGGCATGAGACACCGCTTTTTCCCTGCAGCGTGTATGTTACTGACTGGCAGAGGGGCAGCATCGAGGGGTGCCCCTGGCACTGGCACAAGGATTTGGAGCTGATGTATCTGGCGGCAGGCAGCGTGCAGGTGGAGTGCAGCGGACAGCAGACTGTCCTGAAGGAAGGGGACGGACTGTTTTTCAACAGCAAAGTGCTGCACCGTTACCAGGTGGTGGGGGATGAGCCCTGCCATGTATGCTACCTGATTTTTAACCCGGATTTCGTTACCGGCGGGGCAGGCACTATCTATCATCAGAAATATATTCAGCCGCTGGTGTCGGATGCCAGCTATCCCTGCCAGTTTCTGTACGGCACAAGGCAGAAGGACGAGGGGATTATCGGCAGGATAAGGGCGGCATTTGAGGCGGCGCGCCGGGGGGAGGCAGGCTATGAATACGATGTCAGGTACAATGTCAGCAAGGCGCTTTTGCAGCTCTTGCTGGATTATCAGCCCCTGGCGCTGGCATCGAAGCATCTGACACCCCGGATGGAAAGGCTGCAGGAAATGCTGGATTTTCTGCACTGGCATTTCAGCGAGGATATTTCCCTGGGGCAGCTGGCGGAAAGTGCCGGTGTCAGCAGCCGGGAGGCACAGCGGTGCTTCAGGGATATACTGCACATGTCACCCATGGAGTATTTGCATCAGTACCGGATGCAGGTGGCGGAGGAGCTTTTGCTGGGAACAGCTGACTCCGTGCTGGATGTGGGCATCAGCTGCGGCTTCCCCAATCCCAGCCATTTCATCAAGTCCTTCCGGAAATACCGGGGCTGCACTCCCCGGGTGTTCCGCCAGCGGAATGCATGAGAGTCCTGTCGGTTTCTCAGAACAGACTATATGAAGGGAAATTTGTCAAGAGAACAGAGAGAGTTTATCCACATTTTGTTCAAAATGTGGATAAAATTGTGGATAACCTGTTAGTGTCTGTGCATAATCCAGGAAGTTATGCACAGATACATGGCAGGCAATGGGAAATACAGCAACGTATATGCACAGGCAGGACGCAACAGGCTGCAGGATATGCACAGGGATAATTTTAATGATTTTTCCCTGAAAATCGTATATAATATACCTGCATATATTAGGCAGAAAAAGTTATGTAACTGGCGGAGGGCTTTATGAGGGAATGGCGTGTTTGGCGAAAGAGGATTGTTTCAGCAGCTGTGCTGGGGTGCGCAGGGCTTCTGCTGACTGTGAATACGGCACTGGCATTTACAAATCTGCAAAAAAATTCCAGGGGGCCGGAGGTGCTGCAGGTGCAGAAATGCCTCAAGGCGCTGGGGTACAGCATCCCGGAGCTGGACGGTGTCTTCGGCAACAGCACCTACCGGGCGGTGATGGCTTTTCAGCGTTCCAACAAGATCAAGATTACGGGGGTTGTGGATAAAAAAACCTACAACGCCCTGCAGGTGGCAAGGCGGAATTTTGAGCTGAATGGCGGACTGGAAAGGGAAACTGCCGGGTCAGGTCGCGCAGATGATGGGGACAGCTGGCAGGATATGAAGGGCTCTGCCGTGAATGTGCCTGAGAGCCAGCCTTTTTTGCTCCGGGACAACGTGCCCAATGTCATCAGGACGGCAAAAAAATACATTGGGGTTCCCTACAAGTTTGGCGGTGATACCCCCAAGGCCTTTGACTGCTCCGGCTATTTGCAGTACGTTTTTGCCAGGCACGGCATGAATCTGCCCCGGACGGCGGATTTGCAGTTCAAGCTGGGGCGCAGCGTGCCAGCCAGCAGGCTGGAGGCAGGTGACCTGGTATTTTTCAGCACCTACGAGCCGGGAGCTTCCCACTGCGGCATTTATCTGGGCAACGGTGAGTTTATCCACGCCTCATCCAGCAAGGGGGTCCGTGTGGACAAGCTGAATGATGACTACTGGAAGGCAAAATACTATGGCGGCAAGCACATAGTGAAGTGAGATTATCCACAGCTCTTGTGGATAGAAAACTCACTTATCCACAAAAATTTATATTGGTGCAGGCTTATGCAGCTTGTTTGGTAAATTTAGCTGTCAGCAGCTAGGGATTATTGCAGCCCTAGCTGTTTTATTGTGTATATAGCGGTATAAATATGTGTAGATATGCATAAAGCCTGTGAATATGCTGTGGATAGCAATTACTATATGTTGTGCTCGAATTTGACATAGGACACTATATATTGTAAAATCTAGGTTGTAAACAAGATATATTAATTAAACGGAGAGAGTCGGAGTATGCAAAATATACGAAAACGCAATGGAGATATTGTCCCATTTGTCAGAAAAAAGATAGAAGACGCCATTCACAAGGCAAATCTGGAGTCCATCGACGAAACCTTTGATGGGCCGATTCTGAATATGCTTACGGATGATGTGGTAGCTGCCATCAGCAGCCAGGAGATTCCGGCAGTGGAGTTTATCCAGGATACTGTGGAGCAGGTGCTGATTAAGCATAATTACGCCAGCACTGCCAAGGCGTTCATTCTTTACCGGGCGGAGCACACCAAGATGCGCCAGGCTCAGGGGGATCTGATGGACATCTATGATGAGCTGACCTTCAAGAAGGCTGCCGATGCGGACATCAAGCGTGAGAATGCCAATATTGATGCGGATACTGCCATGGGCACCATGCTGAAATATGGCTCCGAGGGTTCCAAGTATTATATTGACAACTATATTTTGCCGAAGGATATTGCAGCAGCCCATGCTGACGGCGATATCCACATCCACGACAAGGATTTTTACATGCTGACGGAGACCTGCTGCCAGATTAACCTCCTGAAGCTGTTCAAGGGCGGTTTTTCTACTGGACATGGCTTCCTCCGGGAGCCAAATGATATCCGCTCTTATGCGGCTTTGGCGTGCATTGCCATTCAGGCCAATCAGAACGAGATGCACGGCGGCCAGGCGGTGCCGAATTTTGATTATTCCATGGCTCCGGGAGTGGCAAAGACCTTCCGCAAGCAGTATTTTGAGTATCTGGCTTCCTTCATGCGTGCTGTGTTCATGATGAAGATGGAGGATTCCCGCCTGCTGGCAAGGGAGGTCCGCCGCAGCATTCCTTTGGAGCTTACTATGTCCAACCTTGACGAGTACCGTCAGAGGCTGGTGGATTTCCTGCCTCATCATCAGGCAAGCCACAACTTTGAGTGGATTTCCCCGAATCAGACGGAGCGTGCCCACAAGTTTGCGGTGGAGTCGGCACTGGATGCTACGGACAGGGCTACCTTCCAGGCCATGGAGGCACTGATTCACAACTTGAACACCATGAATTCCCGTGCCGGTGCCCAGGTGCCATTCAGTTCCATAAACTACGGCACGGATACCTCCCCGGAGGCGCGGATGGTGATGCGCAACTTGCTGAAGGCTACCGAGGCAGGCCTCGGCAATGGTGAGACGCCGATTTTCCCTGTACAGATTTTCAAGGTCAAGGAAGGTGTCAACTACAATCCAGGGGATCCGAACTACGATTTGTTCCAGCAGGCCATGAAGACCTCCGCCAAGAGGCTGTTCCCGAATTTCAGCTTTTTGGATGCACCGTTTAACCTGGAGTATTACAAGCCTGGGGATTATAACTCCGAGGTGGCATATATGGGCTGCCGTACCCGGGTTATGGGCAACGTGCACGACCCTGAGAAAGCTGTTACCTGTGGCAGGGGCAACCTGAGCTTTACCAGCATCAACCTGCCGCGCCTGGCTATCAAGGCAGGCCATGACGTCCAGAAGTTCTATCAGGAGCTGGATGAGCTGATTGAGCTGGTATTCCGCCAGCTGCTGCACCGCTTCAAGATACAGTGCAGCAAGAAGGGGCGCAATTATCCGTTCCTCATGGGACAGGGCGTGTGGATTGATTCTGACAACATCGGCCCTGATGACAGCGTGGCAGAGGTGCTGAAGCATGGTACTTTGTCCATGGGCTTTATCGGCCTGGCTGAGTGCCTGACTGCCCTCACCGGCAAGCATCATGGCCAGTCTGCCGAGGCACAGAAGCTGGGGCTGGAGATTGTCAGCTACATGAGAAAGCGCATGGATGAGAAGTCGGAGCAGACCGGCCTGAACTTTACCCTGCTGGCAACCCCTGCCGAGGGGCTCAGCGGCCGTTTTGTCCGCATTGACAAAAAGGTATATGGCGAGATTCCGGGGGTTACGGACAAGGATTATTATACCAACAGCTTCCATGTGCCGGTGGGCTACGGCATTTCGGCAGCAGAAAAGGTCAAGCTGGAAGGACCGTATCACGCCATGACCAATGCAGGCCACATCAGCTATGTGGAGCTGGATGGAGACCCGTCCAAGAATATTAGGGCATTTGAAGCAGTGATCCGTTGCATGCACGATAACGGCATCGGCTATGGCTCCGTGAATCATCCGGTGGACAGGGATCCTGTCTGCGGCTACAATGGCATTATTGATACAGTATGCCCTCGCTGCGGCCGTACCGAGGCGGCACACAGGATGCGCAAGGTAGTGCCCCGTATCAGGATTAAGCAGCCTGTCCGCTGCAGCCTGGGAGATGAATAAGAAAATAGATTGCCTGCGGGTGATTTTTATGATGAAAGGAATGTTTAGCATGGTTGTGAATGGCATTAATGTAACTATCAGCGGTATTAACGATATGTCTGAGCAGGAAGTTGTGGCTTATATTGATATGCTGCAGGATGAAAATCAGGATGAGCTGTCCCAGCTGACGATTTCCCCTGCCGAAAATGGCGAGGTTAATCTGGATTATGTGCTGCAGCCAGCCAGGTTCGAGCGCATCCGCCGCATCACCGGCTATCTGGTAGGCACTATTGACCGCTGGAATAATGCCAAGCGGGCAGAGGAGCATGATCGCGTAAAGCATGGACTCAACTAAGCCGATTAAGGAAAACGGGGCGGCCGGGGAGCCTGGCTCCATCAGGCAGCTAAGCGTGCCAGGAGGCAGGCTGCGGATTGCCGGGACGGTGAATGACTCCATCGTTGATGGGGAGGGATACCGCTATTCGATTTTTACCCAGGGCTGCCCTCATGAATGTCCCGGCTGCCACAACCCTCAGACACATGATTTTCAGGGGGGCCGGGAGGTGGAGCCTGACAAAATCCTCCGGGCTGTACTGGCAAACCCGTTGCTGGAAGGGGTGACCTTCAGCGGAGGTGAGCCCTTCTGCCAGGCGGCGGTGCTGTCAGGCCTGGCGGCGCAGCTCCATGAGAACGGGCTGAATATCTGGTGCTACAGCGGCTACACCTATGAGCAGCTGACCAGCTGCCGCCAGCAGGCGGTGCGGCACCTTTTGCAGCAGGTGGATGTGCTGGTGGATGGGCCTTATGTGGAGGCGCAGCGGGATTTAACACTGAGCTTCCGGGGCAGCAGCAACCAGCGGCTGATTGATGTGCCGGCGTCCCTGAAGTGCGGCAGCGTGGTGCTTTATCAGCTGGAGGAATAATGTGCATGATATGTGCAATAGGATGATGCTGTGTGCTGTATGGTGTTTTTGGGTATTGTAAGCTGGCAGTGATAATTATTTGATTTTTATAAGAATTTCCATTAAAAGACCGTGTGAAGACAAGATTGTCGGACATGGTCTTTTTTGTGTTTATTTATAAAGCCTGTTTGTCTTGCGGGGGGGACACTCATGGTATAATGGTCGTGGAATGCTCTTTTTGCAGAGAAAGGATGGAGAAAATGAAGAGTAAAAAAAGTTTGACTGCAGCTGTTTTGCTGGGGCTGGGAGTATTGCTCACAGGAGCACAGGCTCCTCAGGTAGAGGCTGCCGCTGTGCAGCTGCCTGTTGTTGAAGTTGTTTATGAAAACATGGACGAAAGCACTATTAACGAGGTAAAGTATCTTTTGCCTGAATTGAAAAATGTTCAATTTCAACTTGCAATTTACGGTTATAATTTTTTGCTAAAAGTGGTATAATAACCCACATGAGTTTGTTGCAATGATCAGTAAACTTATATTTCTTGGGAAAGGTGATGTTATGCAGAAAAAGCATTTGTATTTTATTGCAGCGATACATCTCTGCAATGATATCAGCAGTGGTGCTATGCCGGCAGTGCTGCCGTTTTTTGTGCTGAATTATGGCATGGATTATACATCTATGGCGGGGCTGATGTTTGCAGGCTCTTTTTTGTCTTCGGTAATTCAGCCATTGTTCGGGTATTTTGCGGATAAGACCAGCAAGCTGTGGTTTATGGCGCTGGGAGTGTTTCTGACGGGTGTCAGCCTGGCGGTGACGGGCTTTGTGCAGGATTATTGGTGTATTTTCGCTGCTATAACCATGATGGGGATTGGTTCCTCTATATTTCATCCTGAGGCTGCCAGTATGGTGAACCATATTGCCGGGCGGCAGAAGGGCTCGGCAATGAGCATTTTTTCTGTAGGCGGTAATGGGGGCTTTGGCCTGGGGCCTCTTTTGGCTGTCTTCCTGATTACTATCTTCGGCATGGAGGGGCTGGCGTTTTTTGGCATTATCGGTGTAGTCATGGGGGCGGCAGCCTTTTTCCTGGTGCCGATGATTAAGGCATCTGCTGACAGGAAAATTGCCATGGCGGCACAGGCAGCCATGGCAGATACAGTAACTGGTGATGCTGATAGCTCCGGAAAGGATGACGATGGCAAAAATCAGTCGGGCAAATATAGCAGCAACGGAACTAATGACTGGGGAGCTTTTGGCAAGCTGACAGCTTTGATTACTTTCCGTGCCATGGTGTTTACCAGCCTCAGCAGCTTTCTGCCTTTGTATTGTATTCAGATTTTGGGGGCTTCCCAGCCGGTGGGAACGGCAACTCTTTCCATACTATCCTTGTCCGGCATCCTGACCACCCTGATAGGCGGTTATTTTGCTGACCGCTGGGGGTATATTGCCGTGCTGCGCTGGGGAACCAGCCTGCTTGTGCCTCTGCTGGTTATCTGCTTCTTCGGGGGCAGCATTTACTGGGTATATGCTATGCTGCTGCCGATGAGCCTTGCTCTGTACAGCACATATTCGCCTTTTGTGGTGCTGGGGCAGACTTATCTGGCGAAGAATATTGGCTTTGCCTCCGGGGTTACTCTGGGGCTGTCCTTTAGCGTAGGCGGCGTTACGGCTCCGTTCCTGGGACGGTATGCGGATATTTTCGGGCTGGAATCAGTCATGGTGCTGATAGTGGTGGCGGCTGTGCTTTGTGCTGCGGCATCCTTCATGCTGCCACAGCCGAAAAAAGCATGATTTTATACAGAGGCTGTCAGTAACATGTCTCGTCAGCCTCTCCGCCTCCCTTTTTCAGGCTTGCTCGTAAAGCCGGATTGATTATCTTGGTAGCGTACAGCAGAGTATAGTTGATAACTACGTGCATATCTGTTCAGACACAAGAAAGGACAGGTGCGGCATGTATCCAAAGAAAACCTTGAGTGCAGCCTCGCTTCTTAGCGAGTGCGAGCGCAAGCGACGCAGGAGCTTAGAAGCGCGAGGCTGTGCTAAGAGCGAGAGCGAGTTTTCTATGGGTACTGCCGCTACCTGTCCATTTTTAATGTCTGAACAGAGTGCACAAACTAACAAACTAACAAACTAACAAATTATGTCAGTATAGCACGAAGTAACGATTAAGCACTACGACAAACTGAAATTTACTCCGTCTGTCCGTGGTACTCAATGGAGCGTATTTCCTTGACGGCATTTTTTTCATCAACCATGACTACAGTCGGCTTGTAAGCAGCAGCTTCCTTTTCATCGAAGAAAGCGTATGCCATGATGATGACGATATCCTCAGGCTGTACCATGCGGGCAGCGGAGCCGTTGAGGCAGATGACGCCGGAGTTGCGCGGGCCAGGGATGACGTAGGTTTCCAGGCGGGCACCGTTATTGTTGTTCACCACCTGCACCCGCTCATTTGGCAGGATGTGGGCGGCCTCCATGAGAGCCTCGTCGATGGTGATGCTGCCCATGTATTTCAGATTGGCTTCGGTAACAGTGGCGCAGTGGATTTTTGATTTCAGCAGATTCAGTATCATTTTCTGTTCCTTTCTCACTTACAACAATTCAATAATTTCCAACTCAATAGTTCCAACTCGATAACATTTAACTCATTAACTTTTCAAAAGTCTTTTGGGTATTTTTCAGCCCAGTATGATATTATCAATCAGACGGGTTTTGCCAATCTTGACAGCAATGGCAAGGAGGCTTTCTCCGTTGACGGTTTCGATTTCCTTCAGCTCATCAAAGCTGTACAGTTCCACATAGTCAATGACAGCCATAGGCTCAGTGGCAATTTCCTCACGGACAACCTTTTTCAGTGCCTCCACGGATTTCTCGCCAGCTTCATAAGCCGCCTCTGCCTTTTTCAGGCTGCGGGAAAGCACCAGGGCAGCAGTCTTTTCCTCCGGGGAGAGGTAGGCGTTGCGGGAGCTTCTGGCCAGGCCGGATTCCTCCCGGACAATCGGCACCATGTTGATGTTGACCTGGATATTCAAATCCTTGACAAAGCGGCGGATAACCAGCACCTGCTGGGCATCCTTCTGGCCGAAGAAAGCTTCCTGGGCACGGCTCAGGTTCATGAGCTTGGTTACGACGGTGGCTACACCCCGGAAATGCCCAGGACGCTGGCCGCCGCACAGCTTGCCGGTGAAGGCAGACTCCACATTTACATAGGTGCCGTAGCCATCAGGGTACATTTCCTTTGGCTCAGGATGGAAAACTGCGTCTACGCCCACGGACTCCAGCTTCTGGCAGTCCTCCTCAAAGCGGCGGGGATATGCATCATAATCCTCGTTAGGGCCGAACTGGACAGGATTTACGAAAACAGAGGCGATGACTACATCACACTTTTCCCTGGCAGTACGCATCAGGGTGAGATGTCCCTCGTGCAGTGCGCCCATGGTAGGCACCAGCCCGATCACCTTGCCTGCCTGCTGGGCAGCCTTGGCAAATTCGGTAATTTCGGCAACAGTACGCAAAATTTTCATCTTTATCGTCTCCTTGCACACAACAAAACAGAAAAATAAAATAGCAACGCAACCTAGAAAAACAAAAACGTCTTCGGGTTCCCCAAAGACGCACAGGTATCACAATATGACAGTTATGCCGTCCGGTGCAGCTCGCTGGGGATGCCGCCCGCAAAATATAAAGGATATTAACTGCCACGCGATAGCATATCATAACTTTTCAAAAAATACAATACAAAACTGAAAAAAATAGTGTATAATATAGCAGTCTTCATAGAGGAGGTATGAAATATGGGCGAGTCCTTTAACATTTACGAATTTCTTAACATGATGAAAAACATCACGCCGGAGGAGCTGATGGATATGCTGCTGCTGCCCTTCTGCATCCTGCTGACTGCCCTGTGCATCGGGCAGTTTATTAACAGCCTGGTGGAGAACAGGCTGGCAAAGCATTTTGCCGACAGGGAGGAGATTTCACTCAAGTATATCCTGCTGAAGGCGGCACGTGGGCTGCCCCGGGCATGGATTGTGGGCTCCACCCTGTACTGGCTGATTAATTCCACCAGCCTCAAGTGGGCGGCAGTGGATTTGTTTTCCTATATATTGTCAGCATGGCTGAGCTTTACCCTGTTTCAGGTGCTGGCCAGGGCGGCAACTGGTTTTATTGAGTTTTATGCCCAGCGGAATGAGAACATTCCACAGACCAGTCTGCTGCCTAATATCGTCAATGTAGTTATCTATGCACTGGGCATACTGCTGATCCTCAGCGCTATGGGGATTTCGGTAGCCCCCCTCCTGACAGCCATGGGTATCGGCGGTATGGCCATCGCCCTGGGCTTGCAGGAAACCCTTGCCAATATCTGTGCTGGTATTTATCTCCTGATGTCCAAGCAGCTGAGCATTGATGATTATGTGCGGCTCAGTACCGGGGAAGAAGGCCGTGTAGCGGATATAACATGGCGGTTTACGACCATTATTGCCACTTCCGGCAATGCCATCGTGGTGCCGAACCAGAAGATTTCCAGCGCGATTATTACCAACTATTGCATGCCGGAGCCTGACATGACCATCAAGGTTCCCTGTGGTGTTGCCTATGACAGTGACTTGGACTTTGTGGAAAAGGTCACTGTGGAGGTGGCGGAGCAGGTGACGAAGGAGGTTGATGCCACCGTGACCAAGAAACCGGCAGTGTACTTCCACACCTTCAATGACAGCAGCATAGACTTCAATGTAGTGCTGCACTGCAGCCAGTTTGCCGACCAGTTCAGGCTGAAGCATGAGTTTATCAAGGCCCTGACCAGGCGTTATCGTCAGGAAGGGATAGAGATTCCGTTCCCGATTAGGACTGTCTACAACCACCGGGTAGAAAAACAGCAATAAATTTTCCCACAAAAAATATCGTATGGTGCGTTTCGGTGCATCATACGATATTTTTCTGTCAGCAGCAAAAGGCAGCTGGCGCCTTTTGCTGCCGGGGTATGATTTTTGCTTATGATGAGCTCATCAGCTCTCCAGGTGCAGGGTTTTCTTCATGGCAACGCTGCATGCCAGGTCACCCAGCACGTTGCAGCAGGTGGCGCCCATGTCAATCATGGTGTTGACGCTGATATATACCGCCAGGATACCGGCTGGCAGGCCGGCAATGGCGGACAGTGCCGCAAAGCTGGCGATGGCGGCGCCCGGCACGCCCGGGGTACCGATGGACAGCAGGGTGTTGCTGAGCATCACTACCACCATCAGCCCCAGGTTCACATCCACGCCGCAGGCGTTGGCAAAGAACACAATCATAAAGGACATGACGATGGATACCGCATCCATATTGATGGTGGCCCCCAGAGGCAGGGACAGGGAGGAAATCTCGTTGGGTACTCCCATCTTGTCCGCGCAGCTCTTGGCGATAGGCAGGGTGGCGGAGCTGGAGCAGGTGCCGAAGGCGTTGAGTGCTGCCGGCATGACAGCTCCGAAAAACTCCCGCAGCCCCATCTTGCCCACCAGCCGTACAATGCCGCCATATACGATAAGGATGTAGAGCAGCAGGGTGGTGTACAGGGCAATCATGACACCGGCAAGGGAAATAATGGTATCGGTGCCGTTTGCCACCACCACGTTGGCAATAGTGCAGAAGACGCCGATAGGGGTAAAGTAGATTACCACCCCCACCACCTTCAGGCAGATGGCGTTGACGGCCTCACAGAGCCGGACGAAGGGCTGGGCCTGCTCCTTGAGGGAGAGGCAGGCGATGCCCACGGCAACTGCGAAGACCAGGATTTGCAGCATGTTGCCCTCGGCAAAGCTGGCAATAGGGTTGGCCGGGATAAGGTTTTTGACCGTATCCAGCAGGCTGGTGAATTTCATTGCCTGCACTTCTGTTTCAGCCATGGTAATGGAAATGCCCTGGCCAACCCCCAGCATCATAGGCAGGAAAAGTCCCAGGAGGCTGGCCAGCAGGGTGGTGGTGCAAAAATACAGCAGGGACTGGAAGCCAACCCTGCCTGTGGCAGAAATGCTGCCAATGCCCTGAATGCCCGTAATCAGGGAGCAGAAGACCAAAGGATAAATCATCATCCTGAGGGCGTTCATATACAGGGAGCTGACTAAATCTACTGCCGGCAGCAGGAACTCAAACCGTCCCGGCACCAGCAGCCCGAAGACAATGCCCAGCAGCAGGCCAAGGAAGATGGCAAAGGTTAGGCCGGCACTGCCTTTTTTGGATAAACCGCTAGTTGACATACATACACCTCATTCATAAAAATAGCTAAATGGATAAAATATTTCATACTCCATTTTAATACTAAACATATATGTTGTCAATGAATGACTGATGTATACATAGAAAACTACTAGGGAAATGGGCATAAAGAAAAGCACAAAAAAGGCTGGAACCATGTTCCAGCCTCGAGCTATCAATTGGTGACGCGTAAGGGATTCGAACCCTTGAAGCCGCCGTGAGAGGGCGGAGTCTTAACCACTTGACCAACGCGCCAATGACAATAACTATATTACACTATATTTGAATTTATGTCAATAGCTTTTTTGAAAAAAGTTAATTTTTTGTGAGATGGCTTATTCTGTCAGCCCTGCACTTTGGCAAGTCCGGCCTGCAGGCGCCTGAAGGATTCCTCCCTGCCCAGGATGTACAGGATTTCCGTTACGCCGCCAGGGGTGACCTTCTGTCCGGACAGGGCGATGCGTGCCGGCCACATAAAGGTGCCCATCTTGATGCCTGACTCGGCAACGCCCGGCTGCAGCATGGCATCAATGCCCTCTGGCGTCCACTCCTGCACTTTTTCCAGGATGGAGATGACTGTCGGCAGGATTTCCGCTGCTTTCTCCGGGGTGACCTTGTTGCGCTTGTTGGCAAAGAGGTCAGTAGTGTAGTCAGGCAGCTGGCTGAAGAAGCCGATCTGCTCGCCTACCTGGTTGTAGCGGCTGACGCGGGTGCGAAGCAGGGCGGCCAGGTAGAGCCACTTTTCCTCGCCGATTTTCTCAGGCAGCTCTCCGGCAAAGGCCTTGGCACCGGCAGCAAAGTCAGCATCGCTCATGGCCTTGAAGTATTCACCGTTTACCCAGTCCAGCTTGTTGTAGTCAAATACCGCAGGGGATTTGCTGAGGCCGTCCAGATTGAACTTTTCAATCAGCTCGTCCATGGTGAAGATTTCCTGCTCGGACTTCGGGCTCCAGCCCAGCAGGGCTACGTAGTTGGTAATGGCCTCCGGCAGGTAGCCCATGTCCACCAGCTGGCTGAAGCCAGTGGCGCCGTGGCGCTTGGAAAGCTTGGAAACGGAGCCGTCCTCGTTCTTGCCCATTACAGGCGGCAGGTGGATGAAGGCAGGCGGCTCCCAGCCCAGGAACTGGTATAAAAGCACATGCTTCGGGGTGGAGGTGATGAACTCGGTGCCCCGGATGACATGGGTAATGCTCATGAGGTGGTCATCAATGACGTTGGCGAAGTTGTAGGTAGGCATGCCGTCCTGCTTCAGGATAACCTGGTCCTCCAGGGTTTCGTTCTGGAAGCTGATATGGCCGTGGACGGCATCGTTGAAGGCGGTCTCGCCGGTCAGCGGCATCTTCTGGCGGATGACATAAGGCCTGCCCTCTGCCAGGTACTGGTCGATGGTCTCCTGAGGCAGGTCGCGGCATGCCCTGTTGTAGCCGCCGAACGCCTTGGCATCCCCTGCCTCCTGGGCCTCGTGCTGTTCCTCGCTGGAATCACCGCAGAAGCAGCGGTAGGCATGTCCCCGGGCAATCAGCTCCTCGGCATACTTCTTGTAGATGTCCAGCCGCTGGCTCTGAATGTATGGGCCGCAGTCACCGCCGATGTCAGGTCCCTCGTTAGGCACGATATGGGCAGCGGCAAGGGTGCGGTTAATGAAATCCACGGCATCAGCTACGAAACGCTTCTGGTCGGTGTCCTCGATGCGCAGCAGAAAATCTCCGTCATTTGCCTTGGCAAAAAGATAAGCGTACAGCGCGGTACGCAGGTTGCCGATGTGCATGTAGCCTGTCGGGCTAGGGGCAAATCGGGTACGGATACGGTCACTCATGTTGAAAGCTCTCCTTTATAATATATGATATGCAAATAATTTTTCCTTCTCAAAGTGTAAACAAAATTGCAATTTGTGTCAAGGAATATAAGCAATTGGCAATACTGCATCTGACTATAAATCTGGCTATAGTAAAAATATCTTTATTGGCTATTTTAGTTATAGCCAAATGCGTATATAATTACAATCGTTCAAGGCTGACGGACAAACATAGAAAGACTATATGTAAACGTTATATACAGAAAGTTGTCAATATAGCGGTATGCAGAATGATGAAGGTGAGGATTTAATTATGAGCGAGCAGAAAACAGAGAATAGATATGAGCTGAACAAGCAGCTGGCACAGATGCTGAAGGGCGGCGTCATCATGGACGTTACCACTCCTGAGCAGGCAAGGGTTGCCGAGGCGGCAGGTGCCTGCGCTGTCATGGCGCTGGAGAGGATTCCGGCTGATATCCGCGCCGCAGGCGGCGTATCCCGCATGAGCGACCCGAAGATGATCAAGGGCATCCAGGAGGCTGTTTCCATTCCTGTCATGGCCAAGTGCCGTATCGGCCACTTTGTAGAGGCGCAGGTTCTGGAAGCTATTGAGATTGACTATATTGACGAGAGCGAGGTTCTCTCTCCGGCTGATAATGTTTATCATATTGACAAGCATCAGTTCAAGGTGCCTTTTGTCTGCGGTGCCAAGGATTTGGGCGAGGCACTGCGCCGCATCAGCGAGGGTGCTTCCATGATCCGCACCAAGGGCGAGCCGGGTACCGGCGATATTATTCAGGCTGTGCAGCACATGCGCAAGATTAATGCAGAGATTGCCCGGGTGGCTTCTTTGCAGAAGGATGAGCTTTTCGAGGCTGCCAAGGAGCTCCGGGTGCCTTATGACCTGGTGCAGTATGTGCATGAGAACCGTCGCCTGCCTGTAGTGAACTTTGCTGCCGGTGGCGTGGCAACTCCTGCTGATGCTGCCCTGATGATGCAGCTGGGTGCGGAGGGCGTCTTCGTAGGTTCCGGTATCTTCAAGTCCGGCAACCCTGAGAAGCGTGCGGCAGCTATCGTCCAGTCCGTTACCAACTACAGGAATGCTGACCTGATTGCCCGTCTTTCCGAGGATCTGGGCGAAGCAATGGTGGGCATCAATGAGGATGAAATCAGCCTGCTGATGGCAGAGCGCGGCAAATAAGAAGGTAAATTAAGACGATAAATAAGAAGGTGCTGTTTTATGAAAATAGCTGTTTTGGCTTTGCAGGGAGCCTTTATAGAGCATGAGAAGGTTTTGTCGGAGCTGGGGGCAGAGTGCATTGAGCTCCGCAATGCCGAGGATTTGCAGCAGGATTTTGATGCCCTGGTGCTGCCGGGTGGCGAAAGCACCGTGCAGGGCAAGCTCCTTAGGGAAAGCGGCATGTTTGAGCCATTGAAGGAGCGCATTGAGGCCGGGATGCCGGTTCTGGCTACCTGTGCCGGGATGATTCTGCTGGCTGACCATATTGCCGATGACGATACCCGTCATTTTGCCACTATCCCGATGACCGTAAAGCGCAATGCTTATGGGCGGCAGCTGGGCAGCTTCCACGCCTATGGGGAGCTGGAGACGGTAGGGCAGGTGCCTATGACCTTTATCCGGGCACCTTATGTGGTGTCCGTGGAGGATGGCGTCGAAATGCTGGCACAGGTGGATGGCCGCATCGTGGCAGTCCGCTATGGCAATCAGCTGGCCCTGGCCTTCCATCCGGAGCTGGATGCTGACCGGCAGGTGCACAGCCTCTTTACGGAGATGGTGGAGGCATACCTTCATGGCAGCCAGCAGCGCCATAGTGCCTGAGTTGTGCTTGCTTCGGCATTGCTATGGTGTTAGGGCTGTACTTCTTTCAGCAGTGCAATAAAACAGGAAATATGTATTATAAAAATGGGACTTTGCGTTTATTGCAGAGTCTTATTTTTTACCCAAAAGATCTAAATTAATTTAAAGTAATAAAACATCTAGCTTGAGTATTGAATTTTAAAACTGATAGTGCTATACTTTAATCGTAATTGTCAGAATATTTATAGGGAGATGATTAAATTGCGATTTGATTCAGTCAGGCAGCGGCTAGTAATGCTGTTTGTCCTGCTAAGTGCGGTGGCGACCGTATCAGTAGGTGGCTATTTTATCTTTTCGATTATTGAGCAGAATGAGGAGGCATCCGCCAGCTATCGGACTATGATGGAGGACGCCTTTGACAGGGAAATCAAGCTGCAGACAGAGGGGCTGGTGTCCTCCCTGAACGGTATTTATGAGGAGCAGAAGGCAGGTGCCCTGACCGAGGAGCAGGCAAAGAAGCTTGCCATTGCCACTATCAAGGCGAACCGCTATGATAACGGCAAGGGATACTTTTTTGCTGATGACAAGGCAACAGGGGTCTGCGTAGCTCATGCCACCCTCGGGGCGAAGGTAGAGGGCAAGCGGCGCATTGATGACAAGGACAGCCATGGGGGCTCCTATATGCAGGAGATTTTCAAGGCAGCAACCAGCAGCCCGGAGGGGGGCTACTCCAATTTTTATTTCCCGAAGCCGGGAGAAACGGAGGATTTGCCGAAGCGGGGCTATTCCATGGAGTTTAAGCCTTATGGGTGGATTATCTGCACAGGTACCTGGACTGATTATATTGATGCTGCCGTGGCGGAGCATGAGGCAAAGGCTGATGAGGCGCTGTGGCATCAGATTGCGGTATCCGTGGTGCTGCTGATTGTTTTGGAGGCGTTGATTATCCTCTGGGGCATGAATCTGGCTGCCGGTTTTGCCAAGCCTATCGGCAGTGCTACAGCTGCGCTGGAGCAGTTTGCAGCCGGGGATTTCAAGTCAGATTTGCAGCATCTGGACGGGAGCCGCAGCGACGAGCTGGGAGCTATGGCAAGGGCACTGAAAACGGTGCAAAGCTCCATGCACGAGCTGGTTAAGCATGTGCAGGCATCGGCTGACCAGGTGGCAGGCCATGCAGGGCAGCTGACAAATATCTCGGAGCAGTCGGCTCAGGCAAGCACCCAGTCGGCCGGGGCGATTACAGGTGTGGCTGAGGCGGCAGCAGGTCAGCTGGAGGCCGTTAATTCCGCGGTGGCAGCCCTGGAAAGGCTGTCTGCTGGCATGCAGGATGTTGACGAGGATGTCAAAAAGAGCGTGGAGCAGACAGAGATGGCACGGCAGGCTTCCCATGATGGCAGCCAGGTAATCAGCCAGGCCCTGGGCGGCATGAAGGCGCTGCAGCAGGCGGTGGCAGATTCGGCACGGGTGGTCAACCAGCTGGGGGAGCGTTCCCATACCATCGGGGAGATTACGGATACTATTACCGGCATTGCGGGCCAGACAAACCTTTTGGCGCTGAATGCTGCTATTGAGGCAGCAAGGGCCGGGGAGGTAGGCCGCGGCTTTGCCGTAGTGGCAGAGGAAATCAGGAAGCTGGCGGAGCAGTCCCAGGATGCTGCCAGCCGTATTGCGGCTCTTATCGGCGAAATTCAGCAGGATACCCAGTCGGCTGTAAACAGCATGGTGAAGGGCAAGGCAATGACGGATGATGCCCTGAAAATGGCAGAGGATGCAGGAGCTGCCTTTGACCATGTGGACGGGGCTGTGGCACAGGCTGCGGAGAAGTCCAACGAGATTGCAGACATGGTTCAGGAAGCCACAGACCATACGCGGAAAGTATTTGAAGCGGTGGAAAAGGTGCGCGACATGAGCAGCAAGATTTCTGATGATTCCCAGAGCGTTTCGGCAGCCACTGAGGAGCAGTCTGCTTCTGAGGAAGAAATGGCGGCCGCCTGCCAGCAGCTTTCCCGTATGGCGGAGGAGCTGGCCGAGGGCATCCACAAATTCAGGGTGTAATTTTGCCTGGCCGGTGTAAAGTTACGGCAGCAAAACAACGATATAGTGTATGTGGGGCTGGTGCAGCTTGTCTGCGCCAGCTTTTTTATTTTATTCTTTGTGTTTTTAAGGAGTATGCTGTTTGAAGAACAACACCTTGGAGATTGCAGCCTGACCGGAAGGTCGGACTACAATTGAAGTAATTTGCACTTGGTATTTGTATAAGGCCTTCCGATGGATTTTTGGCAGGGAGCCTTTTGGTGGCTGATGAGCAGCCAGAGGCTTCTTTGTGTTAGTGTGCTTAATTTGCGAAAATCGTCAGGAGGAAAAACAATGAGCAAGAATTTTATCCATAATAATGACCGTATTAATGGAAGTAATGGTGGCCATAGCAATAGTGAACGGATGAGCATCGGGAAATTTGTTAATGGCAATAACAGGGTAATTATCCGTCATGAGCGGCAGGATGAGCAGCGGCAGGTGGAAAGCCTGGTGCGGGAGTCCTTTTGGAACGTGTATCGTCCCGGCTGTCTTGAGCATTATGTGCTGAACCAGCTGAGGCAGGATGAGGCGTTTGTGCCGGAGCTGAACTTTGTTATGGAACTTGAAGGCGGGCTGATCGGTCAGGTTATTTTCATGAGGGCGGAAATCAAGGCTGATGATGGCAGGAGCATTCCCATCATGACCATGGGGCCTATCTGCATTGCGCCTGAATACAAGCGGCAGGGCTATGGGAAAATCCTGCTGGATTACGGTTTTCAGCAGGCAAAAGCTTTGGGGGCCGGTGCCCTTTGCTTTGAGGGAAATATTGACTTTTACGGCAAGAGCGGCTGTGTGGAGGCGTCAGAGTACGGCATCCGCTATCATGGTCTGCCAGATGGGGCGGATGCCTCGTTTTTCCTGTGCCGTGAGCTGATTCCGGGCTATCTGGAGGGGATTGCCGGCGAATACGCCACCCCGAAGGGGTATTTTGTGGATGAGGCAGAGGCTGAGGAGTTTGACAGGCAGTTTCCGCCAAAAGAGAAGCTGAAGCTGCCGGGGCAGATTTTCGGCTGAGAGGATAGTTTGTAAATGGCCTTGCAAATCCTGCAAGGGAATAGGTGTAATTCAAAAAGGCTCACGGCGAAAAAGCCGTGAGCCTTGTGTCTTCAATGGCGGAGAGAGGGGGATTCGAACCCCCGGTGGTTATTAGCCACACCTGATTTCGAGTCAGGCACCTTCGACCACTCGGACACCTCTCCGCATTATGTGTTTATACTGGCACAATAATGCCAGCTAAATTATTATATACTAAAACGCAGAAAAATGAAAGTATTTTCTGTGGGCTTTGCCTGGTAATTAGTTATACTCGTATAGTGTGGCATTATGCTTATTTGGGAGGGGATATAATTTCGGGCAAATAGCTAAATGATATGCAATATTGAGACAATATAATATTATCTTACAGATGTAATAAAAAGCTTAACAGTTACTATCATGCACTTTCAAGTGACAAGCTTGCCAATACCAAAATTCGCCAGATGCTAGCAAGCACATTCTTAATTCAATTAATGATTTTCATGGTGAGGTAAAATTGGGAAAATACGAGGCGAAATTTAAAATAAGCCGCAGGAATCTGCAGCTTATTGACGGACTTATTGAGTTAGAGCAGGGCAAGGTACTGAGTATAATCTGATTTTGGGATGCCGATGGCTTCCATGGCTTTTTCGGCTGACCAATGAGTGTTCTTCATAAGATTCTTTATAGAATCCAGTTTGCTGGTTGCCGCTTTTTCTTCGGCTTTAACTCTGGCAGCTTCAGATTCAGCTCTGGCGGCTTCAGCTTTGGCAAGCTCCGCCTTTGCCTCTGCCATTCTCTCGGCAACATATTCTTCTACGATATTGCACATTTTGCATACCTCCTCGTCAAGAGATTTTAGATGTTTCATTTTGTCCGCTAAAAGCCTGGAGTGCATTTTTGCCGGGTCGGCATTCTGAAAATCCTGCATGAGCCTGCCCAGGGGTGTGTCGGATTTGTTTTCGCCATTGACATAGATGATGTGAGCCATGTCGTCAAACTTTACGCCCAGCTCATTGATATGCCTGTCAATGTGGTAGATGGGGAGGCCGTATCCCAGCACATCCTTTGCGGTAATGAAGATCACATATGTCTCTGGCAGGTCATCGAAGTCATCGCCTGCTTTCAGATGCCGCAGATCCAGCATATCAATGTTGTACCTGGCTCTTTTGGGAGCAGCTCCGCTGCTGACATTCTGCACCTCAAAGTTGTATTCGTTGCCGTACTGGTCGATGGCCAATACATCGAAGCGGACACCGCGCCCATAAAGGTTGGGAACAGCATACTGAGTTTTTACGCTGATGACCTTCAGGTCATGCCGTTCCATGATGATGTTCAGGACATACTGCATGGCAGCGGTATCGTCTTCCATGAAGCAGTTGAAGAAAATGTCATCCATCAGCGTCATGGCCTGAACTCTGGCTATCAGCCGCTGCCAGTGTGCATCATCTTTGGGGAGTAATGGTGAATTAGCGTTATTATTTACCGTTTTCAATCCTTTCACCGCCTTCATTATAACATGAAATGTATCTATTTTTCTACTATGGGAATTTGACAAATGTGGGAATTGGATGAATAACTATGGAAGTTATTAATGAGAGCAAATTTTCATTACATACATTCTAACATATAAATGTTTGCAAATCAAGAGTTTTTTCTTGAGGATAATTTAATTTTTTCGCAAAAGTAAGGGGAAAAGCCATTTTCTAATTGACATTAATTCTCTATTATTCTATAATATGGTCACGGTATAAATATAACAATTTTTACATTATTGGACGGTTTTCTATAACTAAAAAATCATAATGGAGGCTGAGTATTATGAGTGAAAAGACTTTTCCTTTATCCAAGGAACAGCTGGAGGCAGTGATTGCCAAGTACCCGACACCTTTTCATATTTATGACGAAAAGGCTATCAGGAACAATATCCGCAAGTTGCAGGCGGCATTCAGCTGGGCTCCGAAGTTTCAGGAGCATTTTGCCGTGAAGGCAGCCCCGAATCCGCGGCTGATTCAGGTGCTGGCAGAGGAAGGTGCCGGGAGTGATTGCAGCTCATTGCCTGAGCTGCTTTTATCCAAGGCGGCAGGCGTAGTAGGGGAGGATATCATGCTGACCTCTAACGATACTCCTGCGGACGAGTTCCAGAAGGCTATTGAGCTGGGGGCTATCATCAACCTGGATGATATTTCCCATATTGAGTATCTGGACAAGCATGCCGGTATGCCACAGTGCATGTCTTTCCGCTACAATCCTGGTAATCTGATTGAGGGCAACGATATTATTGGCAAGCCTACTGAGGCGAAGTACGGCGTTACCTATGACCAGATTTTTGAGGCGTACAAGCTGGCGCAGGCAAAGGGCGTTAAGCGTTTTGGCCTGCACACCATGGTTATTTCCAACGAGCGCCGCACCGAGGGCTTTATTTACACGGCAAAGCTCATGTTCAATCTGGCTGTGGAAATCAAGAACAAGCTGGGCATTGAGCTGGAGTTTGTCAATCTGGGGGGCGGCGTAGGCATTCCGTATCGTCCGGAGGAGGAGCCTGTTGACCTGGAGGCTGTAGGCAAGGGCATCCAGCAGGCATACAATGAAATCCTGGGTACTGCGGGGCTGACCAATATCGCCATCAAGATGGAAAGCGGCCGTGCCATGACCGGTCCTGCCGGATGGCTGGTGTCTACTGTCCTGCATGAGAAAAAGACCTACAAGGACTATATCGGCCTTGATTCCTGCATGGCAAATCTCATGCGCCCTGCCCTCTATGGCGCATATCATCACATCACTATCTCCGGCAAGGAAAATGCCCTGTGCGACCACATTTATGATGTGACCGGCTCCTTGTGCGAGAACAATGACAAGTTTGCCATTGACCGCAAGCTGCCGAAGATTGATATCGGTGACCGCATTATCATCCATGATGCCGGTGCCCACGGCCATGCTATGGGGTTCAACTATAATGGCAAGCTGAGAAGCGCGGAGCTTTTGCTGCATGAGGATGGCAGTGTGGAGCTTATCCGCCGTGCCGAGACTAACGAGGATTACTTTGCTACGTTGACAGGCTTCGACGGAGCTATAATGTAAAAATAAATTTGCTGCCGCTGTGTTTTTGAGATAATCAAGGCACAGCGGTATTTTTCTGCCACAATTTTTTTAAAAATTATGTAATGCTTTTCCCTATGCCGCGTATAAGGATTGCAAGAAGGAATTCCGCTAAGAGATTAAAATATTTGTGAGGATGTAAACGGGAAAGGATGATTTTTATGTTGAAGAGCATGTTTGAGGGACGTATGGGCAGGGGAAGGTATATCAGGAATTGCCTGCTGGCAGCTGTGGTGACCTTTTTTGCCTTTTTGGCAGTAGAGGGGGCTGCTGTAGCCATGTATGGTGAGGAAGTTTTTAGTAATACGCTCAATCAGCAGCTGATGATACTGATTTTTGCAATTGCCGAGCTGGTTACCTTCAGCTTCGATGTGCGCCGCCTGCATGATTTGGGCAAGGGTGGCAAGTGGCTGCTTTTGCCAATATTGCCTGTGGTGTCCGGCGTTATCAGCCTGGAAATCAGCAGCAACCTGGTACTGGAGATTGTTAATTGCTCTGGGTATGTACTGTTCCTGGCATTGGCTGTGCTCAAGGGGCAGGAACAGGAAAATGCTTACGGCAGCCCTTGCTGAATACGATACTGGCAGATAACGATAGATGTTTTTTGTAGTCCCTGTGTGTGGTGATATGCCCTGCACAGGGGCTTTTTTCTGTGCAAGTGGGTATACTCATTTGCAATATGACTGCAAAACAGGTATCATTGATGTAGAATAAAAATAGTAACGGGAGATAATGCAAGGTGCGTTTATTTATAGCGGAAAAGCCCAGCATGGGGCGTGAGATTGCGGCAAATCTGCCGGGGCCTCAGCGGAAGGGCAATGGGTTTATCGAGACGGCGGCAGGCACGGTGACGTGGCTTTTTGGCCATGTGCTGAGGCAGGCGGAGCCACAGGAATACGATGCAAAATACAAAATCTGGCGGGCGGAGGATTTGCCCATCGTGCCTAAGAAGTGGCAGCTTCTGGTATCGGAGAGCAGTGCCAAGCAGTTTGCCGTGGTGCGGCAGCTCATCAGCCAGGCTGATGAAATCGTCCATGCCGGGGACCCGGACCGGGAGGGGCAGCTGCTGGTGGATGAGGTGCTGGAATACGTGGGCTGTGACAAGCCGGTGCGGCGCATCCTCCTGAATGCCCTGGATGAAAAGAGCATCAAGGAGGCAATCAGCAATTTGCGGCAGAATGGGGAGTTTTTCAATCTCAGGCAGTCGGCACTGGCAAGGGCAAGGGCTGACTGGCTGATTGGCATGAATCTGTCCCGGGCCTATACCCTGGCTGCCCAGCGGTCAGGCCACCGCAATCTGGTGCTGCCGGTGGGGCGCGTCAAGACCCCGACGCTGGCGCTGGTAGTGCGCCGGGAGCGGGAGATAGAGAATTTCAAGCCCCAGGATTATTACACCATCAAGGGGCTTTTTCAGCATGCCAACGGGCAGTTCTCTGCCCAGTGGAAGCCAAAGGATATTCAGGCAGGCCTGGACCCGGAGGGCAGGCTGATTGATAAGAAGATTGCCGAGGCGAAGCTGGCAGAGTTTTCTGAGAGCCCCAATGATGGCGTGATTTCCGGCTACACCAAGGCAAAGAAGCAGGAGCCACAGCGGCTGCCATTTTCACTGTCGTCCTTGCAGGTGCTGGCAGGCAGGCGGTTTGGCTATGAGCCTCAGCAGGTGCTGGACACGGCTCAGAAGCTCTACGAGCAGAAGCTGACCACCTATCCACGTTCCGACTGTGAATACCTGCCGACAAATCAGTTTAAGGATAGCGCAGTTATCCTGCAAAATTTGCAGGGGCTGGCTCATGAGCAGCTGGCTGCCTGGGCGGCAGGGGCGGATAGCAGAATAAAAAGCCGTGCCTGGAACGACAAGAAGATTTCGGCTCATCACGCCATTATCCCCACCCGTGTCAGGGCGGATTTGACGAAGCTGAGCATTGTGGAGCGCAATATTTATTTTTTGATTGCCCAGGCGTATCTGGCGCAGTTTTATCCTGTCCACACCTACTATCAGACCAAGGTGGAGGTGACCTACAAGGATGAGCTGTTTGCTGCCAGCGGCAGGACGGAGATTGATTTGGGCTGGAAGGCTCTTTATACCTATAAGAAAAAAGCCGGGGATGCAAATAATGCTGGCGGCACGGATAATGCCGATGGCAGTGATGATGACAATAACGAGAATAGCGAAAATAATGATAACGGCGAGAATGGTGACAATGGTGCCGATGGCAATGCCCTGCCGCCCATGAAGAAAAATGACGGCGTGCAGTATTTGTCCGGCGAGCTGGGGCAGAGTGTTACCAAGCCGCCAAGCCGTTTTACCCAGGCGACATTGATTGCTGCCATGAAGGATATTCATAAATTCGTGCAGAACCCGGAGGCCAAGAAGCAGCTGAAGGCGGTATACGGCATAGGCACGGAGGCTACCCGGGCAACTATCCTGGATGAGCTGATTCACAAGCGGAAGCTGCTGACGGAAATGGGCAAGAAGAAGTATCTTCAGCCTGCCAAGTCGGCCTATATGCTGATTGATGCCATGCCGGAGGAGCTGGCCTATCCGGATTTTACGGCAATCTGGGAGGACAGGCTGCACTCAATGGCAGAGGGGGAGGGCTCTCTTGACGAGTTTCTGCAATCCCAGGTGGACTTTACCACTAGCCTGTGCCAAAAGGCGAATGGCACCAGCCTGGCGGCCGAGGGGCAGATACGCTGTCCTCGTTGCAATATTGGCGTTATGAAGAAGCGTCATGGCAGAAATGGCGATTTCTGGGGCTGCAGCAATTATCCCCGCTGCCGTATGAGCTGTGATGACAAGGAGGGCAAGCCTGACTTTGAGGGCACCAGGAGGCGGCAGGGAGCTTATGGAAGCTATGCAGCTAATTCTGCTAACCTTGTTGATGCTGCTTCTGATGATTTTGATTTGGGCAATCCTTATATGAGTGATGAGGAAATGGAAGCTTTTTCCAGAGAATTTTTGCGTTAGTGTGGAGGTAGAAGTAAGATTTGGACGATATTACGACGATTATCATCAAGCTGATATTGGTAGTTTTACTGGTGCTGATGAATGGGTTTTTCGTGGCAGCAGAATTTGCAGTGGTGAAAATCCGCAGCTCCCGCCTGGAAACCATGATAAATGAGGGCAATAACCGGGCGGTGTACGCCAAAAAGCTCACTGACCATCTGGATGTGTCCCTGTCCGTCACCCAGCTGGGTATTACATTGGCATCCCTTGGCCTTGGCTGGCTGGGCGAGCCTACGGTCAGTCATGTGCTGGAGCCGGTATTTGTGTATTTCGGGCTGAGTGGCGCCCTGGCTACTACCATTTCCTTTGCCATCGCTTTCGGGCTGATTACGGCAATGCATATTATCTGCGGCGAGCTGATTCCGAAAAATCTGGCTATCCAGAAGGCGGAGGCGGTGACGCTGAATATTGCCGTGCCTATGCTGCTCTTTCAGAAGGTGATGTATCCTTTTGTGTGGTTTTTGAACCATGTGGCCAATTATACGGCAGAAAAGCTGGGGATTCCGGTGGAAACGGAAAGCGAAAATCCTGCCCACACGGAGGAAGAAATCCGCATCCTCATGGAGGAAAGCCACAAGAAGGGCTATATTGACAAGACGGAGCTGGATTTTGTGGACAATGTCTTTGATTTTGCCGACAGGAATGTGCGTGAAATCATGATACCCCGTACCGACATGGTGTGCCTGTATACGGAGGATTCCTTCGATGAGAATATTCAGGTGGCAGTGTCTGAGCACATGACCCGCTATCCTGTGTGCCGTGAGGACAAGGACGATATTATCGGCTTTTTGCACATCAAGGATTTGATGGGCTATCTGTACAAGAGACGCCGCCCAAGGCTCAGGCAGCTGGTGCGGAAGGCACTGATTGTGCCGGAGACCATGAAAATCAGCATGCTTTTGAAGATGATGCAGCGTGACCGCTCCCAGCTGGCTATTGTGGTGGATGAGTATGGCGGTACGGCTGGCATGGTGACCATTGAGGATATTATTGAGGAAATCGTGGGTGAGATTCAGGATGAGTTTGACCAGGAGAGGCCGCTGGCGGAAAAGCGGGATGAGTGCCTGTACTCCATTGATGCCAAGCTGCTGCTGGAGGAAGTCTGCGATATTCTGGAGATGGATATCGAGGCGGATAATATCGATACCATAGGCGGCTGGCTCTACAACAACGTCCAGTCACCGCCAAGCATCGGCATGAAGGCCAGCTGGAACGGCAGGGATTTCTTCGTGGAGGAAATGGACAATTTGCGCATTACCAGAATTTTGGCGAAGCTGCCGAAGCCTTTGGCAGAGGAGCATGACGAAATTGTGGATATGACGGAAAACGGCCAAAAGGATGAAAATGCAGCAAAGCAGTAAAATAAATTATGCGTTATTGCATGAAGGCGGAAAATAGAAATTATAGTAAATTTTAGTAAATTATAGCGGGGGCAGGGGCAATGGTTCTGACAGTGGAGGATTTGGGCAAAAGCTATGGCGAGAAAGCCCTTTTTAGTCATGTAAATCTCAATATCAACGAAGGGGACAAAATCGGTATTGTGGGCATCAACGGCACCGGCAAGTCCACTTTCCTGCGGACTGTGGCAGGAAGGCTGGCGGCGGATACCGGCAGCATGGTGACTATGCGCAACCTGCGCATCAGCTTCTTGGAGCAGTCCAAGGAGTTTGAGGCTGGCAATACGGTGCTGATGGAGGCATTCAAGGATGACAGCCCCCTGATGCAGGCACTGCGGAATTATGAGTCTGCGCTGGCAAAAAGTGAGGCAGGGGACACCTCGGAGGAGGTGCAGAAGCTTCTGGTGAAGGCATCGGGGCAGATTGATGCCCTGAATGGCTGGAGCATGGAGAGCGAGGCCAAGAGCATCCTCACCCATCTGGGCATAACGGATTTTGAGGCGAAGGTGGAGAGTCTTTCCTCCGGACAGCAGAAACGGCTGGCACTGGCTACGGCACTTATCCAGCCCTGCGATTTGCTGCTTCTTGATGAGCCTACCAACCATCTGGACAGCGAGACTATCGGCTGGCTGGAGGAATACCTGGCCAGTTGGAAGGGCTCACTGCTGATGGTTACTCATGACCGTTATTTTTTGGACAGGGTGGCCAGCGGCATATTGGAATTTGACAAGGGCAGGACATATAGCTATCAGGGGAATTATTCCGAGTTTTTGGAGCTGAAGGCGGCGCGGATTGAACGTGAGGAAGCCGGGGAGCGGAAGCGGCAGAATTTCCTCAGGAATGAGCTGGCATGGATTCGCCGGGGCGCCCAGGCACGGTCTACCAAGCAGAAGGCCCGCATTCAGCGTTATGAGCAGGTCAGGGACCAGAAGGTGGATTTGGAGCGGAACAAGGTGGAAATCGGCCTTGCCGGGAGCCGCCTGGGGCGGAAGATTATTGAGCTTGACCATGTGGGCTATGAATGGGAAGGCAAAACATATATCAGGGATTTGACCTATACTGTGCTGAGGAATGACCGCATCGGCATTTTGGGCGGCAATGGCACTGGCAAGTCCACCCTGCTGAATATTATTGCCGGGCGGCTGCAGCCTACCAGCGGCAGCGTGGATATCGGCCAGACCGTGAAGATTGGCTATTTTGCCCAGACCAATGCAGAGATGGACGGCAGGCTGCGTGCCAAGGAGTATATTCAGGAAGCGGCCCATTATATTACCATGGCGGATGGCACTAAGCTGTCCGCAGGGCAGCTGATGGAGCGTTTTTTGTTTCCGCCGGATTTGCAGTATACGGAGGTTGCCCGCCTGTCAGGCGGTGAAAAGCGCCGTCTTTACCTTTTGCGGGTGCTGATGGAGGCTCCTAACGTGCTGCTTCTTGATGAGCCTACCAATGATTTGGATTTGGAAACCATGGGTATCCTGGAGAATTTTATTGAGGATTTCAACGGGGCGATAATTTTTGTGTCCCATGACCGCTTCTTTACTGACCGCATGGCAAAAAAGGTTTTTGTCTATGACAAAAATGACTTTGGCAAAATCAATTTTTATGTGGGCGGCTATAGTGATTACAAGGCGAGGGCTGAGGCAGAGGAAAAAGCGGCTGCTAAAGCCGCTTTGAACAGTCCGGGCAATAAAAAACAGCAGGGCACAGATATGGCAGCTTCTGCTGAGAAGAAGCCTGCCCAGAAGGAAAAGACCCAGAAAAAAGGGCTTACCATGTCTGAGAAGCGTGAATATGGCGAGATTGAGGCGATTATTGCCAGCAAGGAAGGGGAGCTGAAGGGCATCCACTACCAGATGGAATTATATGCGGCAGATTATAGCAAAATCAGCGAGCTGACCAGGGAGGAAACCAGGGTTTCTGCCGAACTGGAAAAGCTGATGGAACGCTGGGCATATCTGGAGGAAAAGGCGGAAGAAGGGTGATATGCAAAAGTAGCTGGCAAAAAATGTCCAATTTGTTATTGCAGTTTAGGGGAAAAAATAGCTGGCAAAAAAATGCGGCAGGTAAAAATCAGCTGTGGAAGAAATGTGAAGTGTCAAAATGAATGGGGGGACGGACATGGAGTCGAAGAAAGTGCTGAACTTTTATAAGGCACTGGCAAATCTCAGGGAAATTGAGGCACAGGAACCGCCTTATGATACTGTTACGGAAACTGGCATGGTTGCCCTGTATGGAATATGTTTTGAGCAGGCATGGAAGGCCATGAAGGACAGGCTGGAGTTTTCAGGTTATGCAGAGCAGAAGCTGGATTCACCAAGGGCTGTTATTAAACTGGCATATCAGGTGAATATGCTGGCTGATGAGCAGCTTTGGCTGGATGCGCTGCAGGCACGTAACAATGTAGCTCATTCTTATAATGAACAGATTGCCTTGGGAATTATTGCAGACAGCAAGTCAAAATTTATTGCTATGTTTGAGGTGTTAAAACGGGAAATAGAAGAAAATTGGGTGTGATATAAATGGATTTGCCGGAAAAAGTGCGCCTGGGGATTGTTGACCTGGCAAAAAAATATGATATTGACGAGGTAATTCTGTTTGGCTCCCGGGCAAGAGGTGACAACAAGCCCCGCAGTGATGTGGATTTGGCAGTGCGTGGCGGCAATATAACCTGCTTTTCCCTTGATGTGGATGAAGAAATTCCTACTCTGCTGATGTTTGATGTAGTAAATCTTGATTGGGCTGTCCAGCCTGAACTGCTGGAGGAAATTGCCAGGGATGGCGTAGTTTTGTACAGTCGGTGATGAAGGGCAATAGATTAGTCGGTGTCTACTTATTTATTAGGTACGTCAGATGATTTGTGATAAGTATATAGGTTCTAAAATATTTTGCAAAAAAGCATCATTTGTGGTAAGATTTTGTTAGAAGATATGTTGCAATAGTTTTGTTGGGCATACTGGGATGGTGATGGTGTAATGTGCGAAATTATCGAGAAATATAAAGCTGAGGGCAGAATTGAGGGACTTTTGAAAATGGCTGTTTCGCTGTGGAAAAAAGGCAAGCTCACTGAGCAGGAAGCGGCGGATGAGGCCGGTATCAGCTTGGAAGAATTTAAAAAAGCTGCCACATCTGGTATCGTTGTATAAAAAGAAAAATGGTGGTGCTGAGTATGAGTTATAAGGCCAGAATTCGCGAAGATGCCATGCGCCTTAATCCGATGGATGATGCCATGTTTCAGAAAATGGCGGAGGATGTGGCGTTTCCCCAGGAAATTTTGCAGGTGATATTGTCTGATAAGGCTTTGCAGGTGCTCGAAAATGTTCCGCAGTTTTCATTAAAGAATATGCAGGGGCGTTCTTGTATACTGGATGTCAGGTGCCTGCTGAGTGATGGCCGCATCGTCAATATAGAGGTTCAGAAAGCGGATGATGATGACCATCAGCGCCGGGTGCGGTATAATGGTTCCCTCGTGACCACCAACATTACTGAGCCCGGGGATAAATTTAAGGATGTGCCTGATGTAATAATTATCTTTATATCCAAGTTTGATGTTTTCAAATCCGGTAAAGCCCTGTATCATGTAGACCGGGTGATTCGTGAAACAGGAGAGCTGGCGTATAATGGCTTTTCTGAGATTTATATCAATGCAGAGGTTAATGATAATTCTGATGTGGCAAAGTTGATGGAAATCTTCACTAAGGATGAAGTATATGATGACGTCAAGTTTCCTGCGACTTCCAGTCGCAAGCGTTTGTTCAAGCACACTGAGGAAGGAGTGAGCGCAATGTGTGAAATTATTGAGAAATATAAGGCTGAAGGTATGGCACAGGGCATGGCTATGGGCAGAGCCGAGGGCAGAATTGAGGGCAGAGCCGAGGGCAGAGCCGAGGGCAGAATTGAGGGACTGCTGAAAATGGCAGTTTCGTTGTGGAAAAAGGGCAGGCTCACTGAGCAGGAAGCGGCGGATGAGGCTGGCATCAGCTTGGAAGAATTTAAAAAGGCTGCAGCTGGTGCAACCATCTAAAAAATAAATGTTATTTTTAGCACTTGCGTTATTGTAATAATAGCGTAGGTGCTTTTGTTTTGTAGTAAAAGGACATAATGTGTCTGTGGTAGTGTGTATTATACTATGTTGTATGAAACTGTTTATCAAAATAAATGTGAATTCAATATGATAAATGCTTAAATTGTGTAAATTTTATTTGAATAGCAGGATTTTCGCTGTTTATGTTGGTATTGAATAATCTGGAGTAAATAGAGTATAATATCCACGAGCATTGTCTCCTTTGATGGTAATGGTTTGTGGTGAACCCATTATACTTCATTTTGGAGGTCAATGCTCTTTTTATTTGCAAACTTTCAATAAATCAATGTTTTGAGGTATTTTTGAATTATAAAAACGGGTAGTTTTTGACACTACCATAATTTATCAGAGAGACATAATATGTACTTCTGCCTGTATATAATGTACCTATAAAAATTATTTTTAGTTCACTATATACATGGGAGGCGGATTATTATGGGCTGGTTTGAGGATTTTTTTGATGATACCTTGGATGTGGTGGCTGATGCTGTAGTGGGTGTTTCCAGTGCGGCGATTGATACTGCGGTCAAGGCACGTCAGGCAGGAGTTGTGTTTCCTCCGGGGGAAGCTGTAGCGGATTTTTGGGATGTGGATATGGATGATGCGGTATCCGCTGCTGAAAATCAGGGGCAATACCTGCATGATGAGGATGCTGATACGGATGAGGAAATAGGTGAATATGTGTTAGAGAAAGACGATGGGCTGGTCGAAGCTATATCGGATTTGGAGAATGAAACAGGTAAAAACCAGTAAACTTGTAAAAAAATAAATTTGAAAAATGCAGCCGTGCTTTCGCGCAGGCTGCATTTTTCATGGAGTTTACGGAACAAATTGTTTCTATACATAGATATTATATTTTTTAGAATGTTTATTGCACTTCTTAATTAGAAAGATTATAATTAGATTAGAAAAGATTATTATGGTTATAACCGTGCAATTTTTACCAATCCAAGCCTGAGAGGGGGAGATGTGGATGCCATTACGGGAAAGTGATACTGTGGAATTAAAAAGAGAAGTAGTTCCTGATATTTGCAAAGAAGTTATTGCTTTGGCGAATACAAAGGGAGGAACGATATACATAGGCATAGCAGATGATGGTGATATAATTGGGGTTCATGATGCAGATGCAGTGATGCTGCAGGTTAATAATATGGTAAGGGATGCCGTCAAGCCAGATGTGACCATGTTTGTCAGTTATGATGTGGAGGATATGGATGGCAGGCAGGTAATCAGGATTGGTGTGCAAAGAGGGACAAACAGACCGTATTATCTAGGCAGTAAAGGGCTGAAGCCAAGCGGTGTATATGTAAGGCATGGTACATCTACTGATCCGGCTACTGACAGCGCCATACGGCAAATGATAAAGGAGTCAGATGGCGATAGCTATGAAGCCATGCGTTCCTTGGAGCAGGAGCTGACTTTTACCTGCGCAGAAAAAGAATTTGCCAGGCATGGTATGGAATTGGGGCATGCCCAAATGAAAACGTTGGGCATGCTTACTCAGGAGAATATTTTTACCAATGCGGCGTATCTGCTTTCTGACCAGTGTACGGTGTCTATCAAGCTGGCGACTTTTGCAGGCTCAGGCAGATTGGAGTTTCAGGACAGGCGGGAGTGCAGCGGCTCTCTCTTTACCCAGCTGGAGAAGGCTTATGCCTACATTGATATGCACAACAAAAATCGTTCATCTTTTCAGGGGCTGTATCGCATTGATACAAGGGACTATCCGGAGGAGGCCCTGCGGGAAGCACTGCTGAATTGCTGTGTACACAGGGATTATGCCTTTAGTGCCAGCACGCTGGTAAGTATTTTTGAAGACAGGATTGAGTTTGTATCTGTAGGCGGACTGGTGGATGGTATTGAATTGGAGGATGTATTGCTGGGGTTGTCTGTATGCCGCAATCCCAAGCTGGCTGCTATATTTTATCGCCTTGACCTGATTGAGGCTTATGGCACGGGGCTGAGGAAAATCATGCAAGCCTACGATAAGGCTGAACGCAAGCCGCAATTTCAGGTTACGGGCAACGCATTCAAAATCATTTTGCCAAATACATCTTCCTCTGCAATGGCAGGTGAAACAGTCTGTGAAAACTCTGCTGGTATAAGCATGCTGTACTCGGCTATGGATAAGCCGGAAACAACAGTTATGAACATGCTGGCTGCACGGGGGACGATTGTCAGGAGCGAGGTTGAGCAGCAGCTGGGCATCAGTCAGGCCAGTGCTATCCGTCTGCTGAAGTATATGAGCGAAAATGGGCTGATAAAGCGTGTGGGGCGTGGCAAGTCAACGCGGTATATCAAATAAGGGATGCTATTTCAGTTCCTTGATGGTAGCTGCAATAGTTTTGGCGGCATGGCGCAGCTCGTCCTCCGTATGGGTTGCCATGAGGGCTGCCCGGAGCATGGCATGATTTTTTGCCACGGTCGGGTAGCGGATGGCGGAGATATAGATGTTTTTCTGGCGCAGGGCAGCGGCGGCCTTGAGTGCCAGTTCTTCATCGTGGAGGATAATAGGCACAATGGCGGTTTCGCTATCTGCCTCGATGCCATGTGTCTGCAGCTCCTGGCAGAAAATGCGGGTATTTTGCTGTAGTGCCTGTGCCATCTCCGGCTGCTCCGTCAGAAGCTGCAGTGCCTGCTTGGCGGCGGCAAGTACCGCTGGTGCCAGGCTGGTGGAAAAAATGTAGCTGCGGGCCGTATTTCTGAGATAATCAATCAGCAACTGGCTGCCGCAGGCATAGCCGCCTTCTGCGGCAAGGGCTTTGGACATGGTGCCCATGAGAATGTCAGGCATTTCTGCCAAGCCGAAATGCTCCGTGATGCCCCGGCCTGTTCTGCCGAGAACCCCGGTGGAGTGCGCCTCGTCCACCATAGTCAGCACATGATATGTTTTTGCCAGCTCCATGATGCGGGGCAGGTTGGCAATATCCCCGTCCATGCTGAACACGGCATCGGTGACAATCAGGCCCTGGCAGTCGGCATATTCCTGTAGCTTTGCTTCTAAGTCTGCCATATCATTGTGTGCGTAAATCACGGTTTTGGCATGGCTCAGGCGGCAGCCATCAATGATGCTGGCATGGTTCTTTTCATCGCTGAAAATAATGCTGTCCTTGATGCCCATGGCGGAGATAATGCCCACATTTGCCATATAGCCAGTATTAAAGATAATGGCCGCTTCGGTTCCTTTGAAGTGTGCCAGATCCCGTTCCAGCTGGTTGTGCAGAGGCAGGGTGCCGGTGGTCAGACGGGAGCCGCCGGAGCCTGTGCCGTAGATTGCTGCGGCATTTTGGGCAGCGGCTATGACATCTGGATGGTCGATGAGCCCAAGGTAATCATTGGAGGCCAGCATCAACTGCTCCTGGCTGTTGCAGGTAACGTGTGCTGCCTGGGCGGAGGAAATTTCCGTGGTGGTGCGGTAAAGATGGCGATTTTTTTTCTCTGCCAGAATATCTGCGTATACCTGCCAGGGATTTTTGGGGCTGTTTTCTTTTAATGTGCCCTTTTTTATATTTTCTTCGGGATGTGATGTGGCATAGCTTGGAATGGATGACAGCACCGGCTTTTCTGGCACATTTCGCACCAGTACATGCTGCTGTTGCAGGTAGCGGATGCATTCTGCTACCTCCTCGCGAGGCCCCCGGTACAGGAAAATCCGTCCCCCGTCAGGGCAGCCCATAGGCTTTAACTTGGTAATCCTCATATATCCCTTGCTGCGGGTGGCGATATAGCCTGTTACATAGTCCGGGTCATCTGACATGCAAAGCTCGGCGATAATATGAGGCGCGGAAATAACCTTGCTGGCAAGGACGATGGCTTCCTGAAAATGATTTTTGCAGTCGGAGGCGCTGCGGCTGGCAGAATGCTCTGCATCCATGTAGGTGGCGCGGATGCCCCGTGCATGGTCAGGTTCCAGCCGTTCCAGGATATCTGCATCCAGTAGCATGGCACCCCGCATGCTGTAGGTATCCTTGAACATGGACATGATTTTTTCGGCTTTTTCCGGGGAGATGCCAACTTCTGTCAGTCCCTCTGCCATGGCTTTTCTTCCCTCGTCTGCGGTGGTTGCCTCATAGGTGGACACCGGCAGGGCGTCAATGTATTGCAGGTCATCCGGCTGGATTTCTTCGATTTTCAGATTGATAAAATCAGCCTTGCCTTTGGCATGGTGCAGGGCTCTTTGCAGCAGGGCATCCATCTGTGCAGTCAGCTCGGAAGCCCTCAGTATTTTTTCTGCGCCCGAAACATGCTCCTGTGTACCGTTTTCGTGCCTGCTGGCACGCATTTTCAAGCTGTAAATTGACATGGCAATTCCCCTCTTTATTGTTTCTCTTATTATGTTCCTGCTTTTGCTTTTGCTTTTGTTGCTTTGTGTCGCAATAATCAATTGTATGATGATTTGCCACTATCTGTAGGTGTATTTCATATACTTATGATAGGTATTTTTGAGCAAATTGTCAACTGAAATAAAATAACAAGTTGACAATGGTTAACCAAAATATTATGCTTTAGTTAACGCATTTGTCAAACGATAATAGAGGAATATTGCTATTCAATTGGTTGGAGAGGAGTTTATGTTATGAAGAAACCATTTTTAAAATCGTCAGATATTACGGATATTGCCATGCTGGCAGCTCTTTTGACAGTAGCCGGGGCAATCAAGCTGCCAAGCCTGCTGCCGGGGCTGGAATTTCAGATTTCGGCACCTTTGGCTGTGGCTATTTGCTTCGTTTTTGGGTTCAAGAAATATATTTTGGTGGGAATTTTATCCAGTGCTATCAGCCTGGCACTGGGCACTCATAATTTATTTAATGTGGCGATTGCCATGCAATTTCGTTTGATGGTGGGGCTGGTATATGTGCTGTGCGGCAAGCATTATTGGTCCATTGCCCTGGCTGGCCCGATTGGCACCTTTACAGCCAGGATTACCCTTGGCCTGGTATTGGGCAAAGGGGTATGGGCACTGGTGGCAGCTGCCCTGCCAGGTATGGTGTTTACCTTCATTACAGCACCATTTATGGTAAAGCTGCTGCAGCGCATCAGCCAGTCACGGCATGCAATTGTGCAGTAAATTTAGTTTTTTATTGGGCTGAATTGTTATCTAGGGCATATAATTAATGGGCATTGGATTCGTGCAAATAATCCTCTGCCCAGTTTTTTATGTCGTCAAAAACTGAAATTAGAGCATGCCCGGCTTCGTTTAGCAACCTGTTGACATATTACCAGGTTGCTAACGTTAACTTTATAGATATATTATAGCACCAAATGGGCGTTATTCAATGAAATTAGCTATTTGGGATATTTTCTTCCATTAGGCAGGATTTTTATGATTTATGTAGAAGTATTCAACCGGATAGTAGATGGATAAAAAAGGTGGGATATGATATGTCGGATAATATGCCTGAAAATGAGGGACAAAGGCGTGGCTGGTTACTTACTCTTAATCCGCGTTATTTTGGAAAAGGATATAACAGGTGGTGCAATGGAACAAAGGATGGTTCTGTATATAGGCAGGATTGGAGATGCAGTAACACGCATCCCCAGTTGGGAGATGATGTGTTTGTTATGCGGACGGGTAAGCAACCGCGTGGCATTGTGGCACATGGCTATGTATGCAGGGAGCCTTTTTATGACAAGGCTGGTGAAAGTCGTATAGATGTGGAGTTTGACCGTATTCAGGATTTTGATTCGGGCTATGATTTTTTGCCGCAGAATAAGTTAAAAATGGAGTTTCCACAGCAGGATTGGAGTCCTAAAGCTTCTGGTATAGAAATTAGGCAGGAGGTTTTGGGCAAATTGCGTGAGCAGTGGCAGGCTATGCTGGATAATGAATTCTGGCCTCCTGAGGCTGAATATAATCCTGGCATTTCTTCGGAGGAATATGCGGATATTTTCAGGACTCTTGAAGCCAACAAGCTTGATACGTTGTATTATTTATACAAAATGGGTGGAATAGGCTCCTGCAAGCAATTGGAAGAAAAATATGGCAATACGGCAAGCCATTATAATAGCAATGCAATTCGTATCTGCAAGGTGGTGCAGTATGAGACTGGTTGTGATCTGTATGCGCGTCAAAGAAAAAGAAAGAACGGGGAGCTGGCGTATTGGCCGATTTTATTTCAGGGCAGGGATGCCATGGAGAATGAATCTGGGAAATTTGTATATAAATTGAGGCAGTCTGTAAGGGATGCGATAATTTTGTTGGATAAGGAAAATTTTTTTGAGGAGATTAAAATTATGAACCAGTCTGAATATGATAAGAATATAATTCTTTACGGCCCTCCGGGAACAGGTAAGACATATAAAACGGCAGCTTATGCTGTAGCGATTTGTGATGGCGAAGCTGTAGAAGATTTGGCGAATTATGATGATGTGATGAAGCGATATAATGAGCTGAAAGCGGAAGGCAGGGTAGAATTTATTACCTTCCATCAGTCCTATGGCTATGAGGACTTTATTGAGGGGATTAGGCCGGTGATGGATGAAGGGGGCAATGAGCTTTCTTACAAGGTTGTGCCAGGAATTTTTAAGCGATTTTGCAGTGAAGCGTCCAAGAGCGAAGTAGCGGCAAATAACTTCGGAATAGCAAAGGATGCTTCCGTATGGAAAGCCACTATTCGGGACAATGTTTTGCAGGATTGCTATGAGAATAATTATGTGCGCATTGACTGGGAGATGGATGCGCAGTACGCTTCAGGCTTTGTGAATGATATAAATATAGGTGATATAATCCTTACAACAGATAAATCTAGAACTTATATACATGGCATAGCTGTAGTCACCAGTGAGGCATATAAAAAGGAGGGCGTTGACGAAGATACCACTACTAGAAATGTTGAATGGCTTGTCAAAGGATTGCATGAGGATATAACGTCTATCAATGCAGGAAAAGTGCTGCACAGGATGACCTGTGCCCGTGTGCCTAATGTCAAGGTAAAAGACCTGATTGATATGGCTAAAGATAGAAATAGCGGGCTTTCTGATGTAGTGGCAAAGGATAATACCAAGCCCTATGTATTTATTATTGACGAAATTAACAGGGGAAATATTTCCAAGATTTTCGGTGAATTGATAACCCTGCTGGAAGATACGAAACGGGCAGGCATGAAGGAGGCTTTATCGGTTTCCCTGCCATATTCAGACGAATCGTTTAGTGTACCTGCCAATGTCTATATTGTGGGCACTATGAACACGGCAGACCGTTCTATAGCTATGATGGATACTGCCCTGCGGAGAAGGTTCAGGTTTATAGAAATGCTGCCTGAACCAAAGATATTGGAGGGTATTAAGGTGGGGAACATCGACATACCTGCCGTTTTGAAAACCATCAATAAGCGGATAACCTATTTGTTTGATCGGGAACACACCATAGGTCATGCTTTCTTTACGGGCTTGCGCGGTGATAATGCCACTATAGAGAATTTTGGGCGGATATTTGAAAAATCAATTATACCGTTACTGCAGGAATATTTTTATGAGGATTATCACAAAATACAGCTGGTGCTTGGGGATAATGCAAAAAGCTCGGATAAGTATAAGTTTATCATAGCAGATGAATTAAAAAAGGATGATAATGTATTTCGGGGCAATGTAGATGATTTGGATATACCTGATAAAATTTATCGTATCAATAAAAATGCTTTTTCAAATGAAAATAGCTATTTAGAGATTATAGAAGCGGTGGAATAATGAATAATCTGTTTGAGGTAAGGGAATTTGATATCATCGCAAGCAGTGCAGAACGTAAGGATGATACAAGTTACAGATATTTGCCGCCAGCGCAGTTTGCCAAGTTGGTGCGATTTGTGCAGAATTTTTCAGGCGAAGAAGATAGCAGTGATGTATTGAATTTTTTGCAGCTGGGATATAGCCGTCATGTTGGGCAGATTGTCAGGGTTAAAAATTATGTGGGGCTGATTCAGGTTGATAATACTTTGCAGTTGCAGGTTTATCCAAAGATTAGCTTTGGAGATGGGGACGATACGGGCTACCGGTGCACGAAAAAAATATTCATGAAGATGCTTTGCAGCATGAAAGATTTTCCCAGCAAGGTATTTAGCAGTGCCTCTTTGAAGGTGGAGCGCATGAGTATTTTTGAGCTATTTATCAGCATGTATATACATGATGTGCGCCAGCTGGTCAGGTATGGCATAAAATCCGGCTATGTGGCAGAGGAAGGAAATCTCTGCTATTACAAGGGAAAGCTGAAGGTGAGCCAGCACATAAAAGAAAATATCGCCCATAAGGAAAGATTTTATCTTGCCTACGATGAATTTTGCCCGGATTGTGCCGAGAATGCCCTGTTAAAGGCAACCCTGCAATTATTGCAGAAAATAACCACCAGTGCAGAAAATGCCAGGGAAATCAGGCAGCTGCTGTTGCACTTTGAAATGGTGCATGCATCGGTGAATTACGCAGGTGATTTTGCCAAGGCCGTGATAACGAGAGCAAATAAACATTATCAGGGCCTTCTGCAATGGTCGGCATTCTTTTTGTATGGCAGAAGCTTTACTGTATTTGCCGGTGGAGATATAGCAAGAGCGTTGCTTTTTCCCATGGAAACTGTCTATGAACGTTATGTGGCAAATAAGATAAGAAAGGCAATGGGGGATGGCTGGAAGGTTACAGCTCAGGAAGCCTCATGCTGGTTGTTTGAAGCTCCACAGAAATTTGCCTTGCGTCCTGATATTATCCTGAAAAAGAGATCTGGCTGTCCGCAAACTATAGTTATGGACACCAAGTGGAAGCATTTGAGTAGTGATGCAGGAAGCAGTTATGGTATCTCCCAGTCAGATATGTATCAGATGTATGCTTATTCAAAGAAGTTTGATGCTTCGGATATATGGCTCTTATATCCTATGACAGATGAGTTCAGAGCTGGTAATGATCTGGATATTAAGTTTGATAGTGGTGACGGCACGGTAGTGCATGTGTATTTTGTGGATGTGGCTAAGATAGAAAACAGCTTGAGCAGATTGAGGGAAAGGCTGGAGACTAGGGGCTAGTGCAACATATCTTACGATTTTTGGTCTTTTTGCGCAATAATGTTACAAAATTTCAAAATTTGCGCCGGGGGTATTGGCAAAATGCTCAAAAAGTTGCATAATAAAAATGCCGACATTATTTGGTCTGAGGGTGATTTGCATGGAGTACAGGCTGGTGCACAACTGCATAAAGGTCAGGGATCTGGCCAGGTCACTGGATTTTTATGCAAGGGCACTGCACCTTCATGAGAAGCGGCGTGTGCAGTGCGGTCCGGTGACACTGGTGTATCTGGGGGATGAGGCAGGCTCGGAGCATGAGCTGGAGCTGAATTATCGCCCAGGGGCTGATGGTGGCCATGAATCGGGAGCAGGTTCTGCTGCTGCCTTCGGTGATACCGGCAATGCCGGTTCTACTCATTTTGCCTTCGTGGCCGATGATTATGAGTCGGCTCTGGCAGAGCACAGGGCTATGGGCTGTGTGCTGCTGGAAAATGAAGCAAATAATATTTATTTTATCAAGGACCCGGATGGCTACATTATAGAAATCATGCCAAAGGGACATTTTTCCATGACAGAGAGGGGAAAGTTTGATGAGGATTAACGAGGAAAAGTTAAAAGGGATTATTGAGGAGCTGACTCTGGACAAGGAACAGCTGAATGAGATTGCCAGTGCACTGCGCTTTGACATGGAGCTGGCGCTCAGGGGCGAGGAAGCAAGCATGCCAATGCTTTGCTCCTACATCGGTATGCCAAACGGTCAGGAAAAAGGTGAGTTCCTGGCACTTGATTTCGGCGGCACCAACCTTCGTGCCGAGCTGGTGAGCCTCAAGGGTGATTGCCAGTATGAGATTGTCAAGATGGTGGCAAAGCCATTGGTGACGGAGGAATATAACCTGATTAACGGCTCCGCTTCCGCCGAGCAGGTATTTGACTTTATTGCTGACATGTTTGCCGAGCTTCTGGCTGGTGCTGAGAAAAAGACCTACTATCTCGGTCATACCTTCTCTTTCCCTTCCAAGCAGACCGATATTTACAATGCCCGCCTGATTGTCTGGACCAAGGAGTTTGCGATTCCTGGCGTTGAGGGTGAGATTGTCAATGACCTTTTGCAGGCTGCCCTCAACAGGAAGGGACTGGAAAATGTCAAGGTTGTGGCTGTTATCAATGACACCGTGGCAGAGCTGCTGACTGCTGGTTATCAGTATCCTGATACCCAGATTGGCTGCATCTACGCTACCGGCAGCAACAATTGCTACATGGAGCGCACTTCTGCTGCTGACCGTCCAGCCGCTATCATCAACATGGAGTCCGGCAGCTTTAACAAGCTGGTGCCGAGCCAGTGGGACAACCAGCTGGATGCAGAGTCCGAGCGTCCTGGCAACCAGCGCCTTGAGAAGATGGTTTCCGGCCGTTACATGGGCGAGCTCCTGAGCCTTACCGTGCAGGCAGTGATGGACTTGCCTGAGCGTCCTGATTTCAACGCCATCGACATGTCCGGCATTATGTCCGATACCTCTGCTACTGCCGCTGATGCCGCCAAGGTTATCAGCGCCAAGATTGGTGAGCTGCAGCCGGGTGAGGCAGCATATATCCGCGACCTGACCGAGACTATTGCCATCCGCTCCGCCCGCATCGTGGCAGCCTGCTTCGCAGGTATCCTGTGGCATCTGTCCGGCTCCGGCAAGATTGCTGAGCAGCACATTGCTATCGATGGCTCCGTATATGAGCACATGCCTCATATCAAGGAAAGCCTGAACAAGGGCCTGTCCGAGCTTCTGGGGGAGGAGGCAGCTGCTGTTACTCCTATGCTTCTGAAGGACGGCTCCGGCCTGGGTGCAGCCATCGCGGCAGCTGTAGCCAGCAAGGATTTGTAAGAGTTCGCAATTAATTGCAAGTAACTACAATTAGCTATAATTAGCTATAATTAGCTATAATTAGCTATAGTTAGCTATAGTTAGCTGAAAGTTTCTGCCCATAGGCACAAGCCATCGGTTTTGCCTGTGGGCAGTTTTTATGCAAAAACTCACTTCTATACAATATGTAAGAAAATGAATTAATACAGCAATGATGCCCCAATCAATAAGCAAAAATTGGCGTTAATTTGTTGCCGCCAAAAAACATAAATTTATACTAGTATAAAATAATTTTATAGCTTTAAGGGGTTGCCAAAATTTATATTTATGACTATAATCTAATGCAGAATTGAGAAATGCGCTATTATAGTCAAGAATTGTTATAGGAGTGTTGTGAAAAATGGGTAAGAGACCGCATGTTGTTATTATCGGTGCAGGTTTTGGCGGCGTAGCTGCAGCAAAGAAGCTGGCTAAGAAAAATGTTGATGTTACCATTATTGATAGGACAAACTATCATCTGTTCCAGCCATTGCTTTATCAGGTATCAACATCTGTGCTGTCCACGGATGATATTTCTTATCCAATCAGGGCAATGTTCCGTGATTACAAGAATGTGGAGCTGTTCATGGCAAAGGCTCAGGAGATTGACGGCAAGCGCAAGGTGGTAATCACCAACCATGGCGAGGTGGCGTATGACTACCTGATCGTAGCAGCCGGTGCTACCAACAACTTCTTCGGCATGGAGAATGTGGAGAAGTACGCTTACGGCATGAAGTCCATTCCTGAGGCACTGCACATCAGAAACCATGTACTGCACATGTTCGAGCGTGCCAACAAGCAGATTGATAACGAGGAAGTACGTCGCAAGATGCTGACCTTTATCTGCGTAGGCGGCGGCCCTACCGGTGTTGAGGAAGCCGGTGCTATTGCGGAGCTGGTTGCGATTCAGAGAAAGGAATATCCTAACCTGAATTTTGACGAGGTAAGCATCAAGCTCATCGAGGGTACTGACAAGGTGCTGCCTATGATGCCGCCGAAGCTGATCAAGCACACCATTGATGTGCTTGAGTCCAAGGGCGTTGAGGTTATGCTGAATACCCAGGTGGCCGACTGCGATGCTGACGGCCTCTATCTGAAGGACGGCAGGTACATTCCAAGCCGTACCGTTATCTGGGCAGCCGGTGTCAAGGCCAACAAGGTTGCTTCCACCATCGGTACCGAGTGCGACAGGGCAGGCCGTGTGGTAGTAGAGCCTACCTTGCAGGTGCCTGGCTATCCTGAGATTTTCGCCATCGGTGACAATGCCCATTTCATGACCGAGAGCGGCAGGCCGCTGGCTACTGTAGCTCCTGTTGCTATGCAGGAGGCATGGTGTGCAGTAGAAAATATTCTGTCCCTGATCAATGGCAGCAGCAGCCTGAAGAAGTTTGAGTATGTTGACCACGGTGCCATGGCTACCATTGGCCGCTGCCAGGCTGTAGTAAACTGGGGCTTTCTGAAGATTGGCGGCTTTGTGGCATGGGTTATCTGGATGTTCCTGCATCTCCTGCGTCTTGAGGGAGCTCATGCGGATATTACCGTTGGTACCAAGTGGTTCTGGAACTTTGTATCCGGCACACGCCTGGGCCGTATCATCACCAACATCAAGCTGGAGGATGAGGACGAAAATATGGATGCCGCCAAGGCATAAATATGGCTATCAGGGTGTAAATGTGATATTATAGTGGGGTGTGCAGTTGCACATCCCATTTATTTTGCAGGAGTTTAGTATAATTGGTATTGTCCCGGCATATGGGTGCCGGGCTGAGCGTTGTTTTTTAGGAGCGAGGATTTTGAGGAAGTATTTAGGTTTTGCGGCAGGTATCATGGTGGCTGCTGCTTTGTCATGCAGCCAGTCAGCGGGGATGCCCCTGGCCATGCCGGAGGCTATGGCAGCCGGTGTGACCATGGCTGACTCAAAGGATTTGGCAAAGACCATCAGGTTTGAGGATAATGAGGAGATAAAGGTGGATGTCAAGGAAGCGGCGGAAGGCAAGGATGATATAGCTGCCAGGGAAATTCCGGGGTATCTTCGGAAGGTGCGGCTTTCCTGGGAGCCGGTGCCGGGGGCTGTCAGCTATCAGGTAGCGATTATGCGTGCCAACAAGAATATCCCGGAGAATGTGGTATCCGTCAAGCGGGGTATTTTTACCAATGGCTATGAGCTGGATACATCCGTTATGCGCGCCGCCAAGGATTATTACTGGAAGGTCTGCCCTCTGGATGCTTCCGGCCACTATATCAAGCTGTACAGCGACCTGAAGCCACTGACGGAGCAGGAGCTGAACCCGGTTGCCCCTAAGCCGACGACGGAGTTCGAGTCTATGGCTTATGCTCCCCTGTACCCTGTGTTTTCCTGGGTGCCGGTGACAGGAGCCAAGTATTATGATGTTCGTGTCTATCGGGATGATGGCAACGGGGAAAAGCCGGAGCTCATCAGGGAGCTGACCACGGAGGGCTCGGTGCTGTATGAGGATGCCGGCTATACATGGCCGGGACGGTACTACTGGCAGGTCAGGAGCCGCAACGAGCTGGGCAACAGGGTAAGTGAATGGTCGGAGCCCAGCTATTATCAGGTGGAGGCAGCAGCCAAGGTGGCTGCCATCGGGGACAGCATCACCCACGGTGGCGGTGCTGTGTCCACCCCTCCCGGCTATGTGATGTATAACTGGGAGACCTATTCCCAGGTGCCGGTAAAGAACCTGGGCTACAGCGGTGATACGGTGGCTGCCATGGCGGCGCGGTTTGACAGCGATGTGCTGCCCTTTAAGCCGAAAATCCTGGTGATTATGGGGGGCGTCAATGATTTCCGTTCCGGCGGCAGGGCGGAGGAGATTATTCCTTACCTGCGGCAGATTGGCGATAAGTGCCGTGCCCATGGCATTATTCCTGTCTACGCCACGGCAACGCCGATAAATCCGCATTTTATTGCCAACTGGCATTATATTACGGCTCCTGCCGCAGACTGGAAAAACGAGCAGGTGAAGCTGAATCAGTGGATTATGCAGCAGCAGTATGCGGTGGATGTTGCCAGCGGCATGACCGACTGCTACGGACTTTTGATGGATGAGGCCACCACGGATGGACTGCATCCTGATGTGCTGGGCAAAAAAATGATTGGGGAAGCCATCAGCAATTATCTGCTGAAAACCTTTCCCGGCAAGAATCTGCTGGCAAAATAAATAAAATTTATTAAAATATAAAAAGATATAATGATTGCATAATAAAAAGCTCTGCGTGAATGTCGCTAAACGGCGTTCATGCAGAGCTTTACTTTTGTTCATGATTTTGAAGCATTAAAATTAATTTGGCGATAATACACGGTGATAACATGTCAGGCTTCTGCCGGGACAGCCATGTACTCAGGTTCTGCCACGGTGATATGGCAACGGGCGGCGGTGAGGTTTATCAGATTCGTGCGGATTTTTTCCACATCCTGCGGCTCGATCAGAAGCTTGACTGTTACTTTGTCCAGATATTCGGCAGGAGCGGCCCGGAGGCCTTCGCTGCGTATCCAGTTTTCCACTGTTCCCAGCATGGTATAATCCAGCTCCGCTGCCATGAGGCAGACAGGCTTGATTTCCACCTGTGGTGTGGCTTCCAGGCCCAGGGTGGCGATGTGGCTGTAGGCCCTGATCAGTCCGCCGGCCCCCAGCTTGATGCCGCCGAAGTATCTGGTGACTACTACCACGATATTGGTGAGGCCGTGCTGCTTGATGGCTTCCAGGATAGGGTTGCCGGCAGTTCCCCCGGGTTCGCCGTCATCATTGGATTTCTGCTGGCTGCTGTCGGCTCCCAGCACCCAGGCGGAGCAGTTGTGCCGGGCATCAAAATGCTTTTTCTTGATGGCTGCCACGAACTCCCTGGCCTGTTCCTCTGTTGCGGCAGGGGCGGTATAGGCATAAAATTTTGATTTTTGGATTTCGTAGGCGGCGGTGCCTTTTTCGGAGATGGTTCTGTAAGCTTGCATGGCATGGCTCCTTTGTTTCAGGAATATTTGGCGGCTTGCCCTGGGACACTGGCACTTTGTCAGGAATTTTCCGGCAGGGTGAGGCGGCTGCGGAGGGAGCTGGTTTCCGGGGCGGTAAAGAGGCAGTCCGGAGCCTTCCTGAGCATGGTTTCCCGCAGCTGCCTGCTCTGCTCCTCATGGGTTTCTGCCTTGATGTTGGCAGGGTCGGCTGCAGTGCGCAGTGCCCTGATGGTCTCCAGCTGGGCATTGGCATAGCTCTGGGTCTTGTGCAGCAGCAGGGTGGTCAGGTCATAGTTGGTATCGTCCAGGCTGATGGGCGGCGGCAGCTTTTGGAGGCTCTCGTCAGCCTGCTGTGCCTGATGCTCCAGCAGCGTCAGCCTTGTGTACACCGTGTTAATGCTGATGTTGTCGTTGTGGTAGTCGCTGACAATGGCCTGGCACTGGGCCCAGTTGTAGTCCAGCACATCCAGCTGCTTCTTGTAGTCGGTGTACCAGCCGTCAAAAATCTGCTGCTGGGCAGTGATGTGGCGGATGGCGGACTCGTCGGCAGGCGCATCCCCGGCAGGTGACAGCAGCACCGAGCGGGCTATGGCAAAAATGGACAGTGCCAGAGTCAGGCAAAAACCATAAAATACTTTTTTATTTGGCAAATTGCGGTATAATACTAGGAGTAGAAGAAGACAGGTTAATACCGCGGCAATAAAGACAATAGCCATTGTAATATCCTTTCTTTTTGCATATTGGCATATACGGGATGATATGCCGGCGCATATTTATTATGCTGCTGCATAATCCTATGCTTCCATTTTATCATTATTTTTATTAAAACACTATATTATTTTTGGAGGAGTGATTGCTTTGAGCAAGGGAATGCTGTCCAAGACGGCCTGGCGGCTGATGAAGTCATATTGGAAATCCAAGGAAAAATGGCGGGCGAGAGGGCTTCTGGCGGGGGTGATTGCCCTGAGCCTGGGGCAGGTCTATATGCTGGTTATGCTCAACCAGTGGAATAATGTTTTTTATAACGCTTTGCAGGAGCGCGATTTTGAGGTGTTCTGGCCCCTCATAGGGCAGTTCAGCCTGATAGCCTTCGGCTATATCATTATGGCGGTATATGCTATCTATGTGAAGCAGATACTGGAAATCAAGTGGCGTACATGGATGACCAGCAGGTATCTTGATGAGTGGATGCACAGCCAGACCTATTACAGGCTGCAGGTTCTGGGGGGCGATGGCGTGGATAACCCTGACCAGCGTATCTCGGATGATATAGGCATGTTTGTCAATCTTACCTTGTCCTTGTTTATCGGGCTTTTGAAGCAGGTGTCAACGCTGGTGGCTTTTGTGGTTATTCTGTGGCAGCTTTCGGGGGCGCTGGATATTCCTGTGGGGGATACGGTGCTGTCGGTGCCGGGGTATATGGTGTTTGTTACCCTGATTTATTCGGTGGTGGGCACATGGCTGGCCCACAAGGTGGGACGCAGCCTTATCGGCTTGAATTATGACCAGCAGAGGTATGAAGCGGATTTCCGTTTCAGCATGGTGCGTGTCCGTGAGAACAGTGAAAGCATTGCCTTTTATGGCGGCGAAGGGCCTGAGATGCAGAATTTTCAGGAAAGGTTCGGCATGGTCATCCGCAATTTCTGGGCGTTAATGAAAAGAACCAAGCTCTTGAATTTTTATGTCAACGGCTATGCCCAGCTGGCTGTCATCGTGCCGATCCTCATGAGCGCCCCGAAGTATTTTTCCGGGGATATGCAGCTGGGGGGATTTATCCAGACGCTGAGTGCTTTTGGCAGGGTTCAGGATGCCCTCAGCTACTTTGTAGAGGCTTATGATACCATCGCTCAGTATGTGGCTGTTATCCGCCGACTGGGGGGGTTTACCGGCCACATGGAGGCTGCGGAAAACATGCAGGCTTCCTTCGGCTTTGACAGCCGTGACGATATAAATGGGCTGGTGCTGCAGGATGTGCAGGTGGAGCTGCCTGATGGCAGGAGATTGTTTGAGGGGCTTTCCCTGGCGGTGCCGGCCGGCAAATACCTTCTTGTTTCCGGCAATTCCGGCTGTGGCAAGAGCACCCTGCTGAGAGCTTTGGCAGGCATCTGGCCTTATGGCTGCGGCAATGTTTCCCTGCCGTCGGGCTGGCGCAGCATGTTTCTGCCCCAGAGGCCGTATCTGCCCCTGGGCAGCCTGCGCCGGGCTATTTATTATCCGCAGCCTGTGCCGGAAAATGAGTCTGCGGATCTCAGGGAGCTTTTGGAGCGGTTTGGCATAGGCAGGCTTGCGGACAGGCTGGATGAGGTGGATGACTGGAGCCGCATCCTGTCCCTGGGAGAGCAGCAGAGGCTTGCCTTTATCCGCATTCTTCTGTTCAGGCCGGATATAGTATTTTTGGATGAGTCCACCTCGGCCATGGACGAGCAGCGGGAGGCGGAAGCATACGATATCCTGAAGGAGCTGCTGCCGGAGATGGCGGTGATCAGCGTGGGACACCGCTCCACCCTCTTTAAGAAGCACGACAAGAGATTGCAGCTGACGGGCAGCGGCTGGCAACTGTCACCTTTGGCGGAGCAGCTGGCAAGGTGATTATAGGTATTTTGAAGATGTGAAGGGAGATGCAGGCCATGTCGGTATTTCGGGGCAGAACCCCCTGGACGGAGGAAAAGAAGAAACAGCCGCCGCTGTTTTCCAACGGGGAAAAGGCAGGCATGGCATTGTGCCTTGCCATGCTGCTCTTTGCCATTTCGGACGGCGATGTGCCGTTGGCATTTTTTTCCCTGTCCTTTCTGGTCTATGAGGGATATAACGTAGTCAGCAAGGTGGGGGGAGAGAGGTTTCATGCTTTGGCATCATTTTTGCTGGGGCTGGGCATTGCCCTCTTTGCCGGTTCCATCGTGATGGCATTTTTTTGAGGCGTGAAGCCGGTTGCTTTCCCGGACGTTTTATGTTTTCCTGCTGTTTGGCTGATTTTTGGACAAATGATATAATTGATTTTTACTAAATTTCAAATTTTCCGCAGTGCAGAAAATAACAAAAAAAATCCTGTTTTTTTTTACCTCAAAAGCAGGATTTTTTTGTTTTATCTTGAAGTATAAATATAAGTAATTTACATTTGCTTTCTAGCTGTTTTGAAAGAATATTTGCTTGAAAAGAAAATGGCAATAAGGATAGAGGGGACAGCTAGTCAAAGTTTTTTTAGTTAGGATACAGGGGTGATTATTTATGAGTAAAACAAAGTGTTTGGCAATGATTCTTGCAGGCGGCCAGGGCAGCCGTCTTGGTGCCTTGACGAAGAACATTGCAAAACCGGCAGTTCCTTTCGGCGGCAAGTACAGGATTATTGACTTCCCGCTTTCAAACTGCGCCAATTCCGGCATCGATACAGTAGGCGTTCTGACACAGTATCGCCCGCTGGAGCTGCATACCTATCTGGGTACAGGCAATGCCTGGGACCTGGATAAGTCCACCGGCGGCGTGTTCATCCTGCCACCGTATGCCAGGGATAAGGGAGCTGACTGGTACAAGGGTACAGCGGATGCCATCTATCAGAATCTGAATTTCATTGATATGATGGATCCTGACTATGTGCTGATTCTTTCCGGCGACCATATCTACACCATGGATTACTCCAAGATGCTGGATGTGCATCGTGCCAACAAGGCTGATGCTACCATCGGCGTGTTTGAGGTTCCTTGGGATGAGGCACCGCGCTTCGGCATCATGAATACCGATTCCGTGGATGGCCGCATCATCGAGTTCGAGGAGAAGCCACCTCAGCCAAAGAGCAACCTGGCTTCCATGGGTATCTATATCTTCAACCGCGAGTTCCTTAGCAGGTATCTGAAGGACGATGCGGCGAAGGAAAATTCCGAGCACGACTTCGGCAAGAATATCATTCCTGCCATGCTGAACGATAATGCCCGTCTCTATTCCTATGCCTTCGAGGGGTATTGGAAGGATGTAGGAACCATTGAGAGCTTGTGGCAGGCAAACATGGACCTTCTGGCTGATGAGCCGCCGTTCTCCTTTAACAGTGCCTGGACCATTTATTCTTCCAATCCATCCCTGCCGCCTCACTATGTAGGTCCTGAGGCCAGGGTTCACAATTCCATGCTGAATGAGGGCTCCCAGATCCTGGGCGAGGTTGACCACTCCGTGCTGTTCTCCGGCGTAAAGATTGGCAAGGGGGCCAAGGTAACCAACTCCGTAATTATGCCGTTTACCAAGGTAGAGGAAAATGCCGTCATTGACCATGCCATCGTAGCACAGAACTGCGTAATTTCTGCCGGTGCAGCTGTCACCGGTGAGGAGGGCGCTATCGCCGTTGTGCCTGAGGGCGAGGTCGTAGAGGCTGCGGAGGAAGGCCAGCAGGTAAGCTGAGCTGTCCTGGGCGATTTACTGAATTTTGATAAAGAACGGAGTGATTCCTTTGAGTAATATTATGGGTATTATAAAGTTGGACGGTGCCAACTCCATGCTGAAGGAGCTGTGTGAACGCCGCCCTGTTGCGTCCCTGCCTATTGCAGGCCGCTATCGCGTGATTGATTTTGCCGTGTCCAACATGGTAAATTCCGGTGTTGGCAATGTAGGCGTACTGCTTTCTGCCAAGGCACGCTCTGTATTTGACCATCTCCGCTCAGGTAAGGACTGGGATCTGGCACGTCATAGAGGCGGTCTTTCCTATCTGCCTTCCGACCCTTATGACGGACAGCCGGTAACTGGTGACCTGTCCGGCCTCTATCACAATATGGACTATATCCAGCACACCTCTGCCGAGTATATCCTGGTAGCCCAGGCTGACAGCGTGTACAATATTGACTTCCGCTCTGTGCTGCTTTTCCATCAGAATACCGGCGCAGACATCACTATGGTATATTCCAAGGCAAAGACCGATATTCCTGGTGATGCCGCAGTAATGAAGGTTACTGACAGCGGCAGGGTAACGGATATTGCCAAGTCCATGACCGCTACCCAGGGGGCTAACGATTTCCTGGGCATCTATCTCATGTCAAAGGATACCTTCATCAAGGTTGTGTCCAATGGCTTTGAGCGGGGCGGTACGGATTTCCTGCTGGATGGCATCATCCGCCACATGGACGAGTACAGCATCTTTGCCTGCGAGCACAAGGGATATGTTGCCAGAATCAATTCCACCATGGCATACTTCAATGCCAACAAGGATATGCTGAATCCTGAAATCTGGGCTGAGATGTTCATGGGAGCCAACCTCATCCATACCAAGACCAAGGATGCTGCCCCTGTTCAGTACAAGGATACCTCCAGGGTGGTCAACTGCCTGGTTGCCAACGGCTGTGAAATCCGCGGCGAGGTAGAGAACAGTATCCTGTTCCGTGATGTAAAGGTTGGCGAGGGTGTCAAGATTAAGGACTGCATTATCATGGAGAAATGCGTTATCGAGGACAACGCTATGCTCCGCAATGTGATCTGTGACAAGAATGTAACAGTAACCAAGGATCAGTGGCTGAAGGGCGCTGAGAATTATCCTCTGATTGTTGCAAAGGGCACCAAGATTTAATTGTTGCAAAATTAAGATTAGATGGTGAAGCAAGGCCGCTGCAGGAAGCATGGAGGAATTCAGGTTCATGCTTTTTGTGGCGGCTTTTTTACTCTTTGATGGTGTGTATGGGAGTGTGTAGCTGGGTATTGCCAGATATAGCTGGGGATGGCAGGACAGTTCTGCAAGAGGCTCAGTCATGTCAGATAAATTGTCAGCTGACATGACAGTATATAGTGGGAAAATTTCCGTTAAAATATGGCAAAAAATGTAAAAAATGCCCTAAAAAATGTAAAATTAACGCATATATATCAAGGGTTTGCAGGTATTAATGGACAAATTAAAAATATGTGATATAATACTAGCGGTGTCATATTTTTATTAATGTTTTTTTATTAACATTTTTGTTTCTACCGGAGGCCGGATTTTAGTGCAGACAGTTGCACACACAGCAGTATGCAGTAAAATTTTGGCTAGGAGATAGGAGTTGAAAGTATGTCAGTAATTGAAAGAAATATTGAGGAAATGAAGGAAGAGCTGAAGCAGCGTTTTGTAACCACTGCCCAGATTAACTACGGCCGTGAGCTTTCCGGCCTGGATGAGCATGAGATTTATGAGACTCTTGCCCAGGTAGTTAAGCAGTATACTTCCGAGAACTGGATTAAGACAAATAAGCAGTATCAGGAAAACGACGAGAAGCAGGTTTATTATTTCTCCATTGAGTTCCTGCTGGGGCGTCTCCTGAATACCAATCTGATTAACCTTGATTTGAAGAATGCTCTGAAGGCTATGCTGAAGGAGCTGAATCTTGATTTGAATAATCTCTATTCCGAGGAGCCTGATGCAGGTCTCGGCAACGGCGGCCTTGGCCGTCTGGCAGCCTGCTTCGTGGATTCCATGGCTTCTTTGGGCCTGCCTGCTCATGGTTGCGGTATCCGTTACCAGTACGGCCTCTTTGAGCAGAAGATCGTCAACGACCAGCAGGTAGAGATTCCTGATAACTGGCTGCGTAACGGCTTTGCCTGGGAGTTCAGGAAGCCGAACAAGGCCGTAAAGGTTCGTCTTGATGGCGAGGCGTATATGCGCATCAACGATGACGGTACCTCTACTGCCGTGCATGAGGGCTATACCGAGGTAACTGCCGTGCCTTATGATGTGCCTGTTATCGGCTACAAGAACCGTACTGTAAATACCCTGCGCCTGTGGAATGCAGAGGCAGGCCAGGACTTCTCCGATTACGCTACCCTGACCAATGATGAAATTAAGGAGCGTCAGGAGTACAGGAACAACGTCAACAAGATTACTGAGTTCCTCTATCCTGAGGACAGCACCAACGAGGGCAAGCGCCTTCGCCTGATTCAGGAGTACTTCTTCGTATCTGCCGGTGTACAGAGCATCGTGCGCCACTACATGCAGACTCATGATGACCTGTATGGCTTTGCCGACAAGGTTTGCATCCAGATTAACGATACCCATCCAGCTGTAGCAGTTGCCGAGCTGATGCGCGTATTTATTGATGATTACGGTATGGAGTGGGATGATGCCTGGGATATCACCAGGAACACCGTGGCATACACTAACCACACCATTCTGCCTGAGGCCTTGGAGAAGTGGGACAGGAAGCTCTTTAAGAAGCTGTTGCCGCGTATCGACATGATTATCGACGAAATCAACCGCCGCTTCCTCTATGAAGTACGTTCCAAGTACCCTAACGATGAGGAGCTGGTGCGTGAGCTGTCTATCCTGCAGGATGGCCAGGTTCATATGGCACGTCTGGCAGTGGTAGGCTCCTTCAGCGTAAACGGCGTGGCACGTCTCCACTCCAACATCCTGAAGGAAAGCACCCTGAAGTATTTCTACAAGTACTTCCCTGAGAAGTTCAACAACAAGACCAACGGCATTACCCATCGCCGCTGGATGATCAGTGCCAACAACGACCTGGCACACGTTATTGACGACAAGCTGACCAGGGCCTGGAGAGGCGACACTAGGATGATGAAGCAGCTGAACCAGTATGTGGACAACCCTGCTTTCCTGAAGTCCATCGACAAGGTAAAGCGTGCCAGAAAGCGTGCCCTGGCTCAGTATGTGCTGACTCACAACAAGGTCCGCATCAAGGTTGACTCCATGTTTGATGTGCAGGTAAAGCGCATTCATTCCTACAAGCGTCAGCTGATGAATATCATGCATATCATGTATCAGTATGACCGCCTGAAGAATGACCCTACCTACAACATGCCTGTACCTGTTGTTTACTTCTTCGGTGGCAAGGCCGCACCTGGCTACTTCATTGCCAAGGAGACCATCCGCCTGATTCTGGCTGTTGCCAACAAGATTAACACCGACCCTAGCATCGACGGCAAGATCAAGGTTGTCTTCCTGGAGAACTTCGGTGTATCCCTGGGTGAGATGGTATATCCTGCTGCTGATGTCAGCGAGCAGATTTCCACCGCTTCCAAGGAGGCATCCGGTACCGGCAACATGAAGTTCATGATGAACGGTGCCATCACCCTGGGTACTATGGACGGTGCAAATGTTGAGATTCACGAGCAGGTTGGCGATGACAACTGCGTAATCTTCGGCATGCGCTCCGAGGAAGTTATCAACCTCTACGAGCATGGCGGCTACAGTGCATGGGATGAGTATAACACCAATGCCAATGTCCGCAAGGTTATGAATCAGATGACTGACGGTACCTATGGCAACTTCCAGAGCCTGTTTGACTATCTGGTAAACAGCAACGACGAATTCTTCATCATGAAGGACTTCAATGCCTATATTGAAGCTCATGAGGAGATTGTGCGCCGTTATCAGAATCACAATGCATGGTTGCGTTCCTGCGCTGTCAATATTGCCAACTCCGGAATTTTCTCCTCTGACCGTACCATTGCCGAGTATGCAGAGGATATTTGGAATATCAAGCCAGTAGATATCAAATAAGTTTGCGAGAGGGGATGAGCAAATGAATTTATCACAGCTGACGGAATATGATACTTTTTTGTTCCATCAGGGTACCAACTGCAGAGCCTATGAAATGCTGGGAGCGCATTTGACCGAAGAAAACGGGGAGAAGGGCGTGCGCTTCACGGTTTGGGCACCAAATGCCAAGGAGGTCAGCGTAGTCGGTGAGTTCAATCACTGGGACACCCGTGTCAACAAGATGTCCAGGATTGACGATGGTGAGATCTGGAAAATCTTCATTCCTGGTATCAAGGAGGGGGATGTGTACAAGTATGCCATCATGCCGCAGCATGGCGGACCTCACATCATGAAGGCTGACCCTTATGGCTACTATGCAGAGGTGGCTCCTGCAACTGCTTCCCGTGTCTATGACATGAACCACTATGAGTGGCAGGATGCTGAGTGGCAGGAGAAGAAGAAGCGCACCCAGTCCTATGGCCAGCCTATGCTGACCTACGAGGTGCATCTGGGTTCCTGGCGCCGCACTCCTGAGGGCAATCAGCTTTCCTATCGGGATATGGCGGAGCAGCTGGTGAACTACGCCAAGGAAATGAACTACACCCATATCGAGTTCATGCCGCTCTGCGAGCATCCATATGAAGGTTCCTGGGGCTATCAGGCTACCGGCTATTATGCCGCTACCAGCCGCTTCGGCGCACCTGATGACCTGCGCTATCTCATTGACAAGGCCCATCAGGCAGGCATCGGCATAATCATGGACTGGGTACCTGGTCACTTCTGCAAGGACGATCCGGGCCTTCGGGACTTTGATGGACGCAACCTGTATGAGTCCGACAATCCGCAGCGTGCAGATAATGCAGGCTGGGGTACTACCAACTTTGATTATGGCCGCACCGAGGTACAGAGCTTCCTGATTTCCAATGCGATTTTCTGGATGGATCAGTACCATATTGACGGGCTGCGCATCGATGCGGTGGCAAATATGCTGTATCTGGACTATGGCAGGCAGCAGGGCGAGTGGCAGGCCAACAAGTACGGCGGCAACGGCAATCTGGAGGCTATTGATTTCCTCCACAAGCTGAATGAGGCCGTATTCAGGGAGTATCCTCAGGCATTGATGATTGCCGAGGAGTCCACCTCCTGGCCTAACATCTCCAAGCCTGTCTACATGGGCGGCATGGGCTTCAACTACAAGTGGAACATGGGCTGGATGAATGATACCCTTAGCTATTTCAGCCTTGATCCTATCTACAGAAAGTGGCATCATGACAAGATTACCTTCTCCATGATGTATGCTTTCAGCGAGAATTTCGTACTGCCGCTGTCCCATGACGAGGTAGTGCATGGCAAGTGCTCCCTGATCAACAAGATGCCGGGTGACTACTGGCAGAAGTTTGCCGGCCTCCGTGCCTTCTTTGGCTACTGGATGGCTCATCCTGGCAAGAAGCTTCTGTTCCAGGGCGGCGAGTTCGGCCAGTTCGTTGAGTGGAAGTGGGATACCAGCCTTGACTGGCATCTGCCTGAGAAGTACGAGATGCACACCAAGATGCTGGAATTCTCCAAGAACCTCAACAAGTTCTATGTGGAGAACAAAGAATTTTGGCAGGTTGACTTTGACTGGGGCGGCTTTGAGTGGATTGACTGCGATAACGCAGATGACAGCATGCTGTCCTTTATCCGCCGCGCTGATAACGGTGACTTTGTTATCGCTATCTGCAACTTTACTCCTGCTGTCCGTCATGGTGCCCGCTTCGGCGTGCCGAAGGCAGGCGTATATGAGGAGGTATTTAACAGTGATGCAGCTGAGTTTGGCGGTTCCAACGTGCTGAACGAGAATGATATTCCTAGCCAGGAGGTTCCTTGGAACAACAAGGCCCAGTCCATTCAGGTGACTGTACCGCCACTGGCTACCATTTATCTGCGGCTGAAAAAGGAGCGTCCCATAAAAGGTCAGCCTGAGACTGATAATACCAATGAAACTGCAGCTGAGGCAAAGGCTGTTGAGGCAGAGCAGGCAGCTGAGGCGGCTCCTGCACCGGAGGCAGAGGCTGCTCCTGCGGAAGAAATTGTTGCCGAGGCGCCGAAGAAGCGTCGCGGCCGTCCCAAGATGACCGCAGAGGAAAAGGCTGCTGCTGCTGAGAAACGTGCTCAGAAAAAGGCGGAAAAGGCTGCTGCAGAAAAGGCAGAGGCAGAGAAGCCTGCTGCCAAGAAGACAGCTAAGACAGCTGCCAAGAAAACTGCGGCAAAAAAGACAGCAGCAAAGAAAACTGCTGCCAAGGCTGAGCCTGATGAGGCAAAGCCTAAGCGCCGCGGCCGTCCGCCAAAGAAAAAGACAGAGTGATTCTGGCAGTTTTTGGGGGGAGACGGATAAGCAGGTTTCAGATTAGTTAAAATCTTATGTTTGTGAGGCGGGAGCTGCCGGCATGGTGATGCCGTTGGGGAGTGGCAGTTCCCGCCAGAAGGGATATATAATCCGTTTTTACGGAAGGGGTATGCGCAAGGGCGCTAGAAAGAAGGGTTTTTATGAAGGTGTTGTATGTAGCTTCCGAGGCTGTTCCATTTATTAAGACAGGTGGTCTGGCTGATGTGGCTGGTTCCCTGCCGAAAGAGCTGGCAAAGATGGGGGTAGATGCCAGGGTTATCCTGCCGAAATACAGCAAGATAGCTGAGCAGTACAGGTCCCAGATGAAGCATGTAGGGCATATCTTTGTAGATGTATCCTGGCGGCACAAGTATGCCGGTGTGGATATGATTGAGCAGGATGGTGTTACCTATTACTTTGTGGACAATGAGGATTATTTCAAGCGTGATGGCCTTTATGGCTATGGCGATGATGCAGAGAGATTCTCATTTTTCTCAAGGGCTGTCTTGAACCTTCTGCCGCTTCTTGATTTTTTCCCGGATGTAATCAATTCCAATGACTGGCATGCGGCTCTTGTCAATGTGTTCCTGAAGCTGGAGCATCAAGGAGACGAGCGTTATGCCAACATCAAGACGGTATTCTCCATTCACAACCTGAAGTATCAGGGCATGTTCAGCAAGGAGATTATGGACAATGTTCTGGGACTGGATTGGAAGTATTTCAACAACGGTGACCTGGAGTTCCATGATGCTGTCAACTTTATGAAGGGCGGCATCGTCTACGCTGATGTGGTCGGCACTGTCAGCCGTACCTATGCCCAGGAAATCCAGTATCCTTACTTTGGTGAGCAGCTGGATGGCCTCCTGAGAACCAGGGGGGAGAATATTGTCGGCATCGTTAACGGCATTGACTACGATGTGTACAACCCGGAGACGGACCCGAACCTGTTTGTCAACTATACTGCTGATACTATCGGCAAGAAGGCTGACAACAAGGAAAAGCTGCAGGAGCAGCTGGGGCTGCCTGTTGACCGCCGCATTCCGATGATCGGCCTGGTGTCCCGCCTGGTGGCAGCCAAGGGCCTGGATTTGATCGTCCGCGTTATGGATGAGCTTTTGCAGGCGGAGGAGTGCCAGTTTGTGCTGCTAGGCACAGGTGACAAGCAGTATGAGGACTGGTTCCGGGGACTGCAGTGGCGCCTGCCTACCAAGGTATCCGCCAACATCCGCTTCTCCAACGAGCTGGCGCAGCGCATCTATGCAGGCGCGGACCTGTTCCTGATGCCGTCCGAGTATGAGCCGTGCGGCCTGGGGCAGCTGATTGCCCTGCGGTATGGCACGGTGCCTGTTGTGCGCGCTACCGGCGGACTGAAGGATACGGTGGAGTCCTTCAATAAGTATACTAATCAGGGCAATGGCTACAGCTTTAACAACATTAATGCCCATGATATGCTGTTCACCATCAAGACTGCCCTGGCAGACTATCGTGATCCGAATATCTGGCAGCATGTTGTGGAAAATGCTATCAACAGTGATTTCAGCTGGCACAAGTCTGCAGAGGAATATCTGGATTTGTACAAGCGCATTGCTGTAAAGCCTGAGTAATTTAAATTTTTAGCATAAGAGAAACTCGACGGGGTAGTAGGTGTTTATATGCAGCCTCACTCGTCGAGTTTTTTGCAAATAGTGAATAATAGTCAATCATGTGAATGTTTCCTGCTGCATAGGCGGGGACGATGAAGCTGATGAGAGAAATTGTGGGGAGAGATTAGATGCCACAGTTAAAACATGTAGAACACAATTCGCAGAATGAATTTTATCGCAGTCCTGTGGGAGCGGCAGAGGCAACTACAGGTATTCGGTTGCGCCTGAAGCTGGAGCTTTCGGAGTTGGGCAATGTCCAGCCATCTATCCAGATCAAGGCAAGGTTCTGGCGTGAGCGGGTAGGCGAGATGGTCTATGAGCTTTTGCCGGAGGACCCGGTGGGCGGCGAGATGTATTATTCCGCCCATATTACCATGCCTGAGAGGGGCTGCCTTCTTTGGTATTATTTTATTATTACCATGGATGGCAGAACCTGGTACTACGGCAATAACAATGAGCGCATGGGCGGGGTGGGAATTCTGTCCGACAATCCGCCATCCCAGTCCTACCAGATAACGGTATTTAACAAGGGGGCAAGGACGCCGGACTGGTTCAAGCACTCTGTCATGTATCAGATTTTCCCTGACCGCTTTTATCGCAAGGGCAATACCCTGGTGGAGAAGAAGGGGGCTGTATATCATGCCAGCTGGAACGACAAGCCATGCTACTACAAGGACCCTGATACCCGGGAAATCGTTGCATACGACTTCTTCGGGGGCAATCTGGCAGGTATCCGGGAGAAGCTGGGCTACCTCAAGGATTTGGGCATATCTGTTATTTACCTGAACCCGATTTTTGAGTCTGCCAGCAACCATCACTATGATACTGGTGACTACCACAAGGTAGACCCTATCCTGGGCACCAATGAGGAGCTGAAGCAGCTTTGTGCTGATGCAAAAAAAATGGGCATCCGCATTATGCTGGATGGCGTGTTCAGCCATACAGGCGATGACAGCCGTTATTTCAATAAATATGGCAACTATGATACGCTGGGAGCCTATCAGTCCAAGGAGTCTCCTTATTATGACTGGTACTGCTTCAATAATTATCCTAACGGCTATGAAAGCTGGTGGGGCTTCAGCACCCTGCCAAATGTCAAGGAGGAAAACCCTTCCTATATGAAGTTCATCATCGAGAATGAGGACAGCGTGCTGAAATACTGGATGAAGCAGGGCATCTGCGGCTGGCGCCTTGATGTGGTGGACGAGCTTCCTGAGAAATTCACCCAGACCTTCTACAAGGTTCTCAAGGAAGTGGATAAGGATGCAGTTATGCTGGGCGAGGTATGGGAGGATGCTTCCAACAAGAGTGCTTACGGTGTATCCCGTGAATACCTCTGCGGCCAGGAGCTGGATTCTGCCATGAATTATCCGTTCCGGCAGGTAGTGCTGGACTTTTTGCTGGGATATGCTGATGCAACTCAGATTTCCAAGCGGCTCAAGAGCTTGATGGAGAACTACCCGAAGCAGAATTTCTATGTCATGATGAATCTGCTGGGCAGTCATGACAGGGAGCGTATTCTTACCCTGCTGGGTGAGGCCCCTAGCCAGGAAGGTGTACCTGCTGTCCGTCAGGCACAGTACAAGCTGGATGGGCCAAGGCTTCACAAGGGTATTCAGCGTCTCAAGGCGGCTATTTTGTGGCAGATGACCTTCCCGGGAGTGCCTAGTGTTTATTATGGTGATGAAATCGGTTTGCAGGGCTACCGCGACCCTTATTGCCGAGGCACCTATGACTGGGAAAACGGCGATGCGGAGCTCAGGCAGTGGACCAGAAAGCTCATACATTTGCGCAACAAGCATACGGCATTGCAGACAGGCAGCATCCTGCCTATCTATGCCAAGGGAGATGTATACGGCTATGCCCGTGTGATTGATAAGCAGAAGGATGTCTTTGGCATGGAGGCGGAAAATGAGGTATTTATTGTCCTTATTAACCGCAGCAGCGAGCCAAGGCATGCTTCCCTGGATGTGCGGGACCTGGCGGCAGGCATCATGGTGGATGCCCTTGGTGACAGGCCGGATATCAGGATTATGCGGGGCAGGCTGGAGGTTGATATCCCGGCTTATGCCGGCCTTGTATATCAGCACAAGCCGGCGGCAGCGGCTCTTGCCAAAGGGGCACGCCAGTGCGGTGTGCTGTTGCATCCTACTTCCTTGCCATCTCCGTTTGGTATCGGTGACCTGGGGCCTGAGGCGTACAAGTTCGTGGACTTTTTGGCTGAGTCCGGGCAGAAGATTTGGCAGATATTGCCGCTGAACCCTGTGGGAGCAGGCAGCTCTCCGTATGCTTCTCCGTCTGCCTTTGCCGGCAATCCTTTGCTTATTTCTTTGGAGATGCTGGCAGATAAGGGAATTTTGACCGAGGTGGATTTGCAGGATGCTTCTGTCATGGATAATGGCAAGACGGATTATTCCTGGGCGCAGATGCTGAAGCCGTCCCTGATGTTCAAGGCCTATATCAATTTCTTTAATACCAGTACCAAGGAAGACAGGGAGGATTTCCAGAAATTCGTGGATGCCAATCAGTACTGGCTTCGGGATTATGCCATGTTCCAGGCATTGAAGGACTGGCACAATGGCAAGGGCTGGAATGAATGGGATGCTGAATTCGTCCGCCGGGACGAGGTGGCATTGGATGCCATGGAGGAACAGCTTTCCTACGAGATTGGGGAGGTAATGTTCGAGCAGTACATCTTCAACCAGCAGTGGCAGGCTCTGAAGAAGTACGCCAATGACAAGGGCATCAAGATCATGGGAGATATGCCGATTTTTGTTTCCCAGGATAGTGCCGATGCCTGGGCGCATCAGCAGCTGTTCAAGCTGGATCAGAACGGCAGGCCTTACAAGGTTGCCGGTGTACCGCCTGATTATTTCAGCGAGACAGGCCAGCTCTGGGGCAACCCTCAGTATAATTGGGAGATTATGAAGCAGGATGGCTATGACTGGTGGATTCGCCGTTTCAAGAATATCCTGAAGCAGGTGGATATTGTGCGCATTGACCATTTCAGGGGTTTTGAGTCCTTCTGGGAGGTTGATGGTGATGCCAAGACAGCTATTGATGGTGCATGGCGTCCGGGCCCTGGCAAGCCGTTCTTTGACCTGGTGCGGAAGGCAATCGGCAATGTGCCGATTGTGGCAGAGGACCTGGGCGTGATTACCGACCAGGTGGAGCAGCTGAGGCAGGATTGCCAGTTCCCTGGCATGAAGGTGCTGCAGTTTGAGCTGCACTTCAACGAGAACGGCCGCATCAATTTCGTGGAGCCTGAGGACAGCATCGTCTATACCAGCACCCATGACAACAATACTATCGTGGGCTGGCTGAAGGAGAATGCTTCCCGTGCCGAGGCAGAGGCTATTGCCAATATGCTGGGCGTGCCGGGGGCAACTCCTGAGGAGCTGGGCAAAAAGCTGGTGGAGCATGCCTATGCTTCCGAGGCCCGCATGGCTATTATCGCTATGCAGGATGTACTGGGGCTGGACGGCCAGCATCGCATGAACCTGCCGGGTACTGCCGATGGCAACTGGTCCTGGCGCATGACGCCTGGCATGCTGACCAAGGAGAGGTCTGCATGGCTCAAGGGGCTGGCTGACAGGTACAAGCGGTAATTAATATCTTGCAATTTAAAACCTGCATGGACGCCTGGTATGGGCGGACATGCAGGTTTTCTATTTTCCATCTTAAGATCTACAGCACAAAATTTTCGAGAAAGGTGAATTATAAAGCCTTGATTGAATATATTTTGTTTTTATGCTACAATACATATGTACATAAAAATTGGTGTGAGGAAGCATTGAGATGAGTAAATGGAGAAAAGATAAGCGGATAGCAAAATGGAATAAGCTGACACTGCGCAACAACTTCATGTTCAGATTGGTCATGGAAAAGCAGGAATTGTGCAAAAAATTGATAGAGTGCATTCTCGGTATCAAAATAAAATCAATATCATATATGGAACACGAAAAGAGCTTTGAGGCAAATCTAAAGAGCAAGGGCATACGCCTTGATTTATTTGTTATTGATGAAGATGGTGTTGCCTATGACATTGAGATGCAGATGGATAACAGCTATAAGGAATTTCTGGGCAGACGAACCAGATATTATGTATCCACTATGGATAACAATGCCTTGAAGAAGGGGGAAAGATATAGCCAGCTGCGCAAATCCTATGTTATTTTTATCTGTACCTTTGATCCATTTGGCAGGGGTCTTGCCAAGTATACTTTCAATGCTATTTGCAACGAGGACCACAGCCTTGTTTTAGATGATGGCGTAACCCGTGTATTTATCAATACTGAGGGAGATAGGCATAGGATAAGTAAGGAATTGGCTAGTCTTATAGGTTATATCTCAACCGGGGAAGTAACTGATGATTATACCAAGGATTTAGATGAAGAGGTTAGGGCTCTTAGGAATGATGACGGAAGGGAGCGTGATTATATGACTTACATGCAGACTATAATGGAGCATGAGGATATGGCGTATAGCCAAGGGATTAGCCAAGGAATTAGCCAAGGAATTAGCCAAGGAATTAGTCAGGCAAATAAGGCAACAGCAATCAAAATGCTCAAAGCCAATAAGCCATATGAGGAAATCTCTGAATTTACGGAGCTGACGTTGTCAGAAATCAGGGAACTAGCCGCATCTTTGCATATTGTACATTGAATTTGAATATCGAATATAACTGCCGCTTGATGAAAAATTACTACATGCGGCAGTTTTATTTTTCTAAAAGGGGGCTATTTATAATATTTTCCCAATTAATAGTGATGCCGTCTTCTAAAGCAGCTTTCAGTCACGCTCTTTTTCATCTATGGTATTGTGGTTACAGCATCAATGTGGAGTTAGAATATAAATAGTACAAGTCAAAATGAGAAATCCTAAATAAGTTCATGACATGGTACAATATATGTACCTATCTTGAGGAGGATTTCAGAATGGCTAAACAACATGACAAACAGTTTAA
>NZ_VUNR01000009.1 GCF_009695585.1 Anaerovibrio slackiae
TCCTCGTCTTATTATACCACATAATACTATAAAATACTATATATTAAAACGAAAAATTTGACAGCGAGATTGCAATAATTACAAGGGCTGAGAGGCATTTTTTCTGTTTAGAAGTGTCAAACTCCCGGCAGATATGCTGGATCTTGGCAGGGGCAGCGGCCCTATGAATCATGGCTATGCGTTGAAATGACTTTTCTTTTTGTCAGGGTTATGTGTTATAATGGGAGGTAGTTGTTGTGATGGAAGCATGGCTGTCAGAAAGGGATATTGATTCGTATGGAAAGAAATATAAGCGAGAATATAGATGAAACTATCGCGTGGCACAGGCGAGCGGCGGAGGCAGGCAATGCCAAGTCCATGTTTATGCTGGGGAAGCTTTTGTTTGAGGAAAAGAATGACGAGGAACAGGGCATGTACTGGCTGCATAAGGCCTATGAGAATGGCTATGCGGATGCGGCAGGCTACTGCGGTACTGACCTTTCCTATGAGCATGTGCCGGGGGGCATAGCTGTGACAGGTGCACGGAAGCATGTGAGCAATCTCAGCATTCCGCCTGTTATTGACGGGGTGACTGTGGTTGCCATCGGTGAGTATGCTTTCAGGTATTGCAATAATCTGCGCAGCATCAGGCTGCCGTCAGGGGTGACTGAGATAGGGCAGGGGGCTTTTTCCGGCTGCAGCGGGCTGAACAGCATTGATTTGCCGGACAGCGTAAGAAAGATAGGCGTAGGTGCTTTTTACAGGTGCAGCAGCCTCAGCAGCATCAAATTGCCTTCCGGCATGACTGAGATAGACCAGGGAACTTTTGCCGGTTGCAGCGGATTGTGCCGGATTGAGCTGCCAGCAGGCATAACTAAGATCGGTGCCGGTGCTTTTTCTGAGTGCAGCAGCCTGGAGAGCATTGTGCTGCCAGCCGGTGTGACTGAGATAGGCCAGGGGGTTTTTGCCGGGTGCAGCAGCCTTGAGCGTGCCCTGCTGCCGGGAGGGTTGCAGAAAATCAGCGTGGGTGCCTTCTTCAAGTGCAGAAGCCTGGAAGGCATTGATTTGCCAACAGGTATTACGGAGCTGGGGGATGGAGCCTTTTCCGGCTGTGTAAGCCTGACCAGTATAAAACTGCCGGATGGGGTGAAGAAGCTTGGCAATGGTGCTTTTGCCGGATGCATAAATCTCATTGGCATGGAACTATCACCTGCATTGGCTGAGATTGCCGAGGATTCTTTTGCAGGCTGCATGAGGCTGGATAGAAGTGTTTTGGCAAAATTGCAGGCAATCAATCCTGACGTACAGCTTACTGCCAGTGAAAAGTGTGAAAGATGATATGGCATAGAATAGGAGGCGGATTTTATGATTTATCCATATATGACATTGGCAGATGCAACAGAAATTGTTTATACTAACGTTTTTGAGGAAGCTGGTGTGCAGAAGGTTGAAGTGCATTTTGAGCGTCCAACGGATAAAGGATTTGAAACGGCCAGGTGCAAATTGCCGGAGTATGAGTGGATAATTCGTGATGGCTTTTCTGATGATGAGATAAAGTTTTTTGAGGAATTTTTGCATAACAATGCACATTTATTTTATAAGTATGGTGCCTCCGGGGGGATGAATATTGCCTAGCTTATTTTCAATATTTGGCTACAAGGTTTATTTTTGGTCGAATGAAAATGATGAGCCTATACATGTGCATGTATCTAAAGGCAGGCCATCGAAAAATGCTGCAAAAATATGGCTGACCAAAAGCGGCGGCTGCATATTGGCAAGCAACCCTGAGCATATCAGCAGCAAGGAATTAGGTACTTTGCTTGAGATAATACAGGCACAGTTTTTTATGATTTGTTCAGCGTGGAAAGAGCATTTTAAGGTCGGCAGCATCAAATTTTATTGCTGACAGCATATTTATATATCGGTTGACGATAAACCGTCAAATACGATATAATATGCTGTGGTTGATTCTACGAATTTATGCCCTGGTTGGAGTATTCAGCCAGGGCCAATTTATATTTTAGGAGGCTATATCGTGGAGAAATATTCACCGCAAAGCATAGAAAAGAAATGGCAGTCCAAGTGGCTGGCTGAGAATGTCTACAAGACCGAGATGGACCCGGAGAAGCCGAAGTATTATTCCCTGGAGATGTTCCCGTATCCGTCCGGCAATCTGCACATGGGGCATGTGCGCAACTATTCCATCGGCGATGTGCTGGCCCGCTACAAGACTATGGAGGGGTTCAATGTCATTCATCCTATGGGCTTTGATGCCTTCGGCATGCCGGCAGAGAATGCTGCCATCAAGCACGGTGTGAAGCCTTCTGACTGGACCTACTCCAACATGGACAACATGAAGCGCCAGCAGCGTGAGATGGGCCTGTCCTATGACTGGGACAGGGCGGTGGCTACCTGCAGCCCGGACTACTATCGCTGGACCCAGTGGCTGTTCCAGCTTTTCTACAAGCGGGGGCTTGCCTACAAGAAAAAGGCTTATGTAAACTGGTGCGAGACCTGCGGCACGGTGCTGGCCAATGAGCAGGTTATCGAGGGCAAGTGCTGGCGCTGCGATTCCGATGTGGTGAAGAAGGATTTGTCCCAGTGGTTCCTGAAAATCACTGATTATGCCGATGTGCTTTTGAAGGACCTGGATCTGCTGAAGGGCTGGCCGGAGCGCGTAAAAATCATGCAGGAGAACTGGATTGGCCGCAGCGAGGGCCTGGAGTTCAGCCTGGATGTGCCGGAGCTGGGGGAGAAGATTGCAGCTTATACCACCCGTCCTGATACCGTGTACGGCATCACCTTCCTGGCGCTGGCGGCAGAGCATCCGCTCATTGAGAGGATTTGCCAGAACAATCCGAAGGCGGAGGAAATCAGGGCTTTCTGCAAGAAGGCCCAGAATCAGTCCGAGATGGAGCGCACTTCCTCCGAATCCGAGAAGGAAGGCATCTTCACCGGCCTCTATGCCATCAATCCGTTCAACGGCAACAAGGTGGAAATCTGGGTTACCAACTATGTGCTGGCAGAGTACGGCACAGGCGCTGTTATCGGCGTTCCTTCCGAGGATCAGCGTGACTGGATGTTCGCTACCAAGTACAACCTGAATATCATCATCACCCTCCAGCCGAAGGACAGGGAGCTGAAGCTGGAGGAAATGACCGAGGCTTATGTGGACAAGGCCGGCGTGCTGGTAAATTCCGCTGAGTTCTCCGGCATGGACATCAAGGCTGCCATGAAGGGCATCATGGACAAGGCAGAGGCGGAGGGCTTTGGCAAGCGCCGCGTGAACTACCGCCTCCGTGACTGGCTGATTTCCCGTCAGCGTTACTGGGGTGCACCGATTCCTGTGATTTACTGCCCGGACTGCGGCGAGCAGCTTGTGCCTGAGGACCAGCTGCCTGTTATGCTGCCGGAGGATGTGAAGTTCGAGCAGGGGGCGGTTTCGCCGCTGGCTCAGAGCGAGTCCTTCGTGAACTGCACCTGCCCTAAGTGCGGCAAGCCGGCAAGGCGTGAGACCGATACCATGGATACCTTTATCTGTTCTTCCTGGTATTATCTCCGCTACACTGACCCGCATAACGACAAGCTGCCTTTTGACAAGGACAAGGTAAATTACTGGGCTCCTGTTGACCAGTACATTGGCGGCATCGAGCATGCCATTCTGCATCTTCTGTATTCACGCTTCTTTACCAAGGTGCTGAGGGATGCAGGCATGGTGGACTTCTCCGAGCCGTTTACCAACCTCTTGACTCAGGGCATGGTGCTGAAGGATGGCAGCAAGATGTCCAAGTCCAAGGGCAACGTGGTTTCCCCGGAGGAGATTATCGCCCAGTATGGCGCGGACACGGCCCGGCTCTTTATCCTGTTTGCGGCTCCTGTTGACCGTGACCTGGATTGGAGCGATGAGGGCGTTGCCGGTGCTTCACGCTTCCTGAAGCGTGTATGGCGCATCATGGAGACCTTTGAGGCTCAAATCAAGGCCGGTCAGGATGAGTATGATGTCAGCAGCCTGACTGAGGAGGAAAAGGAGCTGCGCCGCGTGCTCCACACCACCATCAAGAAGGTGACGGAGGATATTCGCGACCGCTTCATGTTCAACACCGCCATCAGCTCTATTATGGAGCTGGTGAACGCCTTCTATGCTTTCCAGAACAGCGAGACCATCAACGGCAACCTGGTCCGGGAGGTTTCCGTGGCTATTATCAAGCTGCTGGCACCGTTTGCGCCGCATATTACCGAGGAGCTGTGGAGCATCCTCATCGGAGAGGGCAGCGTGCATCAGCAGAAGTGGCCTGAGTGCGACGAGGCGGCTACGGTCAAGGCAGAGGTGCAGATTGTCTTGCAGATCAATGGCAAGGTCCGTGACCGCATCATGATTGCTACCGGCATCAGCCGTGAGGAGATGGAGGTAGCTGCCAAGGCCAATGCCCGCGTGCAGGAGCTGACCGCCGGCAAGGCCATTGTCAAGATGATTTGCGTGCCTGACAAGCTGGTAAATATTGTGGTAAAGTAAATTTCATTTATCGTGGGAATTTTGGGTGTGCCCTGCTTTGGCGGGGCGCACCTTTTTACATGGCAAGCTTTGTGCGTTTGCTGCACTTTTTTATGCAAAAATTTTGCCGGCAATGTACGCGAGAGAAGGAAAAAATTACCATTGTACTTGTGTAGTGGAAAAAACTTGACATGTGTTCAGCCTACGTTTACAATATTATGGCGCTTGGGTTATTATAATATTATTTTATGGAGGAGTTCTTTTATTATGATGAGTGCAACTTTTGCAAAATGGCAGAGCATCAGCCTGATTTTGCGCATCGTAATCGGCATGGTGATCGGTGCGGTTTTTGCGCTGACTTTGCCTGAGAATACCGTGGTGCCGATTTTTGGTACCTTGTTTGTAGGCCTGCTGAAGGGCGTTGCGCCGGTGCTGGTATTTGTGCTGGTTATCAGCGCACTGGCCAATGCTGCCGGTGATATCGGCGGCCGCTTCAAGAATGTAATTTTCCTGTATGTGCTGGGCACCCTGCTGGCTGCTGCTACGGCTGTGGCTGCCAGTGTACTGTTTCCAGTGACCATGAAGCTTACTGATGCGGCAAACAATGCGGCACCGGATGGCATCGGGCAGATTATTACCACTATTCTCACCAATGTGGTGGCAAATCCTGTTTCTGCCGTTATGACCGGCAACTACCTGAGCATCCTCTGCTGGGCGATTATTTTCGGCATGGGCTTCAAGAAGCTGGCTTCCAAGGAAACCCGCAATGTAGTGGCTGATTTTGCCGCTGTTGTGTCCAAGGCAGTGTTCTGGATTATCCAGATGGCTCCGTTTGGTATTATGGGCCTGGTATTCTCCGCAGTTTCTGAGAACGGCCTGGCTATTTTCATTGATTATGGCATGCTGCTGCTGGTATTGGTAGGCTGCATGTTTACCCTGGCTTTTATCGTCAACCCGATTATCAGCTTTGTGTTCCTGAAGCGCAATCCTTATCCTCTGGTGCTGCGCTGTCTGAAGGAGAGCGGCGTGACTGCCTTCTTTACCAGAAGCTCTGCGGCAAATATCCCTGTCAATATGGAGCTCTGCAAGAAGCTGGGGCTGGACGAGGACTTTTATTCTGTATCTGTTCCGCTGGGTGCTACCATCAACATGGAGGGCGCAGCTATTACCATCACTGTCATGACTATGGCAGTTGCCCATACCCTGGGCATCAGCGTTGATATACCTACCGCTATTGTATTGTCTGTACTGGCTACGGTAGGTGCCTGCGGTGCTTCCGGCGTGGCCGGCGGCTCCCTGCTGCTGATTCCTATGGCCTGCTCCCTGTTCGGCATCAGCAACGATATTGCCATGCAGGCTGTAGGTGTAGGCTTCATCATCGGCGTGGTGCAGGATTCCTGCGAGACGGCCCTCAATTCCTCTACTGATGCCCTGTTTGCAGCTACTGCTGAGTATCATGACCGTCTGAACAAAGGCGAGAGCATCGAGTTGTAAAAGTTAAGAGTTTAATTTCGCACAAATGCAAATTTAATTATTATCATTTGTTCATACAAAAACGACAAAAATACATTGCACCTGTAAAGGAATCTGGTGTATAATCTTACATTGAGAAGTGTAACCTTATGCTTACTTTATGGGTAGATTTTGCAGTCTGGGAAGGGGATTTCTCAGGCTGCTTTTTTCTAAATGTAAGATGGCAGAAGGATTTGTGGAGGAGGTTTTTTCATGTCGTCGAAAAATTATACGCCATTGTTGTCAACAATTTCAGGGGTAATGGCTATCTTGGTAGCCATAATAGCAATAGCTTCTGATGCGATGCCTGCTGTCCTGGTATACGCATTGCTGATAGTTGAGGGGCTGCTTCTGATTACTTTGGCACGGACAAATGGCAAGCTGCTGGCCATGGTGGAGGAGGATTCTGCCCCGCAGGCGGTGGCGGTGTCCCATGGTCAGTCTGGTGATGGAACGGTGGCAAAGTATCAGGCTTTTATCAAGAAGATGGCAAATATCTCTCAGCAGCTGGCGGCTTCTTCGGAGGAGCTTACTGCCAATACCCAGCAGTCAGCTGACAGCGCCATCAAGATTGCCGAGCATGTGGGTTCTGTCAGCCAGGGCATGGAGGATCAGGTCAAGGATTTGAACACTTCCATGGAAGCAATCGATGGTATTTTCAACGATATTATAGCCATGACCGAGAAGGCGGATACTGCCAGGCAGTCTGCGGAGGATATGGCAACCACTGCTCATGAGGGGGCATACCAGATGGAGCAGGCTGTGGAGATGATGGGCAGCATCGAAAAGAGCGTGCACGAGTCTGCCAACATGGTCAACCGGCTGGGTGAGCAGTCCGAGGCCATCGGGCAGATTGTGGAGTCTGTTTCTTCTATTGCTGACCAGACAAATCTGCTGGCACTGAATGCGGCTATTGAGGCGGCCCGTGCCGGTGAGGCAGGCAAGGGCTTTGCGGTAGTAGCGGAGGAGGTCCGCAAGCTGGCGGCAGAGTCCCAGGAGGCAGCCAAGCATATCAAGGAGAATATTACCTCCATCCAGCAGGCTACCCAGGACACTGTAAAGGCTATGGAGCAGGGCACTGCCGAGGTTGCCAGAGGTACTGAGTCCATCCGCCAGGTGGGCAGCCAGTTTGGCACTATTATTGAGAAAATCGATCATATTCAGGGGCAGATGAACGGCATTACCAGTGCGGTGGATGTGGTATCCCAGGGGGCGGAGAAGATTGTCTTTGCTGTGGATTCTATGGATGAAATCAGCCGCAAGGTTAATGAAAGCACCAAGGTTATTTCCGGGGAAACCCAGCAGCAGTCTGCTTCCAATGAGGAGATTGCGGCAGCTTCCCTTGCTTTGGCAAATCTGGCTGAGGAAATGCAGACCGAGGTTACCAATTTCCGGGTTTAATTATTTTGTAAATTTCAGTTTGTCGTAGTGCCGGTTTGTTACTTCGTGCACATACTGACTAAAATGGTTTGATACTTCGTGGACTCTGTTCAGACATTATAAAGGGACAGGTAGCGGCAGTACCCATAGAAAACTCGCTCTCGCTCTTAGCACAGCCTCGCGCTTCTAAGCTCCTGCATCGCTTACGCTCGCACTCGCTAAGAAGCGAGGCTGCACTCAAGGTTTTCTTTGGGTACATGCCGCACCTGTCCTTCTTTTTGTCTGAACAGATATGCACATAATAATCCAACTGCATTCAATTAGTATGCAACTGTAGCAACTAATTCTGACTTTACGAGCAAGCCTGAAAAGGGGAAGCCTGGAGACTGACGAAACTTGCTACTGCCGACCGCTGTATAAACTGAAATTTTTTTAAAATTCTATTCATGTGCTGCCATAATAGTATATAATATAAAGCAAGTATTATTTTTATGGGGATTAGGGCTGTGTTATGAGTAACAATAAAAATGCTTTTAGGAGAAGTGTTCTTTTTGCTGGCACTAGGGGCTTTATGAGGGAAATCCTGAAGGAAAAGCTGCAAAAGGAAGGCTGGGATGTAGTTGGTGCAGGAGAGGACAGCTTCAAGCTGTACAATCCTCAGATTGTGGTGTATTTTGCCGGCAGGGACTGCGGGCAGGATATGCTGCAGGTTCTGTATGATGCCAGGCAGTACAAGGCAGGGCGGTTTTTGTATGTGACCAGTGCCGGGGCGCGGCAGGCATACTCAGAGGAGTTCGTGCTGGCATGGAGCCGGGAGCATGGCGTGCAGTCATCGGTGGTTATTTTGCCGGAGGTCTTCGGCAAGGGCATCGCCAGCGAGGACAGCGTTATTGCCCGGTTCTTTTGTGCTGCCTGTGAGCAGGAGAAGTTCCAGCTCCATGGCCGTGATGATGTGGCGGTGCCCGTGCTGTACAGCGAGGATGCCGCCCATGCTATATTGATGATTATCCAGCAGGAAATAAAGCAGGAGCGGATTGCAGTTTCCTCGGAGGAAGCCATGAGCTTCATGCAGGTGGTGCTGACTGTGAACGGGTTTGTCAATCTGCCCCAGGTGGATATTCTGGGGCAGGGCAATGAGTTTTGCTGGACCGCTGCAAAGAGCGGGGCAGATGGCGGAGCAGAGGGGGAAGATCTGGCAGGGCAGGCTGCGGCAGAAGCTTATGAGCTGAAGTTAAAGCCCAAGTACCGTGCCGCTGAAATGCTGAAGCCTGTCTATGAGTGGTATGCCACCCATGGGGGAGCCGGTGCGGCGGACGCAGGCAGCCAGGCGGGAACGGCTGCTGGCGGTGACAGGGAGCCTGAACAGGCTTCTGAAAAGGAAAATAGCAGACTGGAAAAATATAAGCCCTATCTGGAAAACATAGGGCTTTTTGTGGTGATTGTAATTCTCAGCCTGTTGCAGGGCAAAACCCCTGTCAATAGCGCCACCGGGCTGGATATTGCCTATATCTACATCATTATCATGGGCATCCTCTACGGCAAGAAGCAGTCATTGCCTGCTGTGCTGCCCTCCATGGCTCTTTTGACCTGGGGGCTTCTCAACCAGCACGGTGAGATTTCCAGCATTTTCTATGTGCCGGAGAATATCTTCCACTATTCCACCTATCTGTTCCTGGGTGTCTTCACCGGCTATATCAGCGACAGCTGGCGCAGCCAGATTGATTCCCTGGGGTACAAGCTGAATCATTTTGCCAGAAGGTACAGCTTCTTGCAGGAGAATTATCAGAAATCCATAGAGATAAAGGACAAGCTCTATCATCAGATCATCAACTCCGATGACAGCATCGGCTGGCTGTACGGCATTATTCGCCAGCTGGATACTGTCGAGGTGGAGGACATCTTCACCCAGGCGGCAGCGGTGACAGGCCGCATCATGGGCACCCAGAACGTGGCCATCTACGTGATGGGCAAGGACCAGTTCTACCTGCGCCAGAAGGTGCGCCTGGGGGACAGGACTGCCCAGCTGCCTCATTCCAGGCGGACGGAGGACAATCCCTACATCATGGACATGCTGGCCAACCACCATCTCTTTGTCAACCACGGCTTGCAGCTGGGGCTGCCTGATTTGGCGGCACCGATTATCTACGATGGCAGGATGATTGCAGTCATCGAGATTTATGGCATGAATTTTGAGCAGTGGAGCATCTATCAGCAGAACTTGCTGTCGGTGACTTCCCGATTGATTTCCATGGCCATGGGCAAGGCGTACCTCTACGAGGAAGGCATCCAGAGCCGCCGCTTTGTGCCTCAGACCAGGATTTTGCAGCCGGAGGAGTTCGCCAAGCTGGAAAAGGGGCTCAGAACCCGTGCTGCCTTGCAGGAGAATGTCAGGAACGTGCTGCTGGAGCTGTCCTGTGCCGGTATGAGCTATCAGGAGCTGGACAGCAGGCTGTCAGGGGCTATCCGCCAGGAGGATGCGGTGGGGCTCAAGGAAGACAGGGTATTTTTGCTGCTGCATGATGTGGATGATACGGGCATGCAGCTGGTACGGCAGCGGCTTTTGCATCGAGGCATAGAGGTATTGGAGAGCAGGGAGCTGGTGTAGGATGAGTGATGAGCTGTTGTTGATATGCATGGGCTGCCACCTGCTGCTGACAGGGGCAGTGTATCTGGCAGTGGCCATGAAGGCTGACAGGCGGCAGGCACTGGCCGAGGCCGGTATCGTGCTTTTGCTGCCGGGGGCAGGGGTTCTGGCTGTGGGCATCACCAGGCTTTTGTACAGCCTGCGGTTTATGCAGAACAGGATTGATCCCCACAAGCTGATGAACAGAAACAATGTATTTACCAACCTTATCAGCTACGATGAGAATGTCATTCCCCTCCACGATACATTTTTGGTGGAGGATGTGCAGATAAAGCGCAAGGTGTTCCTGGATGCTGTCAAGCAGAATGTGCTGGACAATCCCAAGGTGCTGCGCATGGCTACCTACGATACGGACAGGGAGATAGCCTACTATGCAGTGTCCATGATTTCCGGGCATATTGAGGAGCTGGAGGGACAGCTGGCAGAGCTGGAGTCGGAGCTTCGGCAGGAGGCGGTGCCGGAAAAGGTCAGGGAGTATGCAGGCCTTCTGGCGGATTATCTGTCCCAGGATTTTGTGGATGCCCTTACCAAGAAGGAAAAGGGCAGGATTTATGTGGAGGTTCTGGCCAGGCTTTTGCAGGAGGAACCTGAGAATGATGAGTATATGCAGGCAAAAATCAATCAGGAAATTTTTTTGGAGGATTATGGTGAGGCTGAAAGGGATTGCCATAGTTTTCAGCAGGCATTTCCTGACCGGGAGGAGCCGTATATCCTCTACATGAAGCTGTATCACGCCATGAGGCAGCCGGAGCTGATGGAGAAGAAGCTGGCAGAGCTGAAGGGCAGCCGGGCAAGGCTGTCACCGGATGCTCTGCGGATTTTGCGTTACTGGGGAGGGGCGTTCCGTGAAGGGCTTTAAAAAGGAAATATGGGTGACGTTTTTTATTGTGGCGGCACTGGGCGTCTTTTTTCAGCTGAACCGCCTGGATGTCTTTCTGCACATCAATCCCTGGAGCAATAACGCCTCTATGGGGGAGGCTGCCGGCAAAGAGGATTATGCAGGGCTGCCCAGGGAAAGGGTGCTGGTCATCTATGATGCCGGCGAGGTGCAGAGCGTGCTGCGGCGGCACATGATTGAGAAAATCCTGACGGAGCAGAAGAAGGAGGCTGTGCGGCTGCCCCTGCACAAGGCGGAGGGGCTGCCGGAGGACCTTGGCGGCATCGTGGTGGCTACCAACAGGCTGAAGGATATCCCCTGCCTGCCGGAAATAGAGCAGTATGTGGCAGAAGGGGGCACGGTGCTGGTGCTGAGCCAGCTGCAGGATGATCTTTTGACGGACAGCCTCCGGCAGAAGCTGGGTGTCCTGTCCGTGGGGCAGGAGCACAATGCCTATGGTGTCAGGGTGCCGGGCAGCATGTATATAGGCCTGCAGGGCTTCGGCTTTGATTCTGCCGTCTACAGCACCTCCATTGCGGAGGTGAGGCTTTCCCCTGAGTCGGAGGTGGAGGTGACCTCTGCTGACGGGCAGCCTGTGGTCTGGTCCCACAGGGACGGCAAGGGCAGGTATTTTGTCTGCAACAAGCGGGAGCGTGACGACAAGAACAGCTATGGCATGTATACCGCCATGCTGGGGCAGCTCCATGAGGATTATGCCTATCCTGTGATGAATATGAAGCTGTACTTTATTGATGATTTTCCTTCGCCGGTGCCGGAGGGCAAGTTTGAGCGGATTTATCAGGAAACAGGCATGAACACAGCGGATTTTTATCGCAAGCTGTGGTGGCCGGAGATGCTGAACAATGGAGACAAGTACAATGTAAAATATACCGGGCTGGTGATTGAGACCTACGGCAGCCAGGTGAAGGGTGAGTTTGCTCCCCTGTCTGACGGCTCGGCGCGGCTGGGGCTGATTGTCTACGGCAGGGAGCTTCTGAAGGCCGGCGGTGAGCTGGGCATCCACGGCTACAACCATCAGTCCCTGGCCCCTGCGGGCTACGGCCAGGACCATCTGGGCTACAATACCTGGGAGAGCCAGGGGGATATGGAGGAATCCCTCAGGGAGCTGAAGCGTTATATCGAGGAGGTATATCCCGGCTATGAGATTCACTCCTATGTGCCGCCCTCCAATATCCTGAGCCCGGAGGGGAAGCAGGCACTGAAGAATGTCTTCCCTCATCTCAGGGTGTATGCTTCCCTGTATAACGGCCTGGCTACCGCCAAGGAGTATTTTCAGAATTTCCGGGTGAATCCTGATGGCACCTGCGAAATTCCCCGGGTGTCCTCAGGCTATGTGCCCCTGCCGGAGGATGTGTGGGAAAATTATAACGTGATAAACTACAACGGCGTGTTTTCACATTTTGTGCATCCTGATGAGATGTTCTATGAGGAAAGCCAGAACCTGACCTGGGAGATGATGAAGAAGGGCATGGGGGATTTCCTCTCTGATGTGAATACCAGATTTGGCTGGCTGGAGCCTGCCACTGCCTCCGAGGGGGCGGACATCATGGAGAATTATTTTGCCATGGATTACCGGCTGGAGCGCAGCCCGGAGGGGCTGAAAATCCACTGCTGGAATTTCAGCCGCCCTGTGACCTTTATCCTGCGGAGCCGCAAGGGGATTGTGTCCGTGCAGGGAGGCAGGGTGCAGAAGGTGCAGGAGGATGCCTATGTGCTGACTGTGGAGCAGCCGGAATTTGCCGTGGAATGGGCAGGTGAACAGCAATGAGGATATGTTTGTTGGTGGAGGGCTCCTATCCATATGTGGTGGGGGGCGTGTCCTCCTGGATACAGATGCTGATGGAGGGCTTTCCTGAGTATGAGTTCTTTATCTACGCCATGGGGGCGGAGGCAAAGGACAGGGGAAAGTATAAATACAAGTTCCCGGCAAATGTGACGGGGATTCAGGAGGTTTTTCTGGATGAAATCCTCAGCTGCAAGTCGCCTTCCTTGCAGGAGAATATTTTGTCTGAGGCGGAGAGAAACTGCATCTATGACCTGGTCATGGGGGAAAAGCCTATTGATATAGGTGCCATGGCGGAGATTTTCCAGCACAAGGGCAAAATCCGCAGCCCCCTGGCGATTTTTATGAGCAGCGATTTTTTTGATATTATCAGCCAGGTGTACAGGAAAAGGTACAGCTACCTGCCCTTTACGGATTTTTTCTGGACTATGCGCTCCATGCTGCTGCCGCTGTTTTATTTTCTCCATCAGCCCCTGCCGGAGGCGGATGTGTACCACAGCGTGGCAACGGGGTACTGCGGCATTATCGGCAGCCTGGCAGCCAGCGTGCAGAAAAAGCCGTTTTTGATTACGGAGCACGGCATCTACTCCCGGGAGAGGGAGACGGAAATCGTCAAGTGCGGCTGGGCCAAGGGTGATTTCAAGTCCGTGTGGATTCAGTATTTTTATAATATTGCCAAGCTTGCCTACCGCTCGGCGGACATGGTGGTGACGCTCTTTGAGCAGAACGCGATTATCGAGCAGGAGCTGGGCTGCGACCCGGCCAAGATAAGGATTGTGCCCAATGGCGTCCGCATGGAAAGGTTCCGGCATATCGGGGAGCTGCAGCAGCATGAGGGCCCGCTGGTGATTGGGGGCGTGGTCAGGGTGGTGCCTATCAAGGATATCATAACTATGCTGCGGGCGTTCCTGCTGGTGCAGCAGGTGTTCCCTGATGCGGTGCTGAAGGTTATCGGCCCCTACGGGGAGGACAAGGAATACTATGAGATGTGCCGCCAGACGGTGGAGACCTTGCAGCTGAGGAATGTGGAGTTCACGGGCTCTGTGAATGTGGCGGAGTATCTGCCCAAGCTGGATATCATGGTGCTGTCCAGCATCAGCGAGGGGCAGCCCCTGGCGGTGCTGGAGGGGCAGGCGGCAAGGCGTCCCTTCGTGACTACCAATGTGGGCTGCTGCCGGGAGCTTATCTACGGCGCTACCGGGGATGAGCTGGGCACGGCCGGTGCCGTGGTGGCGCCGATGGATTACCGCCAGATGGCCAAGGAAATCATCCGCCTGGGCAGGGATTTTGAGCTGAGGCGCAGGATGGGCAACATCGGCTATCAGCGGGTGGAAAATGGGTATACTTATGAGAATTTTATTAACTCCTATCGGGAGATTTATGGCAAGTATGAGAGGCCGGGAGATTGATGGCAATTATGAGAAGCCGGAAGATTGATGGGAAATATGAGAGGATGGAGGTGAAGGGCTGATGGCAGGTATCGGATTTGAGCTGAAAAGGCTTTTTGACAGGCGTACCCTGACGGGGCAGACTATGGCATATGGCTATTCCGCCATTATTACGGCGGGGCCCTTTGCCCTGCTGACCTCCATGGTGCTTTTGATTCAGCTGCTGTTTGTGCAGTACGGGGTGGCAAAGGGGGCAGGGCAGCTGTATACTGCCTCGGTGATTTATCCCTTTGTGTTTTCCCAGCTGCTCACCTGCGGCTTTGCCATGGTGATTACCAGGTATCTGGCGGACAAGCTTTATCAGGGGGAATATGAGAATGTGACTGCCTCCTGCTACGGCATTATTTTTATTTCCCAGCTTCTGGGGGCGGTGGCGGCGGTGGCTTTTTACTGGGACAAGCCCCTGGCTTTTGAGCTGAAGCTGGCTGCCTATGTGTTCTTTATGGAGATGTCGGCAGTGTGGCTGCAGGGGGTGTACCTGACGGCCCTGAAGGACTACAAGTCTATTTTCCTCAGCTATGGGGGCGGCGGCGCCATCAGCGTGCTGCTGGCATGGGCGAATTTGCATTTTGCCTTTATGGAGCCGGTGCTGGGCTCCATGGTGGCCATGTGCATCGGCACGGGGGTGATTGTGTGCTGCTTCATGGTGCAGATTGCCAGGTATTTCGGCTATCCGGCAGAGGGGATGAATTTTGAGTTTTTGCCGTATTTCGAGGTGCACTACAGGCTGTTCGGGGTGGCGTTTTTCTATACCCTGGCTATTTATGCGGCGAATTTCATCATCTGGCAGGGCCCCTGGGGGGTGACTGTGGCGGATACCTATCTGTATTCCCCCAGGTATGATGTGGTGACTTTTTATGCTTTTTTGTCCATCCTGCCTACCATGATTATGTTCGTGGTATCCATGGAGCTGAAGTTTTATGAGCAGTATGCGGTGTATTTTACCTATATTACCCAGAAGGGGAATTTTCAGGATATTGAGGACGCCAGGAAGGAGCTCCTGCATACCCTGTGGACGGAGTTCAAGAACATCATGGAGTTCCAGCTGGTGTTCAGCCTGATGTTCCTGGCGGCAGGGGGGTATCTCCTGTCCATGGGGGGCGTCAGCTATCAGGATGTGAATATCTACAGGATCCTGGTGCTGGGGGCGTTTTTTAATGCGGTGCTGCAGGTGGTCTATACCCTGCTGCTGTACCTGGAGGACCAGCATGGGGCCCTGATGATTGCCGGGGCGTTCCTGCTTTCAAATATGGTGCTGGGCATTGGCGGACTGTGGCTGGGGGAGGCAAGCTACGGCTTTACCTTTTTCCTGTCGGCACTTTTGGCCTGTGCTGTGGCGGTGATGAGGCTGCAGCATTTCTGCCAGCGGATCAGCTATTATGTATTTTGCGGCAGGCCGGTGTTTTTTGAGGCGCCCCACGGGGTGTTCTCCCGGCTGGCGGCGTTTTTGTACAGGGACAGGCAGGAGAGAAATGCCTGATGGCAGGGAATTGGGATGGAATGGATTTTGATGGAGTGTATTTTGCTGAAAAAGATTTTGCCGGAAAGGAGGGACAGGGCTGATGAGAATGTCACGGGTTAAGAGGCGGCGGCTGAATCTGCAGCGGCGGCGCGAGAGGATGCACTGCCGGAAGAAGGCGGCTGCGGCTCTTTTGACGGGGCTGGCTGCCGGTGCGCCCCTCCGGGCGGATGCGGTTACCCTCAATGTGCTGCAGGATATTTATGGCGATTTTGATTATATGGAGAATAATCTTGCCAATATCCGTGCCTTTGATTTGGCGAAGGAGTATGTGGGGGAGGCGGCGAAGAACGCGGCACTGTCCCAGAGCTATCTGGAGGAGGCGGAGGGCATCTGCCGGGAGGCTGCCGGGAACCTGCGCATGGCGGAGGAAAACAGGCAGCAGGCGGAGGAGCAGGTGCGCCTGACGGCAGAGGAGCTGCAGAAAACCCGGGCTGAGCGGATAAGGCTCACGGAGCAGGCGGTGGCCAGCCAGCAGGCGGTGGCAGACTACCTGCCGGTGTGGTATGAGGCCCGGGCGGAGCTGCAGCAGAGGCTGGATGTGCAGCAGGCGGCAGCCCTGGAGCGGCCTGCGGAGGCGGCTGCCGCGGAAGATGGCGGCTTGTCCCTCCGGGAGAGGCAGCGGGCTGAGTGGATTGAGGCGGCCTGGGAGGAAGCCGGTTTTGAGAACAGCCGCCTGCCGGAGCTGGAGATGCGCTTTGCTGCTTCGGCAGCGGCTGGCAGCACCGGCGATGGGGCTGATGGGCTCAGCGAGGCACAGGCTGCCATTGATGCCTACTGGGCGCGGATGGAGCAGCTGGAGGCGGAGGCTGATGCGGCCAGGGAGTATTTTGACAGCGTCAGCGAGCGGCTGGATGAGCTGAAGGAGCAGTGCCGGGAGGCGGAGGAAGCGGAGGCTGACTGCCGCAGGTATGTGCTGGAGCTGGAGAGGGAGCTGGCGAGAAATAAGCAGGATGTGCTGGACTGCCAGCAGGATGTGGCTATCTGCCAGAATGAGCAGGCAGAGGCCAACAAGGCGTGCTTCCAGGCTCTCTTGGAGCGCAATGACAGCTTTGAGGCAGTGATAGAGGCAAAGGCTTCCCTGCTGCACTTGGGGGATGGCTCCGGCGCCCAGAACAGGCTGGGGTACTACAGCTGGCAGGGGGCGGCAGCGGGCCATCAGCTGTATGATGCCTATTCCTGCTACTGGGCAGGCTATGGCAGGGAGCTGTCCATCAGCAATGCCTATGTGTATTCCCATACAGGGCTGGCTGATGGCGAGATGAGCGGCCTGACAGATACTACGGTCAGTGCCATGTATGCCAACAAGCATCCTGTGTATGATGTGCGCTACGGCCTGGATGTCAACCTGCCTACAGGGGAGAGCAGGATGCACGATAATGCAGTGGTGCCGGATTATCTGGCTCCCTATGGCAGCCTCGGGGAGGGGTGGAATTTTACGCCCAGGCTGGAGGTAGCAAGGCATGTGGATAAATACACGGCATGGACCTGGCGCAGTGCCTATGCCTTCAGGGGCAGCTATGCAAATTCCTGGGATGATCCTGCCTCGGTGGTGCATCCCGGCAGTATCTGGTCCAACGAGCTGGAATACCTGCATACGGATGAAGCCCGGCAGTACATGGTGAAGCTGCAATATACGAAAAATAGCCGTTCCTCTATGACCGGGGCGGTGAACAATTACAGCTTTACCGAGGGGGACGGCATGGCAGGCAGGGGGTATTTCCGCAGCTGGTTTACGAAGCTGGATTCCTGGGCTGTGTACAGTGCCTGGTCATATGACCGGGCGGCTGCCTACGATGATGCCGCCATGGGGGGCGCCGGTGTGCACCGCCTCTACTACGGGGGCGGCTGGTTCCACAGGTTTGATGACAGGCGGCAGCTGCGGCTTTTTGCCAACTGGCTGAGGGCGGAAGGGGCGGCCTATGATCCCCTGACGCGGCAGTCATACAGCTCCGGCAGGCGGTTCTCTGTGTCCCTGGGCTATGACTGGCGCCTGGATGACAGGAACAGCCTGTCCCTTGATGTGGAAAGGGCTGTGATGCGCCAGCAGGGTGATGCCAATTATCGGGGCTGGGGCGTGATGATGAGCTATAACAGGAGTTTTTGATTAAGTGGGAAATTGACAGGAATTTGACAGGAATTTGTGGCTGGAAGGGATTTTGTGGCTGGAAGGGAATCTAACAGGAGTTTTGGGATGGAAGGTAGAATGAAGATTGTTTTGCTGTGTGCCTGTGCGGCCATCCTGCTGGCGTGTATCAGCGTCTATGCCGCTGGCGGCAGGAAGGCGGCAGCCGGGGCGGATGAGTCTGTTGCCTATCGCCGGGAGATGGCGGGGCTGATTGGGAAAATCAAGGAGTATGGGGTGTCCGGGCGGGGCAGTGAGTTTTTTGTCATCGCCAACGGGGGCGCCGGGCTGATGGAGCCTAACGAGCTTTTGCCGGAGGCGGATTATGGCAGTCTGCTGCAGGGGCTGGATGGCGTGATGGCTGAGTCGGTGAATTTTGGCTGGGACATGGAAATGGACAAGGCTATGCCCCCGGAGGAACAGGACAATTATCATAGGCTGCTGGACAATGCCCGCAGGGCAGGGGTGGTGCCCCTGGTGCTGGATTATGCCCGGGAGCCGGGGAACGTGCAGCGTGCCTACCGGGAGGACAGGAGCCTGGGCTATCTGGGCTGGGTGTCCGGGCGCCGGGAGCTGGACAGGCTGCCTGAGGGGCTTCCCCACAGTGATAATGACCTGCCCTGCCCTGAGCTGAAAAAGGCGCGGAACTATCTGGTACTGCTGAATCCTGAGGCTTTTGCCTCCCGGGAGGCCTATGTGCAGGCCCTGGCTGCCAGCAACTACGATTTGCTCATCGTGGATGCATACTACGGTGATAGCCCTTTGACAAGGCAGGAGGTGGCTCTCTTGCAGCACAAGCCATCAGGGGCAAGGCGGCTGGTGGCTGCCTACATGAGCGTGGGGGAGGCGGAGGAATACCGCCCTTACTGGCAGGAGGATTGGAAGGAAAATCCGCCTGCCTGGCTGTGGGAGCGCAATGAGGACTGGGAGGGAAACTTCCGGGTGCGCTACTGGCAGAAGGATTGGCAGGACATGCTGATGGGAGGTCCTGACAGCTATCTGGACATTATTCTGGCTGGTGGTTTTGACGGGGTGTTTCTGGATGTGGTGGATGTGTTTTATAGCTTTGAAAGCTTGTCAAATGGCGAATAAATTGTTAGAATATGGGTTAGAGAATTTTTGAGATTTCAGGCCGCTGCCATGGCTGGGAATTTTTCAGCCGTGGCGCAGGTGATTGTTCGGGGATTATTTTGGGGTTGTTTTGCGGAGGTGTTTGATATGTCAGCGTTGACTGATAAGCTGGCTGCTTATGGCTGCAATATAGATGAGGCAATGGGAAGGTTTTTGAACAATGAGGCTTTTTATGCCAAGTGCTATGGAAAGTTCGTGGCTGACAAGAGCTTTGCCAGGCTGGGGGAGGCATTGCAGGCAGGTGATGTGAAGGGTGCCTTTGAGGCTGCCCATGACCTGAAGGGCATCAGTGCCAATATGGGCATTACCCCTGTCTATGAGCTGATTGTGGGCATGGTGGAGGTGCTGCGTGCCGGGAGGATGCCTGAGGATGCCATGGAGACATATCAGAGGCTGATGGAGATGCACGCTGACCTGGAATCTTTTGCAGGGTAAAAATTTTTGGTGGCAGTATTGAAAAATGCTTGCATTTGTTTTTGAGTGCTGGTATAATTACAAATGTTGTGCAGGAAAGAGCTGAGACGGGCTTTTGAAAAAGATGAAAAAATTCTTGACAAGAGTTGTGAAATGTGGCATAATATTTCTTGCGTTGTCGGGGCGTAGCTCAGTTTGGTAGAGCACCTGGCTTGGGACCAGGGGGTCGTAGGTTCGAATCCTGTCGCTCCGACCATTTTTACGCGTCTGTAGCTCAGTTGGATAGAGCAACGGCCTTCTAAGCCGTGGGTCGGGGGTTCGAATCCCTCCAGTCGCACCAGTTTGTGATTTTGATAAATTTTATATAGATTCAGTATCGGGGCGTAGCTCAGTTTGGTAGAGCACCTGGCTTGGGACCAGGGGGTCGTAGGTTCGAATCCTGTCGCTCCGACCAGTTTGCAAGGCAGAGGCTTCTCAGTGATGAGAGGCCTTTTTTGCGTTTTCATTTTTGCTCAGCCAGGATGGTGGGGGGATTTTTTTTAGCTTGGTGCGCGGTCAGGCTGTCCTGATTATTTGTTGTACATTTTTTCGCGGCAAAATGGAAGGAAGTGCGAAAAAAGCCGGAATTTTTTTCTGGGGAAGCCGGGCAGGGTAAATGAATTTTGCTGATGGCCAGATAAGGTAATTACTTTTAGTTATCAAAAAATGTTGGACAAATAAATTTTACATATCAAACCCTAAAATGTATTTATGGAAGGTATATTGTTCCAACGGTGAAAAACAGTTTAAGTTATTTCTAAAAACGATAAAACAAGATGAAAACCTTTACTTGACTGAATTTATTTATAGTGGTATTCTTTTAATAAGGCTAAATATGTACTATGAATTTCACAATAACTATTTTATAAAGTGGCGATAACTTTAGGTTATGAACTGAGCTGGCTAAGGGTTATCGGGGTGAAGTTCATGGAAAAATTCTAGGTAATATAAACAGGGGAGGATTTATTGATGATTGATATTCTCAATCGCGTACGCAACAAGGAATTACAGGCGAAGATCGTTACTGCTGAGGAAGCAGCAGCTTTCATCAAGCCGGGCATGAATGTTGGTACCAGTGGTTTTACTCCATCCGGTTATCCGAAGGCTGTGCCTCTGGCATTGGCAGCCCGCATGGAAAAGGAGCACTTCCAGATTAACCTCTGGACCGGCGCTTCTACCGGTGATGAGGAAGATGGTGCTTTGGCAAGAGCAAACGGCATCAAGTTCCGTATGCCATACCAGACCAACAAGGATATGAGAAATGCAATCAACAGCGGCAAGATTGACTACTGCGATTTGCATCTGTCCGAGTCTGCTCAGTTGGCTCGCTACGGATACATGGGCGGCAAGATCGATGTGGCTATCGTTGAGGCTTGCGCTATCACCGAGGAAGGCAATATTATCCCGACTACTTCCATGGGCAATACTGCTTCTTATGTGCAGACTGCTGACGTGGTTATCGTGGAGGTAAATACCAGCCAGCCGCTGGAGCTGGAGGGCATGCACGACGTATATGTTCCTCTGGATCCGCCAAACCGCCTGCCAATCCCGGTTGTAAAGCCGAATGACAGGATTGGTACTCCTTATATCCCATGCACTCCGGACAAGATCAAGTTTATCGTGCCTTGCGATATTCCTGACCGGGTTCGTCCGCTGGGCGAGATTGATGAGAACTCCAGGAAGATGTCCCAGAACTTCATCCATCTGCTCCATGATGAGGTGAAGGCTGGCCGCATGCCGAAGAACCTGCTGCCTCTCCAGTCCGGCGTAGGCGCTGTGGCTAACGCTGTTATCAGCGGTTTCGTTGAGTCTGACCTGAAGGATCTGTCCGTGTACACCGAGGTTATCCAGGACGGCATGTTTGACCTGATTGATGCAGGCAAGCTGAACTTTGCCTCCGGTACTTCCCTCAGCCCGTCTCCGGAAGGCCTGAAGCGTTTCTATGACAATATCAAGGAGTACAGGAAGCACATCGTGCTCCGCCCTCAGGAGGTTGCCAACAGCCCTGAGGTGGCACGCCGCATCGGCGTTATTGCCATGAATACCGCCATCGAGTGCGATATTTACGGCAACGTAAACTCTACCCATATCATGGGTACCAAGATGATGAATGGTATCGGCGGTTCCGGCGACTTCGCCCGCAACGCATACCTGACCGTATTCTTTACAGTTTCAACTGCAAAGGGTGGCGCTATTTCCTCCATCGTGCCTATGTGCTCTCATATTGACCACACCGAGCATGATGTGGATATTATTGTTACCGAGCAGGGCCTGGCAGACCTCCGCGGCCTGTCCCCTCGCCAGAGAGCAAAGGTTATCATTGAGAACTGCGCACATCCTGATTATAAGCCAATGCTGATGGATTATTATGAGAGGGCTCTGGCAGCAACCAAGAGCGCTCATACTCCTCACATCCTTGAGGAGGCACTCTCCTGGCATGAGAGATTCCAGGCAACCGGCACCATGAAGAAGTAATAGGGGGTTTTTTGAATTATGAGCAATGAGAAAATTCAGGCTGGATTAGATAAGTACAATGCCAGCGTAGAAAAGGCAATTTCCCGCTTCCCGGAGCGTCCAAACCTGCCGGAGCAGCGTCTGTACACTCCATTGGACATCAAGGATACCGACTATGCTGATGAAATCGGCTATCCTGGCATGTATCCTTATACCCGCGGCGTGCAGCCTACCATGTATCGTGGCCGTTTCTGGACCATGCGCATGTATGCAGGCTTCTCCACTGCTGCTGAGTCCAACAAGCGTTATCGTTACCTGATTGAGTCCGGCGCTACCGGCCTCTCCTGCGCATTTGACCTGCCAACCCAGATTGGTTATGACTCTGATGATCCTATCTCTGAGGGCGAGGTTGGCAAGGTAGGCGTTGCTATCGACTCCCTGGCTGATATGGAAATCCTCTTTGACCAGATTGACCTGGGCAAGGTTTCCACCTCCATGACCATCAATGCTCCGGCTTCCGTACTGCTGGCTATGTACATTGCAGTAGCTGAGAAGCAGGGCGTGCCTGCAGACCAGCTGAAGGGTACTATTCAGAACGATATTCTGAAGGAGTATGCTGCACGTGGTACTTATATCTTCCCTCCACGTCCTTCCATGCGTCTGATTACCAACATCTTTGAGTATTGCTCCAAGAATGTACCGAAGTGGAATACTATTTCCATCTCCGGCTACCATATCCGTGAGGCTGGTTCCACTGCTTCCCAGGAAATCGCATTTACCATTGCTGATGGTATTGCATACTGCGAGGCTGCTATCAAGGCCGGCCTGCACATCGATGATTTTGCCGGCCGTCTGTCCTTCTTCTGGAACGCTCACAACAACGTTCTGGAGGAGGTTGCCAAGTTCCGTGCTTCCCGCCGCGTATGGGCAAAGGTTATGAAGGAGCGTTTCCACGCTGAGAAGCCAAAGTCCATGATGCTGCGCGTTCACACCCAGACTGCTGGCTCCATGCTGACTGCTCAGCAGCCTAACAACAACATCATCCGTGTTGCTCTCCAGACTGCTGCTGCTGTTATGGGCGGTACCCAGTCCCTCCACACCAACTCCCGTGATGAGGCATTGGCCCTGCCAACTGAGGAATCCGTAATGATCGCTCTGCGTACTCAGCAGATCGTGGCTTACGAGTCCGGCCTGGCTGATGTAATCGATCCTCTGGCTGGCTCCTACTATGTAGAGGCCCTCACCAACAAGATTGAGAAAGAGGCCTGGGAGTACATCAACAAGATTGATGAAATCGGCGGTGCTGTTGCTGCTATCGAGAAGGGCTACATCCAGAAGGAAATCCAGGATTCTGCTTATAAGTGGCAGATGGATGTTGAGTCCGGTGCAAAGACCATCGTTGGTGTTAATAAGTTCCAGATTGAGGAAGAGCCTCCTAAGGGCCTCCTGAAGGTTGATGCTTCCGTTGGCGTTGCTCAGTGCGAGCGTCTGGCTGCTATGAAGGCTAAGCGTGACAATGAGGCTGTAAAGGCTGCATTGGCTGACCTGAAGGCTGCTTGCCAGGATGAGAATGAGAACCTCATGCCGCACATTCTGAATGCTGTACGCACCTATGCTACTCTCGGTGAGATCTGCGGCGTAATGCGTGAAGTATTCGGTGAGTATGAAGCTCATGTAAATCTGTAATATTGTGGAGGTAAAGTAGAATGGAAAAGCGCGTTAGAGTATTAGTAGCAAAGCCGGGTCTTGATGGTCATGACCGCGGTGCCAAGGTTGTTGCCCGTGCACTGCGTGATGCAGGCTTTGAGGTTATTTATACCGGTCTCCGCCAGACTCCTGAGCAGATTGCTGAGGCAGCCCTGCAGGAGGACGTAAATGTTATTGCAATGTCTATCCTCTCCGGTGCTCATCCGCACCTGTTCCCTAAGGTTGTGAACCTGGTTCGCGAGAAGGGCATGGATGACGTGCTGATCATCGGCGGCGGCGTTATTCCTGAGACCGATATTCCGGCTCTGAAGGAAGCAGGCGTTGCAGAGGTATTCACTCCTGGTACCCCGACCAGTGCTATTGTTGATTTCATCAAGGCTAACGTAAAGTAAGTCCTTGATAGTGTCGGATAGATAATTTGGCGTTTGAGGCTGCGGCTCCTTTTTTTGGGGGGCTGCAGCCGAGGATGCCGGTGTGCAGGTTATTGGTGGTGCAAAATGGACATTGTAGAAGAACTGTTAAAAGGCAACCGGCTAGCTTTATCCCGTGCTATCACTGCCATCGAAAACGAGTATGATGAGGCTGTGGATATTATGAAGCGGCTGTATCCTCATACAGGCCATGCCTTTGTCCTGGGTATTACCGGCCCTCCGGGCGCCGGCAAGAGTACCCTGACTGACAAGCTGGCAAAGGCCTATCGTGCCCAGGGAAAGACTGTTGGTATTATTGCTATTGACCCTACGAGCCCATTTACCGGTGGTGCTATCTTAGGTGATCGTATTCGCATGAACGGCCTGACCATGGACGAGGGTGTTTTCATTCGTAGTATGGGAACCCGCGGCAGCCTGGGTGGCTTGTCACATAAGACTGCTGATGCCATAAAGGCTATGGACGCCTTCGGCAAGGATGTTATCTTTGTAGAGACCGTAGGCGTGGGACAGTCTGAGGTTGATATAGTAAAGGCTGCAGATACAACAATGGTCGTATTGATTCCGGGCATGGGCGACGACATTCAGGCCATCAAGGCAGGTATCCTGGAGATTGGTGATGTGTTCACCATCAACAAGGCTGACCATGATGGGGCTGACAAGCTCGTCCGTGAGCTGAATATGATGCTTGACCTTGATGCCCACGGCATGCAGGCGGAGCAGACCTCCACGGAGAAGGCTCTGGCTGACCAGTTCCATCATCTGAACGTGGCGAAGCATGCAGAAGGTATGGCTTGGCGGCCTCCTATCCAGAAGGTTATTGCCAGCCAGAATGAAGGTATCACTGAAACCATTGAGAACATCGAAAAGCATTTCAAGTACATTAGTGAGACGGGCATTTTGCAGCAGCGTCGCACCCAGCGTACCAAGAACGAGATGCTGGATGTTCTTCATAGCAATATTGGCAAGTATATTACCGGCAAGCTGAGTGCAACCGGCAAGCTGGATGAGTATGTAGCTCAGATTAAGGCAAGGGAGACCGACCCTTATACTGTGGTTGCCAATATCATGCAGGATATGTTAAAAGAGTAATTTTTATTTAGGGGGTATGCTAAATGGCATTCAAGATTTTAGGTGTAGATCATATTGGTGTTGCTGTAAACGATTTGGAGGAGACTCAGAATTTCTGGACTGCTATCGGCCTTCCTTGCACCGGCCAGGAGACTGTTGCAGAGCAGAAGGTTACCACTACCTTCAATCCTACTCCGAACGGCTCCGAGATTGAGCTGCTGGCTGCTACCGAGCCTGACAGCCCTATCGCCAAGTTCATTGAGAAGAACGGCGGCCGTGGCGGTATCCAGCACATCGCTCTCCGGGTTGACGACCTGCCTGCAGCTATTGCTGACCTGCAGGAGAAGGGCATCAAGATGATTGACACCAAGCCTCGCAAGGGTGCCGGCGGTGCAGATATTGCCTTTGTTCATCCGAAGTCCACTTATGGCGTGCTCTTGGAGCTCTGCCAGCATGAGGACAGATAATAGAATCCAGCCAAGGTTTTATGGGGCTGTTTAGGAGGTAAAAAATGGCTACAGTTCAGGAAAAGATTGAACTTATGAAGGAAAAGAAAGCCCACATCGAGATGGGCGGTGGCGAGAAGCGCATTGCAAAGCAGCATGAGAAGGGCAAGATGACTGCCCGTGAGCGTATTGCCAAGCTGTTTGATGAAGGCTCTTTCGTTGAGCTGGATGCTTTCGTAAAGCATCGCTGCACCAATTTCGGCCAGGAGAAGAAGGACCTGCCGGCTGAGGGCGTTGTTACCGGCTATGGTACTGTTGATGGCCGCCTGGTTTATGCTTTTGCACAGGACTTCACCGTAGAGGGCGGTTCCCTGGGTGAGATGCATGCCAAGAAGATCTGGAAGGTTCAGGATCTGGCTATGAAGATGGGTGCTCCTATTGTTGGCATCAATGATTCCGGTGGTGCCCGTATTCAGGAGGCTGTAGATGCCCTGTCCGGCTATGCAGGTATCTTCTACCGCAATACCGCTGCTTCCGGCGTTATCCCTCAGATTTCCGTAATCATGGGACCATGCGCTGGCGGTGCTGTGTATTCCCCTGCTATTACCGACTTCATCTACATGGTTGACAAGAGCTCCCAGATGTTCATCACCGGCCCTGCCGTTATCAAGTCCGTAACCTATGAGGAGGTTACTGCTGAGGCTCTGGGCGGTGCCATGACTCACAACACCAAGTCCGGCGTGGCTCATTTCGTGGCTGCCAACGAGGACGACTGCATCCAGCAGATCCGTTATCTCTTGAGCTTCCTGCCTAGCAACAACATGGAGGAGACTCCTATCGTTGCTACCAATGATGACCCTGACCGCATGGAGGAGGCACTGAACACCATTATTCCTGATAACCCGAATGCTCCTTATGACATGAAGGAAATCATCAGGATGCTGGTTGATGATGGCCAGTTCTATGAGGTTCATCAGCATTTCGCTACCAACATCATCTGCTGCTTCGCTCGTTTCGATGGCCGCACTGTTGGTATTATTGCCAACCAGCCGAAGGTTATGGGCGGCTGCCTGGATATTGATGCATCTGATAAGTCTGCACGCTTTATCCGCTTCTGCGATGCCTACAACATTCCGCTGGTAAATCTGGTTGACGTGCCGGGCTTCCTGCCAGGCGTTGGCCAGGAGCATGGCGGCATCATCCGTCACGGCGCCAAGATGCTGTATGCTTACTCTGAGGCTACTGTGCCAAAGGTTACTGTTATCACCCGCAAGGCTTATGGCGGTTCCTACATTGCTATGTGCTGCCGCGAGCTGGGTGCTGACCAGGTTATGGCTTGGCCTACTTCCGAGATTGCAGTTATGGGCCCTGCCGGTGCTGCCAACATCATCTTTAAGCGTGATGAGCCTGAGCAGAAGGCAAAGAACACCCAGGCTTATGTGGATGAGTTTGCAACTCCGTACAAGGCTGCTGAGCGCGGTTATGCCGACATGGTTATTGAGCCGGCTGAAACCCGTCCTCTGATTATTACCGCCCTGAATGCTTGTGCAAGCAAGCGTGAGGCTATGCCTGCCAAGAAGCATGGCAATATTCCATTGTAATAAATAAGGCTTTTTAGCCGCGTTGTGCAAGCGGCGTGAAGTTATATTAAGCTGAATTAAGCGATAATGAAGGATACGTTGTATCATTGAAAGTTTGTGGAGGTATATTAGATGAAAAAGTTCAACATTACTGTAAACGGCACCGCTTATGAGGTTGAGGTTGAGGAAGTAAAGGCAGCTGGCGCAGCTCCTGCAGCTCCAAAGGCTCCTGCAGCTCCTGCACCTGCTCCTGCAGCTCCGGCTCCTGCACCAGCAGCAGCTCCTGCAGCACCAGCAGGCCCGGCAGCAGCTCCTGCAGCTGGCGAGTCCGCTGTAAACGCTCCAATGCCAGGCAAGGTAATCAAGCTGGTTGCTTCCGTTGGCCAGGCAGTAAAGGCTGGCGAGGTAGTTCTCATTCTTGAGGCTATGAAGATGCAGAACGAGATCGTTGCTCCTGTTGATGGTTCCGTAAAGGCTATCAATGTTGCAGCAGGTCAGGCTGTACAGGCTGGCGAGGTTCTGGCTGTTATCGGCTAATGCTTGCTGATTTCTGATAATTCATAATTGATAATTGAGGTGTCCATGTCAGGGCTGTATAGTCCCGGCATGGGCATTTTTTCTGCAAATTTATGTTTTCTGGCAGGGGAAATAATGGTATAATATTGTTATGTTTTCTATTAGTTAGGAGGTAATTGTATTATGGCAAAGAGCATTTGTGAGGTTTTGGGCATAAAGTATCCTGTTATTCAGGGAGGCATGGCTTGGATTTCTGATGCGGTAATGGCAGCTGCTGTTTCCAATGCAGGGGGAGCCGGGATTATTTCCTGCGGCGGCCGCACTACGGAGTATGTAAGGGATGAAATCAGGAAGTGCCGTGAGCTGACGGACAAGCCTTTCGGCGTGAATGTGATGCTGATGGCACCTAACAAGGATGAGATTGTGGAGGTTATCTGCCAGGAGAAGCCTGCTTTTGTTACATTGGGGGCAGGCAATCCTGTGCCTTATGTGGAGCCTTTGCATGAGGCAGGCATCAAGGTGATTCCTGTAGTGCCAAATGTGAAGCTGGCCAAGCGGCTTCAGGATAACAATGCGGATGCCATCGTGGTGGAGGGCATGGAGGCTGGCGGCCATATCGGCGTGCTGACTACCATGGCATTGATGACCCAGGTTATCCCGGAGGTGGAAATTCCTGTGGTGATGGCTGGCGGCATCGCTGATGGCAGGGGCATTGCGGCAGCCCTGCTGATGGGGGCAGCTGGCGTGCAGATTGGCACCCGCTTCCTGATTGCCGAGGAATGCCCTGTCCACGAGAACATGAAGCAGAAGCTGATTGAGGCGGTGGATACGGATACTATCGTGACAGGCCAGACCATCAAGAGTGCTGTCCGGGGCGTGAAGAACAAGTTCTCCACCGAGTATCAGGCCTTGGAGTTCTCCGGCAAGGCTGACAAGGAAACCCTTTTGAAGATGGCTACCGGCACCAACAAGCTGGCTGCCGTGGACGGTGATGTGGAGAACGGCATGGTGCAGGCTGGTCAGAGCCTGACGCCTTTGAAGAAGATTGAGCCGATGGCTGTGATTATGGAAAATCTCATGGCTGAGGCTAGGGCAACCCTGGCAGGCGCAGCAGAGATTAAAATTTAAGATTGTGTTGCTGCTAGTTTTTAGAGAAGCTGTGCGCATGGTGCTTGTGTATCGTGTTGATGCCATACTTGTTCAGCTATGTAAGTAATGTGTGATGAGCCGTCCGCTGAAGGTGATTTTTGGCGGGCGGTTTTTTCGCAGGGCTGGTGCAGTCTGGCCTGTGAGGCGTGACAAGGCAGGCTGCATAGATATTTATAGATGATAATATATGTTTATTATTGGTGATTGATGATTGATGGGGGTAAGGCTTATGGGGGAAAAGGATATTGCACAGAAAAATTTTGAGTCGTATAATGATGTTGTAGCAGATATCGTTAATGGCAGCCTGTTTGAGGGCAGGGAAATTATCAAGGCGGAGAGCCTGGTGGATGCCCAGCCGTTTTCCCAGTATAAGGCAGCTGATGGTATTCTTCGCCAGCAGGAACGGGATGTGGCAAAATATTGCATGGATCTGAATTGCAATTTGCGCCTGGCCCTGGTTGGTGTTGAAAACCAGATGGTTATTGATCTGGATATGCCAATCAGGGTTATGGGCTATGATGGTGTTTCTTATCGGGATGAGCTTAATCAGGATGAGATTGTGGTGGACAAGCGTACCGGCAGGAGGCGTAAGGTGCGTGGCAAACGCTATCCGGTGATAACTCTGGTGCTGTATTTTGGCAAAAGGCCCTGGAAAAAGCCTCTGTGCCTTTATGAGGTGATTGATGTGCCAGAGGTTTTGAAGCCCTTTGTGAATGATTTCAAGCTAAATCTTATAGATGTGCCAAGGCTTACGCCTGAACAGGTGAAGAAGTATAAAGGTGATTTTCAGATTATTGCTGATTATTTTGTGCAGCTGAGCAGGCATGGTGAATATGTACCGCTCAATAAGTCAATTCAGCACACTGACAGCTTTTTGAAGCTGATGTCGGTATTGACCCGTGACAAGCGTTATGTTGCAGTGCTGGATGATTTGGCTGATGGACAGGAGGGAGTTAGGATGTGCGAGGTATTGGATAGAGTTGAGGCGCGTGGAGAGGCGCGTGGAGAGGCGCGTGGAAGGGCAGCAGGAGAGCTGGCTGGAGCAGAGAAAAGTCGGATAGAGATGATTCAGAATATGCTAAGGGAAAATATCAGCATAGAGGTAGTAGCCAAGGTTGCCAGGATGACAGTTGAGCAGGTGGCAATGATTGGCAAAAAGGCAGCTATATTGTAAGCAAGCTAGTGTGCATGGTGTTTTGACAGTTTTTTTAGGTTAATGCTGGTATTGACCTGTGATAAGCGTTATTTTGAAGTGCAGGATGATTTGGCTGATGGACAGGAGGGAGTTAAGATGTGCGAGGTATTGGATAGAGTAGAGGCGCGTGGCGAAGCTCGCGGAAGGGCAGCAGGTGAGCTGGCTGGCGCAGAGAAAAGCCGGGTAGAAATGATTCAGAATATGCTGAAGGAAAATATCAGCATCGAGGTAGTAGCCAAGGTTGCCAGGATGACGGTTGAGCAGGTGGCATTGATTGGCAAGAAAGCAGCTATATTGTAAAAAAGCTTGGGCATAAGGATTTGTGTATCATTTTTGTGTTAGCCCTGTGCCATAGATAAGGAAATGTGTGAGGAGCCGTCCGCTAAAGGTGATTTTTGGTGGACGGTTTTTTACAAAAAATTTGTTGGGTGGTGAAGTTAGTTATGAGAGCGTATATAGGCTATATAGAAATAAATAAGGTACGTCATTTGCGTGATATAAAAATACAGTTGCCTGATGGAAAACATCTGATTTTTACTGGTAAAAATGGTAGTGGAAAAACAAGTGTATTAGAATATTTGAGAGATTTTTTAACCCAATATGTTACTCTAAATGACTATGAAATAATAGGGGATAACTATTCTGGAAAGGCAATGGAGAAACAGCGGAATATTCCAAATAAAAATATAGATTTTTGTGCTGTGTTTTCTGATCATAATGTAATTTTGAAGAAATCATGTAAAGGCGAATTTATCATTGCGTATTATCCGGCAGAACGCCAGTATAAAATATCTAATGAAAAGCATATAGAAAAAGTTGTTTTTCAAGATAAGTATGCTATTGATGATAATCCGGGGAAATATTTCGTTAAATACCTTTTGGATATGAAATCAAGCCAGGCTTTGTATGCAACCAGTGGCAAGCATGAGCGTGCCGATGAAATCAGCAGGTGGTTTGAGAATTTTGACCGTATTTTAAAACGGATTTTTGATAACCAGAGTGTGCATCTGGAATTTGATATTGAAACTTATGCTTTTTATATCATGGAGGAGGGCAGGGAGCCGTTTGCTTTTGATGCCTTGTCCAGTGGCTATGCCGCTGTTTTGGATATTGTGACAGACCTGATGATACGTATGGAGCATAAGGCAAAGAACAAATATGACCTGGAAGGGATTGTTTTAATAGATGAGATAGAAGCTCATCTTCATTTGTCATTGCAAAAAAACATTTTGCCTATGCTGACGGAACTTTTCCCGAATATTCAGTTTATTGTCAGCACCCATTCGCCATTTATCCTGAATTCCATCTCTAATGTTGTCATTTACGATTTCGAAAATAAGACTTTGGTGAATACGGAGGAAGGATTATCCAATATTCCTTATAAGGGTGTTGTAGAAGGGTATTTTGGTGCTTCCCAGCTTTCAGATGAGCTGAAAAAGAAATTTGCCAGATATCAGGAGCTGTATGGCAAGGAGAAGCTGACAGATGATGATGTCAACGAAATTATGCATTTGGAAAGTTATCTTGATAAAATTCCTGATTATTTGGCACTGGATATTATGGCAGATTATCAGAAAATGAAGCTGGAATTGCTGGATAGGGTAGAATGATATGGTGAAATGTGAGTTTGCTTCCTTCAAGCGTGATTACATTAGGGATAATTTGGAGAAATATGAGAATTTGCTTGTGTTTTTGCAGTGAGTGTTGCCAAGTTTAACCTAATCTGCTTCATTAAGTGCCTAAGCGTTAGGAGTGAGTGGTTCAAAGATGAAAGTGATATGAATTGTAATGTCCATCCTATATAAATTGTATTTTGGTGGACGGTTTTTCGTGAGATTGCTACAGGTTGGAGGTGAGTGTGATGGGGACATATTTTAATCCTGATAACGGAAGCTTTAAGCAGGCAGTTAGAAGCTTTATTTATGTAGATAAGACGGAATTGATACGCCATACCAACAGGGTGCTGGGAACGGAGTATAAGTGCATTGCCCTGAGTCATGCCAGGCGGTTTGGCAAATCCCAGGCGGCAGGTATGCTTGATGCTTATTACAGTCTTGGCAGTGATTCCAGAGAGCTGTTTGCTCCCTTTAGGATTGCTGAGGATAGGGATTTTGCGAAGCATTTAAACAAATATAATGTCATCCACCTGGATATATCTTCCTTTGAGGGGACATATCAGGACAATATTGTAGCCGGTATCAAGAAAGTGCTTTATAATGATATTAAGAGAAGTTTGCCTGATATTATTGAGCTGGATAATCCAATTGCTACTATTCTTAATGATGTTTATAAGCAAACAAATCGCCAGCTGGTAATCATCATTGATGAGTGGGATTGCGTGGTGCGCAACTATGGTGACAAGCCGGAGGTAGTGCATTTATATCTGCAATTCCTGCATGATTTGTTCAAGAGCGAGGAGTCTAAGTCCTTTTTGGCTCTGGCTTATATTACCGGCATATTGCCTATAAAGAAAATAGAAAATGAGTCTGCACTGAATAATTTTGCGGAATATACCATGCTGGACTCAAAAAATCTGGCACAGTACTTCGGGTTTACTGAGGCAGAGGTAAGAGAGCTGTGTGAAAGGTTTGAGATGGATTTTGATTCGGTCAAAACATGGTATAATGGCTACCTGATAAATGGGTTGCACATGTATAATCCAAATTCAGTGTATAGTGCTATGTTTAATCAATCGCTGGATTCTTACTGGCGCAATACATCATCTTTCACGATGATTAATCGCTTTATTACCTTGAATTTTTCCGGGCTGAAGGATGATGTGCTGAATATGCTGGCAGGCGGCAGGGCTGATGTGAATGTTATTCACTTTAAAAATGATTTCTTGGGAATTAATTCCAAGGATGATGCACTGACTGCCTTGATACATCTGGGCTACCTGGGCTATGATGCGGAACGCAAAGAGGCATATATGCCTAATTATGAAGTGGCTACAGCCTTTCAATCGGCTCTTCAGACAGGGCAGTGGAAGGAGATTGCTGAAGCTATTTCTAATTGTGATAAATTGCTATGGGCAACAATAGATAAAGACTCGGATAAGGTGGCGGAGATGATAGAGGTTGCTCATGAAAGCTACACATCCGTGTTCAAGTATAATGACGAAAATTCGCTGAGCTGTGTATTGACGATGGCATATTTCACTGCTCCTGCTTATTACACGGTTATCAGGGAACTGCCAAGCGGTAAGGGCTTTGTGGATTTTGCCTTTTTGCCGCGCCGTGAGTCAGGCAACAGGCCGGCAATTCTGGTGGAGCTCAAGGTGGATAAAACTGCGGAAACGGCAATCAGGCAGATATTGGAACGCAGATATATGGGTGTCTTGCAGCAGTATAAGGGTGAGATTATTATTGTGGGGCTAAGCTATGATAGGGAAAGTAAGCATCATACCTGTGAGATCAGGAGCATAAAAAATATGTAATATACAGTTTTTTAGGCAATTTTTTCCAGCATACAACAAAAACGCTCTTATTGACCTGGTAATGAAATCAGGCAATAAGAGCGTTTGTTTTTTGTAATACTAGCTTATGGCTTGCTGGTCAGGCATTACTGCTGAGGAACGACGTCGTTCAGGGCGGTGATCAGCTCGTCGATGTCGATGCCGTGAGCCATGGCGCCCTGCTCGATGTTCTCGAAGTGGGCAGCGGCGCAGCCGATGCAGCCCATGCCGGCCTGCATGAATACAGGTACGGTGTCAGGGTAGTTGGTAACAACCTCCATGATGGACATTTCTTTGGTGATAGTCATATAAAAAATCCTCCTTAAAGATTTGCTCGTTATTTGTCTTCTCCAGACGGAAATATTATATCACAGATTGAGTTTTTGAGCAAAAAATGTATAATAGAAGGACAGGCAGGAAATTTGCCGGTTGGTGTGTATAATTAAAGAAATGATAATCATTTTAATGTAATTTTAATATTTGGGGGATATAATGGACATGTTGAAAGATAAATTTAAAGAAAAATTGCAGAGGCTTTCCAGCAGGGAGCTGATCTATGGGCTGGTGGCGGCTGTGGTCTGCCTGGTGGTGGCCATGGCGGTGCAGCTGCAGCCGGAGAAGCAGGAGGCGGCAGCTATGCCGGTGGCACAGGTGACGGTGCAGGATGATCCCCGGACGGTGATGGTGCTGAACTACCACAAGGTGGTGGATGAGCACATGTCCTTGTCCGTACCGCTGGCGGATTTTGAGCAGCACATGAAGTGGCTGAAGGAGTATGGCTATACCAGCATTACGCCGGAGGAATTGTATGAGTTCATCGTCAATGGCAGTGAGCTGCCAGAGAAGCCGGTGCTGATTACCTTTGATGATGGCTATAAGGACAACTATACCAATGCCTATCCGATTATGAAGAAGTACGGCTTCAAGGGGACAATCTTTGTGGTGACGGGCTTTTTGGGGGTGTATGACAACTATATGACCTGGGAGCAGGCAAAGGAGCTGGCAGATAATGGTTTTTCCATTGAATCCCATACCTATAGCCACAAGTCCATGACGGAGGCAAGCGATGAGGAGATTTCCAAGGAGCTTACCAAGTCAAGAGATACTATCAAGAACAAGCTGGGGATTGATGCTGATTTTATGGCTTATCCTACCGGCACATATAATCTCCATATAGCGGAGCTGGTGCAGAAGGCAGGCTACAAGGGGGCTTTTACGATTAAGTATGATAATGTCAGCAGGGAAAGCAATGTGTACGCCCTGGAGCGTGTACCTATTTTCCATACGGAAAATACCAATAAGGATTTTTTGGAGCGTATTCAATATCTGCCGCTGCTGTACAAGTACGGCTGGGTTAAAAATTGATGCCCTGTATGATGACAGGAAGCAAAAAGCTTCTGTTGTGTTTTGGTGTTTAGCTTTAATTGAAAATCAGGTGCGATTTAAGTAAGATTTTAGTGAGGCTTAAGTAAGGTTTTAATGAGGTTTAGGTGAAATTTGAGTAGATTTTAAGTGAATTTTTAAGTGAAATTTAGTTGAATTTCAGGACGGATGCTGGAGATGGTAATTTGTGAGACATCAGATACAAAATCTGAGGAATAGGAAGATGTTGACAGCAGGAGTGATTTGCCTGCTGTTGATTATTTTTATGGTGGCTTACCGGGTGTCAGAGCAGCAGGCTGGCGGCCCGAAGAAGCAGGAGCTGACGCAGGTAGAGGTATACAGACTGCAGCGGGGGGATTTGGCAAAGCATATTTCCCTGACGGGGCAGACTGTTTCGGATGCCAGCATTACCTTGTCACCAAAGTATGCCGGCAGGGTAACGGCGGTGAATGTGGAGCTGGGGGACCGGGTGAAAGAGGGACAGATTCTGCTGGTGCAGGATACGGAGGACCTGGATATTGCCATCGGGCAGGCCCGGGCGGAGGCCGAGGCGGCAGGAGCTGATGCGGTGACTACCCAGGCTGGCTACTATGCCGACTTCCTCAAGGCCGAGGCGGCCTACGATATTCAGAAGCAGCATTATGACCGGCAGCAGTATTTGTACTCCATCGGGGCCATTTCCCAGGATACCCTGGACTCTGCCCGTGACCAGTATGTGACGGCCAAGGCTGCCTATGACTCCCTGGCCAACCAGTCGGAGGGAGGCGGCACTCCTGCCAGTGTCCGTTCCAAGGAGCTGGCAGCCGTCAAGAGCAGGTACAATGTGAAGGCACTGGAAAAGCAGCGCAGTGACATGTTTCTCCGGGCGCCCCGGGACGGGGTAATCAGCTACCGGAATGCCGAGGTGGGGGGCTATCTTACCGCAGGTTCCAAGGTGCTGACGCTGGTGGATAACAGCCATATTTATGTGGATTGCAGCCTGTCGGAAAATGATGCGGCCGTGCTGGAGCCGGGCATGGATGTGAATGTTACTATTGATGCCATGGGGCAGGACTTTACCGGCAAGCTGGTCTTTGTCAGCCCTGCCATGGGTGATGACAGCAAAACCTTTATGGTGCGTATTTCCCTGGATGCTGACAGGTCGGCAATCAAGTCCGGGCTCTTTGCCCGCTCTGCCATAGATATTTTGCAGAAGAAGGACACGCTGTTTGTGCCCAAGGAAGCAATCCTGACAAAAAATGGACGTACATCCGTGTATGTATATGATGAGAATACGGGCACAGTGCAGGAAAAGCAGGTGACTATCGGCCTGATGAATGATAAGGAGGCTGAGATTGTAGAAGGCCTTTCGGAAGGGGAGCTGGTTGTGACTTCCGGCCAGGACAGGCTGCAGAATGATATGAGGGTAAAGGTCAAGGAGACTGCCGCGAAGCAGGAGGATAGTGCCGGGGAGGCTGGAGAGTCATGAATCTTACACGATTTTCCATTAAGCGTCCCATCGGCATTTCCATGATTGTGCTGTTTTTTGTGGTGCTGGGCATGTTCAGCTTTTACCGTATAGGCGTGGAGCTGCTGCCTGCCCTGAATACGCCTTATGTTTCAGTCTTTGTCCGCTATCCGGGGGCCAATGCCGAGTCGGTTGAGCAGCAGGTGATTAAGCCTATTGAGGATGCCCTTTCTTCCCTGTCCAATGTGAAGACCATGAATTCCTCTGCCCGCTACGAAAGCGGCAGGGTGGGGCTGGAGCTGGAATTTGATGCAGATGCGGACCAGGCGGCTATTGATGCCACCAAGAAGGTGGAGAGCATCCGCTATCAGCTGCCGGATGAGGCAGAGGAGCCGGTGGTTATCAAGCACGATGAAAATGACCAGCCTATTGTGGAGATTGCTGTTACGGCGGATATGCCCCTGTCGGGGCTCTATGCCAAGGTGGATAACCAGTTTGCGGATGTTATCCAGCAGGCAGGCGGCGTCTCGGAGATTGAGGTCCGGGGCGGCGTTGACCGGGAAGTGGCCGTAGAGGTGGACCGGGGCAGGATGGCGGCTTATCAGCTGACCATGAATGATATTGTCAGCGCCATCAGGAATGAGAATCAGCTGCTGCCATCCGGTACGATTTATACAGATACTTCCCGGTCTGATGTGCGGATGATTGCCCAGTACAGGCATGTGGAGGACATTGAAAAGCTGTTTGTGCAGAATACTGTCAAGCAGCAGGTGCCCCTGACGGCGGTGGCGGATATTCGCCATCAGGATGCCAGGACTGCCCGCATCGGCAGGGTGAACGGCAGGGCGGCTGTCAATCTGGAAATCTACAAGAATAGTGATGCCAATGTGGTGGAAACCTCAAGGAATATCCACGAGAAGCTGGCGGAGCTGAGGGAGAAGAATCCTGATTATACCTTTACGGTGGTCAGCGATGATGCGGATTATGTGAATACTGCCCTGCACAATACGCTGGGAACATTGGTGGAGGGCCTGTGTACCACGGGGCTGGTGCTTTTCCTGTTCCTGCGGGGCTGGCGTTCTACGGCAGCGGTTATGGTGGCTATTCCTACTTCCCTGATTGCCACCTTTTTCGTTATGTACATAGCCGGTTTTACCTTCAACATGATGTCCCTGATGGGCATGACCCTGTGCATCGGTATTCTGGTGGATGATTCTATCGTGGTGCTGGAAAATATCGTCCGGCATCTGCAGATGGGGGAGCAGCCTGCTGAGGCGGCGGAAAGGGGACGTAATGAAATCGGCATGGCAGCTATTGCCATTACTTTGTGCGATGCGGTGACTTTTTTGCCTATTGCCTTTATGTCCGGCATGACAGGCCAGTTTTTCCGCCAGTTCGGACTGACTATTGTCTTTGCCGGCATGTTTTCCCTGTTTGTGTCCTTTACCCTGACGCCTATGCTGGCTTCCCAGCTCTTTAAAAAGGGCTGGCAGGTGCCAAAGCACAGGCTGTGGGATTTTATGGACAATGTGGAGCGCTGGGCGGTGGTGCATTATGAAAGGCTGCTCCGCAAGAGCTTTCATCATCAGAAGGCGGTGCTGCTGTCTGCCCTGGGGCTTTTTGCGGGGGTAATCACGCTGGTGCCTACCAGCGTAATCGGTACGGAGTATATGCCTCGTTCTGACGAAGGCAGCTTTCAGATTATGGTGGAGCTGCCGGTAAGCCGTACCGTGGAGGAAACGGACAAGGTGCTGAAGGTGCTGGAGGACAAGCTGGATACAGTGCCGGAGGTGAAGTATTATCTCACTCGTGGCGGCGGCAGTAATGCCTACGAGGGGCGCATCAAGGTGCAGCTGGTGAACCGCAGCGACCGCAGCCGCAGTATCTGGGATGTGACCAATGAGCTGCGGCAGTTTGTGAAAAATAATGATTTTAATGGTGCTAATATCCGCATTATGGAAACCCAGACCTCGGTGGCAGGCGTGTCCGGCGGTGGCGGCCCCGGCAATGGGGGCGCACTGAGGATTGAACTGCGGGGCAGTGACAATGAGAAGCTGATTGCAGAGTCAAACCGCATCATGGAGATGCTGAAGGAAAAGGGCAATGGCATTTCTGATGTAAGCAGCACCTATACGGAGGGGCTGCCGGAGCTGCAAATGACCGTGGACAGGGAAAAAATCCGTACCATGGGGGTGTCCCTGGGGGATATTGATAGTGCTATGAGCTCGGTGATTTCCGGCCGCAGTGCCGGAACCCTGGTGAATGATCCCCTGAATGAAAATCAGGATACTGATATCAAGGTACGCTTCAAGGGGGCAGATGGCTACAAGGTGTCGGATATTTCCGCCATCCCTGTATCTACAGGCGATAGGACTGTTTTTCTGGGGGATGTGGCTGATATAAAATATGGCACCGGCCCTGTGACCATCCGCCGTGTGGATAAGCAGCGGGCCATCTCTATCAGTGCCAATATCGGGGCAAGGCCCCTGAATGAGGTGATTCAGGAGGTGGAGGCTGATTTGCAGGGGATGCAGCTGGATGAGACTGTCAGCTACAGATTTAAGGGGCAGGCCACCAATATGAATGATACCTATCAACAGCTGGTTATGGCCCTTTTGATGGCCATGGTGCTTATCTACATGCTGCTGGCAGTGCTGTATGAGTCGGTGCTGACGCCTTTTATCCGTATGTTTTCCCTGCCGCTGGGGCTGATTGGCTCCCTTTTGTTCCTGCTCTTTACGGGCAATACCCTGAATTTGTACTCCATGATTGGCATACTGGTGATGGACGGCGTGGTGGCAAAGAACGGCACCCTGCTGCTGGATTATACCATGACCTTGCAGGAGCGGGGCTATTCGGCCTGGAATGCCATTATTGAGGCAGGCAAGGTGCGCCTGAAGCCGATTTTTATGACGACTATTACCATGATTGTGGGCATGCTGCCTACGGCCCTGGCTATGACGGAGGGGGCGGAGACACGTGTCAGCATGGCCTGGGTTATTATCGGCGGCTTGATTACCTCTACGATTTTTACGTTAATTGTCATACCAATTATCTTCATGTTTTTTGAGAATTATCCGCCTCGTACCTGGGGAAGCCTGTTCAGGCGCAAATGTTTTTCAAAGGCAAATATATCTTGACATGCATGGGGTTTTTTTATATATTAACTAATATAGGAAATTTGTCTAACGTATTATGGCAGTATTGCATCATTATAGCGTTGCAACGTTATTGCATTGCTGCGCTGCAGTATTGCACTGTTATTTGTGCTTGGAAAGGTGGTTAAAGTTTAATGTTACCTGTAGAAGTGAAGAAGGATATTTACTGGGTTGGTTCTATGGATTACTCCATGCGCAGCTTCCATGGCTACAGCACGGAGAGAGGTTCTACATATAATGCTTATCTCATCATGGATGAGAAGATTACATTGATTGATACGGTGAAGGCTCCTTTCTGCCTGGAGATGCTGGGGCGCATCCGCAATATTGTGGACCCGGCCAAGATTGATTATATCGTGTCCAACCATGTGGAGCCGGACCATTCCGGCGGTATTCCTTTTATGTCCCAGCAGTGCCCTAATGCCAGGATTGTCACCAGCGACCCGAATGGGCTCAAGGGGCTGACCGGCCGCTATGGGGAGAAGGATTATGTGACTGTGAAGGCGGGGGATACCCTGTCCATCGGCAAGCGCACCCTGGCCTTTGTGACTACCCCTATGCTGCACTGGCCTGACAGCATGGTGACCTACTGCCCGGAGGAGGAGATTCTGTTCTCCAATGACGGCTTTGGCCAGCATCTGGCAACTACTGAGCGTTTTGCTGACGAGGTGGACCTTACCGAGGTTATGCATCAGGCAAAGAAATACTACGCAAATATCCTGATGCCGTATGGCATGCAGGCCCAGAAGGCAGTGGAGGCTCTGGCAGGGCTGAAAATCAGCATGATTCTCACCGGCCATGGCGTGTCCTGGCGCACCAATATTGCGGATATTGTGCAGGCTTATCAGGACTGGAGCAGCTTCAAGAAGTCTGATAAGGCTGTAGTGGTATTTGATACCATGTGGCATACTACCGAGATTATGGCCAAGAATGTGGCAGATGCTTTCTACCATATTGGCGTGAAGCCGGTGCTGTTTGATTTGCGCACCGACCATATCTCCGATGTGATGACGGAGCTTCTGGATGCCAAGTACATTGCTGTGGGCTCTCCAACCCTCAACAATAACATGATGCCTAGCGTAGCCGGTTTCCTGTGCTACATGAAGGGGCTGGCACCGAAGGGCTTGAAGGGCTTTGCCTTTGGCTCCTATGGCTGGGGCGGCCAGAGCATCGGCCAGGTGGAGGAAGGACTGAAGGAGTGCAAGGTGGAAATCTGCCTGCCAATGCAGAAGATTATGAACACCCCGAATCCAAAGGTGCTGAAGGAGCTGCAGAATGCCGTTATGGGCTTGAAGGAAGCATAATTCATCAGTCCGTCGATTGGTGCAGGTGAGCGTGAGCTGGCTGATGGCTTGCAGAAGCTGAGAGATTTTTCTAAAAAAAGAGGAGCAGTACCGCGGGGTATTGCTCCTTTGTTTTTGTGTGGCATTTATGTTTTTGTGTTGTTTTTGTGCGGCGGTTATATTTTGTGCTGCTCTTATGCAGCATTTGTGTTTTTAAGTTGTTTTATGAGTTTTTTTGCCCTGCTGCTTTTCCCTGTAGGCACAGTAGATGAAGGCTGCCAGTGCCAGGGCAAAGGCGATGACGCTGGTCATCTGGGCGGATTTGAAGATGCCCAGCACCAGCTCCGTGTAGTCCCCCCGCAGGTACTCAAGGCAGAAACGAGCGGCAGAGTAGAGCATGACATAGAGGGCAAAGGCCTGTCCTTTGGCGTGGGGAAAGGCGCGGTACAGGAGCAGGAGGCCGAAGATGAGAAAATCCAGCTGGCCTTCCCAGATTTCGGCAGGCCACAGGGGCTGTGCTCCGTAGGTGTGGTAGGCAAGGGTGGTCTGGGGATAGAGGATGCCGAAGCTTCCGCCGGTAGGTGCCCCAAAGGCATCGCCGTTCAGCAGGTTGGCGCAGCGTCCCAGCCCCTGGCCGAAGATGATGGCAGGGGCGCAGATATCCATCATAGCCAGGATATCGATTTTGTGCTGGCGGCAGTACAGGATGCCGGTGATGACACCCAGGATAACGCCTCCCTGGATTGCCATGCCCCCCTGCCACACGTTGAGGATTTCCGTCAGGTGGTGCTGGTAATAATCCCAGTCAAAGAAGAACACGTCCCAGAGCCGTGCCCCCAAAAGGCCGCTCAGGCCGCAGTAGATGCCGATATCTGCCACATGCTCATGGTAGCGTCCGTCCTGCCTGGCCAGAAAATACGCCACGCCGGTGGCGATGATGATGCTGATGCTCAGCACCAGCCCGTAGGCCCGGATGGGGAAATCTCCTATATAAAATAGATATTGATGCATGTTCATGACCTCCTGATGCCTTATAAGACATGTCGCGTAAGGGCTGCCCTATAAAGCTTGTCACATAAGATTTGCCATATAAGGCTTGCCATAAGGGTATAATTCCTGTACAATGTATCGAGATAGGTGTACCAGCACGGTAGGCGGCTAATCCTGCTCCCGTAAGGGGGTGGTGCCTATAACATTGTACGATTTTTTGACACTAGTATTCCTGGTGACGATTTGTATAGTGGCTATCAAGGCATAAGAAAAACCGCCTGCAGCTTCCAAACTTAGGCGGTTCTTCCTGAACTGTTCAATGGGAGCAGCCGTTTTACCGGTATGCCTCTTCCTTATAATCATTATACGTCATGGATAAGGAAAATGCAAGTTAATTAGCATCAGGCGGGAAAATAAGCCCTGCGCATGATGTTTATTTTTTTAGAGGGAGCAGAAGATATGAAGATAATTGCAGGCCTGGGCAATCCCGGCAGCGAATACGCCAGGACGAAGCATAATGTAGGCTGGATGCTGGTGGATGCCCTGGCGGAAAGGCTGGGGGCCGGTGACTGGCGGCAGCATGAAAAGGGACTGGTGGCAGAGGCGCGGATTGGCGCGGAAAAGGTGCTTTTGGTGAAGCCTCAGACCTATATGAATAACAGCGGCGAGTGCATAGGGCCGCTGATGCGCTGGTACAAGCTGGAGCCGGAGGATGTGATTGCTGTCCATGACGATATGGATATTCCGGCAGGCATGGTGCGCATCAGGAAAAAGGGCAGTGCCGGGGGGCATAACGGCATCAAGTCATTGATTGCCCATATTGGCTCGGAGAAGTTCGGCAGGGTGCGGATTGGCGTGGGACGTCCGCTGCCGGGCTGGAGCGTTATCAATCATGTGCTGGCTCCTTTCAGCGATGAGGATGTGCTGAAAATCCGGGAAGCCATAGAGTATCTTTTGCCGGCGGTGGAGTGCATTGTCAGCGAGGGCTATGATATGGCCATGAACAAATATAACCCGAAGAAGGAAAAGAAGGCAAAGAAGGAAAAGAAGGCAAAGAAGGAAAAGCAAGCAGCCTGTGATGGAAATGGACAGGCAGGTACAGGAAGCGAAGGAGGCGAAGGGGAAAATGGCTAAGAAAGGCAAAAAGCAGGGGGGCAGAAATCTGCCGCCAGCCAATGGGGCAGGCTGTGAGATAACGGCTCTTTACGCAGATGAGAACGGCGAGATTTTTGATGCGCCGGGCATGGGAGCTGTGGGCAGGAGCGGCAGCCAGCTGCGGCCTCTTACCCCGGAAGACCTTATTCCCCTGCCGGAAAGTGCTGACCTGATGTTCCTGCCGGACAGGCAGGCCATGGGAGTTGCCGGGGACGGGGAGATGATGCCCCTTACCGGCAATGCGGTGGCTGCCATCCTGCCGGCAGGCTATACCCGTACCCTGCTGCCGGGCTTTCAGCGGCTGGAGGATGCCGGGCAGCTGCCACTCTACGGCTATACGGCAGTGGCTGTGTACAAAGACGAGCTGTATGCCGCTGCCATCTACACGGATGAAAACCACAAGTGGGACCCGGCAAACTACAACACCCATGACCTGAAAAAGCTGGTCAGGAAGGTAAAGAAGGATTTGCCGGATAATCCCCTGGTGGAGCACCTGGCCAACTGCTCCCTGGAATGGCACTGCTGCACGGCGGAGAATCTCTTTTACCGCCGCTGGGAGTGCGGTATACCTACCTCCCCTGTGTGCAACGCCAACTGCTTCGGCTGCATTTCCCTGCAGCCTGCGGAGTGCTGCCCCTCCCCTCAGAGCCGCATCAAATTCCGTCCCACCCCGGAGGAAATCGCGGCCATCGGCATCTATCATCTGGAATCCGCCCCGGAGGGAATCATCAGCTTCGGCCAGGGCTGCGAAGGTGAGCCCTCCCTGGCGGCAGACAACATCAGTGCAGGCATCAGGCTCATCCGTGCCAGGACCGGCAGGGGGCAGATAAATATCAACACCAACGCAGGCTATACGGAGGGCATCAGGAAGATTGTGGATGCGGGCCTTGATACCATGCGCGTCAGCATCATCAGCGCCATTCCTGAGAGCTATGCTGCCTATTACAGGAGCAGCTACCGGCTGGCGGATGTGAAGGCGTCCATCAGCTATGCCCTGGACAAGGGGATTTATGTGTCACTGAATATGCTGTATTTCCCTGGGTTCAATGACCGGGCAGAGGAACTGGCTGCCTGGAAGGAGTTTTTCCGGGAGCTGCCGGTGCAGATGATTCAGGTGCGGAACCTGAATATTGACCCGGATGCCTTTTTGGCGATTATGCCGGAGCAGCAGTCGGAGTGCGTGGGCACAAGGGCGTTTTTGCAGGAGCTTCACCAGGCTTATCCTCAGCTGGTGATTGGCAGCTTCAGCCATTATGTGGAGAAATAAAATCAACAAGGTATAAAAAATAGGAAAAAGGTTACAGATTAAAAATTTTTTTCGTAAAAAAAGGATTTTTAGCACCTTGTGTTGAATATAGTAAGTACATATGCAGAATGAAATCGGAGGGGTATGAAATGGACGAGAGAGACTGGGAAGATTTTAAGGCGAAGCTGAAGCGAAAGACGGAGATAGACCTTGATTTATACAAGGCACCGCAGATGCAGCGGCGCATCATGAATCTGGCACGCCGCAACGGCTACGATAAATACAGTGCTTATTTTGACAAGGTGGTGCAGGACAAGGACGATTTTGCGGCTTTTATTGAGTACCTGACCATCAACGTGTCGGAGTTTTTCCGTACGCCAGACAAGTTTGCCAAGCTGGAGACGGATGTTATTCCTGACCTTTTAAAGCGTTCCTCCAAGCTGAATATCTGGAGCGCAGGCTGCTCCATCGGGGCGGAGCCTTATTCCCTGGCCATGATTATGAAGGATTTGACGCCGAACCAGCGCCATCGCATCCTTGCCTCTGACCTGGATATTGAAATCCTCGCCAAGGCAAAGGCCGGGGTGTATTCGGAGAACGAGATAAAGGCCATGAGCGAGGCCCGCAAGCAAAAGTATTTTACCAAGCAGGGGGATAAGTATGCCGTCAGCTCCGAAATCAAGAGCTGCATTGAGTTCAAGCGCCACAACCTGCTGAAGGACAATTTTGAGAGCGGCTTTGATCTGATTTTGTGCCGCAACGTGGTTATCTATTTTACGGAGGAAGCCAAGGATCAGCTGTATGCCAATTTCTTCAAGGCATTGAAGCCGGGGGGGATTCTCTTTGTAGGTGCTACGGAGGCGATTTTGAATTTCCGCAAGCTGGGCTACACCAGTTACCAGCCATTCTTCTATCAGAAGCCGTTATGACGTTATAAGGAGAAAGTATAATGATAGCTAATCCCACCATTGAGCAGATGAGCAGGGAGGACATGTCTGCTCTGCAATTGAAAAAACTGAAAAAGCAAATGCATTGGGCTATGGAGAAAAGTGCTTTCTACTACAAGAAGTTTACCGGCCAGGGGCTGAATGGCCAGTCAATCCAGTCCCTGGAGGATTTGCAGAAGCTGCCCCTGACTACCAGTGAGGAGATAGACGGTACTACCGTGTACAACCTGCTGACTCTGCCCCTGAGTGCCGTGCTGCGGATTTCCCGCATCGGCTTCAGCAAGCCTGTTATCAAGATGTATACCAACGGCGACCTGGCTTATCAGATTGAGATGATGACCAGGGTGATGGTGGCTCAGGGAGTGCATGGTGCTACTGTGGTAGGGCTCTTGGGGGAGGCCTCTGACAGCCGTCTGATGGATGTGCAGTATGCCCTGGAAAACATGGGCGTGACGGTTATTTTGCTGGGCAATAATCAGGAGAGCATCAAGGATTTGATTACTACCTGCCATATTGATGTGCTGGTCAGCGACTTCAAGCAGGTGACACAGCTGGTGGTGATGCTGCAGGCCAGCGGCATTTCAGCAGATGATTTGTTTCTGCCGAAGATTATCTGCATGGAGGAAGGGCTGCAGAACCCGAACCATTATTATATCCAGCAGCGGCTGAAGGCGAAGACTACTACCCTGTACAATTCCCCGGTAATGGGCTGCGGCGGTATTATCTTTCCGTGCAGCGAGGGCAGCGGCTATCATGTGCAGGAGGATTATTTTTATCCTGAGATTCTGGAGTATGGTACTGACAAGCTGATTACGGAGCCTCACAAGGTGGGAGAGCTGGTGCTGACCGCCCTGGCTGCCGAGGCGATGCCGATTTTCCGCTATCGCACGGGGCAGGCGGTGATGCGCCTGGATGATGAGTGCCCTTGCGGCAGGACGCTGATGCGGCTGGCATCCCCTACGGAGTATGCCGGTGTGGTATGGCAGGCAGTGCAGGATAAATCAGGAGTGTGATGTATTGAGTATTTTAAATGTAGAGCATGTATCCCATGGCTTTGGGGGGAGGACGATTTTTGAGGATGCCTCCTTCCGGCTGCTGAAGGGGGAGCATATTGCCCTGATTGGCGCCAATGGCGAGGGCAAGTCAACCTTCCTTTCTATCATTACGGGGCAGATGACTCCCGATGAGGGCAAGGTGGAATGGGCGAAGCGGGTAACTACCGGCTATCTGGATCAGCATGCGGTGCTGAAGCCGGGCATGACCATCCGGGATGTGCTGAAAACGGCCTTTGACGAGATGTACAAGCTGGAAAAGGAAATGCTGGACTGCTATGACAGGATGGGGGAGGCATCACCGGAGGAAATCGACAGGATGATGGCTGATGTGGGGGATATTCAGGACATTCTGGAGGCTCACAGCTTCTACACCCTGGACAGCAAGATTGAGGAAGTTGCCAGCGGCCTGGGGCTCCGGGATATCGGCCTGGACAAGCCGGTGGATGCTCTCTCAGGCGGCCAGCGCACCAAGGTGCTGCTGACGAAGCTGTTGCTGCAGAGCCCGGATATCCTCATCCTGGACGAGCCTACTAACTTTTTGGATGTGGAGCATATCGAATGGCTGAAGAATTATCTGCAGAACTACGAGAATGCCTTTATCCTGGTATCTCATGATGTGCCTTTCCTCAATGCCGTTACCAACGTGATTTATCATGTGGAAAATGCCACCTTGACACGCTATACCGGCAGCTATGAGAAGTTTCAGGAGATGTATGCCATCAAGCGGCGGCAGGAGGATGCCGCCTATGAGCGGCAGCAGGCGGAGATTGCCAAGGAAAAGGATTTTATCCAGCGGAACAAGGCCAGGGTGGCTACCCGTGGCATGGCAAATTCCCGTCAGAAGCGGCTGGACAAGATGGAGCTTTTGGAAAAGCGCACGGAAAAGCCGAAGCCTCACTTCCATTTTCAGATGGACCGCACGCCAAGCCGCTTCGTGATTGAGGCCAAGCGGCTTGTTCTCGGCTATGACACACCGTTGACCAATCCTGTGGACTTGCAGCTGGAGCGGGGCAGGAAGGTGGCCATCCGGGGCGTCAACGGCCTGGGCAAGACCACCCTGCTGAAAACCCTGCTGGGGCAGATCAAGCCTATTGCCGGAAAAATCGAGCTGGGTGAGTTTGTAAGTCCCGGCTATTTTGAGCAGGAGTCCAACCGGGGCAACGACAACACCGCCATCGAGGAAATCTGGCAGGAATATCCCGGCATGACGGAGTTCGAGGTCAGGGCGGCACTGGCGGCCTGCGGCCTTACCAATGAGCACATCACCAGCAAGATGATGGTGCTCTCCGGCGGTGAGGCGGCCAAGGTGCGCCTGTGCAGGATCATGCAGAAGCCGGTAAACCTTCTGGTGCTGGACGAGCCTACCAACCATCTTGATGTGGATGCCAAGGCGGAGCTGAAGCGCGCCCTGAAGGAATACAAGGGTGCCATCCTGCTGGTGTCCCATGAGCCGGATTTTTATGAAGACTGGGTGGACAGCGTGTGGAATATTGAGGGCTGGACCACCAAGATTATCTGAGGACAGGCTTATGCCTGCTGGCAGTATTTTGCTATTATGTTGCAGCAGTATTTTGTCATTACCGAATGTGCCGTAAAGCCCCTGCCTTTAACCATGGGAAGTATGTCAAGTTGCCGGCAGAGGCCGTATATCATTTGAGTTATGGTGAGTAACCGCATCACAGCTGTTAGCCTGTGGTGCGGTTTTTTGCTGCAAAAAAATAATTTTGCAGATAAAAATCATTTTCATTAGCAATAATCGGAGAAGGAAATGCTGCTGCTGGCGGCATCAGCGGAGCAGCATTCGGTGCATCCATTGTCCATTGCCATTCAGAAGTATGTGCAGGCACAGCAGTGGACGGTGCCGCAGCACAGGTCCTCCCGGACGATTGTGGCACGGGGCATGGCCGCCGTGGTGCCTGAGTTCGAGGGCTTTTCCGGCGGTGATGTGCTGGTGGGCAGCTGCAAGCTGATGCAGGAGCGGGGTGTTGAGGGCATGGAGCTTATTCACCCTGAGGATATCTCCATGGGTTACATCTATGTGGCACGAAACGGTATGCTGCTGGGGGTTATCGGCATCAAGGATCCTATCCGTCCCCTGATGAAAAAGACACTGAATCAGATGCGCCGTTACGGTGTGGATGAGATTGTCATGCTGACCGGTGATTCGGAGGCAGTGGCGGCCCAGGTAGCAAGGGAAATGGATATTGATTCCTATCATGCAGAGGTGCTGCCGGAGGATAAGGCAAATTATGTCATGCAGCTGAAAAAGCGGGGGACAGTGATGATGGTGGGGGATGGTATCAATGATGCTCCGGCTCTTGCTTTTGCCCATGTGGGAACCACCCTGGGGAGCCGTCAGACAGATCTGGCAGCGGAGACCTCGGCTGTTACTATCCGCTCTGAGGATCCGACACGGCTGATTGAGGCACTGCAGCTGGGCAGGCGCACCATGGGGCTGATACATCAGAACTTCACAGCCACCATCACCGTCAACTCAGCTGCCATGTTGCTGGGTGCCCTTGGCGTGATTACACCTCTCTGGGCAGCTATTATACACAATACTGCCACCTTGGCAGTGGTGCTGAACAGTGCCAGGATATTGGCACCGGCTCAGAAAAAACTTTTGAGATAAAGTTGCTGAAGTTCATCAAAAAGCTGTGCAACAAATGAAACAAAAATAATCAAGATATACCCAAAAGATAATCAAGAATGAAATTCATGCAAATTTCATGAAACAAGATGTAACAAAAAAGCCATAAGTTGTGCAACGAAACATGATGAAGTTGCACAACTTATGGCTATATTTTCAGGCTAAATTCATAAAAATGGTGAAGTTTTGAATGAGATTTACACAAAAGTTCACCATTTTTGCATCTTTATTATTCTTTTGGCGCCTGACAGCTCTTTCTTTCTACCAGGTAGTGAGGCACGATAATCTTGGTGGCGGTCATATATGGATGCTCAATCAGGTTGATGAGCTGGCTGGCCGCCTCCACCCCCAGCTGGCGGGAGTTGATGTCGATGGTGGTCAGGGGCGGATTGGCCAGCTTTACCATGATGGAGTTGTTGAAGGTGATGATGGACAGGTCCTCCGGCAGCTTCAGCCCCATTTCATGGCACAGCTGCAGCGTTGCCATAGCTACTGTATCGTCCACAATGATCAGAGCTGTAGGGCGATTGCTGCCCATCAAAAGCTTTGCCAGGGCCGAGGTTTCATCCAGGGGCATGGAGATGCCGTACAGCATGTATTCCTCAGGCACATCCAGCCCGTTCTGCATCATGGACAAGCGGAAGCCTGCGTGGCGCTCGTAGGCGAATATCTGGGAGATGTTGTCGCAGACGAAGGCAATGCGCTTGTGCCCCAGGGAAATCAGGTAGTTGGCGGCCTCCTGGCCTGCCACCAGATTGTCGTTATCTACATATATGGTGTCATTGACATAGGCGCTGGCCTTGCCGATGACCACGAAGGGGATTTCCTTTTCGTGCATGTAGGAAATCAGCGGGTCCTCCAGGGCGGAGTAGAGGAAGACGAAGCCCTGCACCCGCTGCCGGGAGGTCAGCTTCTTCACATATTCCAGCATCTGCTCGTAGGTTTCCCCGGAAACCACGATGGTGGAGTAGTTCTGCTCCATGGCCTCCTGGCTGATGCCACGGATGGAACGGGTGACGAAGGGGTTGTCGTAGCCCTTCTGTGCCTGGGGGCGCATGATGATGCCGATTGTCTGGGGCTTGCCGGAGCTGTTCCTGCTGCCGGAAGGACCTGTTTCCGTGTCTGCTGCACCCGAGCCGGAGGAGGTGACCTGATAGCCCAGCTGGGCGATTGCCTGCCATACCTTCTCCCTGGTTTCTGCGCTGATGGCGGGATTGTTGTTGCAGGTTCTGGATACCGTTGCAGGGGAAACTCCTGCCAGAGCCGCTACGTCGCGGATTGTTACTGCCATAAATAGGCTCCTTTCACATGTGTACATCTATAATATTGCGTAGCTTTCACTTTGATTGGCAGCAGGTAGCTATGCTGCAGCCATTATATGGAGGGAAAATGAAACTTTGTCCAATTTCTTTCATATACAATGTATCACATTTCAAAAAAAATTTCAAGTTTCATGAAAAAAGTGTTGCATTATTTGCAGAAATGTGGTTTAATATAGCTACAGGGTTTCAGAAACAAGAAACACTTCGTGGAGGAAGCGTTTCAAAGACGCTGAAATTTCCCTAGTAAAGAGAAGGAGTAGATATTATGGCAAAGTCGATTTTGACGGCGGTATATTCACCGCTGAACGGCAAAGTGGTTCCATTGGCAGATGTGCCGGATCCAGTCTTTTCCGGCAAAATCCTCGGTGATGGCGTAGCCATCATCCCAAGCGATGGCCGCATTTGCAGCCCTGTAGATGGTACCTTGACCACTATTGCAGAGTCCGGTCACGCATTTGGCTTCCAGACAGAGGACGGGATTGAGCTTCTCGTGCATGTAGGCCTGGAAACAGTAAGCCTTAAAGGTGTTCCTTTTACTATAGAAGTAGAAGCAGGCACCAAGGTAAAGGCTGGTGACCCAATAGCCCGTGTTGACCTTGATTACCTCAAGGAGCACAATATTGAGTCCGTAACACCTGTTATTTTCTGCGGTGGCCCAGAGGGCAATCTGAAAAACATTGCAATTGGTGAGACTGTTGCACCAGGCAAGAAGCCTGTTTATCAGATTGAGTGCCAGGCAGAGGGTGCTCCGGAGCCTGCCAAGGCAGCAGCTCCGAAGAAGGCTGAAGCAAAGCCTCAGCCGGTGGCTAAGAAAGAGGAGAAAAAGGAGAATAAGGAATCAATGATTAACTTTGATTTGCTGCAGAATCTTGGTAAAGTTCTGCTGACAGTAGTAGCGGTAATGCCTGCCGCAGGTCTGGCATTATCCATCGGTAAGGTGTTCCAGCTGTGGTGCGGTGATATCAGCGCCATGATGACTCTGGGACAGGTTCTTGAGAATATGGGTTGGGCAATCATTGCTAACCTTCATATTTTGTTCGCTATCGCAATCGGTGGTTCCTGGGCAAAGGAGCGTGCCGGCGGTGCATTCGCAGCTATTATCGCATTCTGCCTGATTACCCGTATTACCGGTTCCATCTTCGGTGTTTCCGGTGACATGCTGGGCAACCCTGATGCAGTTGTTTATTCCCTGTTTGGCCAGGAGCTCCTGGTAAAGGATTACTTCGTTAGCACTTTGGGTGCACCTTCCTTGAACATGGGTGTATTCGTAGGTATTATCTCCGGTTTCGTAGGCGCAACTGCTTACAACAAGTATTACAACTTCCGTAATCTTCCTGATGTACTGGCATTCTTCAATGGTAAGCGTTTTGTTCCGATGGTAGTTATTGCATACTCTGCAATCATCTCCATCATCATGGCTCTGGTATGGCCTGCTATTCAGGGCGGTATCAACAGCTTCGGTATCTGGATTGCAAACTCCTCCGATACTGCACCGCTGCTGGCACCATTCATCTATGGTACTCTGGAGCGTCTCCTGCTTCCATTCGGTCTCCATCACATGATTACTATCCCTGTAAACTACACCGCTCTCGGCGGTACCTATGTAGTACAGACCGGTCTCGGTGCCGGTACTACCGTATATGGCCAGGATCCGCTGTGGCTGGCTTGGATTAACGACCTGATTAACTTCCTCAAGGCTGGCGATACTGCTTCTTATGAGCAGCTGCTGGCAACTGTAACCCCTGCCCGTTTCAAGGTTGGCCAGATGATTGGTGCATCCGGTCTGCTGATTGGTTTCGCATTTGGTATGTATCGTCGTGTAGATGCTGACAAGCGTCACCTCTACAAGTCCATGTTCATCTCTACTGCACTGGCAGTATTCCTGACCGGTGTTACCGAGCCTATCGAGTTCATGTTCATGTTCTGTGCAGTTCCTCTGTATATCTTCTACGCTATTCTGCAGGGCTGTGCCTTCGCAATGGCTGGCGTGATTGACCTCCGTCTCCATTCCTTTGGTAACCTGGAGTTCGTATCCCGTCTTCCTATGGTAAGCAATGCCGGCCTGATGGGCGATGTTGTAAACTTCGTAATCACTGTTATCGTGTTCTTCATCATTGGTGCTGCTGTTTCCTACTATGCAATCGGCAAGTTCCAGTTCGCTACCCCGGGCCGTCTTGGCAACTACTCTGACTCCGAGTCTGATGAGGCTGCTGAGAAGGGTTCCTCCAAGAAGTCCTCTGGTGCTGACGATGGCCAGGCTGAGCGTATCATCGCTCTGCTGGGCGGTCGCGAGAACATTGAGCTGGTTGACTCCTGCTTCACTCGTCTCCGTGTAACCGTAAAGGACAGCTCCAAGGTTGCTGACCTGGCAGCTTGGAAGGCTGAGGGTGCTCAGAGCCTGTTCGTAAAGGGCAATGGTATTCAGGCTGTATATGGTCCTAAGGCTGATGTACTGAAGTCTGATATCAATGACATTCTTTAATAAAGATAGAGACATTCTGTAACAAGTAGTATTAATAGTAATTTCGTTAGGATTGGGTAATAGCGGTCCGACGATGCCATGCCAGGCACGCTCGCGCTATTATCCACGCCTAGCGGTACTAAGCTCTCGCTGCGCCTAACGGCTTGCGAGTCGCTAAGTACCGAGGCGCGTCTCAATGCCTGGTCATGGCAACCGCCGGACCGCTTTGCGTCAGTGCCTATCAAAACATATATTATACATGTAACAGATTACAACGTATCTGTGACTAAGTTATGACTGTTATATAGTATCAGTTTGGAGGTTTGCAATATCATGAGGCTTTTGAGTATTAACACCCATAGCATTATTGAGAAAAATTATGATGAAAAGACAAAGAACTTCCTTGAGCATATTGCCAAGCTCCAGCCTGATATTATCGCTATGCAGGAAGTCAATCAGACTGCTGATTTTCCTGAGGCTGTGCCTGTGCTGCAAAATGGCAGGTGCAGGAATGGCAAAGAGTCACGGCATCTGAAGGCTGACAACCATGTAGCCCTTGTGGCCGCTGAGCTGAGGAAGCAGGGTCTGGACTATAACTGGACCTGGCTGCCTATGAAGCTGGGCTACAGCAAGTATGATGAAGGGCTGGCTATTCTTAGCAAGAAGCCTATAGCCGAGACCAATGTGGTGCTTTTGAGCAAGGATGCTGACTATAGCAACTGGCGTACCCGCTACGCCCTGGGTGTGCGTCCTGCCGGTATGGAGGACTGGTTTTATACAGTGCATCTTGGCTGGTGGACTGACGAGGTAGAGCCTTTTGAAGGGCAGTGGCAGAAGCTTCAGAATGAGGTTATTGCCCACAAGCATGAGGGCAGGATATTCCTTATGGGTGACTTCAACAGCCCGGCGGAGGTTCGCGGCGAGGGGTATGACCTGATTGCCGGCAGCGGCTGGCATGATACATACCTGCTGGCTAAAGATAAGGACTCTGGCGTTACTGTCCAGGGTGTTATAGATGGATGGAGAGATAAGCTGTCCGAGGCGGACATGCTGAATGGAATGCGCATTGATCACATCTGGTGCAATGAGCAGGCAGACGTAGAAAAGAGCAGAGTCTGCTTCAACGGAAATAACGAGCCTGTGATTTCGGATCACTATGGCGTGGTAATTGATTTGGAGGACTGAAAACGATGAAACGTAGTGCAGGAATTTTAATGCCTGTCAGCAGCTTGCCATCCAAGTACGGCATCGGCTGCTTTGATGAAACCGCTTACAGATTTATTGATTGGCTGAAGGAAGCCGGTCAGACTTATTGGCAGATTTTGCCGCTGGTGCCTACCAGCTATGGCGATTCACCGTATCAGTCTTTTTCTACCTTTGCAGGCAATCCATACTTCATCAGCCTGGACTGGCTTACCAGTGAGGGGCTGCTGACCGCAGAGGAGACTGCTGCTGTTGATTTTGGCAGCAAGGATGATGATATTGACTATGCAAAGCTGTACGAGGGACGCTATCCGCTGCTCCGCAAGGCTTATGAGCGTAGCCATATCAACGATAATGGCGATTTTCATCGTTTTGTCAATGAGAATTCCTGGTGGCTGGAAGACTATGCCCTGTTCATGGCATTGAAGGATTTCTTCGGCGGCAAGTGCTGGAACGAGTGGCCTGAGGATATCAAGCTCCGTTACGGCTATGCCATTGAGCATTACAGAAACAAGCTTTACTTTGATATTGAGTTCCAGAAGTTCCTGCAGTACAAGTTTGACTGCCAGTGGAAGGACTTGAAATACTATGCCAACAGCCAGGGCATTCAGATTGTAGGCGATATTCCGATTTATGTTGCCATGGACAGTGCTGATGTGTGGTCACATCCTGAGCTGTTCCAGCTGGATGACAAGAGCAATCCTGTTGCTGTGGCAGGCTGTCCGCCGGATGGCTTCTCCGCTACCGGCCAGCTGTGGGGCAATCCGCTTTATCGCTGGGATTACCATCGCGAGACCGGCTTTGACTGGTGGATGAGCCGCGTATGGTATGCCTTCAACATGTATGATGTTCTGCGTATCGACCACTTCCGTGGTTTTGATGAATATTACAGCATTCCGTATGGTGCCAAGGATGCAACCAACGGACATTGGGAAAAGGGCCCGGGCATGGATTTGTTCAATACAATGAAGTGGCGCCTGGGTGACAGAAGGGTAATCGCCGAGGATTTGGGCTTTATGACCGATACCGTGCGTCAGCTGGTAAAGGACAGCGGCTTCCCAGGCATGAAGGTGCTGGAGTTTGCTTTTGACTCCCGCGACACCGGTGCAGCAAGTGATTATCTGCCGCATAACTACATTGAGAACTGCGTAGTCTACACCGGTACTCACGACAACGAAACCCTCCAGGGCTGGTTCAAGAGTATCAACAAGCAGGAAATGCAGATGGTGAGGGACTATCTGTGTGATGCTAAGACTCCTATTAAGGATTTACATAAACCGATGATTGCGGCTGCAATGCGCAGCAATGCAGCTACCTGCATCATTCCGATGCAGGACTACCTGGGATTGGATAATTCCGCCAGAACCAACCAGCCTTCTACTGTAGGCCAGAATTGGAGATGGCGCGTGTCCGGCAAGGCTCTCACCAGCAAGCTGGCACAGGAAATCCGCCACACTGCCGAGACCTTCGGCAGGCTGTAATCCCACTTAAATTTGCCCCTTTATTTTCAATATATATGACACCTTGCAGGTGCCTGCTTACATTAACACCCCGTATCCGGGTGTCTGCAAAAAAGAAAAGCCGAAAAGCCGTCTCCGTGTGTGTGAACGGGGGCGGCGGGGGGGCTTTTTCAAACCAAATTTGGCGCACTCAGGCATTTTCTGCCTGTGAATGTCCGGAAAAGCGTGTGTCTCTGGCTATGCTTGATGGGAACAAGGAAGCATTAGGCGACGATGTGGACGAGTTCTTTTCCGGTCATTATAGATGAAGCCCTTGCTTTGCGTGGCAGGGGAAGAAAACGTATCTGTTTTATTAGGAGGAGAATTTGATGAACAAGAAGATTTTGAGCGCAGCCGTTGCCATGGCTTTGGCAGCAGGCATCAGCGGCACTGCTATGGCAGCAGAAGGCAGCTTGGCAGACGTACCAAAGGATCACTGGTCCTATCAGGCTGTAGACCAGCTGGTAAAGGACGGTATCATCGAGGGCATGCCTGATGGTACTTATGCTGGTGACCGCGCCATCAGCCGTTACGAGATGGCTGTTATCGTAGCCCGTGCTACCGATAAGATGGAAGCTGCTAACATTGCAGACCGCGCTCTCATTGAGAAGATGCAGGCAGAGTACGGCTCCGAGCTGAAGACTCTCGCTGCTGATGTGCAGGATCTGAAGAACGAAGTTGGTAAGGTTAAGTTCAATGGTTTCTTCCGTGCCCAGTATGACCATGATGACAAGGATGTTAAGGGTGTAGATCGTAGCAACGACCGTTTCTATCTGGATTTGCGCGGTGACTACAAGGTAAACGATACTTGGACTGTAAAGACCCAGATTGAAACCCACCATCGTTACAGCGATGACGGTAGCTACAACACTGGCTTCAGCAAGTATTCCCAGAAGACCTGGTCCGGCCATGATGGTAACATCAAGCGTGTATGGGTAGAAGGTAACTTTGACAACGGCGCATGGGTGAACGTAGGTCGTGCGTGGAGAGGCTTGGGCTTCCAGAACGTACTCCTCGGTACTGAAACCGATGGTGTACAGGCAGGTATTCCAATTAAGGGCACCGGCCTGACTGCAAGTGCAATCTATGCTTCTTCCACTGGCACCAGCGATAAGGAATCCATCTACGGTATTGGTACCTGGGGTTCCATCGGTCACAGCGTAGACATCAATTTGAACTATGTAAAGAGTGACATGAGCAAGGGTGACAAATATCAGACTGGTGAGATTGCTGGCCTTGATCCTGTAAATCCGTTTAAGCATAATGCTGCTGGTACTATTTATGAACCAAATTATGTTTACAAGACTGTTGATGTGACTCGTGACAATGCATTTGTTGTATCTGCTGCTGCTGATGTTGCTAAGAATGTACGTCTCATCGGTGACTATGTTCAGACCAATGCAGATAACAATAACAAGTCCGCTGCAGTTCGTTTGAACTACAAGGGCACCAATCTGCAGGATCCAGGTTCCTTCGGCCTGTATGCTCGTTACTTCAAGTATGGCGAGAATGGTACTATCGCCGGTGATGATGAGTGGGGTTCTACTCCATTCGGCAGCAAGGGCTGGATTGTAGGTTTTAAGTATGTTCCTACCAAGAATGTTGAGTGGGAAACCCTGTTCAGCCAGCAGAAGTGTGACTATGCTAGCGGTGATAAGGCATTTGACCGTAGCCTGCTCCGCACTCAGGTTGACTTCCACTTCTAATCTAATTAAGAAGTCCATAATATCTATTTATACAGGGAACTGTTCGATGCCCCTCAGGGCAAGGGGCAGTTCCCCCTTTTACTTTTTGCAGATATGGAGTACGAATTTAAGTAATCTGCAGCTACTGTTCAGACAAAAAGGCAAAGGACATGATATGTGCCCAGCGAAAACCTTTGTTCAGCCTCGTTACTTCATTCATCAGAGTGCGCAGCACGATAGATGAATGTTAGTAACGTGAGGCTGAATGAGGAGCGAGAGTGTGTTTTTGATGGGCACTATCATGGCCCTGCCTAAAGGTCTGAACAGAAAGCACAGTGTATGCACTAACAAATACTGTGTTTGCACGAACTTTAACGAATAAGAAAGAAGGAGTATCAAACATGAACCGCAAGCAGATTTTAAAGCGCTCAGTGGGGATGGCGCTTTCCCTGACCTTATTGGCTGCACCATCAGCCCTTGTAACCGCACCAACAGCCTTCGACAGCCTCTCATTGCTGAGGATAGCACATACAGAGGCCGCCAGTGCAGTAGGTGCAGGCGATGTAGTATTAGTAGGCAGCCTTCAGGATGAGCTGGGAGCTGCTTCTGACTGGAATCCTGCCGATGGGGCAACCTTATTCCAGCCGGCTGGCAACGGCAAATACATCTTCACCGGCAAGCTGGCCGCAGGCAACTACGACTTCAAGATTGCCATCGGCGGCAGCTGGGATGAAAACTACGGCAAGGACGGCGTCAAGGACGGCCCAAACATTGCCCTGAGGCTTCTCCATGACCACGAAGTAACATTTACCTACGATGCCGCAACCCACATCGTAACATATGACTACGAGGACATGGCAGAAGAACAGGCAGCATTGGCCTCCGCCGGCCGCAGCTTCGTAGTAACAGGCACTGTCCAGACCCGTGCCGGTGGCGCCAAGGACTGGGACCCTGCCGACAAAACCACTGAGATGAAGGATATCGGCAACGGCTTCTACGCCTACACCATGGACTTGCCAGCAGGCCCTTACTTCTACAAGATTTCCGTCAACGGCAGCTGGGCAGAGAACTACGGCCTCAACGGCAATTTCGATGGAGCCAACGTACAGCTCACCCTTGACAAGCCGGAAAAAGTTACCTTCTATTACAATGACATTACCCATAAGATTCAGGACAGCCACAGCTACAAAATGCTGAAGGATGCAGAGCTCCCAGTTTTGGGCGGCGATTTTGCAGCCCTGGAGGGTGACAAGGTAATGCGCGACCTCCTGATGGACAAGTTCTATCAGACCACCCTGGATGTAAAGGCAGGCACTTACACTGCCGAAATCAAGCAGAAGGGGCAGAAGGCAATAAAGCAGCAGGTAACAGTCCGCCAGGACGGCAAGGCAAGCTTCTACTATGACTTTGCCGGCAAAAAGCTCATCGTAGACGATGGCAGCATCCATCCTGACAAGGTAGTACATGACACCTGGGATACCGCATACCGCGCTCCGTTCCAGCCAGCCAAGGTAGGGGAGGCTGTCAAGCTCTCCATCCGCACCCAGCAGGGTGATGTGCAGAACGCCAAGCTGGTACTGACCAAGGCGGAGATTACTGCCAACGGCGGTGACGAGTACAACCCTGATTATGCCGCAGGCAAGACCGTAACTTACGACATGCAGAAGACTGGCACTGAGGATGGCAGCGATATCTGGTCTGTAACCATTACCCCGGAGGAAAACGGCATGTACGGCTATACCTTCCTGCTGAATGATATGCTTCAGTACGGTGATGACGCCCGTCCTGGCAACATCGGTGCTACAGCACTGCGTGGAGCCAAGCCGTTCCAGCTGACAGTGTATACTGCTGACTACCATACCCCGGACTGGGCAAAGGAAGCCATCACCTGCCAGATTTTCCCTGATCGCTTCTTCAACGGTGACAAGTCCAACGACAACGCCCGTACCACTGCCAGGGGCAATCAGCCAATCCAGCACAGGGATTGGAATGATATTCCGGCAAACCATAGCAAGACTCCTGACAAGGATGGAGATACCCAGGATTGCAACGACTTCTTCGGGGGCGACCTGGCAGGTATCACCCAGAAGCTGGATTATCTGAAGGATTTGGGCATTACCGCCATCTATGTGAACCCGATGATGAGCGCCTGCTCCAACCATCGCTACGATACAGTAGATTATGGCACTATTGACCCTCTGCTGGGCAACATGGAGGACTTCCAGCAGCTGGTGGCTGAGATGGACAAGCGTGGCATGCACCTGATTATGGATGGCGTGTTCAACCATGTAGGCGATGATTCCATTTACTTTGACCGCTATGGCAAGTATCAGTGGGTAGGCGCCTATGAGTTCTGGTCCCGTGTTTATGACCTGATGAACACCAAGGGCATGAAGGAAGCTGCAGCCAAGGAAGAAGCCAGGAAGCAGCTCATTGCCGAGGGACAGGTATTCAGCCCATATCAGTGGGAGAACTGGTTTGAAATCAAGAATCAGAAGGCCGTAGACGAGATGGGCGAGAAGTACGCTTACCATGATTGGCAGGGCTACTCCAGCCTGGTACCGTTCAGTGACAAGGATTTGCTGAATGAGCAGTCAAGCCTGGGTGAGTATCTCCTCTATGGGGACAATGCCGTAATCACCAAGTGGTTCAAGGATGGCTTGTCCAGCTGGCGCCTTGATGTGGCCAAGGAGATTCCGGCAGAGTTCTGGCGTAATGTCCGCAAGACTGTAAAGCAGATCAAGACCACCAAGGGCGAGGAGCCGCTGCTGCTGGGTGAAATCTGGCAGGATGGTACCCAGTTCCTGACCGGTGACCAGTTTGACTCCGTTATGAACTACAAGCTGTCCTTTGCCGTAGGCGATTTGTTCCTGAACAGGGGCGATGCCAAGGCGGCAGATGACGAGCTGAAAATTCTCCAGCAGAATTATCCGCGGGAGGCACTTTATGACCTGATGAACATCGTGGATTCCCATGATACCGTCCGTGCCATCTACAAGTTCGGCGGCGGTCAGGAGTCTGTAGCGCAGGCTACCTTGAAGGACTTTGACTATGAGCTGGGCAAGGCAAGGCTGAAGCTGTCCGCAGCATTCATTCTGGGCTATCCTGGCATGCCGACCTTCTTCTATGGCGATGAGGCAGGGGTATACGGCAGTGCCGACCCTGATTGCCGCCGCACCTATCCGTGGGGCAATGAGGACAAGGAGCTGATTGCTTACTACAAGCAGGTAATGGGTGTGCGCAATGCCCACAAGCAGCTCTTTGCTCATGGCGATGTAAACACCCTGAAGGCAGAAGGCGACATTTTTGCCTATGCCCGTACCAATGGCAGCGAGGCAGCAGTTGTAGCACTGAACCGTGGCAAGGCACAGCAGGTGGTTATTCCTGCCGGTCAGTTTGCTGATGGCACTGTTTTCGCAGATGCCCTTGACAGCAGCTTCCAGGCAGCTGTTTCCGGCGGCCGGCTGGTGGTAGATTTGGGTGAGAACCAGGCCCGCATGATGATTAAGAAATAAGCTTTGGTTTATTTAGTTAATTACAGTGAATAAGAGATAAAGAAAACTCCCCCATGCAGCTTAAACAAGCTGCATGGGGGAGTTTTTTGCAAGTCAATTTACCGCTGCACATCGGCCATGCGGATGCGCGGACGGCGGGGTATCAGCTTCTGCTCATAAGCCAGGTCGTAGAATACCTTGAGGTTGTCCAGGTATTCCTCAGTCAGGTTCCATTTGATGACATTGAGATATTCTGATACCTGCCGCTCAGTGAACGGCTTTTTGTCAATGATGGAGGCGATAGCCTCTTTTTTATTTTTCCAGCCCTCTTGCAGGGAGCGGTAGAGGCGGTCGTAGATGAACTGCACGCCCTCAGGATTTGCCTGGGCAAAGCTCTTGTGCACCGTCCATACCGCATAGACCATGCAGCGGTCGGTGAGCTTTTTCCACTCCCGTCCCAAGTCGTAGTAATAGTATTTGTCCTTCTGCTGGTGATGGTACACATAGAGGGCATCATCACCGATGAGCAGGGAGGCCGTGGCATCGTTTGGCACTGGATGGGCAGGGGTGAGGTTCCTGGTATAATAGCGGGGTGAAGCATCGTATGCCTTTGCCATGATGATTTTCAGCAGGCAGTGAGCCGTGGCGGACTGGGCGGTAAGGATGATTTTATCCTCGTTGATTTCCTCGATTGGCTTTTTTGACACCAAAAGAATGCTCCGCACCTCGCCATCTGCCCTGACGCACAGGTCAGGCAGTACCAGCAAATCCTCATAATTCCGAGCATATACAATAGAGGAGACCTCGCTGGCATCGACGCGGCCTGTGAGCAGGTCATTGTTCATTACAGCCGGAACACCGTTCCTCAGCTCCAGCCCTTCCTTCAGGTTAAGATTGTTAAGACCGTAGGTCAGGGGCAGTACATTGAGAAAATGTATATGCCCCAAACGTGGTTTATTCATGAAATCCCTCCGATTGGCAGAAAATACTCTGCAATATTTCACATGTTTAATATTATACACTTTTTTTATCTGTTTGTTTAGGAAAATATCATTGTATACATGGATATTTTTTTGCAAAGAAAAATCCCTGCCGGCTATCAGCAGGGATTTGGTGGTTACTTGCGGGTAAGGATTTTGATTACCTTGTTGCCGGTATTGCGGATTTTGCGGATAGGTGCAGTCCTGGTCTTGTACTTGGGCTTCATGTCAGTGACAGAGCCGAAGTCACCGCGCTTTAACAGGGTAGTCTTTGTCTTTTCCGGATTGAAAAGTTTGCGGAAGGTGTTAAAGAGCAGCTCCGGGGTAGCATTCTGCTGGCACAGGAAGGTGTCGGCAGAGATGTAGCGCAGCTCCGGGAAGGCATGCACGGTCATGTGGCCTTCGTTAAAGAGAATCATGATGGCAGCGTGTCCGTCCGGCAGCAGCTGATGCATGCCGGAAACAACCTCCAGCTTGCTTTCTGCAAGGATGGTTTTCAGTTTATCCACAAGCTGCTCCATGTCAGTGAAGCAGGACTCTTTGCATTTGTACATATCGATGGTGAGATGACGGGCTAGGATTTTCAATTGATACACCCCTTATTCTTTATATTCATTACTATTATACGATATTGGCTAAATGAAGTAAAGAGCAGGGGATTATTCTCTAAAAGATTGGGAAATTCTGTTCAAATATTTTGCCAGCTATGGATTTTTCGGCTTGTCAGCGGTTATAATATACATATATGCGGCTATCATAGGCATATGTATGGAAGAAAACGCTTCGTGCGGTGATAGAGCAATAGAGCAATAAAGCAATAAAGCAATAGAAAGCGATAGTCAGGAGCAGGAAATGCATGATAAATGAGATAATTGCGGAAAAGCTTGCCCTGCTGCCCAACAGTCCCGGCGTGTACATCATGAAGGATGCGGAGGGGACGATTATTTATGTGGGCAAGGCAGTGGTGCTGAAAAATCGTGTCAGCCAGTATTTTCAGAACAATAAAAGCCATTCAGCCAAGGTGAAGGCAATGGTGGCGCGGATTGCGGATTTTGATATTATCATGGTGGGGACAGAGGTGGAGGCACTGATTCTTGAGTGCAAGCTTATCAAAAAATATCGTCCCAAGTATAACATCAGCCTGAAGGATGACAAGATGTACCCTTATCTGAAGGTGACCACCAAGGAGGATTTTCCCCGGGTATTCATTACCAGAAAGCTGGTGAAGGACGGTTCGCGGTATTTCGGCCCCTATACGGATGCCGGGGCCCTGAAGGACTGCCTGAAGCTTTTAAAGAGGATGTTTCCCCTGCGCTCCTGCCGCAATCTGAGGCCGGGGCAGTCCTGCCTGGAGTACCACATCAGGCGGTGCCTGGCGCCCTGCCTGGGCAAGGTCAGCCGTCAGGAGTACAGGAGCATGATACGGAAGGTGTTACTGTTCCTGGATGGCAGGACGAAGCAGGTGGAGGCGGAGCTGAAGTCCCAGATGGAGGCGGCGGCAGAGGAGCTGGAGTTTGAGCTGGCAGCCAGGCTTCGGGACCAGCTGCTGGCGGTGCAGAAGCTGTCGGAGATGCAGAAGCTTGTGGCAAAGCCCCGGGATGATGAGTTCGTCATTCAGGAAAAGGTTCATGCCCAGACCATCGGGGCGATGGAGGAGCTGGGGGAATATCTGGGGCTGGCAGTGCCGCCTTATCGCATGGAGTGCTTCGATATTTCCCACAATCAGGGCTCGGAAACCGTGGCATCCATGGTGGTCTTTGAAGGGGGCACGGCAAAGAAGTCTGACTACCGCCGCTTCAAGATCAGGAGTGCCGAGGGCAAGCCGGACGATTTCAAGTCCATGCGTGAGGTGACCATGCGGCGGTACGGGGCAGAGGATGCCGATATGCCTGATTTGATTGTCATTGACGGCGGCAAGGGGCAGCTGAGCTCCGCTCTGGAGATTATCCGGGGGGCAGGGCATCTTGATGTGCCGGTGGTGGGGCTGGCTAAGCGGGAGGAAGAAATCTTCTGCGAGGGAGAGTCAGAGCCGGTGATTCTGCCCCGGGACAGCCAGGCATTGTTCCTCATCCAGCGCATTCGGGATGAGGCTCACCGCTTCGCCATCACCTATCACAGAAAGCTCCGGGGCAAGAGGAACCTGGTCTCCGTCCTGGACCACATCGAGGGAATAGGGCCGAAAAGGCGGCAGCTCCTGTATGAGCACTATGGCACCATAGACAGGATACGGGAGGCTGCTGCGGAGGAAATGGCAGCCATACCCGGCATGAACAGGCCTTCGGCGGAAGCCGTATATAACTTTTTCCGGGCACAGGAAAAGCTCACAAACTAGCAAATCAATGCCGGCTTGTGAGCTTTTATTTTTTGTCTGTTTACTTGTTAATTACCGGCAGCCCTGCCGGAGGAATGACGAATGCATGGTGCAATGGCACGGCACTTAGCCGGCTATGCCCAGATTCATCAGCAGCAACATGACGCCGATAACAATCAGGTAGTATACGAACCAAGGTCCCACCGTGGTTTTCAGTATCTTGCCTTCGGCGCCTACGATGCCAGTGGTAGCGCACACTGCTACGATGTTGTTGATGCAGACCATGTTACCAATAGCACCGCCCTGATTCTGGAGTGCCACGATAACGATATGAGGAATGTTCAGGATGTCTGCGGTAGCAAACTGCAGCGGTGCAAACATGATGTTGGATACGGTGTTGGAACCGAACATGAAGGCACCGACGGAGCCGATGACAGGAGCAATGTAGAAGTAGTTGGCACCTGCCAGGTCAGCCATGCCCTTTGCCATAGCTACCAGCATGGAGTCATAGCCGCATACGTTAGCGTTGGAATAACGGAACAGGTAAACCATAGCGAAGCCGAACAGCAGGGCAATGGTAGCGCCTACCAGCTGCTTGTAGGACTTGTACAGCACGTTGTTGATCTGGCTGCCGCTGAGGCCGTACATGGCGAAGCCGATGAATACAACCAGGATGAATGGGAACAGGCCAGGGTTGTTCAGCCACTTGAGGGTGAAGCTTGCGCCCTCAACGCCCATGATGTTGGTCATGGTAATAGGGAAGGAGCCCATGAGAGGTTTGATGCCGAACTGAGGCACACGGGTAACTACCAGCCACAGGGTAACCAGGAGGTACGGAGTCCATGCTTTCAGCAGGGACATGGAGTGCTGGGTATCCTGCTTCTTGGCATCCTTCTTGATTTCGGTGCCAGGGAAACGCCAAATCTCCTTTGGCATCAGGAAGCCTGCCTTGGCTGCGCCGATGGTAGCGAAGATGGTTACGGCAGCGGCTACCAGGGAGGTAAGCTCGGCACCCATAACCTTGGCAACAGGAATGGAAACGCAGCTGAACACGATGGAAGTGAACAGGCAGAAAGGAACTACCGGGAATACATCAGAGAAGGACTTATTCTTGCCGAACTTCATGCAGACAACGCCGATTACCAGCCAGATGATGACCAGGGAACCAACGCACATGCCGATGGTGGACAGGAAGGAAAGATCCTGCTTGAAAAGGCTCAGGTCAGTAACGCCGATGGATGGCAGCACGTCCTTGATAATCTCCGCAGCGGAGTTGGTAGGGGTACCGGCTGCACCGAATGGTACAGGGCTGGAGTTAAACATGAGGCAGGCCAGGGCGGCAGCCATAGGAGGCGCCCCAAGGCCGATAACCAGCGGTGCGCAGATGGCGGCCGGAGTACCGAAGCCGGCCGCACCCTCGATGAAGGCTGCGAAGGCGAAGCCTACGATAACCAGCTGGATGCGGGCATCCTCGGTGATGCCGTTGAACATGGCCTCGATGCGGCGCATGGCACCGGCTTCGTTCAGCATGTTCATCAGGAGTATAGCACCGAAGATGATCAGTAACGTATCAATAGAACCCAGGAAACCTGTAATGGTGTAGGCAACAACGTGGGTAACATCCATGCCCCAGTAGGCAAGGCCGATGATGGCGCAGGCAGCCCATGCCATAGGCAGGGCCTTCTTGGCAGGTACGTTCAGGCCCACTGTAAGAATAATGGTGAGGATAATAGGAATTGCTGCGATTATAGCTAACACAATATTCATCTCCTAACATTTCATTCACAGAATATAAAACATCAAATTCTTCAAATAAACCTCTAAACATCCTAAAGGCTTAAAAGTTCGTCACTTGGACATTCCATAATCCCTTCTTTTAAGAATACAGGTCAGGATGACTCCTTATCCTTGGCGTACTTGTCGAGCATGAAGTCCTTCAGCAGGCACAGGTGCATGTTCATGTACATGCTGGCTGCGGCTGCATTCCCCTCATTGATGGCCTTCAAGATCTTCTTGTGATAGAAAAGCGTGTTGCTTTCCTTCTGCACGTTCAGGGTAAGCTCAATATTCTTATAAATAGAAGAAAACAGAATGTGGGTAAGATTGCCAATGACTCTGTTGCCACTGGCCTCGGCTATCAGCTGATGGAAGCGTCCATCATCGTCGGCATAGGAGTTATTATCCGCAATATGCCGGGCAAGGGTCTTGGTCAGCTCATGCAGCTGCTGCTTCTGGGCCGGGGTAGCGTTGATAGCTGCCATGCCTGCAATAGCAGGCTCCAGCATCAGCCGTACATCCAGCATGTCCAGGGCCAGGGCATCATCATCATAGATGAAGGTAAGCCCCAGCGGGTCATCAGGTATGCCCATGTTTTCCGCAATGAAGGTTCCCGATCCCTGCCGGGCTTCCAGTATATTCCGGGCAATAAGCACCTTGAAGGCATCCCTCAGCGTGCCGCGGCTGACATTCAGCTCCGCGGTGAACTCCGCTTCGGTGGGCAGCTGCTGACCAGGCTGCATTTTGTTTTCAGTAATATAGTCGATAATCTTTTCTGTTGTCTGCTCGACTAATGTTTTTCCTTTAACCAACGCCATGAAAAAGACCCCTTTATCAACATTGCACATTCGTACAGAAGCGAGTGAACAAATATGTCAAACAACTCTGCCACTCATATTATCTTTGGCTAATATATGCTATTCGACAAAACAATTAAAAATCCTGCTTTAATTGGAAAATTTTTTAGGAATTTTTTTCTTGATTGAAAAAACGCGACAAAAGTCAGTGCATAATAGGATTATTTCGATTTATTGTTGACAAATTTTGTATTGTATGGTTTAATGGAGTTGTTAAAATTCATTGTACAAATTGCAGGTTGTATCTTTGGCGAGATGAAAATTTGTGAGAGTATTCAGTAAACGATGTGATGAGTATTCCGCAACGATGTAATAATGTAATCATGTTGTACGTTTTATGATTTTTAATCAGAATGTGTATGAGAGTGTTTAGGTAAAAGGAGAGTTATTTATGGAAAAGGTATGCCGTGATTGGGCAAAGCAGGCCTTTGGGGAGGGCCTTGTGAAAGCTGAGTACTGGAATGACTTTGAGACCAATGCAAAGGCAGCTGCCGCAGAGGTGTTCCGGGTGAAGAACTTTGCCGAAGGCGAGGCAAAGCTTCAAGAGCTTTTGAAGGAGTATGCTGACCGCACGGGTGGCGGCATCATGGCTGTAGGCGGTGAGGAAAATCCTGCCCTGAAGGGGATTTATGACAGGATTGCCGCATCAGGTACTGCCGTGTATACGGACAAGTTCGATATCTATGAGCATCGCGCTACTGCTGATATAGGTATTTCCACCGCTGAGTTCTGCGTGGCAGAGACCGGTAGCCTGTGCGTTGACAACTATTCCTACGAAGCTCGTGTTGCTACTATGCTTCCTTATGTAAATATCGTTTTTGTGAATGCGAATTATGTTGTGGAGAATGTAAGCGTTGCTTGCAAGATTATCGGCCGTGTTTTTGATAAAGGCTACCTTGGCTTTGTTACCGGCCCTAGCCGTACCGCAGATATTGAGCGTGTGCTGAGCCTGGGCGTGCACGGGCCAAACAAGCTCCTGATTATTGCAGTAGAAGACTTTGGGGAGGGTAACTAATCATGGCAGAGCGTAATCTGAAACAGGAAATACAGGCAAAACTCAAGGACGATATTATGCAGGGCGCTCTGTCCAAGTTTGCAGAGCAGTATCCTGGCTCCCGCCTGAACGCTTACAAGGGACAGGATATTGAGGGGCTCCGGGAGAGCCTCCGTGCCATGAAGCACGATGCGGTGCAGCATATCAACCAGCTGGCTGATGAGTTCGAGGCAAGCCTCAAAAAGAGAGGGGCTCATGTCTTCCGCGCCAAGGATGGCGATGCAGTAAAGGAATACCTCATCAGGATCTGCAAGGAAAACAACGTAAAGCGCGTAGTAAAGTCCAAGTCCATGGCATCTGAGGAAATTCACCTCAATGAGTGCTTTGGGGACCATAACATCCGCGTGAAGGAAACAGACCTGGGCGAGTGGATGATCGCCATCAAGGGGCAGAAGCCATCCCACATGGTTATGCCTGCTATCCATCTGAACCGCTATCAGTGTGCGGAGATGTTCGAGCAGGAGCTGCACATTGATGTGCCTGGCGAGGATATCCCGAACATGATTCAGCTGGCCCGCAAGAATCTCCGCCAGGAGTTCCTGCAGGCAGACATGGGCATCACCGGTGCCAACTTCGGTATTGCCGAGAACGGTGCCATTGGTTTGGTTACCAATGAGGGCAATGCCCGCCTGGTAACTACCCTGCCGAGAATCCACGTAGTGCTCATCGGCTATGAGAAGCTGATTCCTACTACCGAGGATGCTGCCAAGATTCTCCGCCTGCTGCCGCGCAATGGTACCTGCCAGCGCATGACCAGCTACATGACCATGGTGGACGGCCCTACCAAGGTTATCTACAAGAATGACCAGGGCAAGGTGGTGGAGGAAGACCGCAAGCAGTACGTTATCATCCTGGATAACGGCCGTCTTGAGGCAGCCAAGGACCCTGTATTCCAGCAGGCTTATCAGTGCGTGCGCTGTGCATCCTGCCTGAATGTATGCCCTATCTGGACGCTGGTAGGCGGACATGTATACGGCCATATCTACTCCGGCGGTATCGGTGCTATCCTCACCGGCCTCTTTAACGGCGTAGAGACCTTTGCCCAGTTCAGTGACCTGTGCATTGGCTGCCGCAAGTGTACTACTGTCTGCCCGGGCAAGATTCCAATTCCTGATATTATTGACGAGCTGCGCAGCCGCTATGTACAGAAGCATGGCGCGCCGGGCATGGACAAGACTATGTTCAACATGGTGCTGAACGACCGCGGCCTGTTCCACAAGCTGCTTTTGAAGGCCGGTGCCATCGGTCAGGCTCCGTTCAAGAAGGGCAAGTTCATCCGCCATCTGCCTCTCTTTATGGAGGAGATGACCAAGGGCAGAAGCCTTCCTACCATTGCCAGCGAGCCGTTCCGTGACAGGGTTGAGCGGTTGATGAAGAAGAATCCTTCCAAGCCGAAGAAGAAGGTTGCTTACTTCAGCGGCTGCAACATGGACTTCGTATTTGCTGATACCAGTGAGAACGTGGTGAAGGTGCTCCAGAGCCTGGGCATGGAGGTTGTATATCCTATGGAGCAGGCATGCTGCGGCAAGCCGATCCTGGGCATCGGTGACCGTGAGGCAGGCAAGGAGACCGCCAAAAAGAATATCGCCGCCTTTGAGAAGACTGGTGCAGATGTGATTCTGTCCGCCTGCCCGACCTGTACGGAAACCCTCGAGGAGACATACATGAAGCTCTTTGAGAACGATCCTGAGTGGAAGGCAAGGGCAAGGGCATTCTGCAGCAAGGTATGCGAGTTCTCCAAGTTCGTGGCTCAGGAGTATGAGAAGACCGGCCGCCTGACTCATGCAAGGGGCGGCGAGAAGGTTACCTACCATGATTCCTGCCACATGAAGCGTGGCCTGGGCATCTATGAGGAGCCGAGAGCCTTGATTGATGCAACTCCTGGCGTTGAGCTGGTGGAGATGCACAACTGCGACAAGTGCTGCGGCATGGCCGGTTCCTTCGGCATGAAGTATCAGGAGGTTTCCATCCCGATGCTGAATGAGAAGGTGAAGAACATCAAGGACACCGGTGCAACTACCGCCGTTGTGGCTTGCCCTGCCTGCATGATGCAGATTGGCGGCGGCCTGGACAAGGCTGATACCGGCATTCAGACCAAGCACATTGCTGATTTGCTGGCTGAGAAGCTGTAAGCCTTGGCAGACTGCAAGGATTAATAAAGTCACAATATTGTACTGCCGGCTGCATATATGCTGCTGGTGCTGCATAGAGGGGAAAATGCAGCCGGCGGTATTGAGTAGAAGAAGTATTTTTTAGAGCGATGCTATTGGGGGAAATTCAATATGGAAATTTTGGTTTGTATTAAGCAGGTTCCAGGCTCCAATAAGGTAGAGGTTGATCCGGTTACCGGCGTGCTGAAGCGCAACGGTGCTGACAGCAAGATGAACCCTTATGATCTGTATGCCTTGGAGTGCGGCATGAAGCTGAAGGAGCAGTATGGTGGCCGAGTGAGTGTAATTACCATGGGACCACCGCCAGCCGCCACCATCATCCGTGAGGCTTTTGCCATGGGTGCCGATGAGGGTGCATTGATATCTGACAGGGCTTTCGGCGGTGCCGATGTACTGGCTACCAGCTACACTCTGGCACAGGGCATCAAGAAGATGGGCAATTTCGATGTGATTATCTGCGGCTTGCAGACCACTGACGGCGATACGGCACAGGTAGGCCCGGAGGTTTCCGAGGCTCTGGACATCCCTTGCGTATGCAACGTGGCAAAGATTGACAAGGTGGAGGATAACGCCATTTTTGTGGACATGGAGATGGCTCATGAGTTTGAGCAGCTGAAGGTGCAGTTCCCATGCCTCATCACCGTAAAGAAGGATATTCTCCAGCCGCGCCTCCCTTCCTACAAGCTGAAGAAGGCAACCGAGAAGCGCGAGATTGCCGTATATGGCTTGAAGGATATGGAGGATCAGGACAAGAACCATTATGGACTTTCTGGTTCAGCTACCCAGGTACAGCGTATTTTCCCGCCGGTTTCCGACAAGGAACAGGAAACCTGGACAGGAAGCGGTGCCGAGCTGGCTGACAAGCTGCACGGCAAGCTGAAGCAGCTGAAATTTATTTCCTGATTTGGCAGGAAAAGTGTGTATTATGATTTCGACCAGAAAAGGAGATAATGCGAAATGGGAAGACTGATAGTTCATCAGGATAAAGTAACAGATATCGCTGCTATGGTAGCCCTCTGCCCATTCAAGGCTCTGGAGGACAACAATGGCAAGCTGGAAATCAATGCCGCCTGCAAGCTGTGCAAGCTGTGCGTAAAGAAGGGCCAGCCGGGCGCCATGGAATTTGTTGAGGAAGAAACCGGTCCAAAGGTTGACAAGAGCCTTTGGAAGGGCATCACTGTATATGTTGACCATGTAGAGGGTGAAATCCACCCTGTTACCCTGGAGCTTCTGGGCAAGGCCCGTGAGCTGGCTGACAAGATTAACCATCCTGTACAGGCTCTGTTCCTGGGCAGCGACATCGGCGACAAGGCGCAGGAGCTGCTGCACTACGGCGTAGACAAGGTTTATGTGGTAGATACCCCTGAGCTGAAGGATTTCAAGATTGAAAGCTATGCCGCTGCTTTTGAGCAGTACATCAACGAGGTGAAGCCTTCTTCTATTTTGGTAGGCGCAACCCCTGTAGGCCGTCAGCTGGCACCGAGGGTGGCTGCCCGCTTCAAGACCGGCCTTACCGCAGACTGCACCATCCTGGAGATGCATGACAACACCGACCTGGTACAGATTCGTCCTGCTTTCGGCGGCAACATCATGGCGGAGATTCTCTGCTCCAACACCCGTCCGCAGCTGGCAACTGTACGTTATAAGATTATGAATGCCCCTGAGCGTTCTGCTGAGCCGAAGGGCGAGATTGTCAAGATGGAGGTTCCTGCTGACAAGCTGAAGGCTCGCATGGAAGTGCTTGGCATTGTCAAGAAGGAGAAGGTAAAGACCATCGAGAGTGCCGATGTGCTGGTAGTAGCAGGCCGCGGCCTCAAGAAGGTTGAGGACCTGGATATGATCCGCCAGCTGGCAGATGCCCTGGGCGGCGATATTGCCTGCACCAGGCCTCTGGCAGAGGCAGGCTGGCTGGATGCCAACCGCCAGATTGGCTTGTCCGGCCGTACTGTACGTCCGAAGCTGATTATTACCTGCGGCGTGCATGGCGCAATCCAGTTCGTAGCAGGCATGAACAACTCCGAGCAGGTGGTAGCTATCAACTCCGACCCGGAGGCTCCTATCTTCAAGGTAGCGAACTACGCCCTGGTTGGCGATATTTATGAGATCGTACCGCAGCTGATTGAGAAGATTAAGCAGGGAGGGGCTTTGGCATGAGCGAGTACAAGAAACTTACTGAGCAGGATTTAGCTGAAGTTGCCAAGATTGTGCCGCGTGAGCGCATTCTTTGGGCAGATGAGATAAATGAGGAATACAGCCATGATGAGCTGACTGCAACCCCGTCCTATCCGGATCTGGTTGTGCGCGCTACATCTGCTGAGGAGATTTCCGGCGTATTGAAGTATGCCAACAAGGAGCACATCGCCGTTACCCCGCGTGGCGCAGGTACCGGCCTGGTAGGTGCTTCAGTAGCCGTAGAGCATGGTATCATGATTGACACCACTCTCATGAACCACTTCCTGGAGCTGGATGAGGAGAACCTCACCCTGACTTTGGAGCCGGGCGTACTGCTGATGGAGATCTATCAGTATGTTGAGCCGAAGGGATTGTTCTATCCGCCTGATCCAGGTGAGAAGACTGCTACCATCGGCGGCAACATCAGCACCAATGCAGGCGGCATGCGCGCTGTAAAGTATGGTGTAACCCGTGATTTCGTCCGGGGCCTGGAGATTGTCCTGGCTGACGGCACCATCATGGAAGTAGGCGGCAAGGTTGTAAAGAACAGCTCCGGCTACGATCTGAAGGATATGATTATCGGTTCCGAGGGTACCCTGGCATTTGTTACCAAGGCTATCCTGAAGCTGCTGCCTCTGCCTCAGAAGGCTGTCAGCCTGCTGGTACCGTTCCCTACTCTGGCTCAGGCCATCCGCACTGTGCCATTGATTGTAAAGTCCAAGGCAACCCCGACCGCCATCGAGTTCATGGAGCGGGAGGTTATCATGGACGCAGAGAATTTCCTGGGTCAGAGCTTCCCGGACAATCAGGCAGATGCATATCTGCTGCTGAAGTTCGATGGCAGCAATGCTGAGGATATTGCCAAGGATTATGATGCAGTTGCCCAGCTCTGCCTGGAGCAGGGTGCCATCGATGTATTGATTGCCGATACCGATGAGCGTGCAGATGCCATCTGGAAGACCAGAGGCTCCTTCCTGCAGGCTATCAGCGGCTCCACTACCATGATGGACGAGGTAGACGTTGTTGTGCCTCGCAACAAGGTAAACGAGTTCGTAGAGTATGTACATGCTTTGCAGGATGAGATGCATGTCCGCATCAAGAGCTTCGGCCATGCCGGTGACGGCAACCTCCATGTTTACATCCTCCGGGATGACCTGGATGAAGAAGCATGGGAGAAGGTGCTCAACGATACTATGGAGAAGATGTACGCCAAGGCTCGCACCATGGATGGCAAGGTATCCGGCGAGCACGGCATCGGTTTTGCCAAGAAGCCATACCTGAAGGAAGACCTGGACCCTGCCGCTGTAGAAATCATGCGCGGTATCAAGAAGGCCTTCGACCCTAACAACATTCTGAATCCTCGTAAGGTTTGCTTTGATTGATCCATAACCGATTGAAGCTTTCCTATAACTCCCTATAAATCCCTAACAAACGGGAAAGCCCCTGCGCTGTGGCACAGGGGCTTTTCTGATGGAGAAAAAAGATTTGGTAATTTAATACATAATGTGTAGCGTAGCCAAGATTTATCATTTTGGTTACGTTTTTTTATGGAAACAGCCTTCCGTATAGGGGATTGGGAATTTTCGGTCCCACAAGGTTCGCGAAATAAAAAGTAATTGCTACAGTAATGTCTTGTGGGGGGGGGCAAATATGCTATAATGAAAGACAAAGAGAAAACTGTGGATAAGTACCATGGGTTAGGAGTTGTAATTTTGTGTCTATTTCATAATGTCGGGGTGGCAGATTACAGATGGTATATAGTGCTGGCATTGCATGTATTGATAGATTATGTATCACTTATCGTTGCAGAGAAAACAGCTTTGATAATGCAAAGTATTTTTAGGATTCAGGCGAGTCAGCAGATGATTTTGCCGTGGGATTATCAGTATATATACATACCTGGAATGTTCCTGCTGATTATGCTCATCAGTAATGGCTACAAGTTTAACAGGCCGTCAATGGATATGGCAAGGGATGTGTTCAAGGGGTGCTGCTTCGGATTTCTCATCTGTATGCTGATGATTTTTCTCATGCGGAACAGCATGCAGGTTTCCAGGTATTATGCCGTATGCTTTTTTGTGTGCCTGTTGTTGTACATGTCAATTATGCGGTATACTGTCGGCTGTGTGCTGCATAGCATTGAGCGGGTCAAGGAGCCGGCTTTGCTTATAGGAGCCGGGAAAACAGCAGACAGGCTGCTGGCTTATCTGGAACATGACTATTGCTATTATTACAGGATAATCGGTATAGTGGATGATCATCCTGTATCAGCAGCCCTGCCTCTCAAATATCCTGTATTGGGTGGACTGGAGGAGGCTCCGGATGTCATCAGGCAGCAGGGAATCAGGACAGTGATTCTTGCGGTGCCGGGATTATCAGAGGGGCGGATGCGCAATCTTATGTACAGCATACAGCATTTGACGGATACGATTGTCTTCGTGCCCGGGCTGGTAGGCTCGCCTTTGGGCAGCGTTGAGATAAGCACTTTGTTTGTGGAGCAGCTGATGCTTATCAAGAGCAAGAATAATTTGTCGCGCTGGTATAATCGCTGGCTGAAATTTGCTTTTGATATGCTAGTTACCTTTTGTGGCACATTGCTCATATTGCCGGTTCTGCTGCTGGTGGCAATACTTGTCGGCATAGATAACAAGGGAAGCATCTTTTTTGCTCATCGCCGCATCGGCAGGAACGGAAGGGAATTTCCCTGCTACAAGTTTCAGACAATGGTGTCAAATGCAGATGAGGTCTTGGTGAAGCACCTTTCAGAAAATGCTGCCGCCCGCAGGGAATGGGAGGAAAGCTTCAAGCTGACCAATGACCCGAGAGTGACAAGGCTGGGGGCATGGCTTAGAAAGACCAGCTTGGACGAGCTGCCCCAGGTGTTCAATGTGCTGAAGGGGGAAATGAGCCTGGTGGGACCGCGTCCCATAGTTCAGGCAGAGATAGAGAAATATGGTGAGCACATCCGGGAATACTATATGGTACGTCCTGGTATCACAGGCATGTGGCAGACCAGTGGCAGGAGTGATACTACCTATGCTGAACGGGTGGCGATGGATACCTGGTATGTGAGGAACTGGTCCCTGTGGATTGACATGAAATATCTGCTGAAAACCTTTAGTGCCGTGCTGGAGAAAAAGGGAGCCTATTGATGAGGTGCTGCTGAATGGAACAAAAGTATAAGGTTGCCCTGATAATACCTACCTGTAATGCAGGACATGATTTTGGAAGCCTGCTGACAGAAATTGCGGCTCAGACTCTGCAGCCGGGGTACAGGCTGGTAATTGACTCAGCGTCCACAGATGGTACTGAAGAAATTGCAAAAAAATATGGCTGGCAGGTAAATAGCATACTTAGAAAAGATTTCAGTCACGGAGGAACACGGCAGCAGGCGGTAGAAATGTTATCTGCTGATATAGATATAGCCGTGCTGCTGACTCAGGATGTGAGGATGCCTGACAGGGACAGCTTGAAAAAATTGCTGCGCGGCTTTGCAAATCCTGATGTGGCAGCCGTGTATGGCAGGCAGTTACCGCATCTGGGGGCAAGCCTGTATGCGGCAGTGGACAGGGAGTTTAATTATCCGCCTGTCAGCAGGCTCAAGAGCTTGAAGGATAAGGATGAGCTGGGGATTAAGACAGCATTTTTATCGGATTCCTTTGCAGCCTATCGGCTAAGGGATTTAAGACAAATTGGTGGATTTCCAGCTATTGACATTTGTGAGGACATGTATGTGGCAGGCAAGCTGCTGCTGTCGGGCAAGAGAATTGCCTATATGGCAGAGGCAGAGGTTGAGCATTCCCATGAGCCGGATTTCAGGGAAATGTGGCTCAGGTACAGAAAAATGGGAGCATTTCAGCGGGAAAATCCATGGCTACAGGCTAGCTTTGGCGGTGTCGGCGGCGAGGGAATAAGGCTTCTGCAATATCAGCTGAAGCGTATCGGCAAGGAAAATGGTATTGCGGGGATAGTAAAAATTATTTTGCTGGATATGGTGCGGTTTATCAGCTTCAAGATGCCATAGTCATATTTGTAAGCTGACATAGTTATATTTGCAAGTTGTCGCAGTAACGTAGTTATGGAGATAAGGAATTTGATGAAGACCAAGGTTCTGGCATTGCATTTGCCTCAATATCACAGGATACCTGAAAATGACAGCTGGTGGGGGGATGGCTTTACTGACTGGGTGAATGTCAGGAAGGCAAGACCATTATTTAAAGGGCATCAGCAGCCAGTTGTGCCATTAAATAACAACTATTATGACCTGTCCGAACCGGAAGCAATCAGGCAGCAAGCGAAGCTGGCAAAGCAGTACGGCATATATGGTTTTTGCTATTACCACTACTGGTTTAGCGGGAAAAAGCTGCTGGAAAAGCCCTGCGAGTTGCTCCTGCACAACAAGGATATTGACATTAAATATTGTTTTTGCTGGGCAAATGAAAGCTGGGCAAGGACATGGGACGGCAAGGAACATGATGTGCTGATGCAGCAGAAATATGGAAGCAGTCTTGATTGGATAGCTCATTTCGACTATCTTCTGCCCTTTTTTAAGGATGAGAGATATATCAGGATAGATAACAAGCCGGTCATATTCATTTATTCCTGCCATAGAATTACGGATTTTGACGATATGCTTGCCTGCTGGCGTAAGCTGGCGCAGCAGCATGGCTTTGACGGGGTGTATGTGGCAGAATTTGTCAATTCCTTCAATTCCGGGCTGCACAGCCATACTACTGATGTGATTGTGGAGTTTGAGCCTTTGTGCACTGCCAGGTATGCTATTTCGGCACTGGACAAGGCGAAAAGGTTGTTTTGCAAAAAAATGGGCAGGATTGATTTTCAGGATTATGACTCTCTATGGGAATGCCTGCTGAACAAACGGCGTATTTATGGCAAGAAAATCTGGCGCAGCGGCTTTGTAAGCTGGGATAACAGTCCTCGCAAGGGGAAGCGTGCCATGATAGTCAGGGGAGCGACGCCAGAAAAATTTGCAGGTTATATAACTAGGCTGCTGTTGAACAGGGAACGTGAATATGATGACAGCTTTTTGGTGATTAATGCCTGGAATGAGTGGGCAGAAGGGGCAGTCCTGGAACCTACTGAGCAGGATGGATATAGCTATCTGGAGGCATTGGCAGAAGCTATGTATATAGTGGAGAAGGAACAGAGCACTGTGGAAAGTCCGTAAAAATATCAGGAAGCTTCGGAGTTGCTGAATAAATGACAGGAAGATACGGAGTGGTTGGATGGATTCTCAGCCGTTGGTAAGTATTTGTATACCTACCTACAACAGAAGTGAATATCTGCGTCTAAGCCTTGAGCGTTATATCAGGGAGCCTGAGTTTTTATCCGGCTGCGTGGAAATAGTCATCTCGGATAACACATCAACAGATGATACCGGGGTAATGGTGCAGGGATATATAAATAAGTATGCCAATATCCGTTATTTTCGCAATTCAGAAAATATCAGGGATAGAAACTTTCCTCTGGCCTTGAGCAGGGGGAGGGGGAAGCTGCACAGATTGTGCAACGATACATTGCAGATTCAGCAGGGACATCTGGGAGAGCTTTGCCGGGCGGTGGAAAAATACCAGCATGAGAAGCCATTTTTGTTTTTTGAAAATGGAGGCATGGGACAGCAGGAAATAGCTTGCAGCAGCCTTGATGAATATGTAAAAAATATCAGTTTTTTTATTAGCTGGATAGGCGGTTTTTCCCTGTGGCATGAGGATTGTATCGGCTTGGAGTCTGATACGGCAGATTGCGGGCTGTCTTTGTGGCAGGTACGTAAAAGCTGCGAAATGGCAGGCAGCAGGCGGAGCATCATCATCAGAAAGTTATTCTGCACCGTGCCGCAGCTCAAGAGCAAGGATGTAAGCTATGGGATTTTCAAGGTTTTTCACGGCAATATGCTGGCGATTTTGCGAAGATATGGCGGCGGGGGAGGCATTGCGGAGGAAACTCTGGCGTGGGTGGAAAAGGATTTGCTGTATCGTTTTTTTACTCAATATCTGGTACTGGCAGAATGTCAGGCAGATAAAAACCTCGTCTATGGAGAGCAGGAGAATTTGCACATGGCTATTCAGCGTTGCTATGGTGCCAAGGATTATTATGAAGATTATTTGGCATTTTATAAAAAGGAATTGCGCAAATGCAAAATTGAAATGCTTGTTAAGGCTATATTTCACTGGGAACAGAATAAGAATACAAAGGTGTTCCAGTGGGGCAAGATGATATTCAGAAAGCTGCTTGCTAAAAATTAGCTGATAGATGCAGCAGATTGGTAGCAGGCTGTCGTTAATTTTATGATATTTCAGCAGGAGGATTGTGATGAAGGTTGTGTTATTAGCTGGGGGATTTGGCACACGCATATCCGAGGAATCCCAGTTCAAGCCAAAGCCGATGGTGGAAATAGGTGGCAAGCCTATTTTGTGGCACATCATGAAGGAGTATTCTGCCTACGGCTTCAATGAGTTTGTCATCTGTGCAGGCTATAAGCAGCATTATATCAAGGAATGGTTCAAAAATTACTTTATCTACACCAGCGATGTTACTTTTGATTTGACGGAGGGCAACAAGCTGATACTGCATGAGCAGCATTCCGAGCCCTGGAAGGTGACTGTAGTTGATACGGGATTGCATACCATGACAGGTGGGCGCATCAAGCGGATTCAGAAATATGTAGGCGATGAAACTTTTATGCTGACCTATGGGGATGGGGTATGTGATGTAAATATTGCCAAGCTGGTGGATTTTCACAAAGCCCACGGCAAGCTGGCAACTTTGACGGCTGTTATGCTGGACCAGTCCAAGGGCGTTTTGAATATTGGCGGTGACAATGCGGTGCGTTCTTTCCGGGAAAAGTCCGCCAAGGACAGTGCACCGATAAATGCAGGCTATATGGTGCTAGAGCCCCAGGTTTTTGATTATCTGACTGATGACAGCTGCGTTTTTGAGCAGCAGCCACTGATGACACTGGCAAAGGAAGGCCAGCTGATGAGCTATCAGCATAAGGGATTCTGGCAGTGCATGGACACGAAGCGCGAGATGGAGGTGTTGGAATGTTTATGGAAAAATAATAAAGCTCCATGGAAAGTTTGGTAGAGAAAGGTTGGTTGACATGATAAATAATTCATTAAAACGAGATTTAGAGTATACCTATGAGAAATTATCTAAGGAAGAAAAAAATAAGTTATCAAATTCGACAATTTTAATCACGGGTGCTGCAGGTTTTTTAGGATTCTATTATGTACATTTTTTCTATTATTATCGTAAAGAATTATCCTTGAAGAAGGTAATTTGCTTAGATAATTTTATGCTTGGGAAACCTAAGTGGCTAGATAAAATTTCAGAAGATGAATGTTTTAAAGTAGAAAAATTTGATATTATCAATGATAACATTGCTGATATTTCATGTGCAGAGGAAGTGGATTATGTTATACATATGGCATCAATAGCTTCTCCTATATTTTACAGGCAATATCCAATAGAAACATTGGATGCAAATATATGGGGATTGCGCCATTTGTTGGATTATTATTCATCACGAAATATAAAAGGATTTTTGTTCTATTCATCTAGTGAAATATATGGCAATCCTGCTGCCGATGCAGTACCAACAGATGAGGAATATCATGGTGATGTTAGTTGTACTGGGCCTAGGGCTTGTTATGATGAGTCTAAACGGTTTGGAGAAACAATTTGTATGTTATTTGCTAAAAAGTACGGCATGCCGATTGGAGTAGCACGCCCATTTAATAATTATGGACCTGGAATGAAGATAAATGATAAACGTGTTCCAGCAGATTTTGCTAATGATATTTTGAATGATAGAGATATTGTAATTTTATCAAATGGATCTCCAAAACGTACTTTTTGTTATATAGCTGATGCAATTGCAGGATATTTAAAAATTATGTTATATGGGAAATATGATTATTTCAATATAGGTATTGATAAACCTGAAATTAGCATTTTGGAGTTAGCAGGAATTTATCAAAAGGCAGGCAAGGAGATCTTTGGCTATACTGGAAGTATTAAGTATAGTACTTCGGAGGATGAAGAATATTTGACAAACAATCCACAGAGGCGGTGTCCCCGTATTGATAAAGCTGCAAGTTTGCTGGAATATCAGCCGGAAATTAGTGTTCATGAGGGGGTTAGAAGATTTTTGGAGTTTATCAAGGAAAGTGAAAAGGAGAACTTAGTATGGTAACAGTATTTGGTTTAGGATTTGTGGGACTGACTACGGCCCTTGGATTTGCTCATATGGGACACAAAGTATATGGCATTGATATAGATACAGAGCGTATGGAAACATTGAGGTCAGGAAAAATTCCATTTCATGAAATGTATATGGAGGAGGAGTTACAAAAGCATATAGGAAAAAATATCATTTTGGAAAATGATATAGAAGCAGCTGTAGCTGATAGTGAGTATATTTATTATTGTGTTGGCACGCCGTATGGGCAAAATGGAAGTGCGGATTTGAAGTATCTGTTTTCTGCAATTGATATGACGATAGATGCAATAAAAGATGATAAGAAAAGAATATTAGTAACAAAATCAACAATCCCACCATTGACAACGAAAGAAAAAATTATCCCATATGTACAGAATAAAGGCACTGTGTCTAAAAATATAAGTATAGCCAATAATCCAGAATTTTTAAGGGAAGGTCATTGTTGGGAAGACTTTATCAATTCAGATAGAGTTGTTTGCGGATGTTCTGATGAATATGCTGCAGAGAAATTACGTGAGTTATATTCATCCATGGATGTTCCTGTGTTTACCGTGTCTTTATCTACAGGTGAATTTATTAAATATTTATCCAATACTTTATTAGCTACTTTGATAAGTTATTCTAATGAAATGGCCGAAGCGGCAGATAATTTTGGAGATATTGATGTAGCAACTTCATTCAAGATTTTGCATATGGATCGTAGATGGAATGATTGCGATATGACGTCTTATGTTTACCCAGGTTGTGGATATGGTGGTTATTGTTTACCAAAAGATACATGTGCATTTTATGCTCAATCCACGGAGAAAGGGTTTGTTCCTGAAATCCTCGGGAAAGTAATAAAGACGAATGAATCAAGAACCATGGTTATGGTAAATAAAATTTTGCAGAAGTTAGGTGATAGGAATAAGGTTGGCGTTTTGGGGCTGTCGTTTAAGCCTAATTCAGATGATGTAAGAGATACTCCTGCGGCGCGTATCATTCGTGAACTTGCCAAAGAAAATGTGGAAATTACAGCGTATGATCCTGTTGCTGTCGGGGAATTTAGAAAACGCTATCCAGATATAAAAATACTATTTTGTAATCAAGCGGAAGACGTTTGTAATGCTAATGATGTGATTGTCATTGCAACTGCTTGGGATGAATTTAAAAAAATAGATTTTACAGGAAAAGATGTTATTGATTGCAGGTATATGTTAGATTGAAAGGACAATAAGTATGGTTACAAAAAATGAAATTTTTAAATTGGTAAAGGATTATTATACTGAAAACAAGAATGAAGAAATTTTCCATCCAGGTAACAGAATAAATTATGCCGGGAGAGTATATGACGAGAATGAATTGATAAATGTTATTGATTCTGCATTGGATTTTTGGCTTACTGCTGGCAAATATACTGTAGAATTTGAAAAAGAATTAGCTAAATTCCTGCAGGTGCCATATTGTTCTGTTGTAAATTCAGGTTCTTCTGCAAATTTATTAGCAATGATGGCACTGACATCGCCATTGTTGAAGGAGCGTAGAGTAAAAAAAGGTGATGAGGTTATAACTGTAGCAGCAGCATTTCCTACTACCGTGGCACCTATTATTCAGAGTGGTGCGGTGCCAGTATTTGTAGATATAGCTATACCTGCCTACAATATAGATGTAGAAAAACTGGAGGAAGCTATATCTTCAAAAACAAAGGCTGTATTTATAGCTCATAGCCTTGGAAATATTTTTGATCTGAAAAAAGTTACGGATTTTTGTAAAAAACATAATCTTTGGTTGATTGAAGATAATTGTGATGCTCTTGGTGGAGAGTATGTTTTAAATGGTGAAAAAAAGAAAACAGGTACTATTGGTGATATAGGTACATCAAGTTTTTATCCAGCACATCAGATGACTATGGGAGAAGGTGGGGCAGTTTATACTAGCAATCCACTTTTAAATAAAATTGTGCGTTCATTAAGAGATTGGGGGAGAGATTGTACATGTCCTGGTGGAATGGACAATACTTGCGGGCATCGTTTTTCAGGACAATATGGCACTTTGCCTGCAAATTATGACCACAAGTATGTATATTCACATTTAGGTTATAATCTGAAAGTCACTGATTTGCAGGCTGCAATTGGCTGTGCACAGTTAAAAAAATTGCCAGAATTTATAAAGAAAAGACGTGCTAATTGGGAATACTTAAACGCAGCACTACAAGATGTTAAAGATAAGATTATTTTACCTGAAAAAGGTGAGCATGCGGATCCGTGCTGGTTTGGTTTTATTATCTCTGTAAAAGATACATGTTCTAAAAGTAGTGAGGAAGTCATAAATTATTTAGAAAAACATAATATACAGACACGAAGGCTTTTTGCTGGAAATATTTTGCGTCATCCATGCTTTGAGAGTTTAGAAGAAGGGAAAGATTATCGTGTAATTGGTGAAATGACCAATACTGACTATACAATGCATCATGCTTTTTGGGTAGGAGTTTATCCTGGAATGACCAAAGATATGCTTGAATATATTGCGACTATTATTAAAGATGCTGTATTGTAATTGATTTTTATAATAGATGATAATCGACGCATGTAGTAAAAAAATTCACTATATGCGTCGGAAAATCTATTTTTGCTTGTTTTGTGAAGGAGACTTTAATGTGATAAATAGGCAATTATTAGATTGTACATTGAGGGATGGCGGATATATCAACGATTGGGAATTTGGCCATGCCAATATTATTGAAATATTCGAGAGGCTGGTTAGTTCAGGGGTTGAATATATAGAAATAGGCTTCTTGGATCAGCGGAGAGAATTTGATATAAATCGTACCATTATGCCTGATACGCAGTCTGCCAATACGATATTTGCTGGCGTAGATAAAGGTAATGCTGTTGTTTTGGGCATGATCGATTATGGCACATGCGATATTAAAAATTTGCAGCCATGTGAAGAAACTTTTATTGATGGCATCAGAGTGATTTTCAAGGAACACTTGCGTGATGAGGCATTGGCTTTCTGTGCCGAGGTTCAGAAGCTTGGGTACAAGGTCTTTGCCCAGATGGTTTCTGTTACGACATATACTGATGAAGCCTTGAAGGAATATGCTGAGTGCTGTAATAAAATTAAGCCGTTTGCTACCTCGATGGTTGATACCTATGGTCTTTTGGATGAAGAACACTTAATGCATATCTATAGCATCTTGGATAAATATCTTGATGCTGACATCAAGGAAGGCTATCATGCCCACAATAATTTCCAGTTGGGATTTGCTAATGCCAAGACTTTTTTGTCATCGGACAGCAAGCGTGATATTTTGGCAGATGGCACTCTTTATGGTATGGGAAAAAGTGCAGGAAATGCTCCGTTGGAGCTGCTGATGATGTTTATGAATGAAAAGCTGGGCGGTAAATACGATATTACTCAGGCTTTGGAAGCCATTGATAACGTTATTATGGATATTTATCGCAAGCAGTATTGGGGATATAACAGCTTCTTTTTCCTGGCTTCCTCCACAAAGTGCCATCCTAACTATGTATCATACTTGATGAATAAAAGGACTTTATCAGTAAAGCAGATTGATGAGATTTTATTGAGTATAGCTTCTGAAAAAAAGCTGATGTATGATGCTAAGTATGCAGAAAAGGTATATTTGGATTATCAGAATATCAAGTGTGATGATAATGCAGAAATACTGAAGCTTAGAGAAGTTTTTGCAAACAGAAAAATTTTGCTCCTGGGACCTGGAAAAAATATCAGCTTGCAACAAAAAGCAGTTATGTCGCATATATTGGAAAATTCACCAATAACAATAGCTGTTAATTATATTCCAGCTGATATACATGTGGAGTATATTTTTCTGACAAAAACTAAAAGATATAATCAGCTGATTAAGGATATGCTACGAAGCAGCAATAAAGCAGCAAAGATAATTGCTACATCAAATGTGACTAAGACAGCAGGAAAATTTGATTATGTCCTTAATTATGGTTCTTTGATAGATACCAATACGGAGATAGTGGATAATTCGCTGGTGATGTTGCTGAAATTTTTATTGCGTATCGATGTAAATTCAGTTTCGTTGGCTGGTTTTGATGGATATTCGAAAGTTGATGATAATTATTTTGATATCAGCAGGGAATACAGTTTTGTCAAAGAGAAAGCTGATTATTTTAATACTTATGTGCGAAACTTTTTGGTAAGTAAAAAGTCAGAGATACAGGTGGAGTTTATCACTGAGTCATGTTATGAATAGGTGTATATCATGGGAGAATATAAACTAGTTGTCTGGGATGTGGATGGAACCCTGCTTAATACATCGGATGGCATTATTGCCTCTGCCAAATATGCGATTGATAGGTTTGGCTTGGAAATTCCCGGGGATGACGTCATGAAGACATACATAGGCCCGCCTATTCAGGATTCCTTTGCGAGAACTTTGCCTGTAGATGAGCAAATGGCAAAGGATATGGCTGATGTATTCAGGGAGCGGTATAAATCTGAAGACCTTTTCAAAGCTTATCCTTATGATGGTGTTATCAGTCTGCTGAGAGAGCTGCAGGCAAATGGTATAAAGCAGGCTGTAGCAACATATAAGAGGCAGGATTATGCAGAGAGCATAGTGGAGCATTTTGGTATGTCATGCTATATGGATGCAGTGTGTGGTTCTGATTTTGCAGGCAATTTGACTAAGGCAGATATAATCGGCAATGCTATTGCGGCAGTTGGGATATGTGATAGAAAGCGTATTGTCATGATTGGGGATACAGTGAATGATTCTTTGGGTGCTGCCAAGATGGGTGTGGATTTTGTAGGTGTGTCATATGGCTTTGGTGTTTGGGATGATACTGATGTAGTGAGTCTTGCTGCCGATGTTAATGACATCAGGATGATTTTGCTGGGAAAAGAGTAAGGAGAGAGATTAGTGAAAATAAAGTTAGCTAAATACATAGCTGAATTTTTAGTACAGCATGGCATAAAAGATTGTTTTATGGTAACTGGTGGCGGTGCTATGCATTTGGATGATGCTATTGGTCATCAAGAAGGGATAACATGTACATTTAACCATCATGAGCAGGCATGCTCAATAGCTGCAGAAGGTTATACACGGATGACGGGGAATTTGGCGGCAGTATGTGTTACAAGTGGTCCGGGAGGAACTAATGCCATTACAGGTGTGATGGGGGGATGGCTGGATTCCATTCCTATGTTTGTACTATCAGGCCAGGTCAAGCGTGAAACTACGATTTGGTCTTGTCCTGATTTGCATTTGCGTCAGCTGGGAGATCAGGAATTTGATATTATCAATTCTGTACAAAATATGACAAAATATGCTGTTATGGTTACTAATCCGCAGGAAATTGCCTATCATTTGGAGAAAGCTTTATTTTTAGCAACTGATGGACGCGGAGGCCCGGTATGGCTGGATATACCATTGGATGTTCAGGGGGCGATGATTGAAACGGATGAGTTAATTCATTTTAATGCAGCCCAGGAGAAGCCTTGGCACCTGCCGGATCTTTCTGACGAGAAGGTAGTTGATATTATTAATAAAATAAAGAATGCTAAAGCACCATTGATTCTGGCAGGTACGGGAATAAGGCTGGGGAAGGCAGAGAAGGAGTTCTTGGCAGTATTGGAAAAGCTTCAAATTCCTGTTGTAACTGCATGGAACGCCAATGATACTTTGGCCTATGACAGCTTGTACTTTGCAGGGATGCCGGGGACTGTAGGAACCAGGGCTGGTAATTTTGCTGTGCAGAACTGTGATTTGCTTATAAGCCTTGGCTGTAGATTGAATATTCGCATGATTGGTTATAATCATTTTGATTTTGCAAAAAATGCCTATAAGATAATTGTGGATATTGATAAGCGTGAATTGTGCAAGCCTACAATAAAGGTCGATATGCCGGTACATGGCGATGTTAAGGATGTGCTACAAAAGTTGTTGGCTTCCGATTATGCGGCTGACGGTAGGCATAAGGAATGGCTGGCGTGGTGCAGGGGATTAGTTCAAAAGTACAATCCAGTGGAGGAATCCTATCATAATGCAGAAAAACTAATCAATCCTTATGTTTTTATTGAGAAGCTTTTTGACCAGCTGGATGAGTATGACAGGATTATTTGTGGTAATGGCAGTGCCTGTGTAATTACTTTTCAGGCTGCAAAAATTAAGCAGGGACAGCGGATGTTTACTAATTCTGGCTGCGCTGCTATGGGATATGGTTTTCCGGCTGCGTTGGGAGTGGCTGTTGCCGATAATGCCAGACGAACTATCTGTATAGATGGTGATGGCAGCCTCATGATGAATGTGCAGGAGCTGGCTACTGTAGTGCAAAATAAGCTTAATGTGAAGCTGTTTATCATCAATAATAATGGCTATCACTCTATACGACAGACACAGCGCAATTTATTCAAGCCGCCATTTATCGGCATTGATCGCCATAGCGGCGTGGGATTTCCGGATTTTGCCAAGCTAGCAGATGCTTTTGGCATGAAGTATTTTTCCTTTAGCAATGAGAATGACTGCGATGATATTATCAAGCAGGTACTACAGTTTGAAGGGGCATGTATTTGTGAGGCAGTGGTGGATTATGAACAGAATTTTGCTCCTAAATCTTCATCGAAAGTACTGCCGGATGGCAAAATTGTGTCTCCTTCTATGGATGATATGTTTCCGTTTTTGCCGCGTGAAGAATTTGAGAGTATCAGGTTTTGTAAGTAATAAAAGGGGTTTTATTAATATGGATTCGTCAAAAAAGGTTGTAGTAACAGGTCCTACTGGAGTTATAGGTACTGCTGTTATCAAAAAGCTCATTGAAGAAAAGTGTAAGGTTTATGCTGTGATACGAAGGGATTCCAAGCGTATAGGCAATATCCCGGTACATGAAAATGTCAAGGTTATTTATTGCGATATAGCAGAGCTACAGTTGCTTTCAGAAAAAATTGGCGAGTCCTGCGATATTTTTTATCATTTTGCTTGGACAGGTACGGATAATCCTGCCAACCGTATGAACATGTATATTCAGACAGAGAATATCCGCTATGCATTGGATGCAGCTGAGGCAGCAAAATCCTTGGGATGCAGTGTATTTATTGGTTGCGGCAGTCAGGCAGAATATGGTACTGGCGGTGGTGTGATGAGCGTTGAGCGTGAGGCGAAGCCTGTCAGCGGATATGGCATGGCAAAGCTGTGTGCAGGCCAGATGACCAGGGTAATGTGCCGTCAGTACGGCATCCGCCATATTTGGCCGAGGATAGTCAGCACATACGGACCAAATGATGCACCGCAGACCTTGATAAGCACGGTCATCAAGAAACTGCTGGCTGGTGAAAGGCCGTCCCTGACGAAGTGCGAGCAGGTATGGGACTATCTGTATTCTGCTGATGCGGCAGAGGCATTTTGGGCGATGGCTGAAAAAGGCAGGGATGGTGCTGTATATGTGCTGGGTAATGGCAATAGGATTACCCTGAAGGAATGTGTTGAAGCTATCCGCAGGGAACTTCTTTCCTCTGTGGAGATTGGGTATGGCGATATTCCATATTATGCAGACCAGGTGATGCATCTTGAGGCAGATATTAGTGCTTTGAGGCAGGATACAGGCTGGCAGCCGTCAACCAGTTTTGCAGATGGCATTAGAGAGACGATAGCTGCCATGCAGAAATCACGCAGGTAATATTATGAGATTATCAGAAAGTTGGCTACAGTTTATAAAATTTGGTATTGTCGGGGTGGCTAATACCGGCATCGGGCTAGGCAGCTACTATTTGATGCTGTGGCTGGGATGCCATTATCTGATTGCAAATGTTGGCTCCTGGGTTATCAGTGTATTTAATGCTTTTTACTGGAACAATAAATATGTATTCAAGAGTAACGCTATATGGTGGCGGGCATTGATAAAGACATATATTTCCTATGGAGCTTCGTTTGTATCAGGGACGGTATTGCTTTATATCTTGGTGGAATGGTGCGGCATATCGGAAATGTTAGCTCCGATATGCACGTTATTGCTGACAATACCTATGAATTTTTTGTTAAATAAATTTTGGACATTTAAATCGAGGTTATGATGAAGAAATTAATTAGTGTACTGATTCCCTGCTATAACGAGGTGGAGAATGTAGGGCCGATAAGCGAGGCTGTTATCAAGGAATTTGAAGCAAAGTTACCTCAGTACGATTATGAAATTGTTTTTATTGACAATTTTTCTACAGATGGAACCAGGGAAAAGCTTGAACTTCTCTGTAATGCAAATAAGAAAATCAAAGCTATTTTTAATGCCAAAAATTTTGGGCAGTTTAATTCACCATATCATGGCATGTGTCAGACTACTGGAGATTGCACTATTGCTATGTGTTGTGATTTTCAGGACCCTGTGGATTTGATACCGAGATTTGTCGCAGAGTGGGAAAAGGGATATAAGATTGTTTCTGCTATAAAGACACAGAGTGAGGAAAATAAAATTGTACGTTTTTTGCGTACCTGTTATTACAAGACCATCAAGAAAATGTCTTCTGTGGAACAGATAGAACATTTCACTGGAACTGGACTTTATGATAAGAGTTTTATTGATATATTGAGAAATTTGGATGATCCTACACCGTTTTTGCGTGGGATTGTAGCAGAACTAGGGCCATTGCGAAAAGATATTGAGTATACCCAGGCAAAACGGAGAACTGGAAAATCACATAATAATTGGTACACTTTATATGATGCAGCTATGCTGAGTTTTACATCGTATACAAAGGTAGGGTTGCGCGTAGCTACGATTATCGGTTTTTGTTTTGCTGCGCTGACTATGTTGATGGCATTATTGTATTTGTGTGCGAAGCTCATGTGGTGGGATAGCTTCCCGATGGGAACTGCTCCGATGCTGATTGGAACCTTTTTTATTGGCTCGATACAATTGTTTTTTATCGGTCTGCTGGGAGAATATATTCTGAATATAAATGCCAGGGTAATGCATAGGCCGTTGGTGGTTGAGGAGAGAAGGATAAATTTCTGAGGTAAATACTGGATTGTTTTTGCATAGCTTCGTTAAGTATAAAAGCAATGCGTAATAATGTACATGGCTTTTATTATTTTTTTGTAGTAACAAATCTATTAAAGTTAATGATGTGTGAGTGGAGGTTTCATGGATAATAATTTTAGTTTGGTTAGCAATAAATATGTATATTTACTGTTGTTATTAGTTTTATCATCATTTTATTATAGCTTCTTTGTGTTTAGTGTTATTCCTATGCAAACAGGTTGGTGGCAATACTATGCATTTTGTTTGACAAAGGGTACATTATTGTACAAGGATATATTTTTGTATCTGCCACCATACTTTGCGTGGTTTACAGGGTTGTTATATTTGTTTTTTAAGAATAATTTTCTTTTGTACACTATATTTGGATTTATTGTTATTAGATGCATCGGATGGAGTGTTTTATATTTAATATTAAATAGAATTGCTCCCCCTCTAATAGCTTTTGTTGGAGTGTTTATGGGAGTATGTATTACTAGTACATATTTGATGGATCAAGTTTATGATTATAATCCTGCAATTTTTACAGCTTTAATTGTTTTAGTATACTTTTTTGTAAGATTGCATGAAAATAAAAAAAATAGGAAATTAATCTTTTTTGTTGGTTGTAATGTTGGGATATTAATAATGACAAAACAGACCATTGGAATTATTATTCCGCTACTATGTTTCTTTTTGTTGTGGCTTATGTATAAAGATGATCAGTATAAAAATAAAGTTTTGTTATTTATATTAGGAGTGTGTGTTACAAGTTTACCTGGTATAGTTTATTTAGTATATACAGATACTTTTTATTCAATGGTTTTATGCTTACAAAATGCCACTGATGCTAAATTAGCTAATGCAAATATTATGTGGGTTATGTATCGCTTTATAGTAAGAATTAAAATATTTATATTTGTATGCATGGCTTTTTTCCTTTTAAATAATAATGGGATTATAAAAAATAAAACTGTGCTGAATGGAATGTATTGTGTTACAGGAGTAGTTTTCGGTCTAATAATTGAGCGTTATATAATACCTGGTATAAAGTTTATTCCGTATATAGGTATTAATAATATTTTTGTGCTTATTGCTAGTTTAGTTTTGGCTTGTGCTATGTTCATCAAATATCAGAATAAACAAGTAGCACGAAGTAGTGTTATTGTTTTATCAATATTATTAGGGGTAGGGTTGTATATAGTTTCTTTTAGTACAAATGATGTGGCTTCTTTTGTGTATTATGGGATGAGTTGGAGAATATTAACTCATGATATATTATATTTTTCATTTTATGTGAATTGCATAATATGCATTTATTACTGTAATCAATATAGAAATAATTGTAATAAAAAGAATATTATATACGTTTTTATTACAATTATTTTTGGAAGTATGATATTTATAGCTGGATTGTCAAGTGCCGAGTTAGAACCATATATAGGTTTGTTATTAGTTCCATTAGCAGTAGTAAGTTTTTTGCAATATGGTAGCGAAAATATTAATTATAAGGTTTGGGTTAGGTTAAAAAATGTAACTTTTCTTTTCGTATGTACTATTTTAGTATTTTTATGCTTAATAACGAAGATGTTTATACCTTATGAATGGCATGGTTGGAGAACGTCATCTATCCTTAATAGTAACAACGTAAAAATTGTAGATGATATTCCAGGATTAAATGGATATAAACTCGCAATTAGTGATTATTATTCTTATAAATTATTGTATGGCTTGATATTGGAGAATACATCGCACAATAGTTTTTTATATCAGTTTCCGAATATTCCTTTATTTAATGTTCTAGCAGAACAAAAAAGTTATTATGTACCTATTCCTTATTTTGATGTTTGTCCTGATAGCATGGCATTATTTTCCGTTCAAGAGTTACAACGCTGTAAACCTGATTTATTTTTGTGGGCGAATTTTGAGGAGGCTAGATGGAAAGTCCATGAAGAACTTTTTCGTGGGGGAAAATTATCTGGGCAGAGGGAAATAAAAAAATTTTATGAGGAAGAAGTTTTGTCAAACTATACTCGTTTAGGTGTTGTTGATAATAATGAAGGTGGAACCGTGGAATTGTGGAAGAAAAAATAGAATATAGTTTTGTAAAATAGTAGAGACTTTGAAGTTTTTTCTGTAAATAAGTATAGATGTTATAGTTATTTAAATTATAACATCTACACTTTTTGGGGGTACAAAAAACAGCCGCAGATTGTTGCGGCTGTTGGATGGTGTAGATTATTGCCTGATGGCGGTAAGTTCTTTATCAGTGTATTTCCCAGTGGCTTTTATGTCATCAAATGAGAGTATACCGCTAGCAATAAAGTTTCTGGCAGATTGGATGCGTCCTGCTTCAAACCCATCGTCATATCCTTCCTGCCTGAATTCACGCATTTTCATTTCGTAAGTCATGTATTTTCTCCTTTCTATCTCGATAGTTTTTTCGGTGTTGATTGCAGAGTCAATGTCCATGACCAACTCTCCTTCGGCAGTTTTTACGTTCATGTAGTTTATCAGTGGTATTAATGCCCGAGGTGTATCTTCAGTGATATTGCCGGTGCTGAAGATAACATTTTTGGTGGTTCAGTTAGGATAGAACGAGGTTGTGATGGCACGAAGTTTTTGAATGGTTTAGATTATTGCTTTATAGCAGCAAGTTCTTTCTCGGAGTATCTTCCGGTAGCTTTTATTTTTTCAAAGGTAGTTAACCCGTCAGCGATCATGTTGCGAATAGTCCGTATTGTGCCATTAGTGCTTCCAGTTTCAAATCCGGCCTCAAACCCATCGTCATATCCTTCCTGCCTGAATTCACGCATTTTCATTTCGTAAGTCATGTATTTTCTCCTTTCTATCTCGATAGTTTTTTCGGTGTTGATTGCAGAGTTAATATCCATGACTAGCTCTCCTTCGGCGGATTTGCCGTTCATGTAGTTTATCTGCGGTATTAATGCCCGAGGAGTATCCTCGGTGATATTGCCGGTGCTGGAGATGATGATTTTGTAGATTATTAAGGCAGAAACGGTTTTTTATTATCTTGGCGTTAGGGAAGGAATGATACAGATTATTGCCTGATGGCGGCAAGTTCTTCATCAGTGTATTTACCGGTGGCTTTTATGTCATCAAATGAGAGTATGCCGCTAGCAATGAAGTCTCTGGCAGATTGGATGCGCCCTGTACTTTCTCCATTTTCGAAACCATTTTCAAATCCAGCTTCAAACCCATCGTCATATCCTTCCTGCCTGAATTCACGCATTTTCATTTCGTAAGTCATGTATTTTCTCCTTTCTATCTCGATAGTTTTTTCGGTGTTGATTGCAGAGTCAATATCCATGACCAGCTCGCCTTCGGCGGCTTTGCCGTTCATGTAGTTTATCAGCGGTATTAATGCCCGAGGTGTATCTTCAGTGATATTGCCGGTGCTGGAAATAATGATTTTTGTTGCTTCATCAGGAAAGAGCAAATCCTTGTCCTGCTGGCAATAGGTACGGAAGATGTAGAAGCAGCGTTTTCCGCCCATGAAATCAAATGGGCAGAGAAAGATGATGAAGGACTTTGGCAGTTTGTCATATCCTTCCCCGGGCTTGAGGTCATCAATATCTATAGTAGACTGGTAGTACCGCATACGCTTTGCCAGCAGCAAATCAGTGTATGGGCGTACCTGCATTTCTACATTGTAAACAGTATTCTGGTCATCAGCCACATAAATGTCCAGCCTGATACCGTGGCTGTCATATTTTGGCTCAATAGTCTGTTCTGCTTCCAGAAAAACAATTTTCCTGATTTCTATTTGCAGGATGGTTTCCAGGAGCCGCTGGCAGAGTTTGGGATGCTTTCTGAGTACCAGCTTAAACATGTAATCGTCAATGAAAGTAAGTTCTTCCCAGGGCTTCAAAATATTTCTGAATTTGGCTGCCATTGTGTCTTCCTCCTTTACATTATACCAAAATTAATTCTTGCAGGATAGTGGGCATGACGGAACAGGAATAATTTATCCTGCGAAAAAATGTTTGCAAGATGATTATAATACAAAGATGCTATAATTACAATATAAAAATACAAGTGTTGCAAAAATGTTTTTCACAAAAATACATTCAGGAGAGTTTTGTTTGTAGTGGGGGAGTTGAGGTGCTGTTGTTAAATAAAGATATGCTTCATACTCTTTTGAATCAGTTGTGGCGAGTAGTGGCAGGTCCTGCATTGCTGATTTGCATACCATTGTTTCTGACTCCTGTCGAGCAGGGATACTGGTATACCTTTACAAGTATTGCTGCGCTGGCAGTTTTTGCAGACCTGGGCTTTTCCACTATCATTCTCCAATTTACAGCTCATGAATTTGCACATTTGTCCTTCGCGGAAAATGGTACGATTTGTGGTGATGTTAAGGCTTTGTGGAGGCTGGCTTCATTTTTTCATTTTTGCCTGAGTTGGCTGGGGAAGGCAATAGGTATTGTTTTTCCGGCAATTGTGATAGGAGGCTGGCTGTTCCTGCAGATGAAGGATGATGGGATAGCCTGGCATGGGGCGTGGCTGCTTTATTCTGTTATGTCAGCCTGGTCGTTTTTTAACGTAGCTATGCTGTCCTTTTTTGAAGGCTGCAATTCCGTGGCAAGGGTGCAAAAAATCCGCATGATACTGGTGATAATCAATTCCGGTACTATGCTGGCTGGATTATATAGCGAGATGGGGCTTTGGGCTTTAGCATGTGGGATGTTGCTATCGGCACTGGCAGGAACAGGATTGCTGTGGCGTAATTTTTGTGTAGCTGCACAGCAGTTATGGAAGACTGCTGCCAGATATAGGTATGACTGGTGGCCGGAGTTTTCCGGATTGATATGGCGGTATGCTGTAAGCTGGGGAAGCGGCTATTTTATTTTTCAGCTGTTTGTGCCGCTGGCGTTTGCATTTTTTGGTGCGGATTATGCTGGGAAGACAGGTATGAGCATTGCGGCATGGACTGCTGGGTTCAATATTTCTTTTGCCTGGATAACAGCAGTTATCCCCAGAATAAATATGCTGATTGAAATGAAGAATTGGCAGGAATTGGATGATTTGTTTGTTAAGCGATGTACAGCAGTTTTAGCAACGATGGCTTTGGGGGGCAGTGCGTTTTTTGTTTTGTATTTTATATTTGATGATATCAGTTTTTTCCAGCGTGTGCTGCCGCTGACGAGCATGGTGATTTTATTTTTGTGCTGGCTTTGTCAGGCGTGGGTGAATAGTATTGCTGTTTATTTGCGGGGGCATAAGGAAGAACCCTTGATGAAGCTGTCGGCTTTTAGTGCTGTTTATGTGGCGGTAACTACCTTTTTCTGTGCCAGGTACTTGGCAGAGGATTGGCTGTTTGCAGGATTTTTTAGCAGTTATTTATGGGGGATACCCTTGATATACAGAATTTATGCAAAATTTAAGGTAAGGCATGGTGTCATAAAATGATAGTAGAAGGTTGGTGAAGCAGCATGACACAATTTAGGAATTTACGGCTTCAGAAGGGATTGAATCAGGAGGAATTCAGGAAGCTGTACAATGAGAGGTACAGCAGAAACTATACCTCGGCAGCTATTTCCATGATTGAGAATGGAAAGCGGATGCCGGAACTGAGCGCATTGATAGATTTTGCGGATTTTTATGATGTGAGTATTGATTATCTGCTGGGGAGGGAGAGCGATGATGATGAGCTGCAGATTTCCCAGCAGCTGAGAGCCATAGTGGGAAAACTGATGACGTTAAAAAATGAGGCGGTCGAGGAGGATAATTCTTCTGAGATACAGGAAAATATGGAAATGCTGCGCTGTCTCCTGCAGCAGTCGGAGGTGCTGGCAAAGCGTGTGGAGAAAGAGAAGGATAATTCCTGGTATAAATATTGAAATATATTTGAGTATATTTGCTGTTTTGGCTGCCGCAGGATAGTTGCGGCAGTTTTTATCTTAATGTGGCAGAAGACTCCCTGCCTCTATAGGCGGGAGATGAATGCCACGTCCACCGAATTTACGCAAGTAATTGAGGTGGACAATAGAACATAGTGGTGATATAATAGTAAGTGACA